>JAUXQH010000090.1 GCA_030685065.1 Pseudomonadota bacterium | reverse complement strand
CGGTCGTGATTGCGGCGGCGGCGGCGGGCGCGGCGGTGAGGGTGGCGGTGGCGGCGGCGGGCGCAGCCGCTGGTAGTCAGGGCCACCGCGGGGCACGGCCGGGCGCTTGCCCGACGCTGATGTCGCGTGAGGCACAGCCTGTGTAGACCCGCACCTCTTCGGACACGCGGCTCTATCGACACACGGCTCTCCAAAACCACGGCGGCCCCCGGGCCGCCGTGTTGCGTTGGGGTTGACCGCCCCCGCGGCGCCCCTATGCTCCCCAAGTCGGGCTCCCAGCGGACCCGACCGGGAGGCCGACATGTTGTGGACCCTTTTCGTCATCTTACTGGTGGCGTGGGCCGTGGGGCTCGTCACCGCCAACACGATGGGGGGCTTCATTCACCTGCTGCTCCTCGCGGCCGTCGTGGTGCTGCTGCTGAACCTGATCCAGCGCCGAACCCCAGCTTAGGAGCGGCGTAGGGGCGTTCGGGGTTCCTTCACCGCAAGGTGCTTACGAGGAGCAGGCGAGGCGCGCCGCCGCGCGGAAATAGGGCGGGCCGCCCTCGCCGGGAATGGCACATGAAGGACATCCTGGTCATCGTCGGGAACGCGAGCCGCGCCCGGCTGTACAGTGTGCGTCACGGCGTGTTGGAGCGACTCGAGTCGCTCGCGCACCCCGAGAGCCGCGCGAAGGTGAGCGAGCTCCTCACGGACAGGCCAGGGCGCGCCTTCGACTCGACAGGCGCGGGCCATTCGGAGGGGAGCCCCCAACGCTCGGGCATGGAGCCCCACACCGACCCGCACGATCTCGAGATCGAGGCGTTTGCGAAGCAGGTGGCGCGGCGCGCGTCCATCCACGCGCGGCGGGGCCACTTCGCGGAGCTGCTGCTGATCGCCCCCCCGCGGTTCCTCGGCCGATTGAAGATCGCCCTCGACGAAGCGGTGGCCCGGCGCATCGTGGCGACGGTGTCCCACGACTACACGAGCAAGACGGACTCCGAGGTGGTCGACATCCTCGAGACGCTCGGCGTCTCCGCCGCGCTCCCGAGCCCGGCATGAGCGAGCCCGGCATGAGCGAGCCCGGCGCCAGCCCGCGCCGCGTGCTCGTCCTCGCCAACCTCACGGCGACGGGTGCTGAGCTCGCGGCCCGAATTCGCCAGCTCATGGAGGAGCAGCCCTCCCGGTTCACCCTGCTCGTGCCGTCCATCGCGGGCGACCGCACCCTCATCTGGGAGGAGAACGAGGTCTGGCGGCAGGCCGAGGAGCAGATGAACCGCGGCCTCGCGCTCCACCGTGGGCTCGGGGCCGAGATGGAGGGGCGCGTCGGCGATCGCGACCCGGTCAACGCCGTGACGGATCTGTTGCTCACCGAGCCGCATGACCTCATCCTCGTCTCCACGCTGCCGGAGCGAAGCTCGCGATGGCTCTCGGCCGCGCTCCCCGAGCGCATCGCGAAGGAGACCGGGCTGCCCGTGATCCACGTGGTCGGCGCGGGGCAGGTCGAGCATACGCCCGCCTGATCCGGGAGCGCGGGGCGAAGATAATCCCTCGTTTCGCGCCTCTTTCACAGCAGCAGGTTGTCCGGATTCGTCATCGGCATCTCACGACGTGTCACTTCGGCTGGCGCTACCGCGTGGACGCCTGCGGGATTACCGGGCTGACAGAGGGCTCGATGCTGCCGAACAGAAACAACCAGGTACGCGTGCGCGCCAACTTCGACGGAGAGGTCGAGGTGCTGGTGGCGCTCGGCGATCGCATCTACGCGGGCCAGGCGCTCGTGGTGATCGAGGGCGACAAGGAGATCGAACGGCTCGCCTCGCGAAACCCCGGAGCGATCACCGAGATCCACGTGCGAACGGGCGAGGATGTGCGTCAGGGCGCGCTCCTCATCGTGGTGCAGGAGATCCCCGAGGAGAACTGAAGCGCCGCCCCGTCACCTCGCGGGCCAGTCCCACGCCAGCACGCGCGCCTCCGCCATGTCCGCCACGTACACCCGCCGCGAAGCGGGGTCGTACGAGGGGTTCAGCCGCATCATGCCGGTGCGGACCAGCGGGTGGGTCGAGCGGACGGCGTAGGTCTTCGCGTCGAGCTCGACCAGCTGCTCGGGCTCGCGCTCCGAGCCGGCGACGAGGGCCAGGAGCAGGGTCGGATCGCTCCAGAACACCTTGCCGACGCCCTCCAGGCGCTCCCCCGCCACCAGCTCGGGGACACGCACCACCTGCGGCCCCACGAACAGCCGCCCGCCGGCCCGATCGAGCCAGGCGCCGTTGACGTTGTAGGACCCGCCCTGCTTGAAGCTGGCGGTCTCGAGCGCGAGCTCCCCCTTCAGGACGCCGTCGCGCAGCCCGAACGCGAGCACGCGGCGCCCGTGATCCGCGACGACGTAGAGGCGATCGCGCTTGCCGTCGACCGACACGAACGCGTTGCCCGGCCCCGCCTTCGATCCCGCGGCCAGGGACGACTCCGTGCGGCTCCACAGCACCGCGCCGCCCGCGGCGGCGCCCGTGTCGACGACGGCGAGCCCCCCCGACTCGGGGAAGACCACCGCGGCGATCCCGACGGCGGGATCGAAGTCGAGGTCTCCCAGGGTGTCGGACTGGTTCAGCGGCAGGCCGAAGGACAGCGGAGGGAGCGGGGCCCCCGCGTCGAGATCCCAGCCGAGCAGGGTCGCGTCGTAGTGGCCGAGGGCCCAGAGGCGGCGGCGGTCGCTGTCGACGGCCAGATCGCTGGGCCACCGGCCTGCGGCCCAGCTGTCGACGGTCTTCTCGCCCTTCCGCCACCGGTAGATCCGGCTCCCGCCGAGGCGGTCCAGGATGTAGCGATCGCCGGTCTTTCCGTCGACGACCACGTGCTCCGCGGCGCTCCCCGCGTCGAGCGTGCTCACGACGCGGGCGGTCGCCACGTCCACCACGCTCACGCTCGCGTCGCCGCCGTTGCCGACGAACACGCGCCCGCCCGTGGGGTCCGCGGTGGCCGAGCGGGCCTCGAAGCCGACCGTCACGTCACCCTTGGGTGTGCCGGTGGCGAGATCGAAGAGCAGCAGGTGCTTCTCGGGGCCCGCGGGGGCCTCCGGCAGATCGAGCGAGACGCCCGGCCGATCGCCGCCGGATCGATCCCCTCCGGGGCGCTCCCCACGCGGGCCGCCGCCGCCCCCCCTCCGGCCGCCGCCGCCCGCGCGATCCGGCCGCGGCGGGCGCTCCCCGCCCGAGGCCGCCCCGCCCCCTCCGCCGCCCTCCGGCGCGTCTCCGAGGAGCACGGCCACGGTGTCCCCCACGAACACCATCGCCTCGGTCATGCCGCCGAGCGGGCGGGTCCACTTCGGCGTGCCGTCCGCGCCCAGCGCCGCGAGCACGCGGCCGCCCATCACGATCGTGCCGTCGGGCGCGAAATTCGCGTTGGTGGGCCCCGCGGCGCGCGGCAGCGGGGACTCCGTGGTGATGGTGTCCGTGCTCGGGCGGTAGCGCACCAGGCGCATGGAGCTGCGCGACTCGGCGTCGACCACGAGCAGATCGTCCGCCAGGGCGTCCAGCGAGGCGGGCCCGAGAAAGCCGGTGGCGACCTTGTCCTGGCGCAGGTCGGGGCTGTAGCCGGTGAGCGTGGCGCTCTCCAGGTTGGCGACCCACAACCAGCCTGTCGCGGGGTCGACCGCGGCGTCGCGGATGGCGTACCCGCGGCCCCCCTCCCCCGGGCGCTCCAGCTTCGTGCCCTCGCGCTTCGCGACGACCTCCCCGCGGTCCAGATCGACCACGCGGATGGCGCCGTCCCCCTTGTCCACGCGCCAGAGCTTGCGACGCTTCTCGTCGATGCGAACCAGGGCGGTGTGGTGGTTGCGCACGTCGAGGTCGATCGTGCCGGTCGGGCGGCCGACCAGCGGATCGATGACGACGAGGCGATCCGTCGCGATGCCCACCGCGTAGAGGCGCTGCCCGACGCTGTCCCAGGTCACGGCGATGCTCTTGAGCAGGTTCGGGGCGTCCACGCCCCAGAGCGCCCGGGAGAGGCTCAAGGTCTCGACCGGGGCGAAGCGGGGGTCGGGCGCGGACACGTCCTCGATGCACCACTTCCCCTCGGTTCCGCAGTGGGCACCGACGGGACGAGCCCCCACCGGAACCGCGGCGCTCGAAGCGGCCTGCGAGGGCGCCGAGGCCTCCACGGCCGCGGGGCGCGCCGCGCAGGTGGGCATGCCGCACGCGCCGAGCGCGAGGAGCGCCAGGAGGCGGAGGGTCGATCGATTCACCAAGCCAACTCCCGGGTGGTCCAGGCGCCTTCGCCGTCATCGACCGTCACGTACGCGCCCGCGCCGGTCGGCGCCAACGAGGTGATCCGCATGCTGTCGAGGCCCACGCATTCGGGCTCGCTCCCGGGTGAGAGCCGGCACGCCTCGGCCTCGGCCCCCCCGAGGCGGGCCCAGTAGAGCTGTCCCGCCGCCCAGCGGGGGGTCAGGTGGCCGAACACCCTGCCGGTCGTGTCGACCCGCTCGGGGGTGCTCCACGCCTCGCCGCCGTCGGTGGAGGAGGCCACGAGGAGGTGGCTCCCGTCGTCGTCCCAGCCGATCCAGGCCACGCGCAGGATGGATCCGTCGACCTCGAGCGCGGGGCTCTCCATGCGGCGATAGGCGCGCCCCTCGGCGTCGAGCGTCGGCGCCTTGTCGTCGCACCGGGCTTCTTCGGGGCACTCGGAGGTGGCGGTGCGCCACAGCGCCCGCGTGGCCTGCGCGCCGTCCGCGCCGAAACCGAAGCGCGCCACCTCGACGTGTCGCGTGTACCGGCCCGACACGTTGTCGCCGCTGGTGGCCGACATGTCGCTCTCGGACCAGGCCACCCAGGCGGTGTCCCCCACCACGACGAGGGACGGCGCGCCGGGAAAGCCGGTCCCGATGCCGGTCTCTCCGACGAACTCCCAGCCGAGCGCGCTCCACCGCAGGACCTTGAGGAACGCGCGATCCTCGGAGTAGGTCGTGGAATTGGGGTTGTCGACGTAGGCCACGACCAGCCGCCCCGAAGCATCGACCGCGAGCGAGGGCTTCCAGAGGGAGGACACGATGTCGGCGGGGAACTCCAGGTCGGTCCACGAGCCCTCGGCGCGGGCCTGGCACCGCGGGATCCACGGCCAGTCGACGGTCGCCTCGTCCTGGAGCGCGAACTCGCGCCAGCACGCGTACGTGATCGGACCGTCCTCGAGCACGCGGGGCGCCTCGGCGGCGAACGCGGCGCCGGAGGAGACGACCTCGCCATCGACCTCGACGTGGCTGCGATGCGACCGCTCGCCGAGCCAGGACCACGTCGCCACCGCGCTCCCAGAGGCGTCGACCTCGTAGGTGCCCGTCCGGTCCTCCGCCGCGGGCGGATCGACGAACAGGTCGCTCATCACGATGCCGGTGCCGTAGGGCAGCTCGGCGCCGAGCATCCACGCGATGGTACGGCTCACGTCCTCCAGGGTGTAGGGGCCCTCCACCGTGGCGCCGGCGACGATCCCCGGGCCGGCGAGGAACATGGGGATCTCGCGGCATCCGCCGCACTGGTCGCCGTGGTGGCGGTAGTCGGGCGGCTCGAGGCCCTCGTCCATGCGGTCGTCCGCCTCGGCGCCCCAGCGGTGGCGCCCGTGGTCGGTCGTGACCACCAGCGCCGTGCGGCCCGCGATGCCGCTCTCCTCCGACTGGATCCACTCCCACAACGCGGCGATGGGCTCGTCGACGTCCCGCGCGCGGCCCACGTACGTCGTCGCATCCACCGCGACGTGGCCCGCCAGATCGATCGCGTGGAGGTTCGTGATCATGAGCCGCGGGGGGTCCGCCACGAGCTGGGCCTTCACCGCGTCGATGACGCTGGGATCCTTCGGCTCGGGGCGCGTGGAGTCCCCTTCGGCGGAAGTGAGCGTGTACACGCCGCCGTCGGACGACGTGACGCCTGGATACACGCTGTAGTCGAGCGACTCGATGTGGTCGGTGTTGCCGTTGAGAACGAGCGGCGCGCCGCTCCCGCTGAGCGCCTCGAACAGCGTGGGGAAGAGCGGGCGGTAGCCCCCCGCGCCCGCGGGCGTCGGAAAATGGCCGAACTCGTGGCGCACGCCGGTGATCAGGTCGCAGTGGCCGGGCCCGGTGATGGGGATTCCGGTCACGTAGGCGTGGCGGACGAGGGTGCCGGCGGGGAGGAGCCGGGCACGCATCTGCGGGAGGATCTGCGAGGTGGGGGTGCCCGCGGCGTCCGACTCTCCCTCGCCGAAGCTCTCGGACAGCCGCAGCCCGTCGAGCACGAGCACCACGACGTGGTCGGCGAGGGCCACGCGCGGCGGCGCGGAGTCGTCCGAGTCGTCCGAGTCGACGGGGTCCTTCGGGGCGTCGGCGTCGGTGCGGCATCCGAGCGCCAGGAGGAGCAGCCAGGAAGCGCGCATGGATCAGGCTCCGAACGGGCTCGACATTAGCGTTGCGGATGGGTTGGGGCCACGCCCAGCGGCGTCAGGGGGCGAGGCGCTGGAGGAGGGTCACGAGCTCCTCGGCGTGGGTCTCCTCGACCGCGAGGATGTCCACGAAGAGCTGGCGGGTGGTCGGATCGTCGTCACCGATGTAGCGCACGATCTCCCCGTAGCTCTGGATGGCGACGCGCTCCGCGACGAGGTCCTCGTGGATCATCTCGAGGAGCGAGCGCCCGGCGACGTACTCGGCGTGGCTGCGCCCGGAGAGGGAATCGGGGCTCATGTCCGGCTCGCCGCCCAGCTGGACGATGCGCCGCGCGATGCGGTCGGCGTGCGCCAGCTCCTCGTTCGAGTGCTCCAGAAACTCCTGCGCCACGGCCTGGGCGTGGATGCCGGAGGCCATGAAGTAGTGACGCCGATAGCGGAGCGCGCACACCAGCTCGGTGGCCAGCGCCTCGTCGAGGAGGCGGAGCACGGTCGGCAGATCGGCCTGGTAGTTCACGGTGACCGCGCCACACTCCACGTGCTGGCGGGCGCGGCTGCGAAGGGTGGCGACATCGGTGAAGAGCGGGGCGTTCATCCTGGACCTCGAGAGGAACGGAACCCTACGCACCTCGCGGCGCGATCCAAGCCTCGAACTACGACTTTTCCGGCGGCTCCCCCAACGGGGCCAGGGACGTGCCATCGGGGATGGAGAGGTGCTTGATCCGGCCGCTCGTCCCGCGCTCGATGGTGACCGACGAGCGGGGCAGGCCGAGCGCCTTCGCGATGAACCGCACGACCTCCTCGTTCGCCTTGCCGTCGACCGGCGGCGCCGCGATCGCCAGGATGACCGTGCGGCCCGCCCCCGGCGCGCTCGGCGCGAATCCGACGACCCGCGACTGGCGGGCGTTGGGCTTGACGTGGACGCCGAGGATCACCCGCCCGACATAACCTGGGCGCCAGGAGATAGAAGGGCCGATGGCCGCCTCCCTCCGCGGACGCTTCGCTGTCGCGACCGTCGTGCTCGTTTGCTTTCAGCTCGCGGGCGCGATCGCGGCCGGCTGGAGCGGCGCCCGGGTGACGCGGGTGGTGGAGCGCGAGCAAGCGTTGGCGACGGAGCGGGACGCCGTGCTCGCGTTCGGGGACGCCGTGCGGGAGCAGTACGTCCACCAGGCCCACACGTTCATCGAGGGCGGTCCCGCCCACCTCGATCACTACGGGCCCGCGGCGCTCGCGGCGGAGGCCGCGCTCTCCCGCATCGAGGCGCTGGCGGTGCCCGGAGCCGACGCCCTCCGGCCGGCGTACACCCGCTTCGACGGTAACTTTCGCGACGGGGTGATCCCCCTCGCCGAGCGCGGGGAGCTGGACCGCCCGATGGCCGCCGGCCTGCACGCCTCCGCGGAGCGGCTCACGGCGGGGGTGGACGCCGCGGTCGGCGACCTGCTGGTCGCGCTCGACGCCCGCCAGGCCGGGCTCCAGGGTGAGGCGCGCGCAGCGACGAGGCAGGCGTGGCAGGCCACCCTCGCCTTCGCCGTCGGGAGCGTGGTCGTCCTCCTCCTCGTGACCCGTGCGCTCGCGAACGCCGTGCTCGCGCCCCTCTCCCAGCTCCAGCACGCCGCGCGGCGCTTCGGCGCCGGTGACACGACGGCGCGCGCGCGTGTGCCCCACGACGTCGAGCTCCGCACGGTCGCCGAGGCGTTCAACCACATGGTCCAGCAGGTGTCGGCCGCCGAGGAGCGGCGCGTGCGCACCGAGCGGCTGGCCGCGCTCGGGGAGATGAGCGGCGCCGTGGCGCACGAGCTGCTCAACCCGCTCACGACCATCCTCGGCACCACGGACGACCCGACCGTGCGGGAAGAAGCCACCCACGCCCGGCGGATCGTGGAGGGGCTCCTGGGGTTCGCGCGGCCCGGCCGCGAGTCCGCCGCCGAGGTGGACCTCGTCGCCGCCGTCGCCGGGGCGGTCGACCGCCTCGCCCTGGTGGCCGACGCGCGCGACGTGTCCATCACCATCGCCGTGTCCCCTACCCCCGTCTCGGCCCTCCTCGCGCCGCCCACCGGCGTCCGGCAGATCCTCGACAACCTGATCCGCAACGCGATCGAGGCCTCTCCCGTCGGCGGCTCCGTGGAGATCGCCCTGGATGCCGACCGCGTCGAGGTCCGCGATCGCGGCGCCGGCGTGCCGATCGCCGTGCGGGCGCGCCTCTACGAGCCCTTCGTCACCGGCCGTCGCGACGGCACCGGCCTCGGGCTCGCCATCTGCCAACGCATCGTCACCGCGCTGGGGGGCTCGCTCGCCCACGCCGACCGCGCGGGCGGCGGGACCATCGCCACCTGGAGGCTCCGTGCGTGAGCGCGTGCTGCTCGTCGAGGATCGCGCGCATTTGCGCGCCCTGCTCTCCCGCACCCTCGGGGCCCGCTTCGACGTCGACGAGGCCGCCGACGTGACCCAGGCGCTCTCGCTGCTCGGCGGCGCCGACTACGCCGTGGTCGTGAGCGATGTGCGGCTGCCGGACGCCGGCGGGGAGCCGATCCTGGAGGCGGCGCTCCCCGGCGCGGCGCTCCCGGGCGCTGGTCTCCCGGGCACGGCGCTGCCGGACAGCGGCGGTCAGCGGATCCTGGCCGCGGCGCGCCAGCGTGACCCCGCGCCGGAGGTGGTGATGATGACCGCGTTCGCGGAGGTGCCCGCCGCCGTGGCCGCGCTGCGGGCGGGGGCCTACGACTACCTCGCCAAGCCGTTCGAGCCCGCCGAGCTGTTGCGCGTGGTGGAGCGCGCCGCGGAGCGGTGGGGGTTGGTCGGGCGCACGCGGCAGTTGGAGGCCGCGCTCGACGAGCAGAGCGGCCTCATCGGCACGTCGGCGTCGCTCCTGGCGGTCCGCCGCCTCGTCGAGCGCGTCGGCCCGCTCCCGGTCACCGTGCTGCTCACGGGCGAGAGCGGCACCGGCAAGGAGGTCGTGGCGCGCGAGCTGCACCGCCTCTCCGGGCGCGGCCGCTTCGTGGCGGTGAACTGCGGCGCGATCCCCGAGAACCTGCTGGAGACCGAGCTGTTCGGCGTCGCGAAGGGCGCGTACACGGGCGCCACCGCCGACCGCAAGGGCCTCTTCGAGGAGGCGAGCGGCGGCACGTTGTTCCTCGACGAGATCGGCGATCTCCCCCTCGCGCTCCAGGTGAAGCTCAACCGCGTGCTCGAGGAGGGCGAGCTGCGCCGGGTCGGCGAGACGCGCGCGCGCAGCGTAGATGTCCGCCTGCTCGCCGCCACCCACCGCGATCTCGACGCCATGGTGGCCGGCGGCACGTTTCGCGCCGACCTGACGTACCGCCTGCGCGTCCTGCGCATCCAGCTCCCTCCGCTCCGCGATCGCGTCGAGGACATCCCGGTCCTGGCGGCGCGGTTCCTCCAGGTGGCCGCGGCGCGCTACCGCGGGCGCTCCCTGCGCCTCGATCCCGACGCGCTCGCCGCCCTGGAGCGCTTCGTCTGGCCCGGCAACGTCCGTGAGCTCAAGCACGCGATGGAGCACGCGGCCGTGCTCGCCGCCGACGACGTGGTCACCGTGGCCGACCTCCCCGACGAGCTGCGCGCCACCGCCCCCGAAGCGGGGGCCGGCACCTACCGCGACGCGGTCGAGCGGGGGCGCGATCGCGCCGGTCGCGACTACCTCCTCGGGCTCCTGCGCCGCACGGGCGGCAACGTCACCAAGGCCGCGGCGGAGGCGGGCGTCGAGCGCGAGACCCTGCACCGGCTGTTGCGACGACATGGGGTCGAGGCGGGGCGCTTCCGGGAGTGAGGGCGGGAATGAGGGCGGGAGTGAGCGGGGGCCGCCGCGCCTCCCCGGGGTGATCGAGCGGAGTGGCTTCGGCGTCCTTCACGCATGATCTTATACCCGAAGGGTACTCATCTATCCGCTTGATTTTTCGAGAGAATCACCGACATCCCGCAACTCCGGACCCCGCCCCCGGAACATCCGCCGCACCACCACGAAGAACACCGGCACGAGCACGACCGCGAGCACCGTCGCCGAGATCATGCCGCCCATGACCGCCGTGCCGATGGCGCGCTGGCTCGCCGATCCGGCGCCCGACGCCGTCGCGAGCGGCACCACGCCGAGGATGAACGCGAGCGACGTCATGACGATGGGGCGGAAGCGCATCTTGACCGCCTCCAACGTGGCCTCCACCAGGTCGTGGCCCTGCTCCTCCTGCTCCTTCGCGAACTCGATGATGAGGATCGCGTTCTTGGCCGCGAGCCCCATGACGGCGATGAGGCCGACCTTGAAGTACACGTCGTTCGGCAGGCCGCGCAACGTCGTGGCCACCACCGCCCCGACGATGCCGAGCGGCACCACGAGGAGCACCGCGGCGGGGATCGACCAGCTCTCGTAGAGCGCCGCGAGGCACAAGAAGATGGCGAGCAGCGAGAGCGCGAGCAGCGCCGGGACCTGGGCACCCGAGGTCTGCTCCTCGAGCGAGGTGCCGGTCCACTCGAACCCGAAGCCCGCCGGGAGCTTCGCCGTCAGCGCGGTGATCTCGGCCATGGCCTCCCCCGTGCTGCGGCCGGCCTTGGCCTCGCCGGTGATCCGCATCGCCGGGTAGCCGTTGTACCGTACGAGCTGCACCGGCCCGACGATCCAGTCCGTATCGGTGAATTCGGAGAGGGCGACCATGCCGCCCGTCTTGTTGCGGACGTGGAGGCGCTCGAGATCCGAGGGCTGCATGCGCTGCCCCGCGTCGACCTGCACGATGACGCGCTGCTGCCGCCCGTCGCTCGGGAAGTCGCTGACGTACGAGGACCCGAGCGACGTCGCGAGCGCCTCGCCGATCGAGGCGAAGGACACGCCGAGCGCGGCGGCCTTGTCACGGTCCACCCGAAGCTCGAGCTGGGGGGTGTCCTCCAGCCCCTCCGGCCGGACGTTCTGCAGCAGCGCGCTCTCCCGCGCGAGGCCCAGCAGCTGGTCGCGGGCGGCGAGCAGCGCGTCGTGCCCCAGGCCGCCACGGTCCTGGAGGCGGAAGCTGAAGCCCGACGACGTGCCGAGCTCGCGGATCGGCGGCGGGTTCAGCGTGAAGACCATCGCGTCGCGGATCGCGGAGAACCTGCGGTTCGCCTCCATCGCGATGTTCGGCGAGGCCTGCTCGGCGGTGCGCTCGTCCCAGCTCTTGAGCTGGATGAACCCCATCGCGGCGTTCTGGCCGCTGCCGGCAAAGCTGAACCCGCGCATCGTCGTGATGCGGGCGACGGCCGGGTGCGCGAGCCACCACTCCTCCATCTCCTCGATCACCTTCTGCGTGCGGTTCGCGCTCGCGCCGGGCGGGAGCGTCACGATCGACATGAGGGATCCCTGGTCCTCGCTCGGCAGGAACGAGGAGGGCAGCCGCGTGTAGAGCACGCCGAGCGCCACGATGACGGCGCCGTAGACGGCCATCGACCGGCCCGTGCGCCGGAGCACGCGGCCCACGAGGCGCTGGTAGCGGTTCGTCAACCCGTCGAACGCCCGGTTGAAGGCGCCGAGCACGCCCTTCTTCGCGCCGTGCCCGCCGTCGTGCCCCCCGCCGTGCCCGACCGGCATCGGCCGGAGCATCGTCGCGCAGAGGGCCGGCGTGAGCGTCAACGCGAGGAACGCCGAGAACGCGATCGACGAGACCATCGCCACCGAGAACTGTTGGTAGATCTTGCCGACGGCGCCGCCGAAGAAGGCCATCGGCACGAACACCGCCATGAGCACGAGCGTGATGCCGACGATCGCGCCCGAGATCTGCCCCATCGCCTTCACCGTCGCCTCGCGCGGCGGCAAGCCCTCCTCCGACATGATGCGCTCGACGTTCTCGACCACCACGATCGCGTCGTCCACGACGATGCCGATGGCGAGCACGAGGCCGAACATCGTGAGCACGTTGATGGAGAACCCGAAGGCGTAGAGCACCGCGAACGCGCCCATGAGCGCCACGGGCACGACGATGGTGGGGATGAGCGTGGCCCGCAGGTTCTGCAGGAACAGGAGCATCACCAGGAACACGAGCACCACGGCCTCGACGAGGGTCTCGAGCACGCCCTCGATCGAGATCCGCACGAACTTGGCGTTGTCGACCGCCACCACGTACTCGACCCCCTCGGGGAAGTACTTGGAGAGCTCCTCTAACTTGGCCTTCACGGCGTCTGCCGTCGCGAGCGCGTTGCCGGTCGGCGAGAGCTGCACGGCGAACATCGACGCCGGCCGGCCGTTCAGCCGCGGCGACGTGGCGTAGGACTGCCCGCCGAGCTCTACGCGGGCCACGTCGCGGAGGCGCACGACGGACCCGTCCTCCCCGGCGCGGAGCACGACGTCTCCGAACTCCTCGGGCGACGAGAGCTGGCCGGTCACGACCACCCCGGACGCGACCTGCAGCGAGGTGAGGTTCGGCAGATCGCCGAGGGTGCCCGCCGCGATCTGCACGTTCTGGGCCTGGATGGCCGCGTTCACGTCCCCCGGTGTGATGCCGAGCCCCACCATGGCCGACGGATCGAGCCACACGCGCATCGCCCGCTCGGTCCCGAACACGGTGGCCTGCCCCACCCCCGGCACGCGACGGATCTCGTTCACGACGTTGCGGCTGATGTAGTCGCCGAGGGCCACCGGATCGTGGCGCCCGTCCGTCGACTCGAGCGCGATGATGAGCAGGAAGCTCGCCGAGGCCTTGGTGACCTGCACGCCCTGCTGCTTGATGGACGCGGGGAGGCGCGCCTCGACCCGCTTGAGGCGGTTCTGCACGTCGACGGCGGCCAGATCGGGGTTGGTGCCGGTGACGAACGTGGCGGTGACCTGCGCCTGCCCGTTCGCGGCGCTGGACGACTCCACGTAGAGCAGGCCCTCGGCGCCGTTGAGCTCCTGCTCGATGAGGCTGGTCACGCTCTCGTCGAGGATGGTGGCGGAGGCGCCGGGGTAGCTCGCGGTCACGACGACGGAGGGGGGCGCGACCGAGGGGTACTGGGCCACGGGCAGCATCGTCACCGCGAGCACGCCCGCGAAGAAGATGAACAACGCCAGGACCCAGGCGAACACGGGGCGATCGACGAAGAAGCGGGCCATGGGCTAGGGCCACGCCACGGGCGTGACCGGTGATCCGGGCCTCGCCTTCTGGAGCCCGTCGACGATGACGCGGTCCCCCGCCTCGAGCCCCTTGGTGACCAGCCAGGTGTCGCCGATGGCGTCGCCGACCTCGATCGGCCGCACGGCGACCAGCTCGTCGGCCCCGACCACCAGCACGCTCGCGCCGCTCGCCTTCCGGGCGACGGCTTGCTGCGGAACGGTGATCGCGTCCTGGATGACCGCCTGCGCGAGGCGCGCGCGCACGAACTCCCCGGGGAGCAGCGCGCCGTCGGGGTTCGGCACCTCGGCGCGCAGCGACACCGCGCCGGTCGTCGCGTCGACCGTCACGTCCGTGAACAGGAGCGTGCCCGGCTGGGGATGCTCGCTGCCGTCGTCCCGCACGATCGTGACCTGCACCGGGCCATCCCCCGCGCGGGCGAGCGCGCCGCTCGCGAACGACCGGCGCAGGCGCTGCACCTCGCTGCTGGACTGCGCGAGGTTCACGTACACCACGTCGAGCTGCTGGATCGTCGCGAGCAGCGTTGCCACGCCCTGCCCGACCAGCGCCCCCTCGGTCACCTCGGCGCGGCCGATGCGCCCGCCGATCGGCGCGGTGACGGTGGCGTACCCGAGGTTGAGCCGGCTCGTCGTGAGCGCGGCCTTGGCCCCCGCGACATCCGCCCGGGCCTGGGCCTGAACGGCGAGGGCGTCGTCATAGTCCTGCTGGCTGATCGATCTTGTCGCGACGAGAGGCGCGTAGCGCTCCGCCCGCAACGACGCGAGGCCCTGGTTGGCCTCGGCCTTCGCGAGCGCCGCCTCAGCGCTGGCAAAGGCGGCCTGGAGCGGCCCGGGATCGATGCGGAACAGGACTTCGCCCGCCTTCACGTCGCTCCCTTCGCGGAACCGACGCTCGAGCACCACGCCCACGGCGCGCGCGCGCACTTCCGCCACACGCGACGCTTCGACGCGGCCCGGGAGCTCTGTCGCGAGGGAGGCGGGCGCGCGGACAATCGTCACGATGCCGACGTTGGCGGGAGGCGGGGGGGTGGTCGCGACCGCGGCTGGCGGCGCGCAGCCGACCGTCGTTCCGATGGCGACCAGGAGCGCGCTCAGGAGGGCGCTCGGGAGCGCCACGCGCGGCGCCCGTCTGTATGCATTCATGAAAACACCTATACCGAGCCGCGACGACGCTCGCTGTCACGGCGTGTAGGACACGCTCGGGCGTATCCTGGCCCCCTCCAGCCCCGAGCCCTTCATGCGCCCAGACATCCGCCACGCCCCCCTCGATCCGAACGACTGGCCCGACCTGGCCCGTGTGCTCGGCTCGTGCTTCGGCATCCCGGCCGAGAAGTGGGACAGCTTCCGCAGCCGCCTCGGAGACGACAACCTCCGCGTGGCCCACGTCGGGGGCCAGGTCGCGGGCGGGCTGGGCATCTACCGGATGGGGCAGGTCTTCGGGGGGCGGAGCGTGCCGCTCGGCGGGCTCGCGGGCGTGGGGATCGCGGCGGAGCACCGCGGCGCGGGAGTGGCGGGCGCCATGGTCGGCGACACCCTGCGCGCCTTGCGGGATGACGGCGTGCCCCTGGCGGGGCTCTACGCCTCCACCCAGCGGCTGTATCGCTCGATCGGGTTCGAGCAGGCCGGCAACCGCGTGGCCTGGAAGGTGGGGCTGCGCGCGATCGACGTGCTGGACCGCACCCTCCCGGTGACCCGGGTCGAGGGCGCGGACGCGCTCCGTCCGCTCTACCACCCCACCCACGGCAACCTCGATCGCAGCGCCGCCATCTGGGAGAGGATCACGCGGCCACGCGGCGCGGAGTCGTGGTGCTATCGCGTGGGGGACGAGGGGTACGCCGTGCTCGGCACGGAGCCCTCCGGGGTGTCGGACTTCCACTTTCACGTACTCGTACGCGACTGGCAGGCCCATACGCCCGCGGCCGCGCGTCGCCTGTGGACCCTGTTGGCCGACCACTCGTCCCTGGGCACCGAGGCGCGCTGGTTCGGCGCGGCGAGCGATCCGCGGATCGCGCACCTGTCCGAGCAGGCCGCCGAGATCATCGGGCTCCAACGGTGGATGATCCGGATCCTCGACGTGGCGGGCGCGCTCACCGCCCGCGGATGGCCCGCGCACGTGTCGGGCGAGCTCCACCTGGACATCGACGACCCGCTGTTCTCCGAGAACGCGGGGCGCTGGGTCGTCGAAGTGGCGGAGGGGCGCGCCCACGTGGCCAGGGGCGGGAGCGGCTCGCTGAAGCTCGGGATCCGCGGCCTCGCCCCCCTCTACACCGGGTTCTACGACCCGGGCGTCCTCGCCGAGCTCGGGTGGGTCCAGGGCGACGCGGCGACCCTCCGGACGGCGGCGCGCCTGTTCGCGAGCCCGGAGCCGTGGATGTCGGAGATGTACTGATCCCGCGGCAGGGCTCGGGCACCGCGTCCGCGCCGGAGGCGAGCTCGTCCGTCAATCGATAGCGATCGCGGGGCGCGAACTCCCTACCAAGTCCCGTCTTGTCGGCTGGCGAATGGGCGGCGCGAGGGCCCGCCGATGGGCCTAGTGGCTAGCGTTGACGGTGGGAGAACGCACATGGACTGGATCGTCACCCTCCTCGTCGGGGCCTTCATCGGCTGGCTGGCGAGCATGCTGATGCGGACGAACGCGCAGATGGGCGTCATCCTCGACGTCCTCGTCGGGATCGTGGGCGCAGCCCTCGGCCGATGGTTCTTCGGCGGCCTGCTCGGCTTCGAGACCGCCACCGCCGCGGGGGCCCTGTCCCTCGGGGGCATTCTCTGGGGCACGCTCGGCGCCGTGATCCTCGTCGCCCTGCTCAAGGCCGTCGGGGCGCTGGGGACCGCCCGACCTTGACCCCCGGCCGGGACCACGGGCGCGTTATCCGCTCGGAGTGGAACCCCTGCGCATCGTCGTCAACGCGGATGACCTCGGCATGAGCCCGGCGGTCGACGCCGCGATCTTCGCGGGGCTCGACGCCGGCTACCTCACCTCCACCACCGTGCTCGCCAACGGTCCGACCGTCGAGCGGGCGCTCGAGGGGCTCGCCGCCTTTCCGCGGGCCAGCGTGGGCGTACACCTGAACCTGACCGAATTCGCTCCGCTGACGCGGGGCGTCGAACATTTGCTCGGTCCCGACGGTCGCTTCGATCCGGAGAGCCGCCACGTGGGTCCTCGCGACGCCGCTGCCGTCGCGATCGAGTGGTCGGCCCAGATCGCGCGCATCCGGGACGCCGGGGTGCGGGTGAGCCACCTGGACTCCCATCAGCACCTCCACCAGCACCCGGCATTGTTCCCCGTGCTCCGCGAGCTCCGCGCTCGGTTTTCCATCCTGCGCGTGCGCGGCATGGGGGCCCTCCGCCTTCCGGTCGCGGGCAGGAGCCTCCTCGCCCGCGTCGGGGCGCTGGCCCAGGCGACGCGGGCGGATCGCTTCATCCGGCGGCTCCGCGGCGACGGCGCGGTCACCACCGACGGCCTCGCGAGCGTCTCGGCCTTCCTTGCCCACGCGGCCACGCTCCCGAGCGGATGGCGCACCGTCGAGGTCATGGCCCACCCGGGCAACCCCTGCTCCCCCACCTACGCGGACGAGGTGGCGCGGCTCGCGGCGGGGGCGCTCGGCGCGCTGCCGCTGCGGGTGGAGCCCGTGTCCTGGTGGGCGATCGCGGCGCCGTAGATGGACTCGAGCTCGGCCGCGAGCACGTCGAACGAGAGCGCCCGATCGAAGCGGGCGCGCGCCGCCGCGGAGGCGCCCCCGAGGTCCCCGTCGAGCAGCGCGAGGACCTGGGCCGCGAGCGCCACGCCGTCCCCGCGCGGGAAGAGGCGCCCCACGTGGCCGCCGTCGAGGAGGCGTCGGAACGGCGGGATGTCCGTCACCACCGGTACACATCCGCACGCCAGCGCCTCGATCACCGCGACGCCGCACACCTCGCGCACGCTCGACTGGAGCAGGATGTCCGCTTCCGCGTAGAGCGTGGCCATCTCGGCGCGGGCGACGCGCCCGCGGAGCTCGACGCGCGGGGCGAGCACAGGATCGCTCGCGATGACCCGACGGACCTCGGCCTCCATCGGGGACGCGTTCCACGCGAGGACCAGCCGCGCGTCGGGACGAACCCGCGCGATCCGCGCGAAGCCGTCGAGGGTGGTGCGCGGATCCTTCACCGGGTCGAGGCGACCCACGGAGAGGAAGCGGGGTCCGGCGGACAGGCGCGTGTCCGGGCTGCGGCGGTCCGTGGGGCGGGCACCGGAGCCGAAAAACGTCGACGTCTCGAAGATCTCGACGATCCGCCCCTCGTCCGCGAGCGCGCCGCTCTCCACCCACTCGCGCCCCCGGGCGCGCGTGGTGAAGAGGAGGCGCGCGACGTTCGCGAGCGCCCGACGCTCGACCCGCCGCCACGCCGGGTTCCGCGCGGGCGCGCCCCCGTGGAAGTGCGCGACGAGCGGCACCCCCAGCCGACGGGCCACCCCGCCCAGGAGCGCGAGGGAGGGATACAAGACCAGGTCGAAGCTGTGGATCACGTCCGGCCGCAGGCCCAGGACCACGGGTGGGACGGCGGTGGCGGGCGCGGGGACGCGCGGCGACGGGTGCCCGGTCAGCTGAAGCAACCGTCGGGACGCGAGCGTGGCCGCCGACGGCGGGACCAGCTCCCAGGTCACGCCCTCGCGCTTCACCGTGGCGCGCCAGGGCGCCTCCTGCACGACCGTCACCCGGTGGCCGCGGGCGGCGAGCGCGGCCCCGAAGCCCCGGCGCGTCTCGTCCGCGTCCACCAGCGCGTCGGGATCACGCACGTCGGGAGCGTGCCAGAGGTTGGTGAAGCAGACGTGCATCGAGCCCTGCGGCTAACGCCGAGCCTGGATAGCCGCCTCGGATGCCACGCCGCCTGCTCGCCCGGGAGCCCTCCCCGTTCGACGCGGTCTGGTCCCGCTTCACCGCCGCGCCGACCACGCTCGGGCCCACCCCCGGCGCGCGCGAGGCGTGGCACCTCGGGCGGCCGCGCTACGCGGTGTGGGTGCTCCGGGTGGAGGATCCGGCGGTGCTCTCCCGCCACGCCGCGATGCTCGACGTCCTCGCGCCGCACGGCGCCCGCCCCTTCACCGACCCCCACATCACCCTGTTCGTGGCGGGGTTTCCGACCGCGGCCCCCGAGCGGGACGATGATGTGGCGCACACGACGCTCGAGGCCCAGGTCGCCGCGCTCCGGGCCGCCGACCCGCTGGCGCCCTGCCTCCACGTCGGGGGCCTCAACGCCTTCCTCTCCTGCCCGTTCCTGGAGGTGCACGCCCCCGCGGGAGGCCTCGACGCGCTCCGATCGCCGCTCGAACGCGCGCTGCTCGCGCACGATCGGCGCGAGGTCCGCTTCGCTCCCTACGTGCCCCACTTCACGGTCGGGCCGTTCGGGGACACCCGCCCCACGCGCCCCGTGGCCGCCGCGATCGCGGGCCTCCGGTCGCTCCCACCGCTGCCCTTCCGGCCCTCCGCGCTGGAGCTCGTCACCTTCGACACCGCGGCGATGGGGCCGCTCACGACCGTGGCCCGGGTGGAGCTCCGTACCGAGCCGTGATTCTCCGCAGCACCCGCCGGTACCGCCAGGCGAACAACCCCACGAGCCAGCGCGTGCGCCACGGCCGGACGACCGGCAGGATCCGCGCCCCCTCCGCGAACCGCGCCTCCGCGTCCTCGCACCGCGCCAGGACCCAGGCCGCGACGGCACCGCCGTCCGTGGCGGAGACACCGGGCGGCAGGTTGACGTAGCCGAGGGCGAGATCGACCTCGAGGTCGCGCAGGACGTGAGTGAGCGTGGCGGCGCGGGAGAGGGCGGCGAGCCCCGGCGGCGGCGCGCCGGCGGCGCCCGAGCAGAGCCACATCGCCGCGAGGTAGGCGTCCCCGACGTGGGCGACCTGCCGGTCCAACACGTCGTTCGGGAGGGGGGCCGTCCCTCGCGCCGCGTCGAACGCGAGCGCCTCCCACATGCCCATCACGATCGGGAGCAGCGCGGCGTCGGCCAGCGCCAGGCGGAGCGCGGCCTCGGGCAGCGCCGCCGGGGCCCGCTCTCCCGCGACGAGCGCCCGTTGAGACACGACGAACTCCGCGACGAGAGCCGGATCGCGGCCCGGCGCGTCCACGATGTCGTCCGCCCAGCGAAAATATCCGTACACCCTCGTGAAGGCGACGAAGCCGGGGCGGGTGCACAGGATCCGGGACAGGGCCCAGGAGACGGGGCTCGACCGGCGGAGGCACGTGGAGGCCCAGGCATCGGCGGCATCGGGCGACGCGGGGTCGACCCTCAGCAGCTGCAGCCGTCGCCGCAGTCGATGTCGCAGGCGTCGTCACACGCCGCGCCGCACACCGAGTCGCAGGCGTCACTACAGGGGTCGGTGCACACGTCCGAGTCGCAGCTGACCCAACCGAAGTTGCTCGTGCAGGGATCGCACACGTTTCCGCAGTCGTCGCTGCTGCTGCTCGAGTCGCCGGTGTCCGCGAGGCCGCCGCCAGGATCGCTCGCGGTGTCGAGAACGGCGGCCGTGTCGAGGGCGCCAGTGTCGAGAGAGGCACTGTCGAGCGAGGCGCTGTCCGCGCCTTCGGGCCACCAGTCCTCCGCCCAGCCGGTGCGGGGCACGAGCCACATCGCCAGCAGCGAGGCCGTCAACTGTACGCGGTAGCGCAGGCGTGCCCAGGGCCGCGCCACCACACGTTCGAGCACCGCGGTCGGCGTGGGCTTGGGGGGCAGCACGCTCCCCAGCGTGGCGGTGCGCCGCGCGGTGGCGTCGAGCCGCTCGTACCGCCGGAGCTTGTCGCGAAACCCGACGACCAGCGTGCGCGTGATGTAGCCGCGCTGCGCACTCACGGGGAGGGTGGCGACGAGCCCCTCCAGATCGTCCACCTGGGCGCGCGCACCCGCGATGCCGGCGGCGAGGACCTCGTCCGGCATCCGGTCGGGCTCGGCCACGAGATCGAAGCGGCGCGCGAGGGCGTTGTAGCCGCGGGCGCGCAGATCCTTGGGGAGATCCAGGAGGTTGTCGAGGTAGAAGAGGAAGCCGCCGACGCGGTCGCCGAGGGCTTCGAGCCCCGGCCGCGCGGCCTCTCCGGCCACCGCCGTGAGCGCCGCGTGCCCGAAGAGGATCCTGGCGATCGCGCGGGTTGGCGCCGACGCCTCCGCCAGGCTCGGGCTCGGGTCGCCGCTCTTCTCGACGGTCGACTGGGCGCGCATCCACGCCTCGACCGACGCCACGGGGAATCCCTGCTCGACGAGGGTGGCCCGGGCGCGGACCCACCCCGGCCGGAACGCGCGCCAGGCGAGCCACTTGAGCCAGGATCGCTCGTCCTCCCAATCGTCCCGGAGCTTCTCCACCGCCATGTAGACGCCGAACGCCGCGGCGAACCGCGCGTGATCGGTGCGCGCACGCACGGGCAGGCTGGAGATCACCGGCGCCACGACACAGGCGCGACGCCCCTCGTCCGCGAGCCCCGCCCCCATCAGGTCGTAGAAGACGTTCAGGAACACCATGTCGGGCCCGGCGAAGATCCGGTAGCGGACCCCGTACTCGGCGCCGAGGGTGTGACAGAGGCCGCACTGGTAGGAGCGGAAGATGCGACGCGTGACGTCATCCGGCCCGTACGGTGCGAGGTACCCGATCATCCGCCCTCCAGGAGCGACAGCAGCTCGGGCGCCCCGATGGCGCCGACGGCCTCGACGACCGGCCCCACCCGCACGACCGACACGCCAATGGCCTCCGGCGAGCGGGCCGCGGCGGCCTCCATCGCGACCGAGAGGAGGAGGGCCGCGCCCTCGCTCTGGCACCGCACCCGGAGGCGGGCCTCGATCCCTTGCTCCGGCGTGGCGTCGAGCCCCCCCGAGCCGAGGCCCACCGAGAGGGCCACCGTCGCGATGTCCTCGAGGGGGATCGGCGAATTCGCCACGGCCCGGGCCACCCGCTCCCGCAGCGCGTTCCCCGCGCCGGGGGAACCTCGTTCGACCCGACGCGACGCCTGGCTCACGAGGCGTTCGAGATCCCAGGCGACGATCCAGAGGTCCCCCGCGGGGACGTCCCCGTCGATGCGCGTGAGGTCCAGGCCCGCGCCGGGCGGTGCGTCCTCCGCGCCGGGAAGCTCCTCGCCTCGCGAGCGCCGAATGGCGCGCACCGCCGCGCGGTCCCCCACGACCGCCTTCTCGCTGGACAAGACGCGGAGGCTGTAGCGCTCTCCGGACCTCCCCACCGCATCTACACCGGGCAGCGCGCCCGGAGCAGCGCTCGTCCGGATCGCCCCCGCATCCAGCTCCTCGAGCCGCTTCCGGAGGGGCTGCCCGAGGCGTGCCCCGCGCGGGTCCCCCTCGAACTCGCTCGCGAAGTCCCCCTCGAGCAGCGCCGCGCAGCCGGCGTCCCCGCAGCCCACCCGCACCTGGTCCACCGCGCCCGCCCCGGCGGCTGGGCCTCCCACGGCCAACACGGCGGCGTCGAGATCGGCGGCGCTCATTCCAGCTCGTGCGAGCACGCCGGCACCGAGAGCAGAGCGGCGGGCAGCGAGGAAATCTCCGCCGACGATCAGCGTCGTGTCCGACGGAAATGCCGCGGACATCCCATCACCGCGCAGGTCGAGCGAGGGCGAGAGCCCTGGCGCGGCGCAGGCCGCCAACCAAGCGAAGAACAAGAGGGACGGTGACATCGACCGGATCGTACACCTCATCGACCTCCCGCACAATTCGTGCGATGATCCTCTCGGGATCCCAATGCCCTCCCCTACCTTCCGCTCCCTGCACCAGTCCCTGCGACGCTCCGTGTCGCTCGTTCTGCCGCTCCTGACGGTGCTCTTCCTCACCGCCCCCTCCGCGCGCGCAGAGGGCGTAGGCCTCACGCTCGGCCCCTCCGTGGGCGGCGGCAGCCTCGTCGGCGGGGTGGTGCAGGCCCAGCTCTCGCGGCCCGTCTTCCTCGAAGCCGACCTCGGCTACCGCGCCGGGTGGGCGGTGGGCGAGGGCTACTACCCGAACGTGATGATCGCGGCGGGGGTCGCCGCGCAATTCGGCGAGCGCCCCTGGCGGAACGGCTTTTTCGCCAAGGTCGGCACCACCGCCCCCGTAGCGTTCTACGAGGCGTGGGTGGCGTTCGGTTGGTCCGCGCGGATCTGGGGCCCGAAGGACATCCGCTCGTTCACGATGGACTTCGGGCCCGCCGTCTACATCGTTCGCGATCTCCCGTCGAACGTCGACCTCGGGGAGGTCCCCCTCTTCGCCCACCTCCGCGTCGCCTGGCACTTTCCGGTCCTTTCGCGCGCGGGAAACGAGTCGGTGCGCCTCCCACCGCGGGAGAAGAAGCGGAGGAAGGGAGACGACGAGCCCGCTCCGGAGGCGGCTCCCGATCCCACGCCGGCGCCGGCCCCTCCCCCCGAAGCGCCGCCCGGGTCCTGACCGAGATAGCTCTCGCGCGGGAGGAACGATGCCTGACAATTCGACCGGCGAGACCCGCGAGCTCGAGATGAAGATGGCCTGGCTCGAGAACCAGGTGAGCGAGCTCGACGCGGTGGTGCGTGGGCTGGGAGACGAGCTGCTGACGCTACGCCGCGAGGTGGCCGAGCTCCGCGCCGCCGCCGTGCGCCGATCGGAGGGTGAACCCGCCGACGACGAAGGATCGCTCAACTACGAGAAGCCTCCCCACTATTGAACCGTTGGAGGATTGAGTGGGTAGGCACCCCGTGGGCACACACTCAATACAAGAACTGCCGCATGGGGGTGATTTCTGCATTTTGCAGGTCCGTCGCCGTGTACTCACACAGGGCGTCGTCCCCGTCGATATCGGTGCGCCCCGTCACCAGGAACGGCACCCCCGGGTGGTCGATCTGGGAGAGGCCCACCTGGTAGTTGCCGCGCACCTTGCCGTCCGGCCCCCAGCCGATCGCCTGCCAGGAGGGGTCCGTGGTCCAGTCCACCATCTGCTTGTCGAGGGCGTCGTCGAGCCGCGGCTGGAGCGGCAGCTCGAGGTAGGCATCGAAGGCGGCGTCGTACGCCAGCTCCGCGGTCTTGAGGCTGTCGACGATCCCCGGGAGCTCGGCGCGCTTCGCCTTGAGCTGCATCTCGATGAAGCTCGGCACGGCGATCGCCGCGAGGACCCCGATGATCGCCACGACGATCATCAACTCGACGAGCGAGAAACCGGCGCGGAGCTTCACTGCCACACTACTGTTCTGGTCACTCATGGGTGGATCATCCTCCGCGCTTGGGGCTCCTGTCCTGTCGGCGGCATTACACGGGGCGCCTCGGGGGCGAGGTCACGGGCGGCCCGTTACCCTCCCGGCGGTGCCCTCCCCCTCCCTCCTCCTCGCCCTCGTGCTCGCGGCGCCCGCGGGCCATGCCGCGCCGGCCGCCCCCTCGACCCAAGCGGTGCGCTTCGAGGTCGTGAGCGGCGGCAGCTTCCCCGCCTTGCACCTCTCCTTGACCGCCCGTTGGCTCGGCGTCGACCGGACGGTCGAGCTCCGCGATGACGGCGTCGCCCCCGACCCGCTCGCCGGCGATCACCACTTCACCGCCGAGCTCGTCGGCGAGCCCGTCCGCGCGCTGCCCGTGCGGATCACCGGCACCGCCGATGGGATCGCGCCCTTCGTGGCGTACGCGAGCATCGAGAAGGTCTCCGCCGAGGGGGATCACCTCACCTGGTCGCTCGATCTGGACGATCCCCCGAACGCCCGCCGGGTGGCCCTGGCACAGCTCACCCGCAGCGTGATGGCCAGCGACATGACCTGGGTGGCCGCGACCCTCGGCTGGGCCAACTTCGCCCTCGTCTACGTGGCGTGGCTCGGACAACGGTGGCTGCGGAGCCTGGAGCGTCGATGACGCGCCGCCGGTGGGTGGCCCCCCTCCTGTTCTTGTTCCTCGCGGTGGCCTGGACATGGCCGGCCGCCATCGCCGGTCGCGACGCCCTGGCGGTCCGGCACTTCGATGGCATCGGCGTCGTGTGGATGATCGACGCGGGCGCGCGCCTGTACCCCGACATGACCGACACGCTGACCGGCTGGCCGGACGGCGCCGAATATCACCGGCCCGAGAGCTGGCTGTTGGTGCTCCTCTCTCCCCTCCTCCGCCTCGCCGCTGGGCCCCTCGCCTTCAACCTGCTCCAGATCCTCGGCCTCGCCGCGTCCGCCACCGCGGCCGAAGCGTTCGCGCGCCGGCTCGGGGCCCGCGCACCGTGGTCGTTCATCGGCGGCGTCGCGTTCGCGTTCAACGGCATCGCCGCGACCGCCCTGCTCGAAGGCCACATCTACCATGTGATCGATCCGTGGCTTCCGCTCTTCGGGATCGCCTGGCTGGATGCCACGGGAAGAAACGGCAGGCCGAGGGACGGGCTGCTCGCGGGCGCCTGGTTCGTGCTCACGGGGCTCACGACGGCGTATCTCGGGATCGGCGCGGGCATCCTCGCGCTCGGGCTCGCCATTCCGGCGCTCCTCGGCCGCCACCGCGCTCGCGCGCTCCTCGCGATGCTCCCGGCGCTCCTCCCCGTCCTCCCCTTCGTGGCCTGGTACGTCTACGGCTACAGCCAGGGCTCGTACAACGCGAACCTCGTCACCGATCTCACCCCGGCCGAGGTCGCCGGCGCCGTCCAGGTCGGCTCCGCGTCCCTGGTCTCCCTCGCCGGGGCGGCCCCCGAGGTCGACCGTGGGGGCCACTCGATCGCGGCCACCCTCTCGGCGACCGTGCTCGCGCTCTGCCTCGTGAGCCCGTGGGTCCTCGGCTTCGGCGCCGGCTCGCGGCCCTTCGGCTGGCGGCGAGTCCTCGGCGTCGGCGCCGTCGCGCTCGTGCTGTCGCTGGGGCCTCGCCTGGCGCTCGACGCCCTCCATCCCACCCTCCCCCTGCCGTTCTCCGCGCTCCTCGAGCTCCCCGGCGCCGGCTATCTCCGGTTCCCCCTGCGGCTCGGATGGGTGTGGGCGCTGTGCGGCGGCGCGGTCGCATCGTGTGTGGCGCAGGCGTTGGCAACCCGGATCCCGGCAACCGCCGCGGTGCTCGGCTTCGTGGTGTTCGAGGCCTTCTTCATCGTGGGGATGCCCTTCCGGCAGATGACACAGATCGGGACGGTCCCCTCCGCGTACGGAGCGAGCTCCGGCCCCGTCCTCGATTTGTACCCCGTATCGGAAGAGGAAGGGGACGATCTGAACAGTTGGTCGCGCGGCTGGGCCTGCTACTATCAGACGGTGCACCAGCGCCCCATCGCCGACCACTGCCAGGAGACCACGTGGGCGCGCAACCCTCGCGCGGCCGTGGCGGATCCGCTCACGGCGCTGCTCCTCGCCCGTGACATCGCGGCGGTTCGCAGCCTCCTCGGCGCCGAGGGGTTTGTCACCGTGGCCCTCCACCCCGACTTCTACTCCCCCGCCGACCGGGCGGCGCTCACCGAGGCGCTCACGACGCTCGACCCAGCCCCGCGCTCCTCGACGGACGGCGGCGAGCTGGTCGTGGCCTATGCCGTAGGCGGTGTCCCCTGACCTCGCTCCTGCCCTTGCTGATCGGCCTGGTCCTCGCGTTCGTGGGCGGAGCCTCCGCGGGCGGCCGCGGCGTGGTCGTGAACGTCATCGATCCCGACGCCCTCCTCGCGGGCCCCACCGCCGAGGTCAGCTTCTCCGACGTCGGCGGCGCCACCCGCTTCGCCACGCTCGCGAATGACGGTGCGCCGCCCGACATCGAAGCGGGGGACGCCCTGTGGGCCGGGCGCCTGGACAACGTGATGGGGGACGCGGGCGAGCTCACCCTGACATCGGGCGGGGCTTCCTTCCGCGCCACCGTCTCGATCCACGGCGGCGACACCCCCTCCTTGTCCCTTCGCCCCGCCCCCGACGGCGGCGTTCACGACGTGAGCAACCTCTCGATCTCCGATCTCGTGCCGAACGCGCCGACCAGCCCCTCGGGCCAGGCCCCGTGGAACAACACCGTCGTGCTGATGGCCCCCGGCCTCGGCGGCGACGAGACGACGGCCGGCGCGGGGGTCCGCCCCGCGGGCGGCTGGTGGATCCCCTGGTTCATGGGGACGCTCGCCCTCCTCGGCGGCGTCGTGTGGGTGCGGCAGCTCGCGGTGCCCGTGCTCCCCGGCGTGCCCCTCGGCCGCCCGGCCGGCGGCGCGCCCACCCGGGTCGCCTTCGATGCCGATCCCGCCGTGCAAATCGCCGCCCTTCCCGTCGGCAGCCGCACGGTGTACGTGGGCCCGGCGCTCGCCGCGGATCCACCCGCGGGCACCGTGTGGTGGGCGGGGCCGGGCCGGCCCGTCGTGGAGGACGTGCTCGCCCTGGTGCGTCACCTCGGCCAGGGAGGTGCGGGCGTGGTGGTGGTGGTGGCGGGGCCGATCGAGGGCGTGGGCGGGCGCGGCGGCGCGGACGCTGTCGACCACCTGTTCAGCCGGCTGCCGCCGGGGACGGCGCTGCATCAGCGGCGGTAGGGACGGCGGGCAACGGCACGATCCAGAACCGCCCGGAGACCGTGTGGGGACCGGTGATCGCCTCGAGGGCGAGCAGCTGCTCGCGGGCCCGATCGGCGAAGGAGCCGAACGCCTCGAGGTCGACGTAGAAGCGGTCGATGCCGAGCCCGCGGAGCGACGCGAGGCCCTCGGCGTCGAGCGAGAGCGCGCCCTCCAGGCCGAGGCGGGCCAGCTGGTCGAGGGCCGGAAAACGGGCATGCAGCGCGCTCGTGACCGGATCGGTGTCCGCCTGGAAGCCGGGGGCGCCCCGACCGTCGACCAGGGGGCGCCGATGCCCGATTTGGTAAAAGGTCACGGAGTGGGCGCTGTCCGTCGGGGCTCCCGGATAGGGCAGGGCCAACACCGGCGTGCCGGCCTCACCGAAGGGGGCATCCGCTTCGAGAGCGGCGTTGTCCAGCGGCCAGGGGGTCATCCCGAGGGGGCGGACGCTGTGTCGCGCGGCGGCGCCGAGCAGAAGCACGGGCACGAGCCCGCTCGCGAGCGTCCGGATCGCGCTCGGGCGGGACCGAATCCAGACGACGAGCCCGCCCGCGAGCAGGGCCAGGCCCACCTCGGTGACCGCGAGGAGCCGTGCCGGCCACCACATGCGCCCCAATCCGGGGAGCGGGAGCAGGCCCGCGTAGGGCAGGAAAAGGTTCGTCTCGCCCACGACGAGGTAGGGCCCGAGCGCGAAGACCGCGCCGACGAGCACGAGCCAGAGCGGATACGCCACCCGACGGCCGGAGCGGAGCCAGGCCAGCGCGCCGAGGGCCGCGATCGCCGCCGCCACGGGCGAGGGGGCCTGCTCGAACCACGGGAGGGTAGCCGCCGAGGACGCTCCACCGAGCAGCCCCCGTGTGAACGTGAGTTCATACGCCGACACCCATCCGTCCGACAGGAGGAACAGGGACTCGCTCGATCCGTTGGCGCCGGGAAGCAACGGTACATTGGCGAGCATCCACGCGAGGGGAAGGCCCGCGGCCGCGAGGGCCACCGCGAGCGTGCCCGTGCACGCTACCCAGGCGGCCTCCCAACGCCGCGCGGCGAGGGTGAGCAGCAGCGGCGGGAGCGCCGCGAGCACCACCCAGAGCGCGCCGAACCAATACGCGAGCTCGAGCCCGCCGAGCGCCACGCCACACAGGGCCGCGGCGCGCCACGTGCCCCGATCCAACGCTCGGATCCAGAGCCCCACCACCAGGGGCAGCAGGCCGAGCGCCGCGACGAGGACGACGCGCCCGCCCAGGGCCATCGCCGCGAGGTTGCAGGCCTGGTACCCCACGCCGCACACGAACCCCGCCAACGGATCGTTCCACCACCTGTTCCCGAGCCATGCGGCGCCCATCCCCATGACCGAGAGCCACATCCACACGCCGAGATTGAACCAATCCGGCCAGCCGAAGAGGGCGTGGAGCGGCAGCGCGAGCACCGCGTCGAGCGGCCAGGCTTGCCGCGCGACCAGATCGGTGCCCATCGGGAAGTTCGCGTCCGGCACCCACACCAGGTCGGACAGGCCCCCGCCGTGAGCCGCGACGGCCATCCACGTCGTGAGCGCGCCGGACATCTCCGGGTTGCCCGGAACGCCGAGGAGGTGATCGTGGAGCTGGACCGGGAGCGGCCAGAGCAACAGCCCCGCCGTGACGACGAGCGCCGCCATCGCGAGCGCGCCATGGGCACGCGGGAACGTGGGGCGGGAGAGCGGCGGGAGCAGGCCGGACCAGGGATCGTCGGGTGGGGGCGACCGGACCCACGCCAGGAGCGAGGCCCATCGGCGCCTGAGCCGGTCAGTCCTGGCCAATGCCCTCACCGGTGGTCTGCCCGATGCGCTCGGCCAGCACGCAGGTCAGGACCGCGCGCACCCCCGCCGCGTCGAGCCCACGGAGGTGGGTCAGCAGCGCGTTCTGGCAGTGCTGCAAGCCGACGCGCGCCAGCCCCCACGGCGTGACCGGCACGTCGAAGTCGCCCCGGTGCAGCAGCCCATACGCCCGCTTCAGGTCGCTCGTCGACACTTCGGTGAAGCCCAGTGACATTCCTGGAACCATGCGCCCCCTCCCCGTGGGCGCCTCTAACCCGGACGAAGATTCGCCCCAACACCCATTCGGCGCGACGGCCGCGGAAGAAAAGGGTAACTTCGCGCCACCATGTCCAACTCGTTCACAAATACGGCGTACACGGCGAGGATATCGATCCTCGCGCTGCTCCTCGCACCGACATCCGCGTCGGCCTACGAGACATTCGGTGACGGCGCGTTCTACCTGGGTGACCTCCACGCCCACACCGGCTACTCGGGGGACGGCGGCTCGTCCGACTTCGGGGACTGTGAGGGCACGTGCGGCAGCTTCGCCGACGTGTTCACCACGGCGAAGGACAACGGGCTCGATTTTGTCGCGATCACCGATCATGTGAACGGGGGGGCCGCGCTCTCCGCGGGGGACTTCCACGCGCTCACCGCGGCCGTCCAGGACGCGCACGATCCCGAGAACGGGTTCGTCACCCTGCCCGCGGGCGAGGTCTGGTTCACGATGCGCGGCACGGGCGCGCGCCTCGGCCACAAGACCCTGCTGATGTTCGGCGACAAGGCCGCGCTCGCCGACCTGAGCCTCGCGGACGTCCGGATCGGCTCCGGCTCCGCGGTCGACGCGTGCGAGGACATCTGGACGTGGATGGACGGGCTCGCGGCCGAATTCGGGCCCGCGCTCCTGCTCCCGCATCACCCCTCCGTCCGCATGCCGATGGAGACGGACTGGGGCTGCTTCGACGCGACCTACGAGCCCGCCGTCGAGATCTACTCCGAGCACGGAAACGGCCTGGACTCCGGCGACTACGACGTTCCGGGCGAGGGCATCTTCGAGAGCTCCACCGTGCTCTCGGCGATGGATCCCGACGGGTACGGGCTGTCCTTCGGGTTCGTGGGAGGCACCGACTCGCACGACAGCAAGCCGGGTGGCGTCTGCGATATCGACACGGAGCAGCCGACGCACCTGTACGGCGGTGGCCTCACCGTGGCGGTCCTCGACCCCTCCGAGGCCTTCGACCGCGACACCCTCCACGACGCGATCATCGGTCGGCGCACCTACGTCACGAGCGGTCCCGCGCTCCCGATGTCCCTGCAGTGGTCGTCCGCCGGGACCGTGCTCGGCGGGCTCGGCTCCCCCCTCCTGGCGCCCGCCAGCTACGACCTCGACGTCGCGGTGTCCGTCCCGTCCGACCGCGCGCACCTGGTCACCGCGGTGGATGTCGTCGGCCCCGACGCGACGTGGTCGCTGCTGGACGACGGCGCGGGGAGCTGGACCGGCAGCGTGCCCGCCGGCGCCGTACCGGCGTGGCTCTTCGTGGCGGTGGAGATCGACGGCGAGCGCTGGTACGCTCCCGATGGCTGCGCGGACGGCGGAGACGATGTCGAGTGGCTCTGGGGCAGCCCCTCCACGATCAGCCTGTGGGAGGACGACGCGGACGGAGACGGCGCGAGCGTGCTCGACGGCGACTGCGACGACGAGGATCCGGAGGCCTACCCCGGCGCACCGGAGGCCTGGTACGACGGGGTCGATCAGGGGTGCGACGAGGGGGACGACTTCGATCGGGACGGCGACGGTCATCGCGCGCTCGGCTGGGGCACCGACTGTGACGACACCGACCCGGACATCTACACCGCCGCGGTGGAGACCTGGTACGACGGGGTCGATCAGGACTGCGACGGCGCGGATGACTACGACCAGGACGCAGACGGGGAGCGCGCCGTAGGCTGGGGGGGCGACTGTGACGACGCCGATCCGGCGATCTTCACCGGCGCCGCCGAGATCTGGTACGACGGCGTGGACCAGGACTGCAACGGCGAGTCGGACTACGACCAGGACACCGACGGGGAAGACGCCCTGAGTTGGGGCGGCACGGACTGCAACGACACCAACCCGAAGGAGTGGTCCGGCTACCCCGAGATCTGGTACGACGGGATCGACGAAGACTGTGATGGCTCCGACGACTACGACCAGGACGGAGACGGCGACCGCGCCCTCGTCTGGGGTGGTGGCGATTGTGACGACACCGAGCCCACCATCCACAGCGCCGCCGTCGAGGTCTGGTACGACGGCGTGGACCAGAATTGCGACACCGCGTCGGACTACGACCAGGACGGCGACACCTTCGACGACGCCCGGGGCGGCGGCGCCGACTGCGACGACACGGACGCGGATGTGTCACCCGACGCGACCGAGCTCTGGTACGACGGGGTCGACCAGGACTGCGACGGCACGTCGGACCACGATCAGGATGGAGACGGCGAGGACGCCATCGGCTCCGGCGGCCTCGACTGCGACGACACCGACGCGGACGTGTCGCCCGACGCGACCGAGGTCTGGTACGACGGCGTCGACCAGGATTGCGACGGAGGCTCCGACCATGATCGCGATGGCGACAGCTTCGACGCCCAGTCGAGCGGCGGCAGCGATTGCGACGACACGCGCGCGGATGTGTCTCCCGAGGCGACCGAGGTCTGGTACGACGGCCTGGATCAGGACTGTGACGGCGCCTCGGATTGGGACGCCGATGGCGACGGCGCCGACGTCGGGGGCGGCGGCGACTGCGACGATACACGCGCGGATGTGTCACCCGCCGCGATCGAGACCTGGTACGACGGCGTAGACCAGGACTGTGACGGCGCGTCCGACTACGACCAGGACGCCGACGGGGTGGTCACCCCGGCGGACTGCTTCGATACCGACCCCGGCGCGTGGGCCTGCCCCCCGCTTCCGCCCCCCACCTCCGGGTGCACGTCGGTGCCGGGCACCGGAGCAGGCGGCGCGGGAGGCGCGCTGCTGCTCGCCGCGCTCGCCCTGACACGCCGGCGGGCTAAAATCAGCTGACCTTCGCCACGCCGATCGGGCAGGACACCCCGGTGCCCCCGAGCCCGCAGTACCCGCCCGGGTTCTTCGCGAGGTACTGCTGGTGCGCGGCCTCGGCGTAGTAGTACGGGCCCGCGAGCTCGATCTCGGTGGTGATCGGCCCGAGGCCAGCGGCGGTCAACTCACGCTGATACATCGCGCGCGACGCCACGGCCGCCGCGCGCTGCCCCGCGTTGGCGACGTAGATCCCTGAGCGGTACTGCGTGCCGACGTCGTTGCCCTGCTGCATCCCCTGCGTCGGATCGTGGCTCTCCCAGAACACGCGTAGCAGCGCCTCGTAGGGCAGCTTCGCGGGGTCGAACACCACCTGCACCACCTCGTTGTGGTTGGTGCGGCCGGAGCAGACCTCCTTGTAGGTCGGGTTCGGCGTCGCGCCGCCCGCGTAGCCCACGGAGGTGGAGCACACGCCGTCCATCGACCAGAATTTTCGCTCCGCCCCCCAGAAGCACCCCATGCCGAACGTCGCGACCTCCGACCCCTCCGGAAACGGAGGCGCGAGCCGGGTGCCGAGCACGTGGTGCGGCTCCTGGACCGGGACGGCATCGGGGCGGCCGGGCAGGAGCTGGGCCGCGGGGAGCAGACAGGGGGCAGGCCGGAACCACATCTCGGATACCTTTCCCGCTGCCGCCGCGGCGGCAAGCCTTCCCGTGCGGGCGGGCTCCCTCAAACGGTCGGGCTCCTGCTATCCTTCCGGTTCGCCTGGCCTGTCGTGCCGCCTTCCTCCCTCCACGCTTCCCGCGCCTCGATGACGCTGGGTACGCTCCTGGCGCTCGCATCGTGCGCCCCGGACGTGCCACCCGACGCATCCGTCGCCCTCCGCGGTGACGCACCCGCGCTCAGCCCCGCCGCCCCGGCCCTCCGCCGGCTGACCCAGGCGCAGTACGCCAACGTCGTGGTGGAGCTGCTCGGGGAGGGCCTGGTGGTGCCGACCAGCCTCGAGCCGGACACCGCGATCGACGGCCTCTACGCGGTGGGGGCGGCCGTCACCGCCATCTCCCCGGTGGGGGTGGAGCGCTACGAGGCCGCGGCCTACAGCCTCGCGGAGCAGGTAGCCGCGGATCCCTCGCGCACCGCCACGCTCGCCGGCTGCGACCCCGCGGTCGACGGTTGCTTGCGCACCTTCGTCACCACCTTCGGCCGCCTCGCGTGGCGCCGTACGCTGACGGTCGCCGAGGTCGACCAGGTCGTGGCGATCGGCGATCTGGCGGCGTCCACCCTCGATGACGCCGTCCTCGACGACGGCGCCGCGCGCGTCACGTACGCGCTTGCCACCCTGCTCCAGTCCCCCGCCTTCCTCTATCGAGAGGAGGCCGGCGAGGCGGACCCCGAAGACCCCACCCGGCGCCGCTACACCAGCGTGGAGATGGCCTCGCGCCTCTCCTTTTTCCTTTGGAACAGCACCCCCGACGCCACGCTGCTCGACGCCGCCGACGCGGGAGAGCTCGTGACCGACGCCGGGCTCTCGGCGCAGGTGGAGCGCCTGCTGGCCGACCCGCGCGCCCACGAGGGGGTCCGCGCCTTCTTCACCGAGGTGCTCGAGCTCGACCAGCTCGACGCCCTGAACAAGGACCCCGCGCTGTTCACCCACATGAGCCCCGAAGTAGGCCCCTCCGCGCGCGAGGAGACGCTGCTCGGCATCGAGGCCATCGTCTTCTACGACGAGGACTGGCGCACCTTCTTCACCACCCGGCGGGCCTTCCTCGACCCGGTGCTGGCCGCGCTCTACAACGTCCCCGCGCCGACCCGGTCCGGCTTCGGTGAGGTCGAGCTCGCGGACGACGGCCTGCGCGCCGGCTTCCTGGGGCAGGCGAGCTTCCTGGCCCTCCAGTCCCACCCCACCGCGAGCTCCGCGACGCTCCGCGGGAAGTTCATCCGTGAGATCCTCCTCTGTCAGACAATCCCGGCGCCGCCGGCGGATGTCGACACGTCGATCCCCGAGGCGGACGCCACCTCTCCTACCCTCCGCCAGCGCATCGCGACGCACCTCGCGGACCCGACGTGCGCCGCGTGCCACCAGCTCACCGACCCCATCGGGCTCGGTCTGGAGAACTTCGACGGGCTCGCGGCCACCCGTCTCACGGAGAACGGCGCCACCATCGACGCCTCCGGGGACCTCGACGGCGCCGCCTTCGCGGACCCCGTGGACCTCGGCGCCGCGGTCGCCGAACACGACCGCATCGGTCCCTGTCTGTCCGAGACCCTGTACCGCTACGCCACGGCCCGCACGATCGCGGACGGCGAGGAGGCCCTCGTCGAGTGGCACGCCGCGGGCTTCGAGGAGGCCAGCTTCCGCGTGAAGCCCCTGCTCGCCGACATCGCCACGAGCCCGGGCTTCCGGCAGGTAGGAGAGCTCCAATGAGCTGGCGTTCTCGATTTCATCTCCACGGGCGCCCGATCGGGCGCCGCACGGTGCTGCGCGGCCTGCTCGGCGGGGCGGTGGTGACCGTGGGCCTGCCGCCCCTCGAGGCGTTCCTGGACCTCACGCGGAAGGCCGGCGCGACCTGCGGCGGGGTCATCCCGCGGCGCTTCGGCCTGTTCTTCTGGGGCAACGGCAATCGGCCCGAGCAGTGGCTGCCGGTGGGCGAGGGCGAGAGCTGGGAGCTCTCCGAGGAGCTCGCCCCGCTCGCGGGGGTCAAGTCGAAGATCACCGTGGTGAGCGGGATGTCGGTGAAGACGGGCAACGTGACCCCGCACACCTCGGGGGTCGCGGGGCTGCTCACCGGCGCCTCGGAGATCGAGAGCGGCGGCGCGATGACGTTCGCGCGCGCGTCCATCGACCAATACCTCGCCGGGCTCGTCGGCAGTCAGACCATCTACAGCTCGCTCCAGACCACGGCCACCGGCGCCGACGGCCTCTCCTACAACGGCCCGAACAGCCGCAACCCGCCCGAGTCCTCGCCCTACGCCCTCTTCGAGCGCGTCTTCGGCGCGGGCTTCCGCCTGCCCGGCGAGGAGGGCGTCATCGACCCGACGCTGGGCCTCCGGCGGAGCGTGCTCGATGTCGTGATGGCGGACGTGAACACGCTCAAGGGGCGCGTCGGCGCGGCGGACGCGCTCCGATTGGAGCAGCACCTCGACGGGGTCCGAGAGCTCGAACAACGGCTGGCGCGGCTCCAGGAAGACCCCCCGAACCTCGAGTCCTGCTCGATGCCGGACGAGCCGCTGCTCGACTACCCCGACATCGATGGGCGCCCCCAGATCGGCCCACGCAGCCGTGCGCTCTGCGACTTGCTCGCGATGGCGCTCAGCTGCGACCAGACCCGTGTGTTCGGCCACTGGGTCACGGACCCCGTGAGCAACGTCCTGTTCGACGGCGCCACCGCGGGCCACCATGACCTGACCCACAACGAGTCCGGCGACCAGCCGGAGGTGCACGACATCACGCTGCAGGTGATGGAAGAATTCGCCTACCTCGTGGCGAAGCTCGACTCCATCCCCGAAGCGGAGGGCACCTTGCTCGACAACTGCGTGGTGCTCGCCACCTCCGAGGTGTCGGAGGCCCGGCTCCACGCCGTCGACGACATGCCCATCGTGCTCGCGGGCGGCGGCTGCGGCGCCTTGCGGACCGGCTACCACTACCGGTCCTACACCCAGGAGAACGTGAGCAAGGTCATGCTCTCCATCGTGCGCGCGATGGACATCCCCGACACCTCCTACGGCGAAGGGGATGGCTACGTCACCGACGGCCTCTCGGAGATCGAGGCATGATCGCCCTCCTCCTGGCCTGTGCCGCGCCGGTCGAGCCCGCCGCCCCCGACAACACCGACGCATGTGAGCCATCCGCTGATCCAGCGCGTGAGCAGACCATCGTCGTACGTACGATGTCGTTCGGCCGCCGAACCGACGGCGTGTCGATCGGATTCGATCTCGACGGCGAGGTGTCCGATGCCGACGACGAGGATGGCTGCTACCAGCCCGACCTGGTGGACCCCGCGGGCGTCGAGGGCATCGACAACGCCTTCTCCGCCTTCATCCCCATCCTCGAGTCGACCGAGGGTGCCGCGCTCGAGGGCCTCCTGCAGGCCGCGATCGACTCGGGAGACATGTTGCTCCTGTTCCGCCTCTCGGGTGTGGACGACTGGCAGAACGACCCCTGTGTGCACCTCGAGGCCGTACAAGGCATCGGCACCCCTCGCCACGGCACCGACGGCGTGCTCCTCTCCGGGCAGACGTTCGACATCGATCCGACCGTGACCCCGAGCCGCATCGAGGGGCTGGCCCTCGTGGATGGGCGGGTGGAGGCGCGCGGCTTGGATCTGACCATCCCGATGCAGATCTTCGACCTCGCGTTCGAGCTGACGATGCACGACGCCGCGGTGTCGTTCACGCTCGACGCCGACGGCGGCGCGACCGGCTACCTCGGCGGCGGCATCGACGTGGAGTACGTCGTGAGCCTCCTCGTGGGCCGCAACGACATCGACATCAAGGACCTCGCGATCAGCCTGTTGCGGTCGAGCGCGGACCTGTACCCCGACGAGGCAGGCACCTGCCCAGAGCTGTCCGCGGTGCTCGAGTTCGGGGCCACCTCCGCGTTTCTGTTCGACGAGCCGCCGGGCGACACCGGGCTGTAGCGCGGCGCCGCACGCCTGAACCAACCGCGGGGACGAACGGGAGCTCCTCGGCAGCGTCGTACGCGGGGGCCGACGCCTGGCACGAGCCTGTGACTCGGCGTTCCTCCTCGCTATTCGAGCGCACGCGCCCGCACGTACGGTGACCTCCGCGTCGAGACGAAGCACCCCGAGGACGGTGGGGATTGACGCCCTGCACTCGTCCGTGCTCTCTGCCACATGCGCGCACCCAGGTCGTCCGGTCGACCGCGTTCGCGAGGAGCCGATTCATGCAGTTTGACCTCGTGTTCGAAGGTGGCGGCGCCAAGGGCGCCGTGTTCATCGGCGCCCTCCAGGAGTTCGAGTCCCGCGGCCACACCGCCCGTCGCTTCGTCGGCACTTCGGCCGGGGCGATCACCGCCACGCTGCTGGCCGCCGGAGCAGATTCGGGCTGGCTCTACCGGGAGCTGAGCAAGAAGGACGCGGAGGGCAGGTCCGTGTTCGCGTCCTTTGCCGACGTGCCGTCCTCGTTCGAGGAGCGGCAGGTCCGGGACAGCGCCATCGCGGCGATGTTGGAGCGCGTCGACCTGCCGTTCGTGGCGGACCGCCTCGAATCGGCGCTCGACAAGGTGGTGCTCGACGGCCTCGTCAGCTTCAAGGGCTTCCGGGTGTTGTTCTCCCTCCTCGAGCGGGGCGGCGTCTACGAGGGGACGGCGTTCGTCGGCTGGATCACCAGCCAGCTCGACGAGCTCGGGACCAGGCTGGATCCGGCGGCCCTGCGCGCGGCCGGGCTGGGTAGCGCGGGGCTCGGTTCGGCCACGATGAAGCAGTTCTTCGAGATCGTCGGCGCCGATCTGTCGATCCTCGCCTCCGACATCGACGGTCAGGAGCTGCTCGTCTTCAATGCCCGCACCACCCCGGACCTCCCGGTCAGCTGGGCCGTGCGCATGTCGATGAGCATCCCCCTGGTGTGGCAGGAGGTGAAGTGGCTCGACGCCTGGGGCACCTACCGTGGCAAGGACATCACGGAACACACCATCGTGGACGGCGGGGTCCTCTCGAACTTTCCGCTCGACCTGATCACCTCGGGCCTCGCCGAGATCGTCGAGATCATGGGAGAAACGGATCCCATGGCGGTCCCGAACCTCGGGTTCCTCATCGACGAGGACCAGGAGGTCGACGGCGTGGAGACGCTCCCGTCGGAGCCGGACGGCCTCGTGGAGACGATCACGTCGAGCCAGATGGTGCTGCGAATCTCGAAGCTGATGGACACGATGATGAGCGCCCGCGACAAGCTCGTGATCGAGCGGTGCTTGCAGAGCTTCGAGGTGTGCCGGCTCCCCGCCAAGGGGTACACGGCCACGGAATTCGAGATGTCGGCCGATCGGATGCAAGCGCTGGTCGCCGCGGGGCGGAGCGCGGCGAGAGCCTACTTCGATGGGCGCGCGGCCGCGGAGGTTGCCGCCGCCGCGGGGACCGCAGGGCCCACGCTCCCCGGGTCCGCGCGCCCGTCTCCCATGCCACCCAAGCCGGTGCCGAGCGCCTCTACGGCGCACCGCCCCGCCCTGCCGCCCCGCTCGGAGCCCGCCCCGGTGCCCTATTCGCCGGCGCCGGCTCGCCCCGCGCCACCCCTCGGGCTGTACGAATGGCTCGGGGTGGTGGGTGGGCTCCTCTACCTGTCGCTCCCCCTGTTCGTCCTGTTTCCGTCCCTCTTCCCGTTCCTGACGCGGGTGCCCGCGCTCGAGGGCGCCCGGCTCGCGAACTTCAGCAGCCTCATGGCCGTGGTCAGCCCCATCGGGTTCATCTACCTGTTCGCCGTATGGCAACGCTTCACGTCCCTGACCGACCTGACGATCCTCTGGCGGCTCCTCTGGGTAGGCCCCTGGCTGCTGGCGTCCTGGGCCACGGGCGCGCTCGAAGTCACGGGCGCGCTGTTCATCGCCTCGCTCGACGTCGGGCTGCCGGTGGTGGCGCTCGCGTTGTCCCCGAAGGCGAGGCAGATGCCCGGCCGCTTGCGCGCCCACTGGAGCACGTTCAGCCCCTCGATCGCCCAGCGCCTGGTGCGGCTCGAGGCCACCTTCGGCTTCCTCGCCGTGTTCCTCTCCTCGGCGTGGCTCCTCTTCTCCCCGACCGCCGGGTACGTCGAGGCCTTCGTGCTCTCCGTCGCGGGCTGCTACTACCTCTACCTGGCCTGGGCGGGCCGGGAGGAGCGCCTCGCCGCCGCGATGTTCGCGTTGGGCGTGCGGGCGGCGCTGATCTGCGCGCTCGCGTTCGCGATGAGCGTCGGCTATCAGACCGCGTTCACGGCCAACTTCGTGGCCGCGCTGGGCCTCGGGTTGTTCACCCACGGCTACGCGATCGTGTGGGAGCGGGCCGCGGCCGCCGGCTGGAGCGCCACGCGCTGGGTGACCACGGGCGCCATCGCGTTGGCGACCTTCTCGATCTTCTGGGCGATGGGCGCGCCGGGGTACGGCCCGACCTGCAGCGTCCTGGCCGCCAGCATCCACCGGCAGGACCTCATCATCGGCGTCTTCGCGGTGCTGCTCGCCCAGATGCTCGCCCAGATCAGCCGCGCCGCCCCGCTCCACGCCCGCATCTCGAGCTGGCTCATCCCCTTCGCCGCCGTCTGGTTCACCTCGGAGACGAAGCTGCTCTGCCACCTGGGCGTCGGCAGCCCGTTCCACCCGTCGTGGCTGGCCCGCGGGCTCGCACCCAAGTGGGGTGGGTCCCCGGCGGTCGACTTCACGTTCTCGGCCGCCACCTTGTCCTTGACCGCGCTCGCGGTGCCCTACACCGTCGTCATGCTGTTGATGCTCTACCCTTCCGTGGGTTGGCAACGCCTGCCACGGAGCGGCGTGGCCATCATCCTCACGTCGGCGCTGTGGATGATCGCATCGAGCAGCGGGCTCCCCGCGCCGGTGGAGTCGATGGATCTGCTCGCCACCATCCACGCGCCGTTCCCCGTGGATCCGGTGCGGGCCGTGAGCCTCCACATCGGTGACCTCCTCCTGGGGATCTCCCTGATCGGCGGCGGCCTCCTGCTCCATCGGACGATGCCGGACTCGCGCCGTGCGGTCCTGCCGATCCTCGTCATCAGCTGGGCGGTGTTGGTCCTGCCGAAGCTGGCGCTCTACTTCACTACCTTCTCGCGCTGAACGAGGCCTCATGGACGTTTTTTGTGAACCCGCGCTCCCCACGCACGCCGCCCCCCTGCCGGTGGAGCCCAGCGTCAATGACGCGACGTTCGGGAATTGGCGCAACGCCGCCGTGGAGGTGTGGCAGGGCCGCAACAAGGACAAGCGTTGGGAGGATGTCGCCCCGACCTGCTATCCCCCGATCGACGTGACGAGCTTCGGCGGCAAGTTCGCGCTCAAGCGGGACCTCACGGCGCTCACCGTGGCGTTCTCCCTGATCTCCCTGCGTGGCGGCGGGCGTGGCACCCACCCCACGGGCGTCGGGGCGCGCGGCGAGGTCACCATCCTCCCTACGCCGAACCTGCCCGAGCACGCGTTCTTTCGGCCGGGGGCCGTGTTTCCCTGCCGGTTCCGGCACGCCAACGGATCCTTCACGGACGACGCCGCCTGCACCCTCCGGGGCGCCTCGCTCAAGCTGGCGGACTCCGACTTCGAGAGCCCGCTCGACATCCTCTTCAACACCGGCTCCCAGGGCCCGCTGTGGAGCCTCGCCAGCTTCATCCGCTTCTCCAAGGCGCGCCGCGCGTGCGATCCGGTGAAGGGTGACTTCGAGGGCCAGGCGCGGCTGATGGACGAGTGTCCCGCCTACCTGATGAGCTGGATCGAGGCGGTGAGAGATGCCCCGAGCTCCTTCGCGGACGTCACCTACTTCTCCCAGGTGGTGTTCCCGTTCGTGGGGCTCGACGGCGTGCTCAGGCTCTGCCGCTATCGGCTCCGCCGGCCCGATCTCGAGCAGGAGAGCGGCCTGTGTGACGCCGCGCGCCAGCATGAGGTGTGGAACATGCTCCGCAAGCCGGAGGACACCCGCCCGCTCGACTACCTTCGCCAGGAATTCACGCAGCGCGTCAAGCGGGGCGGCGTGGAATATCGCCTCCAGATCCAGGTGAGGGACATCGTCCCGGCCTCCGATACCCTCGAGGTGTTTCACCTCAACCGCCCCTGGTCCGAGGCCCGCTGGCCCTGGCACGACCTGGCCCGCATCGAGCTGAACGAGGCCATGGACCCCACCGAGATCGAGACCACCCGCTACTCCCTCGGCCACCAGCCCGAGGGCCTCGGCATCTTCCGTCCGAGCAGCGCGGTGGACTATCGTTCGGTCGCGTGGGCACGCCTGTTCATCTACCAGTCGGCCCAGCGCGCCCGTCTGTTTCGCGCGCACAAGGCCACTCCCGCCCATCCCTACGCCTAGAGGCCACCGATGACTGCTCAATTTGGATTCATGGATCGTCTCAAGATCTCGGCGCTCCTGTGGGTGCGCGGGGTCAACCAGACGTCGATCGAGAGTTGGTCGCGCCGCACCTTCCGCTACCGCCGCGCGCTGCGTTCGGCGATGCCGAGCCTCCTCTCCGCACCGCACCACTACAGCTCCGCGGTGCTTCCGGCGGGGTTGATGGTGCCGGCGAAGATCCCGGCCGAGTCCAGCCTGAAAATGTCGTACGTCGCGCCGTACTACATCCTCACGGGCATCCTCTTCAAGTTCTACCTCCGCTTCCCGCTCAGCCGCGCGGTCGCGTGGACGAAGGAGACAGGTCACCGGAGCGCGTTCCCGCCGCATGACGAGGGGTGGGCCGACATCCAGACGGACGAGGCGTTCACCGCCCTGCGCGTCCAGGGGCCGAACCCGTTCCTGCTCCAGAAGAAGGGCCCCGACACCTTCGAGGTCGACTTCGAGCCGTTCACCAAGGGCGCGTTCGAGCCCGTGTGCTGCACCTTCGTCCTGCGTGACGGGGCGCTGGCACCCGCGACGATCCGAATCGGCCAGCAGGTCCACCGGCCGGGCGACGCCGGTTGGGAGCGTGCAAAGTTCGTGGCCAACAGCATCGATGCCCGCTTCACGGTGTTCCTGCGCCACCTGGCGCACACTCACCTCATCAGCGGCCAGTCCTTCGCCCTGTCCGCCTTCGCGTTGCCGCCCGCGCATCCCCTGCGCCCCTTCCTCGACTTCTTCACGTACAGCACGCTCGTCGTGAACGACTTCGCGTTCAAGCTGCTGGTCACGCCGGCGAGCTACTTCCTCCAGTCGAACTTCATCGTCGGCGAACAGGTGGGGAAGATGTTCGAGAACATGATCCCGCACTACCGGCTCGAGCAGCTCATGCCGCGCCGCGACATCGCCGAGCGCGGAATCGACGCGATCCCCAACCATCCGTACGTGGAGGACGGCACGGACGCGTGGGACGTCATCCACAGCTTCGTCGGGGACTTCGTCCGGAAGACCCACCCGGACGACGCCGCCGTGCGGGCCGATGCCGCGCTCGCGGGTTGGTACCGACAGCTGGTGACGCTCCTCCCCGACCGGAGCCCCGAGACCCACCCCCTCGACGGCCTGGAGACCCTCGTGGAGACGCTGAGCGCGCTGGTCTACCTCAACGTGTCCCACGAGGTCAGCGGCGATTTCTCGCCGTTCATCATGTCGGACAGCCCGCAGCATCGCAAGCTCGTCTCCCACGAGTCGCTCGTTCGGGAGGACACCACCCCGGCCAGCGCCTCGGACGTGTTCCTGTTCGAACAAGGGGCTTGGGCCGGGCGCTTCGAGCACGCGGGAAACTGGCTCACCAAGCTCAATCCCGAGGTCGAGACCGACGATCTCTCGTTCCGGCAGTCGCTGACCGCCTTCCAGGGGGCGCTCGGCGAGCTCGAGAAGCGCGTGGTCGAGCGCAACAAGGCCCGGAAGATCCCCTTCTCGCGGATGCTCCCGAGCCGCTGGCAGGCGTCGATCAGCTACTGAAGGGGAGCTGGCTCGACTGAGGAACGGGCTGGGCCGGGCCCGCGGGCTCGGCGGGCTCCCCTACTTCTTCGCGTACGCCTTCTCCGACGTGTCCTCCCACCCATCCCGCGAATAGCCACAGGCCTCGCTCTCCCGCGAGAGGATGATTGGGATCTGGTGGCTGTCGATGACATCCGTCGGATAGCTGGCGGGCATCTTGCCAGCCTTGGCCAACCAGATACGCCCCTCGGCCTTGGCCGCGTCGTCGTCCTGCTTGTAACCCTTGCAGAGGAGGGCCACGCCGAGCTCCTTGTTCCCCTCCAGGCGGCTCGGATCGTCCTTCACCATCAGCCGGAAGTACTGGACCGACTTGTCGATGTCCCCGCGCGTGCCCGCGATCCACTCGACCGCCCTCCAGTCGGGCATGATCCGGTAGAACTGGCCCAGGCCGTTGTACACGTCCCCCGGGAAGCTCGAGATCCCCGTGGCCATCCGGTACTTCGTGTCCGTCGTGAGCGCCTTGAGCCACAAGTCCTCGACGTCGTCGGCGAGGAACAACGAGGCGAGCACCCCCTTCGCCGTGGCGGCCCGGGCGATGGCGGCCCCCTCCCACAGGTAGCCCTGGCCATTCTCGGGGTCCAAGGTCTGGACCTTCTTGGCCAGCACCCCGGCGCGCACGTAGAGCGGGAGCCGCTCGGCGTCCGGCACCGACTGCGCGAGCACCTCGCCCTTTTCGTACAGCGCGCGGGAGAGCCGCCAGAGCGCCTCGGTGTCGTCCGGGTGGGCAATCACGTGGGCCTCGAGCACGCGCACGACCCCCTCGAGGTCACCGGCGTTTCCGAGGTCCTCCGCGTTCTGCACCTCGGCGCAGAGCTCCTGGGCGAGCGCCATCCGGACAAGGGCAAAGGCGGTGAGGAGCAGCATCGTCAACCCGGGGATCGCGCGGGTGTAGCGCGATCAGCACGGTCGCGCCCCGTGATCGTCTTCGCGGGCACCAGCCGCCCTTGGACGCGCGCGGACGGTGCACAGTGTTCCCGGATGCTCGATGTCGCCCCCTCCCCCGTCGCTCTGGATCCCAAGCTGGATCGGGTGTTTTCGACCATCGTGTTCGACTGGGACGGCACGGCCGTGCCCGATCGGCAGGCGGAAACCTCGCGCCTCGGAGCGGCGATGGACCGCCTGTTGAGCGCCGGGGCACACCTCGCGGTCATCACCGGCACGCGCTTCGGCCACATCGACCAGGCGCTCGCCGGCCACATTCGCGGGCCGCACGCCGCGCGCCTCCTCGTCTCGACGAACCGCGGCTCCGAGCTGTACGGCTACGACGCCTCGGGGGAGCCGCTGCTCCTCGCGCGCCGTCTGGGCTCTCCCGACGAGGAGAGGGCGCTCGACGTCGCGGCGGAGCGGATCGCCGGAGGGGTACGCAGCGCGACCGGGCTCGACGTGATCGTCGTGCGGGACCGCCTCAATCGTCGCAAGATCGACCTGTTCCCGTCCTGGTCGGATCCGCCGAAGGCGCGCCTCGGAGAGCTCGTCGCGGCGGTCGAGGCGCGGCTGGCGTCGGCGGGCTGGCGGGGAGGCGTGGCCGAGGTCGTGCGGCGCGCGCTGTCCGACGGCGAGGCCGCGGGCGTGCCCGATCCACGGGTCTCGAGCGACGGGAAGCACGTCGAGATCGGCCTCACCGACAAGACCCACGCCATCGAGATGGTGCTCGCCTGGCTCGCGGAGCCGCCGGACGGCCTGTTGATCGTGGGCGACGAGGTGGGCACCGTCGGGGGGGTCGAGGGGAGCGACGCGCGCCTGCGCACGCCCTGGACGGAAGGCGCCCTGTTCGTCTCGGTGGGGCCCGAGCCGGCGGGGGTGCCAGCGGGGGTGCTCCACCTGGGCGGCGGGCCCGGGCGCTTCGTGGAGCTCCTCGAAGCGCAGGCCGATCGCCGCGCGCGGGTGGGCGCCGACGCGTCCGCGGGGCCGGCGCCCCCGGTGGCTCCGACCGAGGATCCGGCGCGCGAGCTCGTCGACATCGGGCTCCAGCTGGTGCGGGAGCACGAGGTCGAGTCCCGCTTCACCGTCGGAAACGGCGCGGTCGGCATCCGCGGCTCCCTCTCGGAGGGCACGCCGCTCTCCTCGCCCGCCACGCGCCTGGCGGGCGCCTGGGTGCCGGGGACCGGCGGCATCCCGATGGTGGCGCTCGCGCCGGAGTGGACGAACCTGCGCGTGCGCGCGGGGGAGGACACGCTCGCGCTCGAGGACGACGAGCCCGACCACCGGCGCGTGCTCGACATGGCCCAGGGCATCTACTGGCGGACCTGGCAGCACGAGGGCGGTGACGGGCGGATCACCCAGCTCCGGGTGGCCCGGTTCGCGTCGATGGCGGATCGGCGGGTGCTCGCGGAGCGCGTCGAGATCACTTCGCTGAACTGGAGCGGCGACCTGGAGATCGAGGCGCGCGTCGTGACGCCCCCGTATTGGTGGCGCACGGGGCCGGCCACCTGGGTCGGGCCGGCGCAGGCCGCGATGGCGCTCGAGCTGCGATGCGAGGGCCCGTCCATCGACGAGGCGCAGGGCGACACCACGAGCAGCGCGGCGATCCCCTCGCTCGAGAGCGAGTCCCCCTCGGTCGTCGCTCGGTGGCGCGTCGTGACGCGGCCGGGCATGGTCTGGCGGTTCGATCGCATCGACGCGCTCGCCCGAGGCGCCGCGCTCCCCCCGGAGAGCCTGGCCCAGGCCACGCTCGCCACGGGACTCGACCGCGCGGCCTACGAGCACTCCCTGGCGTGTCGCACCCGGGTGGACGCGCTCACGGTGACGCTGGAAGGCGACTTTCCGCTCCAACAGGCGCTGGCGTTCGCCACCCACCACCTCGTCGCCGCCGCCAACCCGGAGGACGAGCACGTCTCCATCGGGGCGCGGGCGCTGACGGGCCCCGTCTACATGGGCCACGTGTTCTGGGACACCGAGCTCTGGCTCCAGCCGGTGTATGTGCTGACCTGGCCCCGCGCCGCGCGGGCGCTGTCGATGTACCGGTGGCACACCCTCCCCGCCGCCCGGGATCGGGCCCGCCAGATGGGGTACCGCGGCGCCCTGTACGCCTGGGAGTCCGCGGACACCGGCGCGGATGTCACCCCGCCGCTGGTCGTGCTGCCGGACGGCCTGGTCTCGCCGGTGCTCTCCGGCGCGATGGAGCACCACATCAGCGCGGACGTCGCGTGGGCGGCGTGGCACTACTGGACCTGGACCGGAGACGACACCTACCTCCAGCAGGCGGGTGCCGAGGTGATCCTGGAGACGGCGCGCTTCTGGGCGAGCCGTGGCGCGATGGGGCCGGACGGGCGCTTTCACATCCGACACGTCATCGGTCCCGACGAGTACCACGAGGACGTGGACGACAACGCCTACACGAACGGGATGGCCGCCTGGAACCTCCAACGCGGAGCGGAGGTGGCGCGTGTGTTGGCCAAGCGTTGGCCGGGACGCTGGCGGGCGTTGATGACCGAGTTGGATCTCACGCCCGAGGAGATCGCCACGTGGGAGCCGCTCGCCGCGGCGATGCACATCGGATTCGATCCGAGCACCGGTCTCATCGAGCAGTTCACCGGCTACTTCGGGCTCGAAGACATCGATCTGCGGCCGCACGAGCCCCGCACGTTGCCGGTGGACGTGTTGCTCGGCTCCCCACGGGTCCGCGGCTCCCAGCTCATCAAGCAGGCCGACGTCGTGCTGCTGCTCCAGCTCCTCGGCGACCGGTTCCCGCCGGACGTGCACGAGGCCAACTTCCGCTACTACGAGCCGCGCACGGCGCACGGGAGCTCCTTGTCCCCGCCCATCTACGCCCTGGCGGCCGCGCGCCTCGGCGACTTCGCCACCGCGGACCGGTATCTCAGGCAGACCGCCGCCATCGATCTGTTGGACGGAAACGCCGCCGGCGGCATCCACATCGGCGCGCTGGGCGGGCTCTGGCAGGCGTTCGTGTTCGGCTATGGGGGCCTGGAGATCGGCGCGGACGGCCCCACGCTCTCCCCTCGCCTCCCGCCGTGGCTGCGACGTCTGTCGTTCCGGTTGACGTGGCGAGAGCGACGCTATCGCGCGGAAGTGGACATGGCCGGCGGGCGCCTCGTCCCCGAGGGGCCGTGGTGACCGCGGCTCCCAAGCCTCGCCCCGTGGTGATCGTGCCGCTCGACGGGTCCGTCGAAGCCCGCGCGGCCCTGCCCGTGGCCCGCGCGCTGGCGAAGATGGAGGGGGCGACCCTTCACGTTCTGCACGTCTCCGAGTCCCGCCTCGCCCCCCCGGACGCGGACCAGCGGCTCCGCGTATCCGGCGAGGGCGACTCGCTGGTCGTCGATACGTTCGGCGGCGATCCGGCGGCCGCGATCCTCGCCGCGTCGACGCGCTGGGGCGCGAGCATCCTCGTGTTGTCCAGCCACTGTGGGCACCCCCGACCGCGGAGCGGGCTGGGGAGCGTCGCGGAGGCGGTGCTGCTCGCCGCCGGAGTTCCCGTCGTCTTCGTCCACCCGTCGCGGGGGGAGGCCGAGTGGGCCCCCCGGCTGCTCCTGCTCCCGCTCGACGGCACGCCGACCAGCGCCCAGGCCGTGACCCACGGCGCCCGCCTCGCGCGCGAGAGCGGCGCGCGCCTCTCCCTGCTCCACGTCGCGGGGCCGGGCTCCTGCCACACCTGCGAGGCCGGCACCATCCGGCCGCCGATCTACGCCGACCAGCCGCAGCACGAGTGGCCGGCGTGGCGAGACGAGTTCCTCGCCCGCTCCGTGTGTCACGACGACGTGCCGGACGGGCTCTCCATGAACGTGGCGCACGGCTCTCCGGGCGCCGAGACGGTGCGCGTCGCGGCGACCGATCACGCGGATCTCATCGTGATGGGGTGGCACGGGGTGCTCGACGAGCACCACGGCGCCACGCTGCGAACGGTCTTGAGCGAAGCGACGTGCCCGGTGATGGTGATCCGGGTGTGAGCGGGCGTCTACTGCGTACTGCACCGCGTGAACACCGCGTTGCACACCAGGGTGACGGTGGCGCCGGAGACGATCTGCACCCTCCCCGCGACGACCGGGGAGCCCTCGCCGAAGGTCGCCTCGATCGTGTAGCTACCCGGCGGCACGGAGCCGGGGGAATGCCGAGACTCGCCCGCGACGAGGGCCACCACGCGGGCATCCCCGGTGACACGGACGGTGCCCGTCTGGGGGGCGCTCGGAGCGGCGGGAGCCGAGGCGGCTTGGGTGGCAGGTTTCGCCGGCGCCTGGGTGGCAGCCTTCGCGGGAATGTCGGCCCGCGTCGGCACGCGGGCGGGCTCCGGCGAGGCAGGAGTGGCCTTCCTGGGCGCGAGGTGTGCCTGCGCTTCCACGGGAGGCTCCGCACGGACGGCGCGGTCCGGGGTGGGCGTCGTGACCGAAGCTGGAGGCGCAATTGCCGAGGGGGCGCTCGCCGCCGATGTCGTGGGGGTGTGATCGCGGGAGAGATACCAGGCCGAGCCGGCGAGGACCAGCAGGCCGATCCCGCCCAGGCCGACCAGCGCGACGAGCGCCCCCGCCGTGCGGACGGGCGTCGAGGAGAACGCGCCGGAGGTCCGCGAAGCCGACGCTCGGGGGGCGGTCCGCGCACCCGAATTCGGGATGGCGGCGGCCCCGGATCGAGGCTCGTCGAAGCGCGCGCTCCCCGACGCGAGGCCGCTGGCGCCGCCGCCCTGCTCGATGAGCATCGAGCCCGAGAGGTCGTCTTGCAGGTCCTCCCGGGTGGCCAGGATCGCGGGAACGCGCTCCTCGACCCAGTCCCGCAGCGAGGGCCCCTGCCGCCCAGCGCGGAGCGCGTTCGCCTGCCGTTCGACCTCGCGCGCGATCGGCCGGGCCTCGGGCTCGTAGGCGAGCATGCTCCCGACGAAACCGATGAGCTCGCCCTCGAAGCCCTCGGCGCCGAGCACGTCCAGCGCCTCCGCGAGGCGTGCCTGGTGCCGCGCCTCCTTCGAGGAGGTCTTGCCGAAGGAGAGCCCGCTGAGCATCTCGTACAGAACACAGCCGAGGGCGTAGATGTCCCCCTCCGGGCCGTCGATGAAGTCCAGGCGCTCGGGGGACATGTACCCCACCGAGCCGAACATCAACGAGCGGGTCTCCGCTTCGCGCGCCGAGAAGTCGGCGCGGGCGACGCCGAAATCGAGGAGCTTGGTTTCGCCCGCGGCAGTCACCTGGATGTTGGAGGGCTTGATGTCACGGTGGAGCAGATGCAAGGGGCGCGCGTCGGGGCCGGCACGGGAGTACGCCACGTGGAGGGCGCCCGCGGCCTCGGCGACGATCTCCAGCGCGGGGCCCAGCGGGATGGCCCTCGCGGCCTCCAGGAGCTGCTTGAGATCGACGCCCTCGACATACTCCATCACGACGGTCCAGCGGCCCTCCAGCTTGACCAGGCCGTCCACCTGCACGATGGCGCGGTGGCGCACCAGGCCGAGCACCCGGGCCTCGTCCCGCAGGCGTCGGGCCATCTCGGCCACCTCCGCCATGTCGGCGTTGAGGATCTTCAGCGCGACGAGCTTGGAGAAGCCTCCCTCCCCGAGCAGCTCGGCCCGGTACACCGTACCGAACCCGCCGCGGCCCACCGCCCCGAGGATCTTGTACCGGCGGCCCTCTGTCACCATTGGAGCGATACCACCGCGATCGTACCCAGACCGAGCGCCAGCACGCCGAGCCCCGCGGCCGCGTAGACCTCTCCGTTGGTGCGCGCGCGGATGCCGTCCAGCTCCTCCAAGGGCGTGGCCGGATCATCGAATTCGGCGCGCCCGGCGAGCGCCAGCGCGTACAGCGCACCCCCCGCGAGGGCACCACCCCCCGCGCCGATGGCGAAGGGAACGGCCGGAGAACGCCGGGCGTGCTTGGGAGCCTCCTGGGGGAGCGCCGACGCCGGCGCCGGCGAGTACGCGGACCAATCCGGGTTGGGCGCATCGGCGGGCAGATAGCCCGACCAGAGCACCTCTCCCGTGCCGGCTCCCAACTGGAGAATCGTGGGTCGCTCGGTCGGCCGATTGGCCGAGCGCGCGCCGTCCACCAGGGTGACAGCCCCCGCGGGGGCGACCAGCGCCGCGGTGCGGCCGGGCGGCTGGATGCGCGCCATCTGGTAGATGGCATCGAGCGGGTTGCCTTGAGGCGCGATCGTGCTCGGGAGCACGTACCCGGGCTGGATCGCGAGCGCGGACATGAACGACCCGAGCGTGCGCGGGTTGTCCTGCGCCACGTAGGCGTCCAGCGCGATGAGCCGGTGGTAGGCGGCGGCGTCGGGGGGCGAGACGAACTCGGCGAGACACGGGATCGCGTCGTCCGCCTGGGTGCGCGCCGCCTGGAAGGCATCCAGGTTCATCGCCAGGTACGCCGTCTCGGCGGCGGTCACCGCGCTGGAGAGATCGGCCGTGGTCGTGCGGCCGGGACATTCGGCGTGGGCGAGCGTGGCGAAGAGGAGGAGCATGGGGATCCCGAAGGAGCGCACGAGGGTTACAGGCCGCTGCCGAGGATGAGATAGGCGGAGCCGGCGTTGGCGCCGGCATCGTCGCTTGCGCTGGCACCGATCAGGAGGTCGTCGAAGCCGTCGGCGTCGACGTCCCCGACGCCCGCCACCGGACGGCCCGCGTAGTCGTCCGCGGCCTCACCCGTGTACGTGGCGGATGCCGAGGTCAGGCTCTGCGACGCGGGCGATGCGCCCCCCAGGACAAGGTAGGCCGCCCCCGCGGTGGGCCCCGCGTCCCCGTTTCCGTACGCGCCGACGATCGCGTCGTCGAAGCCATCCGCGTTCACGTCTCCCGCGCCCGAAACGGAGTAGCCCGCGGCGTCCCCCGCGCTCCCGGTGTAGCGGGCGCTGGCCGACGCGAGGCTCAGCGAAGTGGGCGCGAGGCCCCCCAACACGAGGTAGGCGGCGCCCGCCTGGGAGCCGCCGGCCGAGCTGTAGTACGCGCCGATGAGCATGTCGTCGTAGCCGTCGCTGTCGATGTCCCCGGCCGCCGCGACGGAGCAGCCCGCGAAGTCGTAGGCGACGCCGGCGTATTGGACGCCCGCCGACGAGAGTCCCCCCGAGACGGGCCCGGCACCCCCGAGCACCAGGTACGCCGCGCCCGCGTACGCGCCCCCGTCGGTGTTGCCGGCCGCGCCGACGAGCAGGTCGTCGAAGCCGTCGGCGTCGACGTCCCCCGCCCCGGACACGGCCCCGCCCGCGTTGTCGTCCGGGGCCTCGCCCGTGTACTCGGCGTCCGCGGCCGACAGACTTCCAGACACCGGGGTGCCACCCAGCACGAGGTAGGCCGCTCCGGCGTAGGCGCCACCGTCACTGTTGTAGAAGGCGCCGATCAGCACGTCGTCGTAACCATCCGCGTCGAAGTCTCCGACTCCCGACACCGAGCGGCCCGCGTAGTTGCCCATGGCCTCGCCCGAGTACCGCGCGCTCGCCGACGACAGGCCGCGGGAGGCCGGCGCCGATCCGCCGAGGACGAGGTACGCCGCACCCGCGTCTCCGGCCGGGTCATCCACATGGGCCGCCCCGATGATCAGGTCGTCATAGCCGTCCGCATCGACGTCTCCCGCGCCAGAAACCGCGGCGCCGGCGTAGTCGTAGGAGGCCTCGCCCGTGTACTGCGCGCGCGCCGAGGAGAGGCTCCGTGACGACGGGACCGCGGCCCCGAGCACGAGATAGGCCGCCCCGGCAAAGGTGCCGGCGTCGCCGTTTCCCCAGGCGCCGACGATCAGGTCGTCGTAGCCATCCGCATTGACATCTCCCGCGCGCGAGCCGGCCCCGCCCGCGAAGTCCCCCGCCGCCTCCCCCGTATACTCCGCGTCCGCATCCACCAACGATCGGTCCTCCGGCCCACACTCCGCCGCCGAACCATTACAATTGTCGTCCACGCCGTTGTCACACACCTCGGCAGCCGCCGGGCTCACGGTCGCGTCTCCATCGTCGCAATCGTCCCCCCCAACCGCGGTCGTGTCAAACCCGTCCCCGTCCGCGTCCAGCTCACACGCATCGCGCACCCCGTCCGCGTCACTGTCGGGGGAGCTGACCGTGACATCGTCGAACGCGCAGCCGCCGGGAATGCCGTTTCCGTTCTGGTAACAGTACAATCCGACGGATCCCCCCACGAAGGTGGAGTCCGAGGCGGAGAACATCAAATCGGTGGAGTCGTAGATGCCGTTGTCGTCGTCGTCGAACCAAACGTCGATGTCGGCGCCGCTCGTGATGATCTGGAGGTCGTGGGTTCGGGAGGACGTGTAGGTCATCGACGAGGAGGCGAGCAGCGAGGCCGAGCCCTCGCTCACGACGTACAGGCGCGAACCCGACAGATCGAGCTCTCCGCCCGTTCCGCTGCTCGGAATGAAGCCGCCGGCAGAGAGGACCACGAGGTAGAAGTTGCCGGCATCCTGATAGCGGAAGACCACGCCGATCGCGTCGTCGTCGCCGCTGTACAAGCGCACGCCCATCGTGAAGTCGTCCCACGCCTCGGCGGTGTAGACCAGGTGATTGTCCAACGCGCCGCCCGAGCCCCAGGTGCCGCCGCCGTCATCGGTCCTGGCGTAGACGCTCCCGCCCGACACGGTCGACCAGGTGTCCGTCGCGAATCCCGACACCCAGCCGCCCGTACCGGAGAAGGAGCTGACGGAATAGGCGTTGAAGTCGTTGGAATAGAGCTCGGTTCCGGAGTCCGTACAGTCGTCCACCAACCCATCGCAGTCGTTGTCCACGAGGTCCCCGCTCACCTCGACGACGCCCGGATGGACATCTGGATCCCCGTCGTCACAGTCGGTGACGGTGGCGACGTATCCGGAGGGCGCCGAGCAGGCCGCGCTCGTGGGGCTCGACGTGCCGTACCCGTCCCCGTCGGCGTCCCGGTACCAAATCGTGGCACCGCCCTCGTCCGTCGACCCGTCACAGTCGTCGTCCACGCCGTTGCACACCTCCGTGCCGGAGGGCCGCACGGAGCTCGAGCCGTCATCACAGTCGCTCGAGGAAGCGACGGTCCCCGCCGGCGCATCACAGGCGCTCAGGGCGGCCCCGGCCCCGTACCCATCGTCGTCCCCGTCGGAATACCACAGGCTCTGACCGGTCGCCGAGGCGTCGTCGGCGAGCCCATCACAGTCCTCGTCGGCGTCCTCCGCGTCGCAGCGCTCGGCCGCGGCCGGGCTCACCGCGCCGGTGGTGTCGTCACAGTCGCCGTCGATGGCCACGTATCCGAGCGGGGTGAAACACGCGGTCCGGGAAACGACGGACCCGAATCCGTCCCCATCCTCATCCTCGTACCAATCGATCGCGTCCACCGCGCCCGCGTCGGCCTCCCCGTCGCAGTCGTCGTCGGCGCCGTTGCACACCTCCGTCGCGCCGGGGTGGATGCTCGCGTCCGCGTCGTCGCAATCGGTGGAGGTGGCGAGATGTCCGTCGGGCTGGGAGCACGCCGCGGCCGTGCCGGCGCCCCCGTAGCCGTCCGCGTCGGCGTCCGCGTACCACGTCGGGGCGTCGATTGCGTCGGCCTCGTCGACCGTGCCGTCACAGTCGTCGTCCGCGCCGTTACAGGTCTCCGCGGCCCCGGGGTGCACGCCCGGATCGCCGTCGTCGCATTCCTCGCAGGCGAGGTGGCCATCCGCGTCTCCATCGACGCGGCCGGTCGATCCGTCACAGTTGTAATCCTGCTCGGCCCCGCAGTCCGCCTCCTCCGCACCCGGGTTGAAGCGGGTGTCCGTGTCGTCACAATCCCCGCCGTAGAGGGCGTGGCCATCCGGCTGGGTGCAGGCGACCAACGTGGTTCCCTCGGCTCCCCACCCGTCGCCGTCGTCGTCCAGATACCAGGCCGTGGCATCGACGGCGCCCTCGTCGATGTCCCCGTCGCAGTCGTCGTCTCGCTCGTTACACACCTCGGCGCCCTCGGGGCTCACGCTCGCGTCGGCGTCGTCACAGTCCTGGCAGGACGAGAACCCGTCTCCGTCGCCGTCCGCGCCGCCCACCGAGCCGTCGCAGTCGGTCCCGTTCGGCACACCGTCCCCTCCGCGGTCCTTGCGCGAGCTCGCATGCTCGTCGGTGATGAACGCGCAGCCGGAAAGGAGCAGCAGGATGGACAACAACATGCGGTCGGAAGTGTACCATGGGAGCCTCGAGGCCTCGGATGCGCGTCGCGCGCCCCCGCCGGCCGCCCCCGGACGCCCTCCGCGATGTCACAATGCCGCGCACGGAGGAGCCAGCCCGCATGCAGCCCGTCGACCTGACCTTCCCCTCGCTCGATGGCCGCATGCTCGCCGGCACCGTCCACGCCCCCGCCGGCAGCCCCCTCGGTGCGCTCGTCATCTGCTCCGCCCTCGGCGTGCCGCGGCCCTACTATCGGCGCTTCGCCACGTGGATGGCCGCGCGCGGCGTCGGCGTGCTCACCTTCGACTACCGCGGGGTCGGCGGCTCCCTGGCGGGTCCGCTTCGCGACGATCCGGCCACCCTGCTCGACTGGGGGCGCCTCGACGTCACCGCCGCGATCGACAAGGCGCGCGAGACATGGTCGGGGCTCCCGCTCTGGGCCCTCGGCCACAGCTTCGGGGGGCAGTCGTTCGGCATCACCCCGCGTGGGCCCGATCTGGCAGGCGCCATCGTGGTCGCCGCGGGCTCGGGGGATCTGGCGCTCTACCCACCCGCGCTGCGGCGCCTCTACCAATTCCAGCTCGGGGTGGCGCTGCCGATCGTGACGGCGCTCACCGGGTACGTGCCCGGCCGCTTCGGCATCGGGGCGGACCTCCCGGCCGGCGTGGTCGGCCAGTGGGCGCGGTGGTGCCGCACCCCCGGCTATGCGCGCGGCGCGCTCGGCCTCGACGCCACGCACTACCACCAGATCGACGCCCCCATGCACTTCTACGACTTCCCCGACGACACGTTCGCGCCGCCCGCACCCTCGGCGGAGCTCCGGAGCTGGTACACGGGCGCGCGCGTCACCCACCGCACGATCACGCCGCGCGAGCTGGGGTTGGACAAGATCGGGCACTTCGGGTTCTTCCGGCCAGGGCCGACGGAGGCCATCTGGGCGGAGCTTCGTGCGGCGGTGGTCGGAGATCACACGGTCGGACATCACACGGTCGGTGAGGACGCTGCGGCGTCGTGATCCCGCCAGCGGAACGCGGCCACGGTAGGTGGACGGCTACTGCGGCACCTCGAACGTCACCGTGAGCCGCGGGCGCTGGCTCGCCGACACGTCGTAGCCGCGCCCGCGTTCGTGGTCGGAGCGTTCAGGCGGATCGTGGCTGCTCGTCGTCCCGTCGGGAGCGTGAAGTAGTCGAGATACGGCTGGGCGCTCAGCGAAAATCGCGCCCCTTCACTGTTTTCCGACCGTCGGCGCGCGCGCGGTCCATCGCCGCATCCGTGTGCGCGCGCACGATGTCAGAGAGCACGTCCAGCACGTCCGCCGACGTGTTCATGTCATCCCGATCGGCGATGTATTGCTTCAGACGTGACGCCACGATGAGCACCTCGGCGGCCACCGGCTCCGGAATGGGGGTGGACACCAGGCGCCGGCGGCCCTCCGGGGCGGCCTCGACGCGGGCCGCCACCGCCACCGGCTCTCCCTCTCGCGGCGCCCGCCGCTCCTCGCACCAGGCATCTCGATGGTTCAGCACGGGGACGTGCGAGTCCCAACACGCGACGCTGCAGAACACCAGCGCGGATCGGGCCCGGTTGCACGTGGAGACGGAGCAGACCTGGTAGATCTGCCCATGGGAGATGGGTTTTTTGCACGAACTGCAGGGATGCCAGAGGCTCATGGACTCGGGCTAACCGCCGGAGAGGCGCGCCGCTATGCGCCGCGCGGGGCCGTGAGCTCGATGGTGAGCACCACGTCGTCCTGGATCAGGTCATCCGGCTTGCCGGGGTAGACGATGCCGAAGTCCTGCCGGTTGATGGCGAACTCGGCGCGGCCGGTCACCTCGGTGGGCGACACGGCGAGCTTCGCGGGGAAGGTCAGGCGCTTGGTGACGCCGTGGAGCGTGAGGTCACCGGAGATCTCGTGTGTCGCGCCGTCGGGGCCGGCGACGGCCCTGACCTGGTTGGAGGTGAACGTGGCGGACGGGTGCACGTCCACCCCGAAGAAGTCCGCGGACTTGAGGTGGTTCGCCAGCTTCTCGGGGGTGGTCTGGAGCGAGCCGACCTGCACCGTGAAGGAGAGGGCGGACACGGTCTCGCCGTCCACCCGGACCTTGCCCTCGAAGTCGGGGAACGTGATGTCGTGCTTGTCGGTGATCTTCGCGCCGAGCGCGGCGATCTTGGAGCGGGCCTTGTCGACCGCGAGCTCGGTGCCGCCCACGGCGGGCGGCGGCGCGACGACGGCGGCGATCGGAGGCGGCGCGGCCACCTCGGCCTTGACCTTGTCCTTCGACACGTCTCCGGCGCAGGCGGCGAGGGCGAGGAGGGGGAACAGCAGAGAGATACGCATGGGGAGCTCCGTGAGGGTGTGGCCCGGGGGCCTGGGTTGTCGGGCGTCTAAGATGGTGCCGGGCCGCGAGTGCTGGGCCGCGAGTCACGCTACGTCACGGCTCATGTGCCGTGTCACCGCGCGTCCGTGCGGGTCTCAATCGGGGAGGCGCCAATCGATCTCCGGCTCGCCGCGCTCACGGAGGAACGTGTTGATACGCGAGAACGGTCGGCTCCCAAAGAACCCGCGGCTCGCGGAGAGCGGCGAGGGGTGGGGCGACGCGATGACGTGGTGGCGGCGCCGATCGATACGGGCGGCCTTCTGCGCCGCCGAGGCGCCCCAGAGCACGAACACGAGCCCATCGCGGCCCTGATCGAGCGCCTCGACCACCCGGTCGGTGAAGGTTTCCCACCCCTGGCCGCGGTGGGAGTTGGCCGCGTGCTCACGCACCGTGAGCGTCGTGTTGAGGAGGAGCACGCCCTGCTCGGCCCACGTCGTGAGATCCCCGTGGCGTGGCGGCACGAGGCCCACGTCGCTCCGGAGCTCCTTGTACATGTTCGAGAGGGACGGCGGGGGCGGCACCCCGCGGCGGACGGAGAAGGACAGCCCGTGCGCCTGCCCAGGCCCGTGGTAGGGGTCCTGGCCGAGCACGACGACCCGTACCCGATCGAAGGGCGTGCACGCGAACGCCGCGAAGATCTCGGGTCCCGGCGGGAACACCGGCGCCTGCTGCTTCTCCGCGAGGAGGAACGCGCGCAACGCCCGCATGTACGGCTTTCCGAACTCGGGCTCCAACACCGCGAGCCACGAGGGCGGGAGCTGCGCGCGGCGCGTTTCGCCGTCGGTGGGGGCGGCGGGCATCGCGGGGCCGGTCGGGTCGAACATGCCCCGTCCGCTATCGCGCCGTGCTTCGGAACGGGGATAGCAGGCGCGCATGCGCCCTGCCCTGCTCCTGCTCCTCGCCGCGTGCACCGGCGCCCCGAAAGACGACACCGGGGAAGCCCCCGTCGTCGACGTCTGCTGGACCGACCTCGCCCCGGGAGACGCCGCGCCCGTCGCGACCGGCTTCGCGGACGGGACGGAGGGCGTGAGCTTCGTGGACGGACGGCTCTACGTCACCGTCCCCACCGGCGTCGTGGAGGTGGGCGCCGACGGAACGGTGACCCCCATCGTGACCCTCGACCACGCGCTCGGGCTGGCGCCCGCGGAGGGCGGGCTGTTCGTGGCCGACCCCGGCGAGTTCACCTTCGACGGCAGCGGCGACGACGGCCGCGTCCACTTCGTCGACCTCGGGATCGGGGCCGCTCGCATGATCCTCTCGGGCATGCCGAACCCGAACTTCATCGCGACGCTCCCCTCCGGCGGCCTGCTCGTCAGCGACGACACGATCGAGGAGATCCTGCACGCGGACGGCGCGGACGTCGCCGTCTGGACCTCTCTCCCGAGCCCCAACGGCATGGCCCTCGCCCCCGATGCCAGCGCGCTCTACGTCGCGACGACCTTCGTCACCGACCCGCCGCTCTGGCGCGTGCCCCTCGCCGCGGACGGCACGCCCGGCACCGCCGAGGTCGTCACCACGTTCGACACCGGCGCCGCTCCCGATGGGCTCGCGGTGTCGGCGGACGGCGCGGTGTGGGTCGCGCTCAACCTCGAAAACGAGATCGTGCGGGTCGACCCCGAGACCGGCGAGGACGACACGCTCACCACCGCGGTCACGACGCCCGCCAGCCTCGCGTTCGGCGCCGGCGAAGCCTTCGACCCCTGCTCGTTGTACGTCACCGAGCTGTACGGGGACACCGTCTGGCGCGTCGCCACGGGCACACCGGGCGCCCCGATCCCCGTCGCCCCGGCGCCCTGACGACTCGAGGAGGCACGAGGACGGCTCATGGAGGCACGAGCCGCTCCCGCACGGACGCGGGGCGCTGCGCCACGAACTGGGCCGCCTGCTCCGTCTTGCAGGGGAGCTCCTTGCGCGGGTCGGCCGTGCAGTCCGCCTGGATGAGCGCGATCGTGGCGTCGAGCAGGTCCGCGAGCTCGCCCGACTCCCAGTCGACCATGAGGTCGAGCATCTTGGTGTCGAGCAGCGCGAGACACTCGGGCACGTCGATGCACCGCTGGAGCAGCACCCCGTCGATCGAGGAATAGTCGCGCACGTCCCGGTCCCAGTCGAAGCACTGGTCGTGGCCCCATGGCATCAGGTACCATCGGTCCTCGCCATGGTACGCCATGTAGTTGTTCGCGAACATCGCGTAGCCGTCAACGTTTGCCGTCGCCAGCTCGATGGCCATCATCTCGAGGAACGTGTCGAGGTCGAAGAGGCGTCCGAGCGTCGGGAGGAATTCGGCGTTCGGGGTCGCTTCGAGCGTGGCGATGACCGCGTCGATGTCCTCGTAGGGGGCGTACAGCCCGTCGGTCTCCTCGAGCTCGAAGTGATCGGTCTTCCCGCGAACGAAGTCGGAGACGTTCGCCTCGTACAGGTTGCCGTTGTTGTCACCGGGGAACGCGCGCTTCAGCAGCTGCTCGTCCATCGTCTCGACGATGCCGTACAGCCCGAAGTAGGTGCCGTCGACCCAGAGGCGCGCGTACGTGTGGCGGGGGGCCGGCACGCCGCGGCGGCGATGCAGCCAATACCCGAGGTGCTCGCCCAACATGGAGGGGTCCTGGAGCATGTTTCCAAGTGTCACGCGCTTGAGCCCGTGAAATCGGGCGTCGGGGTTGGTCTCCGCGAAGTTGAACTTGAACGCCGCCTTGCCCGACATGTCGCGGAACGAGCCGGTGCCCTTGAGGCGCGTCTCGACGGAGTAGGTCACGCCGTCCGCGGTGAGGGTCGCGGGCACCCAGGTGAACTTCTCCACGTTCAGGCTCGACCGGGACGCGGAGGGCAGCGTCAGGTGGAGCTCGTGGAGCGTCCCTTCGGCGAAAAACGCGGCGGCGGCGGCGGCGCCGAATTCCCGGTCGCCCACGTCGGCGAGCGGTGGCCGCGGCGCGAGGCCGTCCCACCAGGGCCGGTCTCCGAGGCGCCCCGCGTCCTCGATCTCATCCTCCCAGTCGTCGTCCGACACAGCGGCGACACCCTCCACGAATTCCACTGATTCGACAGGCCGCGGCCCATCTCCCAGCCCAACGTCCGAGACGCAGGCCCCGAGGAGCAGCCCCACCCACATCGGCGCCTCCCTGACACCAGAAGGGTAGGCCCGAGCCGCGCTTGCGGCAGCCTGGACCTCGGGCGCTTGACGCCGGTCCCGTCGGCACATAGCGTGCCAGGGACATGAAGGGAATCCTCGTCGCCGGCGGATCGGGCACGCGCCTGCACCCCCTGACCCTCGCGGTCACCAAACACCTGCTCCCCGTCTACGACAAGCCGATGATCTACTACCCGCTGAGCACGCTGATGCTGGCGGGCATCCGGGAGATCCTGGTGGTCTCGACCCCCCAGGACCGTGCCCAGTACGAGGCCGTCCTCGGGGACGGCTCCCAGTGGGGCCTGTCGCTCTCCTACGCGGTCCAGGCCCGCCCCGAGGGCGTCGCGCAGGCGCTCCATGCGGGCGAGCCGTTCGTGCGCGGAGACACGGTCGCGGTCGCGCTCGGCGACAACCTCTTCTACGGAAACGGGCTCTCCAGCGTGCTCCAACGGAGCGCGCGGCTCGAGGAGGGGGCGGTCATCTTCGCCTACGAGGTGAAGGATCCGCGGCGCTACGGGGTGGTCGAGCTCGACCGCGAGGGCCGGGCGCTCTCCATCGAGGAGAAGCCCGAGCACCCGCGCTCGAGCTGGGCGGTCACGGGGCTCTACTTCTACGACCGCGACGTCATGCGGATCGCGGGGGCTGTCGCCCCGTCTGCGCGCGGCGAGCGCGAGATCCGCGACGTGAACGAGGCCTACCTCGCCCAGGGCCGCCTCTCCGTCGAGAAGCTCGGACGCGGCTACACCTGGATGGACGCCGGCACGCACGCCTCGCTGCTCGAGGCGGCCGACTTCGTGCGCGCGATCGAGGACCGCCAGGGGCTCAAGATCGCGTGCGTCGAGGAGGTGGCCTGGCGCATGGGCCTCATCGACGACGCCCAGCTGCGTCGTCTGGGCGAGGCGCTCGTCGCGTCCAGTTACGGGCAATACCTGCTGCGGATCGTCGAGGGCGGATAGGGCTCGTAGCTCTCAGTTCGCGGGGGCGACCTGGACGTCTGCAGAGGTGATGAGCACCGGGTAGGTGTACCCGCCCCCGAAGTCCTGATCGAGCGCGACCACGCCCCTGACCTGGACGTGATCCCCGATCGCCGCGGTGGCGGCCGTGGTCACCGTCAGATCGTTGGTCCCCTCGGCGCCCGAGCCGTCACGGATGTGCAGCCAGTTCCGGCCCATCACGGCGGCCGTGGACTTGACCACTTCGCCGGAGATCGTGACCTCGCGGCCACCGAGCGAGGCGCGCTCCGCCCACACGTCCGCGACCTTGCGCACGCCGGCGACGGCCGGTGCCGCGACCGCCGGCGCCGCCCCGGCCCCCGCACCGGCAACCGCGGGCTCGAGGCTCGGGTGCCCCGCGGGGAGGGCCGTCCCCGTGGCGGGGACGGTGAGCGCGACGTCGCTTCCGTAGGAAGACACGAAGTACACGAGGGGAAAGGTCCGATTCAGGGTGTCGCTGTGGAACTCGCGCATCGGCAGCGAGGTCGAGATGGTGATGGTGGTGCCGACGGCGGGCTGATCGCCGGTGGCCGCGGCCCAGACCTCGGACCCGTCGGCCAACGTGGCGCGGGTGTAGGTGTACGGCCCGGCCGCGAGGTTCTCCGCGACGATGCCGGTGACCGCGCCAGCCGCGGTCGAGGCCGCGGTCGAGGCCGAGGGGGAGGCCGAGGGGGAGGGCGCGGTCGTGGGCGCGGGGGAGAGGTAGGGCAAGGGCGAGGCGACAGGCGCGACCGGGGCGGGATCGCAGGCGAGGAGCGAGAGGAGCAGCGTCAGCATGGAGGATCCGAGAGGCGGGAGTATAGAGGCGCCGACCTGTCCGTGGATACCCATGCAGTTGTCCCCCGGAGGGCCGCTCGTCGTGCTCCTCCTCGCCCTCGCCGCCTGCGCCCCTCCGCGCGCCGCTCCCCTGCCCCCGGGGCCGGGCGTCTCCGTGCTCACCTACAACGTGAACTTCGAGCGCTTCGATCCCGCCACCGTCGAGGCCATCGCCGCGGTCGACGCGGACGTCGTGTTCCTCCAGGAGACGACACGAGAGTGGGAAATTGCCATCCGGGCCCGCCTCGCGAGGGTGTACCCGACGATGGAATTCCGTCACCACGACCCCGACGGCGGCCAGGCGGTCCTCGCGCGAGGCGCCGTGGCGACGCACGATCGGCGCACTTCGCCGGTGGGGAGCTTCCCGGCGTGGTGTGTCGTGGTCGACACCGCGGTCGGGCCGCTCCAGGTGCTGCACGTGCACCTCCACCCGCCGCTGGACGAGCGGGGGCTGATCAGCGGGTACTTCACCACGGGAGGGCTGCGCCGCGCCGAGATGGAGGACTACCTGGGGTGCTTCTCCACGCCGCCCGATCTCATCGTCGGGGACTTCAACGAGGAGGAGGGCGACGCGGTCGATCTGATCGCCGCGCAGGGCCTCCTGGACGCCGCCGCCGCGTTCCCCCCGCCGCGCCGGACCTGGGAGTGGGACCACTGGAGCGGGCAGCTCGTCGGGCGCCCCGACCACGTGTTCCACGCCGCCGCGCTGGTGGCCGCGTCCGTGGCCGTGCGGGAGGCCGGGGCGTCCGACCATCGGCCGCTCACGGTCGAGCTCCGGCGTCGATGAGCGCGGGCCCGACGCCGCTCGCCGTGCTGTCGCGCCAGGTTCGTCGTGTCGCCACGGTGCTCTGCGGCGGGGCGGCGGCCATCGCCACCGTCATCACCCTGGCCATCACCCACTTCCCGCCGCCGAGCGCGGTGGGCGCCTCGGATGCCGCCACGTCGCGCCGCGCCGTACGCGGGATCTGGGTCACGCTCGGCGAGACCGCGAAGGCGGCGAACGCCTGGATCCCGGACTTCGTCGACCCCCTCCGCTCCGACAAGACGATCCACGTCGTGATCTTCCTCGTCCCGGCGTTCCTCTGGGCGCTCGCGGTGGCCCTCGGGCACCGCCTGCACGCTCGCTCCGCCGCGTGGCTGCTGGTCGCCTTCACCGCCTGGGGCGCCCTCGACGAGCTCGGCCAGCACCTGACGGGTCGCGACGGGGAGTGGGGGGACTGGTTCGCCAACGTCGCCGGCGCGGCGGTGGGCATCAGCCTGGTCGGGATGGGAAAAGTGACGTGGCGGCGGGTCCGGACCGCGACCCGTGGAGGTCGGGGTCGGCCGTGATACCCTCGGACCGACGGGAAAAAGATGCCCACCAAGCGGGCGGCCTGCGCCCTTTTGATCCTGTTCACCCCGTCCTTCCAGGTGGGCGCGTGCAAAGGCGCGCCGTCGGTGCCGGCCGGGAACACGGAACAAGGAGTCGCGACGATGCCCACACATGACGAGGTCCTCCGCGCCGTGCAGGAGGCCGGCGACGTCGAGCTCCTGGACTGGGTGCAGGCGCCCGGGGACTACACGCTCAGGCGCGTCGACTTCGAGGGCCTCACCGGCCACCGCGTGTTCCGGGTGATGCCGAAGAGCCTCTCCCATCCCCTCGCCTTCTACGTCGCCGAGGGTGCGGACGGGCGAGCCGTGGTCACGAGCGGGCACGTGGCCGGCGTGGCCGAGCTCGTCCGGAGCGAGCCGGGGCTCCTCCGCGGGCCGGGCGGGGCGGCGCGCTTGCTCGAGCTCTGGTGCGATACCGCCGATGCCTGCACCCTCGTAGAGGATGGCTCCTCGCTCACCGGCGTGTCCGCCGACCTCTCGCTGCAGGTCCTCCCCGCGCTGGTGGAGCCCGCGGGCACCGGGTGGCGGGTGCAGATGCACGTCCTGGACGACGCGGGGCAGCTCCAGCGCTGGCGGCTCGACGTGCCGGCCGCGGGCAACGCCACCGCCAGCCGCGACACCCTCGCCACCGACGTGTCCCGGGTGCGCCCATGAAGTCCGTCGCGAAGCAGAACAAGCCGTCGGTGGCGACCACGAACGCGCCCGCCGTGTCCGCGGCCCCGGGCGGCCGGGGCAACGCATGGGCGCAGGAGCGCCTCACCGCCGATCGGGCCTCCGAAGAAGAGGACCACGGCCACGACCACGAGCACGACCACGAAGAGGATCAGAGCCGCGAGCGCCCCGCACGCGGCGGAGGGCGGGGCCCGTCGGAAGCGACGCTCGACGCCGAACGCCCCGTGGGGGCGGCGATCCCCACCGACCTGCGCGCGCGGCTGATGGCCGAGCTCACGAGCGCCGCCGAGAGCAACTCCGTGCTCGAGGCCATCCGAGAGAAGCAGGGCAACCTGGACTTCCCGATCGTCTGGTCGCGGCGCGGGGGCTACCAGCTGCGCGACAAGATCAACCTCGACCGTCGCGAGCCGGAGAGCGCCTGGCTGTCCACGCTCGCGCACGAGATCGTGCACCTCAAGGCCCATTTCTACGGCGAGCAGGGAAACACCGCGACGCAGGGCCGCGAGGCCTACATCCAGACCCAGATGGACGAGGAGATCGAGGGCTCCGCGAGCAGCTACGTGACGCTGCTGCAGCTCGGGATCACCCAGAACAGCGCCGGGGGCTTCAACGAATTCGTCGATTGGTTGGCGGTCGAGCACCCCGAGCTGGCACGGAGCGCGCTCGATCCGGACGAGGAGCTGGCGAACCAGGCCGAGATCAAGGAGGTCGCGCGGCCCTGGCTGGAGGACCACTACCGCAACGAGTGGCGAGGCTCGCAGTCCGGGCTGAACTACTACGACAAGTGGGGAGATCACTGGGACGCCGAGCACGCGGCGACACCGTAGTCCGCAACGGAGGAGTGGCGGCCGGGCCCCTCTTCCGGCTACCAAGCGGCATGAAGCTCGTACCCCTCCTTTTCACCAGCCTCGCCCTCGCCCTCGCCTGCGCCGGCCCCGAGGGGAAGGACACCGACGCCGAGGAGGCGGACGCCGATACCGATGCGGACACGGACGCCGATTCGGACGCGGACTCGGACGCGGACTCCGATGCGGACTCGGACGCCGACTCGGACGCGGACTCCGACGCCGACTCGGACGCGGACTCCGACGCCGACCTCTCGCCTTGCGGCGTCTACACGTCGGCCGCGCTCGTCGGCTCCGAGGCCACCTATCGTTACACCGCGGAGGATGAGCTCGGGTACGGCGGCACGTACACCAGCGTGAACGAGTCCTACGATCCGCGCACCGGCGAGGTCGTGTTCAGCTCCGAGAACGACATCGATGGGGAAGCCTACCGGTACTACACGGGCTCGACCACGAGCGTGCTCCGCTGCGACGACGACGGGCTGTGGATGGAGTCGTACGTGAGCGAGTACGCGTACGAGACGACGTCCGGCTACACCGGCAGCGGCTGGACCGAGGCCGTGTACGACGGCGGCTACCTCGTCATGCCCGCGACCCCTCGGGTCGGCGACACGTGGTCCGCCTCCGGCAACATCTCCTACGACGGGTCCAGCGGCCCCGGCAGCTACGAGTACGTGATCGACTTCGAAGTGCTCGAGGAAGGGACGAAGCGCGTCCCCGCCGGCACGTTCTCGACGCTGAGCATCGCCCAGACCACGAGCGGCACCACGTCGGTGTATTGGGTGGCGCCCGACGTGGGGACGGTGGCCACGGAGTGGGCCGAGCTGGAGAGCTGGGCGCCCTAAGGGAGCAGTGGATCGGCGGGAAAGAGCCCCGGGAACCCCGGGAGGACGTCGGGGAAGGGGGCGCCGCTCCCCTCCATCTTCAGGAGCATGCGCCGGCCACGCCCGGGCTTCACATAGAGCGGACCGACGAAGTCCAGCACCGACACGGTCTGCCCTAGCGCCAGCCGCGTGGACTGGCCGGATGGACGAGGCTTGGGCCTCCCGCTCTCCTCCCCTCCCACCATGAGCCCCAACGACGGGACGATGCCGATGGCCGCGAGCGCGTCGACCGCCTCCACGGCAGCAGACCACGGGCTCTGGGACCCGATCGTGAGCACCACCTCCGGGTACCCCGCCTGCACTACGCGCTCGACGGCGCCCTCCACGTCCGGGTGCTCCGACCCTGGGACGCTGTCGTCGCTGCCGAGCACGGCCCAGCCCCCGTCACCGCGCGCGAGGGTCAAGTCGTACCCCGCCTCCCGCTTGGCGGGCGCCGCCACGGGTGTTTCGAGCTCGGAGTCCGTGACCAGCAGGCGCACGTCCAGGCCGTCGCCCGCTGAGCTGGCCAAAAGGACAGAGGTATCGAAGGGACTCCCCCCCTCGACCGCGAGGAGCAGGGGCGTGCGCGACGGCGCACCACACACCGCCGAAGCCGTCGCGTCGGCGGCGGCCCATTGCTTCCTTCGCTCCTTCAACCGCGCCTGCAGGTCCGCCGCGCTCGCCGGCGTGCCGTCCCCCGCGACCTCATCCGCGAGCGCCAGCCCCTCGGCCGTGACGACGAGCACCCGCCAGCCGAAGCGCCCGGACTCGAGCAGGGCCGCGTAGTCGGGCGTCTCGCAGAGCGCGGCGGCATCGAGGCCGGCGACGTCGAGCGGCCCGACGAAGCGCTCCACCGCCATGCCATACCCGTGGGTGGCCAGCGGGGGCGACACGGGAAGTTCGAGCAAGGGCGGGCCCTTGGGGTTGAATTCCAGCACCGACACCGTCCGCCCGAGCGCGAGCCGCGTGCCTGGGCCGGAAGAAGGAGGCTTGGGCGCGCCGAGCTCCTTGGTCCCCACCACGAGCCCAAACGTGGGCACGATGCCGATGGCGGTGAGCGCGTCGACCGCCTCCACGGCGGCGGACCACGGGCTCTGTGAGTCCATGGTGAGCACCACCTCCGGGTAGCCCGCCTGCAACACGCGCTCGACGGCGCCATACACGCTCGGGTGCTCGGACACTGGGACGCTCTCGTCGCTGCCGCGCACCGCCCAGCCGTTGCGCGCCCACGCGAGATCCAGGTAGAACCCTGTCTCCCGCTTGGCGGGCGCCGCCACGGCCGGCTCGATCTCCGAGTCCGCGACGAGCAGGCGCACGTCGAAGGCGTCGAAGGCCGATGCCCCGAGGAGCGGCGAGGGGTCGAATCGCATCCCCCCATCGGCCGCGATCAGCACGGATGTGAGCACCGGCGCACCACACACCGCCGCAGCCGTCGCGTCCGCGGCAGCCCACCGCTCCGCCCGCTCGTGCAACCGCGTACTCAGGTCGGCCGCGCTCGCTGGCGTCGCGACCGCCGCGCCCTCGTCCGCGAGCGCCAGCCCCTCGTCCGTCGCCAGCAACACCCGCCACCCGAAGCGCCCGTCGCGGAGCAGGGCCGCGTAGTCCGGCGTCCCGCAGAGCGCGGCGGCATCGAGGCCCGCCACGTCGAGCGGCCCGACAAAACGCTCCACCGCCAATCCGACCCCGTGCCTCGCCAGCGGGGGCGACACGGGAAGTTCGAGCGCGGGCGGGGACGAGCAGGCGAGCAGCCAGAACATGAAGCCTCCGGGGGCAGGATATCGGACTCCCCCCGACCGGCGCCGCTCCGCTGCCCGATCGTCGGAGTTTTCCGATACTCTCCGCGCGTGCTGATGCTCCTCGTCGCCGGATGCCGTCTCGAGCTCGGTCCCCCCGGGGCCTCGACCTCGTCCGACCGCCCCACCGTGTGGGTCTACACCTCGATCTACCAGGAGCAGCTCGATCAGTTCGCGGCCCTCGCCGCGACGGAGCTGCCCGGCGTCGATGTCCGATGGTACCAAGGGGGCTCCGAGAAGATCGCCCAACGGTGGGAGGCCGAACACTCGGCCGGCGCGAGCCCCGCGTGCGTGGTCGCCACCTCGGACCCCTCCTGGTTCGTCGAGCTGGCGCGCCGTGGGCTCCTGCATGCGTACGTTTCCCCGCGCGCGCTCCTGCTCCCCCGCGCGTGGGTCACCCCCTGGTTTGCCCCCCACCGCATCGATCTCATGGTGATCGGCGCGCCGAAGGACGGCGAGGCGCCCGCCCGCTTCACCGACCTGGCGGAGGATCGGTGGCGGGGCACGTTCTCGAGCGGTGACCCCTTCTCCTCCGGCACGGTGTTCACCACCGTCTCCGCGTGGGACCAGCTTCACGGCCAGCCGTTCCTGGAGCGGCTGGACGCGAACGGTTGGGTCATGGCCGGGGGCAACTCCGCGGTGCTCGGCCGCATCGAGAGCGGAGAGAAGCCGATCGGCGTCGTGTTGCTCAACAACCTGCTCACCGAACGGTCCAAGCCGGGGGAGGACTCCACGCGCATCGTGTACCCGGAGGACGGCGCGGTGCCGATCCCGGGGCCGCTCGCCATCCCCACGGATTGCCGGGAAAAAGAAGCGGCCGAGGACGTGGTCGATTGGTTCATGGGCGAGTCCGCGCAGGCGCTCGTCGTGAAGGGCCGGATGCACTCCCCCTTTCCCGGCGCCGCGGCACCGGACGGCGCGCCCCCGCTCGACCAGATCGTGCTCGCCCCCCTCCCCGACGACTTCATGGAGGCGACCGCGAAGCGCGCGCCGGACCTCCGCGCCCGCCTCGAGGCGCTCCAGCGATGATGCGCCGCATCCTCCTCGTCGCCGTGGGGCTCCTCCTCGCGTTCTTCGTCGGCCTGCCCCTCGCGTTGCTCGCGGCGGACGCCTCCTCCGCGGGCCTGACCGCGAGCGAGGGAGAGGCGATCCTGAACACCGTGCTCCTCGCCGCGGGGACGGCGGGCGTGGCCTGCCTCGCCGGGCTGCCCGTCGGGTGGGTCGCCGCGCGCCGCCGCCTCCCCTCCGCGCTCGAAGCGGCGATCATCCTCCCCTACGCGGTTCCGCCCTACGTCACGACGATCGCCTGGATCCTCCTCGCGAACCCGACCAACGGGATCCTGACCGCATGGCTGCCGGTCAACGCCTACACGCTCGCGGGGATGATCGGCGTCCTCGGCCTCCATCTCTCCCCCGTCGTCGCCATGGCCACGCGTGACGCGCTCGGGCGGATCGATCCGGTGCTCGAAGAGGCCGCGCGCGTGGCGGGCGCGAGCGCCTGGCGCACCACGCTCTCCATCAGCCTCCCGCTCACCCTCCCCGCGGTCGGGGCCGCCGTCGCCTTCGTCGCGAGCGCCGCGGCCGCGAGCTTCGGCGTGCCGTACCTCCTCGGCGCCGGCGCGTCGCCCCCGGTCCCGGTGCTCACCCTCCGGATCTACCGCGCGCTCGAGCTCGCCCCCGTCGAAGGCCGGCCGCTCGCCGTCGGGCTCTCCCTCGTCCTCCTGGCCGTCGGCGTCGCGATCCCGGCGGCCCTCCGGCTCTTCCAGGGCCAGCGCGCCTATGCGAGCGCGCGGCTCGCCCGCCCGCGCCCCGTCCCCCCGGCCGGCGCCCTCGCGCTCGTCGTCTACACCTGGCTCGCGATCGCGGTCGCCCTCCCCGTCGGCACGATCGCGCTCACGAGCGTGGCCCCCGTCTTCGGCCACTTCGACGCCTTTACCCTCGACCACTGGCACGCCGTGCTCTCCGAGCCGCGAACCCGCGGCGCGCTCGTGCGCTCCTTCGTCCTCGCGGCCGGCGCCGCCACCGCCGCCGTCGCCATCGGATCGCTGCTCGCCCACACCGCCGAGCGCACCCCCTCTCGCGCCGTCTCCGCACTGGTCGCCCTGGCCCGCGCCCCCTGGGCCATCCCCGGCACCGTGCTCGCCCTCGGGATGATCCTCGCCTTCTCCCAGGAGATCCGCCTGATCGTCCTCGACCGGGCCACGCTCGTCGTCGCGCTCGCCGACACCTCGTGGCTGCTGGGCATCGCCTATGCCGCGAAGTCGCTCGCGCTCCCGCTGGACGGCGTGCGCGCCGCGGTCCGTACGGTCGACCGCTCGTTGGAGGAGGCCGCGCGCATCTCGGGCGCCGGGTGGTCCGCGACCCAGCGGCGCGTCGTCCTCCCGCTGCTCACCCCCGCGCTGCTCGCGGGCTGGTCGCTCGTGTTCGCGTCGAGCTTCTGCGAGGTCTCGATGTCCATCCTGTTGCGCGGCCCCAGCACGGAGGTGCTCGGCACGCGGCTCTTCGAGCTCTTGAGCTACGGCACGCCGCAGCAGGCCGCCGTCATCGCGATGGTCGTCGTCGCGGCCGTGTTGGTGCTCGGGCGCGCGCTCGCGTGGAGGGTCCGATGGGCGTGAGGCTGAGCGGGGTGAGCAAGTCGTGGGGCCGCCCGGTCCTCCGCGCGATGGACCTGCACGTCGAGAAGGGCGAGATCTTCGCGCTGCTCGGGCCGAGCGGGTGCGGGAAGACCACGGCGCTCCGCATCGTCGCGGGCCTGGAGACGCCCGACGAGGGCACCGTACACGTCGACGGCCAGCTCGTGGCCGGCCCCGGCACCGCGCTCCCCCCCGAGGCGCGGCAGCTCGGCATGGTCTTCCAGAGCTACGCGGTGTGGCCGCACATGAACGTGCTCGAGAACGTCGCCTGGCCGCTCCGCCTCCGGAAGGTGCCGGACGCGGACGTCGTGGCCCGCGCGGCGCTCTCCCGCGTGCGGCTCGACGGCTTCGCCGATCGCTGGCCGGGCACGCTCTCGGGCGGCCAGCAGCAACGCGTCGCCATCGCGCGCTCCCTCGCGACGCGGCCCCGCGTGCTCCTGCTCGACGAGCCCCTCTCCAACCTCGATGCCGGGCTCCGCGAAGAGCTGCGCGACCAGATCGCCGTGCTCGCGCGCGAGGCCGGCCTGACCGTCCTGCTCGTGACCCACGACCAGGTGGAGGCGCTGTCGATGTGTGATCGCGTCGCGGTCATGTCCGACGGCGTCATCCAGCAGGTCGGCGCGCCGCGGGACATCTACCTCCGCCCGCGGACCCGCTTCGTCGCCGGCTTCGTCGGCATCCTCAACACGCTCCCCGCCCTGCGCCGATCGGGCCGGGTCGAGCTCGCCGGCCTCGACGCGCCGGGCCTGGAGTCACCCGGCGCGGACGGCCCCGTCGAGATCGGGTTCCGGCCCGAGTCCGCGCGCTTCGCCGCCCAGGGCATGCCGTGCGCGATCCAGCGCACCGTCTACCGCGGCGCCTTCAGCCGCCACCACGCGCTGGTGGGCGAGCACCCCGTCATCGTCGACACGCGGGAGGCCCCCGGCCCGTGCCTCGCGATCACGGACGCGTGGGTCCTCGGGGACTGATTGTCGCGCGCCCTCCATTCCTGCGGTCGCCAACGGCGCGGCGCCGCGGCTACACTGAAGAATGACCGATCCCGTCGTCCGCGATCACCTCCTCCACGTCGTCACCACGCTCCGCGCTGCGTCGGTGCCCGACCTCAGCCAAGAGCAGCGCTCCGCCCGCGCCCAAGCGCTCGTGCAGCTCGATGTCTACGCCCGCACCGGTCAGTTTCCGCGTCCCGACGCTCCCGTCGTCACGCGTGCGCGGCGGATCGCGCCGCCCCGTGCGTTCCGCGGCCGGGGGTCGCGCGCGCCGATCTTCGAAGACCGAGCGGGCGTGCGTTGTGCCGTCGGCCACCTGCTCGGGCTGGCGCGCCCCGATCTCGTGGCCCGCGTGCGGGACACGGACAACGGCGCCCACCTCCCGGAGCTCGATCTCCCCGAGCTGGACGATTGGGCGCGCGCCTCCGGGCTCTCCCGCGACGAGCTGGCTTGGATCCAACCCAGCTACTGCTGGGAGGTGCCGGAGTGCGACGAGGTGACGCTCACGGCGCCGCCGTCCGAGGGGCAGGCGTGCGATGGGGCGGACGCGAGCCTCCACTCCTCCATCGCGCTGACCGAGTGCCAGGAATGCAACGGCACCTTCAAGGTGTGGGCGTGGGTGACCAACCGCGGCACGGAGACCGCCGACGCGGTCACGGTCACGCTCGGCGCGGGCGAGGAGACGTTCGACCAGGCCGACGGCGGGCCCGTCCTGCCCGGGCAGGTCGTTCAGATCGGCCCGTTGGAGGCCGACAGCGTGACGTGCATGAACGGAGAGGGCTGGCTGCGCGTGAGCACCCCGGGCGAGAATTGTGATGGCTCGGACGAGGTCCGGTATTGGGACTACGGCAACGGCGGCCCCGGCCACGTGGAGCCCGAGGCCTGCGGTGGAGGCTGCTCGGACACGGGCGCGCCGCTGAACGAGGACGACGCCCCCAGTTGTGACGGCGTCGACGAGCCGGATGTCGAGGAGACGGGGTGCGGGACGGGCTGCGGAGACGGGAGCGCGGCGCTGCTCTGGGTGGGACTGCTCGGCGCGGGCGCGCGGCGGCGGTTCGGCGCGGCGCGCTGAGCGACGCCGATGGCCGCGGGTTAGCCCCGCACCATGAGCATCGTCGTCCACCACCTCGAAAATTCGCGCTCGCAGCGGATCCTCTGGCTGCTCGAGGAGCTCGGCCTACCCTACGAGGTCAAGCGGTACGCGCGCGACCCCAAGACGATGCTCGCGCCGCCCTCGCTCAAGGCGATCCATCCGCTCGGCAAGTCGCCCGTGATCGACGATGGCGGCTGCGTTGTCGCGGAGACCGGGGCGATCGTGGAGTACCTGGTGGAGAAGGAGGGCGGCCGCCTCGGCCCCGGCGCCGATCGCGCCGCCGTCCTGCGCTACCGGCACTTCCTCCACTACGCCGAGGGCTCGCTGATGCCGCCGCTGCTGGTGTTGCTCGTGCTCCAGCGCATGGGGCCCCTCGGCTGGCCCGCGCGCAAGCCGCTGCAGAAGATGCTCAACGTGCACCTCGATTGGCTCGAGAGCGAGCTGGCCTCCCGCAGCTGGTTCGCGGGGGACACGTTCACCGCCGCCGACATCCTGATGAGCTTCCCGCTCGAGGCCGCCCAGCAGCGCGGCGGGCTCGACGCTTCCCGCCCCAAGCTCATGGAGTGGCTCGCCCGCATCCACGCGCGGCCCGCGTACGGACGCGCGCTCGAGCGCGGCGGGCCCTACTCCTTCGCGCGGAGCGCCGGATGACCAGCCTCTCCCCGACCGAAGCCGCGAACCTCGTCGCGGCGCTCCTCACGGTGAACCTCTACCCCCTCGACCGCGCCCACGCGCTGATGCCCGCCTTCGAGGCGCGGGGCCTGCTCGACCCGGCGACCGTGGCCGCGCTACCGCAAGAGGCGCTGGTCGCATCGATGACGGAGGCGGGGTACCGCCGCGGGGGGTTCCTCCCCATCGTGTCGTTCCGACTGTACGCGCTGATGGACGCGATCGCGGCCGGCACGCTCGACGTGCTCCGCGATCACGTCGCGAAGCAGGATCGCGCGGCCTTCGTCGACGTGCTGTCGGGCGTGAGCGGTTTCGGCCCGTCCACGGCGGGCGCGGCCTGGGCGTTGTGGGGAGAGCCCGCCGCGGGCTGACCACCGGGGGTTCGATGCGGATTTCCTCGATCAACGCACCCTCGGGAGCCCGCTCCATGCCGCGCCCCCGCATCCTCGGCCTCTCGCTCGACCCGACGACCGACTCCGCGAAGACGCCACACGGCAAGAACGCGGGCCTGTTCGGGGCCCTCGACCGCCGGTTCGGCGTGGTCGGGATGGTTCATCCGGAGGTCGGAAGAGTCGAGGAACACGTGCGCAAGCTCGCGCGATTCCACCCGGATCGGGCCAGGTGGCGGCGGCGCTACAACCTCAGTCCGGCCATGTTCGAGCGGCGCAGCGCGGTCGCCGAGCGGCAGCTCCGCGCGTGGGACGGCCGGTACGACCTGATCGTGCAGCTCCACACGCTCCTGGCACCCGGGACCGTGCCGGGCGCGCGGCCCTTCGTGCTCCACACCGACAACACCTACCTGCTCTCCGAGCGGCACTACCCACCCTGGGCACCGCTGCGGGGGCCCGAGCGCGAGGCGTGGATCCGGCTCGAGCGGGCGGTGTACCAGGGCGCCGCCTTCCTGTTTCCCCGCAGCGAGTGGCTGCGGCGCTCGATGATCGACGACTACGGCTGCGACCCGGAGCGCGTCATCCGGGTGGGGGGCGGGGCGAACCTCTCGACGAACACGCTGAACGCGAAGCGCTACGACGGGCAGACGGCCCTGTTCGTCGGCCTCGACTTCGAACGGAAGGGCGGGGTGGCGCTGCTCCGCGCCTGGGAGATCGTGCGGCGCCGATTGCCGACCGCGCGCCTCCGAGTCGTCGGAACGCGAAATCGTTTCGGCGCGCCGACCGCCGGGGTCGAGTGGATCGGGCCGGTCAGCGATCGCGCCCAGCTGGCGCGCCTGTACGCCGACGCCTCGGTGTTCGTCCTCCCCTCGCTGTTCGAGCCCTGGGGCCACGTCTTCTACGAGGCCATGGGGCACGGCCTCGCCTGCGTCGCGAGCACTTGCTGCGCGATGCCCGAGATCGTAGAGGACAGCGTCACCGGGCTGCTCGTACCGCCGGGCGCGCCGGAGCCGCTGGCCGAAGCGTTGGCCTCCCTGCTGAGCGCGCCGGACCTGGCCGAACGGATGGGGAGGGCCGCTCACGCCTCGGTGATGCAGGGCCACACCTGGGACGACGTGGTCGGGAGGATGGCCCCCGCCATCACCCGCCTCACCTCGGGGGCGCCGGGAGGATGCTGAAGATGGCGCTGATCCCGGCATCCTCGAGGTTCCACGACTGAAGCTCGCGCCCGGCGGGGAGGTCGTAGGCGGCCACGCGCGTCGGCGCCGGCTCCGGGCGGTTCAGGGGCGCGCGGAGCCAGGCCAGGTTCTGCTTGAACAGCGTGGGGCGGAGTCGGGAGAAGCCGAGGAGCACGCGCTCGGGCTCGACTACGATGCCGCGGCACCAGCCGAGCGGCGCGCCGTCGTTCCGGCTGAAGGGGTTCAGATCGTAGGTGGTGCGCACGCCCCCTGTCTCCGGATCGGCCTCGACGACCTGGCCCGCCACCACCGTGAACCAGACCGAGCCCCCATGAGGAACCCCGTCGTGGATGGGCTGGCTGGCCACGCTGATGGCGGGACCGCCCGTGTCGATGCGGATCGCGTCGCGTTGCTCGAACCGGGTGATCCACCGGGTGCCGCTCGCCTCGAACACGTAGTTGGGGTGGGCGCGGTGGGGCTTGGTCGTCGGAACCAGGCGATAGTCGGTCGCGCGCTCGAAGCGCTCCCACGGGTCCTGGCCCGTGGCGCTGTGAACGGCGGCGACGGCGTCGTTCTCGTCGAGGACGAGCACCGCGTCCAACCCGGTCGAGACCACGTGGAGCTGGCCGCGCAGCCGGGCGACGTGGTGCACGTCGTTGAACCACGGGTGGCTGATCGTGCGCTCGACCCGCTCGGATGCGGGGTCGAACACCAGCACCTCGGTCTGGGTGCAGAGCAGGAGGCGGTCCCCATCCCACGACGCCGCCTTGAACAGGTGCGAGGGGTCCTTCGCGGGGCAGCGGTGCGCGGGGCCCTGGTAGTCGAGCACGACCCGCGCGCGGCCGGTGTCGGTGTCCAGCTCCATCAACACCGCGCTGTCGAACGAGCTCCACTCGTCGCGCCGCACGAACCGGGAGGATCGCTGGTGGCCGCCGGTGACGTAGTAGCGAGCCAAGATGGGCCTCCGTGGCGCCGGCTAACTATCGCCGTCGTCTACCGCGCGAGAAGGGCGGCATGGTAATGGATGGGGCTCGAGGATCGGTGCACGATGTCCCGACGCGCGCGCTACTACCTCGGCGAGGCCTTCGTCGTAGAGCACGGGCCCGCGTCGGGCGCCGTTCGGGGCACCGCGATCCTGATCCTGCCGCCCATGGGCTACGAGGACACCTGCGCGTACCGACCCCTCCGCGTCCTGGCGGACGCGCTGGCGCGGGCCGGGCACGTCGTGATGCGTATCGATTGGCCAGGGCTCGGGGACAGCGCGCGTGACGATGGCGATCCCGCGCTCGTCGACCGCTGCCGAGAGGCTGTGGCGGCCGCCGCGGCCTCCCTGCGCGCCCGCGGCTTCACGCGGGTGGCCGCCGTCGGCGTGCGGGCGGGGGGGCTCATCGCCCTGGCTTCGGACGCCCTGGACGAGCTGGTGTTGTGGGCCACGCCCCCGCGCGGCAAGGGCTACCTGCGCGAGGAGCGCGCCTTCCACAAGATGGCGGCCCACGCCTACGGCGATCCACCCGCGGGCCGGCCGCCCCTCCCGGAGGGCGCGGTGGAGGCCGGCGGGTTCGTCTACAACCCGCGGACCGTGGCCGCGCTGGAGGGCCTGGTCGCCGCCGAGCTCGCCGCCCAGCTCGCGACGACCCGGCGGGTGCGGCGGGTGCTCCTGATCGAGCGCGACGGCACCGCGCCGCTCTCCGCCTTCACGGACGCGCTCGCCGGCGCGGGGGCCGAGGTCTCCGTGTCCTCCGCGTCGGGCCTGGGAAGCCTGCTCGAGAACCCCTACGAGGCGGCGCTGGACCCGAGCGTGGAGGCGGCGGTGCTCGGGTGGTTCTCCCTCGGCGCGGGAGTGATCGTGCCGCTTACGACTGCGCGGAAGGACACGATCGTGCTGGACAGCGGCGTCAGGGAGCGGCCGTGGGTCCATCGGGGAGGGGCGGGCGAGCTCTCGGGGATCGTCTGCGAGCCGGCTGGCGGCGCGCCGGCGGGGGCGGCGTGGACCCTCTTCTTCAATGCGGGCGGCATCCGCCGCGCCGGGCCCTGCCGCCTCTGGACGACGGCCGCGCGTTCGCTGGCGGCCGCGGGCCACCCCTCCCTCCGCTTCGATGTCCGCGGGGTGGGCGACAGCGACGGCAGCTCGATCCCGCACCGCGATCTGGAGGAGATGTACAGCGAGTCCTCCATCGAGGATGCCCTCGCGGCTTACGACGCGCTCCGGGCCCGAGGCGCCGGCGCGATCGATGTCGTGGGGCTCTGCTCGGGGGCCTTTCTGGGCGTGCAGGTCGCGGTGCGCCGCCCGGTGAGGCGCGCGCTGCTCTTCAACGGGCTCGCGTTCGTCTGGAACGACGACGCCCGCGCTTCCGGCGTCACCGCGCACATCCGCGGCTCGTTGTTGAACGCGCGCCGCTGGCGACGCCTGCTCACGGGCCGCATCGACGCGGTGGCGCTGGCCCGCGCCGTGGTGAGCAAGAGCCGGATCACCCTCGGAGAAGCCGCGTCGCGCCTCCGGGGAGAGCCGCCTCCCGACGAGGTGGCCGCGCTGCTTCGGGCCGTCGCGCGGAGCGGCACGGACCTGCACCTCGTCTCCAGCGAGGGCGATCCTAGTATCGCCTACCTCGAACGTCACCTCCCACCCCGACAGCGCCCGCGGCTCACGGTGCTCCCCGGCGTCGACCACACGATCCGCCCGATCTGGGCGCACGCGGGCGTGGTCCAGCTGATTAGAGAGTCCGCCAGCTGATCAGGCAGCACCCGCCGATCTCTTAGGAGGCCCCCGTGCCGTTCCAACAAATCCGGGAGATCGTCGTGCGGCACGGCCGCCTCTCCGCCGTCACGGACGACATCACCGCGACCACCGACCTGTACGCGGTGGGCCTGTCGTCCCTCACGACCGTCCACCTGATGCTGGCGCTCGAGGATCACTTCGAGGTCGAATTCCCGGACAAGATGCTGAGTCGAAAGACGTTCGAGAGCATCCAGTCGATCTCCGAGGCGATCGAAGAACTGCGCGCCTGATCCGCCGCCGGGTCGAGGGAGTGACATGACGCTGCTCGAACAGGTACACGCGATCGGTCGGGACGCCATCGCGCCGCACGCGCACGCGGTCGACAGGGACGCCCGGTTCCCCGTGGAGGCCTTCACGGCGTTGAGGGAAGCGAAGCTGCTCAGCTGCTACGTGCCGGTCGAGCACGGCGGGATGGGGCTCTCCATCGTCGATCTCTCCCGCGTGTGCGAGGCCCTCGCGACCTATTGCGGCTCCACCGCCATGATCTTCGCGATGCACCAGATCCAGGTCGCCTGCATCGTGCACCACGCCCTCTCGGCGGACTACTTTCGTCGGTACGCGGTCGAGCTCGTCGAGAGGCAGCACCTCCTCGCCTCGGCCACCACGGAGCTCGGGATCGGCGGGGACGTGCGGACCAGCCGCTGCGCCGTGATCGTACAGGATGGCCGCTTCACGCTCGAGAAGCAGGCACCGGTGATCTCCTACGGGGAGGCGGCGGACGCGATCCTGGTGACGTGCCGCAGGGCTCCGGACGCCGCGCCGGGCGACCAGGCGCACGTGCTCGTGAAGAAGGAGGACTGCACGCTCACCCCCCTCTCCGGCTGGGACACGCTCGGCTTCCGCGGCACCTGCAGCTCGGGGTTCGCGCTCGCGGCCACGGGCGCCGCCGAGCAGATCCTCCCCGTCCCCTACGCCGACATCCACGGCAAGACGATGCACCCGTTCTCCCACGGCGTGTGGGCCTCCCTCTGGCTCGGCATCGCGACGGACGCCGTGACCCGCGCGCGTGGCTTCGTACGGGCCGAGGCCCGGAAGACCCCCGGAACCCTCCCGCCCTCCGCCCTGCGGCTCGCCGAGGTCGACACGATCCTGTTCTCGATGCGCGCCGGCGTCCAGCAGACCATCGCCGAGTACCACACCCTGCTCACCGACAACGAGGAGGGCGCGTTCACCTCCAACTACGGGTTCGCGCTCCGGGTGAACAACCTGAAGGTGACCTCCTCCCAGCTCCTGGTCGACGTCGTGAGCCGCGCGATGCTCATCTGCGGCATCTCGGGCTACCGCAACGACTCGAAGCACTCGCTGGGCCGCCAGCTGAGGGACGCCTACGGCGCGGCGCTGATGGTCAACAACGATCGAATCCTGGGCCAGAGCTCCGTGATGCAGATCGTGCGGCGGGAGGGCTGATCCCATGTGCATCCAGGCCGACGCCGACAGCTACAAGGCCTTTCTCGACGAGCTCTTCGCGGCCGGCCTGCTCATCGCGTCCGGCGTCCGGGGGGTGTACGGGCGCGGCGGCGCGTTCGAGCACGTCGTCGACTCGTTCGGGCGGTACGTCACCCAGCAGGGCCGGCACCTCGCGCCCGAGGTGATGCACTTTCCGCCGCTCCTCAACCGGGCCGACTACTCGCGCATCAACCACATCCACAACTTCCCCGACCTGATGGGCTCCGTGCACGCCTTCACCGGCGGGGAGCGCGACCACGCGGCGATGCTGCGCAAGTTCGAGGACAAGGAGGATTGGACCCGCGACCTCGCCGCGAGCGACGTGATGCTGATCCCCGCCGCCTGCTACCCGCTGTACCCCACGGCGACCGGGAGGCTCCCCGAGGCCGGCCGCACCGTCGATCTGTTGGCGTACGTGTTCCGACATGAGCCCTCCGACGATCCTGCACGCATGCAGATCTTCCGCCAACGCGAATATGTTCGCCTCGGTACGTCCGAGCAGGCCCTGACGCACCGGGACGCCTGGCTCGCGCGCGGAAAGGAGATGTTGGAGTCGGTCGGCTTGCCGGTCGAGGCCGTGGTCGCCAACGATCCGTTCTTCGGGCGGGGCGGCCGCCTGGCCAAGGCCACGCAGCGCGAGCAGGTGCTCAAATACGAGCTGGTGGTGCCGATCTGCTCGACAGAGAAGCCCACCGCGATCGCTTCCTGCAACTACCACCTCGATTATTTCGGGACGGCGTTCGACATCGAGACGGCGGACGGAGCCCCGGCCCACACCGCGTGCATCGGTTTTGGACTGGAGCGCATCGCCTTGGCCCTGTTCAAGACCCACGGCCTGGCGGTAGCAGCCTGGCCGCAACCCGTGCGCGAGATCCTGGCGCTGGACTGAGGGGCAGATGCGACAGATCGTTCCTTTGGATCCCGCTTCCTACCAACGCCACCTGATCCACGGCGAGAACCGTACGTGGGCAGAAACGAACTGCTACGCCGACGTCGTGATCGAGCTCCTGCACGGGCTCGGACACGAGCCGCTGGCCGCGCTCCCCTTCACGGTCGCCATCGACTTCGACGTGGACCAATGGACCTTTTTCAAGTTTCCCCACGCGGACTTGTTGGAGCTGTACGCCCTCGGGATCCATGAGCTCGCCCCCTGGCGGCCGCTGGCGGAGCACGTGGAGGAGCAAGTCGCCGCGGGCCGTCCGGTGCTGGTGGAGCTCGACTCGTTCTTCCTCCCCGACACCGCCGGCACCGCCTACAAGCTCGCCCACGTGAAGTCGACCGTCGCGGTCAACGCGATCGACGTGGCGGGCCGCCGCATGGGGTACTTCCACAACCAGGGCTACCACGCGCTCGAAGGCCAGGACTTCGCCGACATCTTCCAGGTCGACGGGCTGGTCCACCCGCGCATGCTCCCGCCCTACATCGAGTTCGTGAAGCGCGCGCCCCGAGGCCGGGCGCTCTCCGGCCCCCCCCTCGTCGACGCCTCGCTCGAGCTGCTGCGGCGGCACCTGGGGCGCATCCCCGAGCACAACCCCTTCGTCCCCTTCAAGGCGAAGTTCCAGGGCGACATGGACTGGCTCCTGCGGTCCGAGATCGATCTGTTCCACGCCTATTCGTTCGCCACGCTTCGCCAGTACGGCGCGTGCTTCGAGCTCACGGCGACCTACCTGCGGTGGCTGAAGGAGCAGGGCGTGGACGCTCCGAGTGCGGCGACAGAGGCGTTCGACGAGATCTCCCGCGCCACCAAGGCCCTCCAGTTCCAATTCGCGCGTGCCATGGCGCGCAAGCGGCCCCTCGATCTGGCGCCGCTGGACAGGATGGCGGGGCTCTGGGAGCAGGGGATGGGCGACCTGATTGCGCGGTTCGGAGGATGATCCACCTCCACCGCGGCTGGCACCTCACCTCCACGCCGCCCGGCCTCCTCAGCACGCCCGACCAGCTCCCCGCCGCCGGCCCTGCCTGGCGGGACGCGGTGGTCCCCGGCACCGTGGCGCAGAGCCCGGCCCTCGGCGTGGACGAGCACCTCGACGCGTCCGACTGGTGGTACCGCTGCACGTTCACCACCCCCGAGGAGCTCCGCGGGCTCCCGCAGCGCCTGCGGTTCGAGGGGCTGGCCACCCTCGCGGAGGTGTGGCTCAACGGGGTCTCGCTGTTCTCCTCCCGGAACATGTTCCGGGCCCGCTCGTGTGACGTGGTGCCGCTCCTCCGGGACCCAAACGAGCTGGTGGTGTGCTTCCGGTCCCTCGACGCGGAGCTGTCCAGGAAGAAGCCCCGCCCCCGCTGGAAAACGGCGCTGGTCGATCAGCAGAACCTGCGCTGGGTGCGCACCACACTCCTGGGCCGGATGCCCGGGTGGACGCCACGGATCGCGCCGGTCGGCCCCTGGCGGCCGATCACGCTCTCGGCGATCCCCGCGCTCGACGTGACGCGGCTCGACCTCCGCGCGCACGCCGAGGGGGCCGACGGGCGCCTCCGGATCACCGCGGACGTGACCACCCAGCCGGGCCATCTCCTCTCCGCGGCGACGATCCGGGTGGGCACCGCGGCCTTCCCCCTGACGGTCGAGCAGGGGCCGCTCCACGCCCGCCTCTCGGGTGACTTCGTGCTGCAGGACGCGCCGCTGTGGTGGCCCCACACCCACGGCGAACCAAGCCTGCTCGGGTGTGTCATCACCCTGCGCGCTCCCACCGGGGACGTCGAATTCGACTGTGGCCGCGTCGGGTTCAAGTCGGTCGCGATGGAGCGCGGGCAGGGCCGGGTGCAGGTCGAGGTGAACGGACGCGCCATCTTCTGTCGGGGCGCATGCTGGACGGTCGAGGATCTCCGCTCCCTCGACGGGACGGCCGGCGCGCTGGAGGACACCCTTCGGCTCGCGCGCGACGCAGGGCTCAACATGCTGCGCATCGGCGGCACGATGACCTACGGTTGCGACGAGCTGTACCGCCTCTGCGACGAGCTCGGCATCCTCGTCTGGCAGGACTTCATGTTCGCGAACATGGACTATCCGTTCGCGGACGAGACGTTCCACGCGGAGGTCTCCGCCGAGGTCACCGCCCAGCTCCTCCGGTTTCAGCGGCACCCGTGCATCGCGGTCTACTGTGGCGGCAGCGAGATCGAACAGCAGGCGGCCATGCTCGGCCTCCCCGCGGCCGAGTGGTCGTCTCCGTTCTTCTCCGAAGCGCTGCCCGCGCTCTGCGCGTCGCTTCACCCAGGCATCCCCTACTTCCCCTCCACCCCCTGCGAAGGCGCGCTCCCGTTCCACACGGCCGTCGGGATCACGCACTACTACGGGGTGGGCGCCTACCGCCGGCCCCTGTCGGACGCCCGGCTGGCGCGGGTGAAATTCACCCCGGAGTGCCTCGGGTTCTCGAACGTGCCCGACGCCGAGGCGGTAGAGCGGATGGCGGGCGGTGGCGCGCCTCCCCTGCCCCACCACCCCGCGTGGAAGGCCGGCGTCCCGCGGGACAGCGGCGCGGGGTGGGACTTCGAGGACGTGCGGGACCACTACCTCGGCACCCTCTACAACGTAGACCCCATCGCGCTGCGGAGCACGGACATCGAGCGCTACCTCGCCCTGTCCCGCGCGGTCACCGGCGAGGTGATGCTCCGCGTGTTCGCCGAGTGGCGCCGGCCGGGCAGCGGGTGCGGCGGGGGTCTGGTCTGGTTCCTCAAGGATCTGCGCCCCGGCGCCGGCTGGGGCATCCTCGACAGCACCGGCCGCCCCAAGGCCGCATGGTGGTATTTGAGGCGGGCGTGGGCGCGAAGGGCCGTCCTCTTCACGGACGAGGGCCTCGACGGGCTGGACCTACACGTGCTCAACGAGACAGCCGACGTCATGGTCGCGACGGTAGAGCTAGAGGTTCGCAGGTCCACCGGAGAACGAACCGGCTTCGCGCGCGCGCCCGTGCGGGTCGACCCCTTCGGGGCCCTCACCCTCTCGGCGGACGCGCTGCTCGGCACCTTCTCGGACCTCACCTACGCCTACCGCTTCGGTCCGCCGCGTCACGACGTGGTGATCGCGCGCCTGCGGTCCGCCGGGTCCGAAGCGCTGCTCCACGAGGACGTGTTCTTTCCGCGCGGACACAACCTCCCCGTGCAGCCGGGCATCGCGGTGTCGGCGACGAGCGTCGTGACCGACGGCACGACCGTGGTGGTCACCCTCGAGGCGACGGCCTTCCTCCAGACCGTGTCCATCTCGAGCGCCGGGTACCAACCCGACGACAACGCCTTCCACCTCTCCGTCGGCAACCCGAAGGCGCTCCGCTTCACGCCCAGCGGCGATCCCCCTCAGCGCGCCCGGCCCTTCAAGGCCCACGTCAGCGCCCTGAACATGGAGGGATCCCTCACGGTGCGCGCTCCGGGCTGACGACGCGCGCCACCAACGCCGCGAGCTCCCGCGCCATCCGGTCGTGGCCGAAGGAGGCGAGGGCCCGCCGCCGGGAGGCCTCTCCCAAGCGAGCGCGGAGCGGCGCGTCCGCCGCGAGCCGCTCGACCGCCTCGGCCATGGCGGCCACATCCCCCACGGGCACCACGACGCCGCAGTCCTCCGTGAGCAGCTGTCCCGAGCCCTCGGTGCGGGTCGCCACGGTCGGCAACGCGGCGGCCATCGCCTCGATCGTGGAGAGGGGCATGCCCTCCCAGTCCGAGCAGGACAGGTAGATGTCGGCCGAGCCGAGCAGGTCCGGGACATCGGAGCGCAGGCCGAGGAGGCGAACCCGATCGTCGAGGCCGGCGGCGCGGACGAGGCGTGTGAGCTCCTCCGCGCGGGCGCCCTCGCCCACGATGGCGAAGCGGAGCTCGGGGCGGCGCTCCCGCAGGCGCTCGGCCAACGCGATGACGTGGTGGTGCGCCTTCTGCGCGGAGAGCCGGCCCAGGATGACCACGACCAGGTCGTCCGGGCCGGCTCCCATCGCGGCCCGGGCGGAGACGCGGGCGGCGCCGACTCTCGGCCCGAGGTTCGTGCAGTCCACGCCGTTGAAGATGACGTCGCAGCGGCCCGGGTCGAGCCCGGCGGACACGAGCTTCGCCTTGACCTCGGGCGAGACCGCCACCACGCGGTCGGCGATGCGGAGCAGGGGGCCCACGCGGCGGTACCGGTGGTCGGGCCACCCGTGCGCGATCGTCACGATGGGGACCCGCCGGCGCACCTGGGCGGCGCGCGCAATCCAGGTGACGACCAACGAGTTCGCGACGATCGCGGCGGGACGACGGGCACGCAGGATCCCGCGCACCCGCAGGGCGGCGAGGGGGAGCCCTCCTCGGACCCGCCGGAGGGGCGTCGCGACGTACCCTACGCTCGGGAGGAGCTCCCCGACCAGCTCGCCGGGCGAGGCCGCGATGGCCACGTCGACCCCCCGCTCGGCCATCCAGTTCGCCACGGTGACGACGTAGCGCTCGGCGCCGCCCACCCCGAGCGTGTTGATCAGCATCAGGACGGGAGAAACCAGCACCGGGGAGACGGGACGCGGCGCCGCGGCCGGGACCGGGGCGGGTGCCCAGGCGTCCAGCCGCGCGAGGAGGTCAGCACACAGCGCGCGGATCTCCGGGCTCGCGCGCGGAGCCTCGTTCCGGCCCACCGAGCCGGCGTGCACCCGCTCGATGAAGCCCGCGTCGAAGGGGGCGCCGACGTGGGCGAACACCGCCGGAAACGTGCTCTCGGGGGCCTGCACCATGCGTTCGTACTTGACCAGCAGGACGCGGGGGTGCTCGTGCAGGCCGAGCTCGAAGAAGAACGCGTTGCGGAGGTACCAGAAGAGCAGCGCGCCTTCGTCGTCGCACAGGTCGTCCCGATAGACGCGGCGCACGTTGGCCACCACCGTGTCGGGGAGCCGCGCCGTTCGCCATCCCCACGCCACCCGCTCGCCGCTGGCCACGGCTGCGACGACCTCGCGCTGGTGGGCGCCCCACTTGTGCAGGGCGGAATTCGCGACGTCGTCGTGGTGCCGGTAGATCCAGAGCCCGTGGGCGGCCGGGAACCGGGTCAGCAGGCGATCGGCCTCCTGACTGTCGCAGATGGGCTTGAAGATCTGGCTCGGGGCCGGGCTGATCCGCAGGAGGGTGCGCACGATTCGGTCGGAGCGGAGCTGGAAATCGTCGAACGCCAGGGCGTTGTTCTCGTGGTAGATCCTCGTGGCGGGGCTCTTGTCGAGCACGCGCATCAGCATCTTGGTGCCCGACCGCTGGCAGCCGAAGACGAAGCAGAGCTGCTGGGGATGGTCCCAGCCGTACCTCAGCTGGTCGAGGTTCTTCTCCTGGCGGCGCAGGAAGCCGGGCGCCGCCTCGCGCCAGGACCGGAGCTGGTCGAGGGACTTCATGAGAATCTGACGGGAGGCATGGTCCACTCCTTCCGCCACCTTAATCCGCCAACTCATCGAGAGCGCGCACGCCGGCGTATGCCCGACCCGCGTCCGTCCGCGGCGACTCTGCGATGATCCGTGTCCCAGCGGGAGCGCATCGCGGTGACCACCGAGAGCCCGAGAGTCCCTGACGGCGGGCAGCTCCGGGTGCTGGTCGTGATCACGCGGGGCGAGCCGGGCGGGGCACAGGTGCACGTGCTCGACCTGGTCCGCGGCCTCAGCGGGCGGATCACCTTTCACGTGGCCGTGGGAGACGACGAATTCCTCTCCCGCGAGCTCCGGCTCCTCGGCGTCCCGGTGCACGTGCTGCCGCTCTTGCAGCGCGAGGTGTCCTCCACGAGCGATCTGGGCGCGCTGCGGGCGCTGCGAGCCCTCATCGCCACCGTTCGTCCGCACGTGGTGCACACCCACAGCACGAAGGCCGGCATCCTCGGCCGCTTCGCGGCGCGGGCCCAGGGAGTCCCGGCGATCCACACCGCCCACGCGTGGTCCTTCTCCGACGGCATCGCGTGGCGCCGCAAGGCGATGGCCATCCCCCTCGAGGCGCTCGCGGGGCGATGGACCCGCCGCTTCATCGTCGTCTCGGAGGCCGATCGGGAGGTGGGGACGCGCTACCGCGTGGCGCGGAACGCGCAGGTGCGCATCGTGCACAACGGCGTGTGCGACGTCCCGGAGCGCGCCCGGCCCGACGCCTCGGGGCCCCCCGTGCTCACCATGGTGGCCCGGATGGCGGCCCCCAAGGACCCCCTCCTCCTCCTCCGAGCCCTCGCGGGGATCGACGCGCCGTTCACGCTTCGGCTCATCGGCGACGGTCCCGACCGCCCGCGGATCGAGGCGGCCGTGCGTGACCTCGGCCTCGCCCAGAAGGTAGAGCTGCTCGGGGTGCGCGCCGACGTACCCGCGCTGCTCGCGTCGTCACACCTGTTCGCGCTGGTTTCCCGGCAGGAGGGGTTTCCGCTCGCGGTGCTCGAGGCGATGCGGGCGGGCCTGCCCGTCGTCGCGTCCGACGTCGGCGGCGTACGGGAAGCCGTGGGGCACGGCACCACCGGCCTCCTGGTGAAGCGAGACGACGAAGCGGGGCTCCGCGCCGCCCTCCTCCGCCTGATCGGCGATCGCGGCCTGCGCGGAACGCTCGGGGCGGCCGGGCGCCGCGCCTACGAGGCGCGCTTCACGGCGGAGCACATGTTGGAGGGAACCGCTGAAGTCTACCGGGAGCTGGCCGAGACAGAGGGGTTGCCGCAGCCCCATCGAGGCGCCACGTGACGCTGTTCGGCATCAACTACCAGCACCGTCAGCTCTACTTCCTCGTGGGCGACGTGCTCATCGCGCTGCTCGCGATCCGCTTGGGCCACGCGCTGCGCTTCGGCGTCGGCGCGCAGGAGAAGGATCTCTGGGGCATCGTGACGCAGTACACGGGGGCGTCTCTCTTCTTCATCAGCTCCCTGCTGGTCGTGCTCTACCTCTGCGACGCCTACAATTCGGCGCTCGACTTCCGGAGGCGCAACGAAGTGATCCGCCTCTGGTCGGCGGTGGTCGTGGCGTTCATGCTCCAGCTGCTCGTCTACGCCGCGTTCCCGCACGGATGGTGGGGCCGGAGCATCGCGGCGCTCACCAGCCTCGGCCTCGGTTTTCTGCTCGTGGGCTGGCGGGCGCTGCTCTGTCGGATCAGCCCGCGGCCGCTGTTCCGCAGAAAGGCGCTCGTGGTCGGAGCGGGCCCGCCGGCGCAACTCATCGCGAACGTGATTCGCAGCCACCACGAGTACGATGGCGTGTACGTGGTCGGCTCCCTCGACCATCCGCTGTTCGGCCACCGCCGACAGGGCGACTTTCCCGCGAACCAGGCTCCGCTCTCCCCGTCGGACCTGCCGGTCCTCGGCACCGCGGCCGAGCTCAAAGCCGTGGTCGCCCAGCACGGGATCGAGCTCATCATCGTCGCGATCCGAGGGAGCATGAGCAGCGAGCTCACCAAGCAGCTGCTGGAGTGCAAGGCGCAGGGCCTGGGCATCGAGGAGATGCCGACCATCTACAAGCGCCTCACCGGGAAGGTGCCCATCCTGCACCTCTCGGACGCCTGGCTGATCTTCGGGCCGGTCTTCTCCGGGACCAGCCGCCTCGGCGCGGCCGTGCAGCGGCTGGCCGACGTGTTGATCGCGCTCGTGGGGGCGCTGCTCACGCTGCCCGTGGTGGCGCTCGCGGCGTTGGCCGTTCGCCTCGAGTCCAAGGGCCCCGCGTTCTACCGGCAGGAGCGCCTGGGCCGCAACGAACACCCCTTCCAGATCATCAAGCTCCGGACCATGCGCCAGGACGCCGAGGCCTCGTCCGGCGCCGTGTGGTCGCAGGGGGCGTCCGACCCGCGCGTGACGCGCGTCGGCCGGTTCTTGCGTCGCTCCCGCATCGACGAGCTGCCCCAATTCTACAACGTCCTGCTCGGCGACATGGCGATGGTCGGGCCCCGCCCGGAGCGAGAGCACTTCGTCACCCAGCTCAAGGAGCGGATCCCGTTCTATGCGCTCCGATTCTCGGTCAAGCCCGGCGTGACCGGCTGGGCGCAGGTCCGGCACGGCTATGGTGCGAGCGAGGAAGACGCCGCGGAGAAGCTCTGCTACGAGCTGTACGCGGTGCAGGAGATGAGCGCCACGCTCTACGCGCTCATCCTGCTCAAGACCGTGCAGACCGTCCTGTTGCGGCCCGGATCCTGAAGCGTCGCTCCCGACCCGCGCCGGGTGTCAGCAGGCGGCCTCCGCACGCGCGGCGACCCGGGCCATCGGCAGGATCTCGAGGGTGCCCGCATCGCGCAAGCGCGCGGCCTGGGCGAGCACGCGCTCGAGGCCGGCGAGCATGGCGGACGGATCGCTCGCGAGGTTGATGGGGTGCAGCCAGAGATGACAGATACGACGATCGCGCGCGGCCTGCTCCAGGCCGCGGATGCCGCGGTCGACCCGGCGCGACATCGGGATCAGGCGGCGCACGCCGTCAATCGGGAGAAAGGAAGCAGAGGCGGGAATGCACCAGAGCCCGTTCCGGTCCCGGAACGGCAGCACCGTGGGCGGCCGTCCCGCCCGGGCGACATCGGCGAGGTGCGCGAGGCGGCTGATGGGACCGGGGACCGCGCCGTGGCGGTACCAGACGGGCTCCGGGCCGCGCCAGCACGTGAAGCCGTGCCGGGCCAGCACCTCGGTGTGTCCCACCACGTTCCGTGGAAACACGAACGAACGGAGCTGAATCCCGAGCTCCGAGGCCTCTGCGACGCACCGCGAGAGCTCCGTGTCCGCGGTCTGGGGGGAGCAACCCGGATCCCCGAAGATGGGGTGCGAAAAGCTGTGACTGCCAATCTCCTGGCCCGCGTCGCGCAGCCGCACGACGAGGCTGCGCCCGTAGAACTCGGGGTGGTCCGCCTCGGCGCCGGCGGGGACACCGTCGAACCAGGGCTGACGACGCCAGGCGTGGCGCGGGGGCACCACGTCGGGATGCAATACGCCGTCGACCCGGGCGGCGCTGCTTAGGAACAGGTGTCCCACCGTGGCCCAGGTGGCGACGACGCCGTGCGTGCCGAGCAGGTCGAGCAGCGCGCCGAACACGCGGTCCCGCGTCACGCGGGCCATTCGGAGCAGCGGAGCGAGGTCCTCCGGGCGCATCCCCTGGAGGTCACGGGAACCCCACGCCAGCTCGAAGTCGAGGCTGAGAGTGAACACGCCACGCTCGAACGCAGGAGGCACGTCGAGCCCTAACGCATGACGGCGCCCCGCCGTGGTAGATCCGTCACCCTGCCCCTCAACCTGCCCCTCCCCAAGCCTGCCTCCAACCCTACGGCGGTGTCGTGAACGAGCCAACATCGAAGCTCGGAGGCGCAGAGAGGCCAGGCCGCGGGCTGGATCTGGACGCCCTCCGTACCGGCGTCTGGCGGCAGCGGCGGACGTTTTTTTCCTTCCTGGGCGCCGTGCTGGTCGCCGCGCTCGTCGGCACCCTGCTCAGCGCGCGGCAATACAAGGCGGTCGCGCTCATCCAGCTCATGCCTCGGGCCGGGCAGGAGGTCGACGTGAACGAGGTCGTGAAGAACGACGACGCCGGCTACCTCGAGGGCCGGGACCGGGCGCGTACCCAGATCCAGATCATCTTGAGCCGCGGTGTCCGCGAAGAGGTCGTCCGCGGCTACCAGGCGCTCGGTTACGACGATTTCGACAGCACGACAGAGGGCCTGGAGGCGTTGAGGAGGGCGATGACGGCTGCGCCTCGGGAGGACACCCAGCTGGTCGAGATCGGCGTCCTCCACGCGGATCCGGCCCGTGCCACCGTGCTGGCGAACCTGGTCGCGGACGAGTACTGCAAGAGCAATCTGCGCGCGCGTACGGACGCCGCCCGGGAAACACAGGTGTGGCTCGATGGGCAGACCGGCGCGTACCGGGCCACGCTCGTGGAGGCCAGCATGAAGGTGATGGCGTTCAAGGAGGCCAACAACCTGGTCGACGCCGATGAGAAGGTGGATGGGATCTCGACGCGGATGGCCGCGCTCCAGGCCGCGTTGGGGGCCGCCACCACCGAGCGCGTGTTGCTCGAGGGCAAGCTCAAAGAGCACAAACGGCTGATGGCCCGCGGCGAGTTCGCCATCCTGGCGGGGATGTTCGACGATCCCGCGCTCCAGACGATGTCGAAGGAGCACGCGACCATCGCGACGGACGCCGCCCAGGTGCTCTCCCGGTACGGAGATCGCCACCCCGAGCACCAACGCGTGGCCGAGCACCTCGCGCGCGTGGAGGTGCTGATCGCGGAAGAGGTGAAGCGGAACGTCGACGCGGAGCGGTCGCTCCTCCAGACGCTGGTTCGACAGGAAGGCAACATCGGCGTCGAGCTCGACCAGGTGAAGGCCGAGCTGCTCGAGAAGCAGCACCTCCTGGGCGAATACGTCGAGCTGAAGCTCGACGAGGACCGGGCGCGCCGGCTGTACGGCTCCCTGGGAGAGCGCGGCGCCGAGGTCGATCTGCAGGCGCACTCCCAGCTCAACGACGTGCGCGTGCTCGACCGCGCGCTGCCCCCGAGCCACCCCGCCACTCCGAACATCCCGCTGAACATGGCCATGGCCCTCGCCGTGGGGCTCGCCGGCGGTTTCGCGCTCGCGCTCCTGCGCCATCGCCTCGACGACACCCTCCTCTCGACCGCCGACATCGAGTACCACCTCGACACGCCGCTGATCGGCGTGATCCCGAGCCTCCCCCCGCCGGGCCCCCGAGACGACGCGAGCCTCGCCGGCCGCGCGCTCTACTCGTTCGACCACCCGCGCACGATGCACGCCGAGGCGCTGCGGAGCATCCGGGCCGTGATCCAGAGCTACCCCCTCGTCGGAAGCAGCCGACGCCTCCTGGTCACGAGCTGCCTCGAGGACGAGGGAAAGACCCACGCCGCGATCGGCCTCGCGGTCGCCTTTGCCCAGACGGGCGCGAGCGTCCTCTTGATCGACGCGGACCTGCGCCTCCCCAAGCTGCACACCCTGCTCGACGTGCCCGTCTCCCCCGGGCTCACCGACCTGCTCGTCGACATCGACGACGGGGAGCGCATCGCGCAGCGCACGAAGATCCCGCGCCTGCACCTGCTGCCGAGCGGCACCCGCTCCGAATACCCCAACGAGCTGTTGTCCTCGCCCCAGCTCGAGAGCCTGCTCGGGCGCCTCGGCCAGGCCTACCAGGTCGTCATCATCGACAGTCCGCCCGCCGGGGTCGTGTCGGATGCGCTGGCGCTGGCCGGCGGGGCGGACGGGGTCATCCTGATCGTGCGCCACGGGCGCGTGCCCAGCAGCCTCGCCATCCGTACGCTGGGCCAACTGCGCCAGATGGGCGCGCGCGTGATGGGCGTCGCGCTGAACGACGTGCCGCGCGGCAAGGACGCCGCCGCGTACGGGTCGCGCTACTACGACGACAGCGGCCGTGCCGACGGCTCCGCCGCGTCATGAGCCAGGGGCGCGTCGCCAGCGCCCTGGGTCGCCTCCCGTGGGCGCACGGGATGGCGCCGCTCCGGCACCGGCTGGTAGAGGCGGCGCTCGGACTCGCGATCGGGTTCGGCCTCTCGGTGCAGCCCACGCTCACGGCGGTGGCCCTCGTCGGCATCGGGGTCGCCCTCCTCGGCGTGGCGTACCCCGCCGTGCTCGTGGCCCTGATGTTCCTGGGGATGCTGTTCGACCGGCTGGGCGTGACCGGGATGAAGGTGTCCGACTTCCCGGTGACCGCGTCGAAGCTGAGCGTGATCGCCAGCATTTCGTTGTGGGGCGTCCGCGCCGCCGCGACCCGCTCACGCGCCGTCCGTTGGCACCCGGTCCTCACATCCATGGTCGTGGTCGTGGCGGTGACCGGCATCTGTATCGCCGCCGCGAACTCCCTGACCCTGGGCAGGTTCAACCTGTACGGACTCGCGATGATGACGGTGCTGGTGGCGCTGGTCTATGCCGCCCTGGCCGAGATCCAATTGCAGCCCCTGTACCGCTTCCTGGCGCTCGCGCTCTCCGCCGCGCTGCTCGCATCGCTCTGGCGCTCGGGCGGGGTCGGCGAGGCCGCGCGGGCCTCCGGGACGATGGGGGATCCCAACGAATGGGCCAGCACCGTGCTCCTGTTGACCCCGTTCGTCCTGGGTGGGCTCGCCGATGACCCGAGCCGGCTCGCGCGGCCGCTTCGCCTGGCGCTCGTCGTCCTGGCGCCGCTCAGCATCCTCCTGAGCGCGTCCCGAGCCGCGCTCCTGGTCACGCTGGTGGTCGGTCCGGCGAGCATCTACCTGCTCCGACGCCACAGAGGAGAGCTGGCCGCGTGCGGGATCACCGCCGCCGTCGCGGCGCCGCTCGTGGTCGACCTCGACACCGCGCTCGTGCGGTTCCGCCTGCTGCTGGCGAACCTCCAGGGTGGCGCGAAGACGCCGGACCAGAGCTTCGAAGAGCGCTCGGAGCTGCTTCGCCAGGGTCTCGACTTGTTTCGTGAGCATTGGTTCATCGGCGCGGGTCCCGGCCGGTTCGCCAGCGCCACTGGTTTTGTCTCCCATACCGGCCGGCTCCGCCCCGCGCACAACACCTACCTCGAGATCGCCAGCGAGCAGGGCGTCGTGGGGCTCCTGGCCATGGGGATCTTCGTGGTGTCCGTGGCCATGGCCCTCCGGCGGGCCTACCTCGACACACGGAGCCCGCGCGACCGGAACCGCCTGCTCGGGGTCGCCTTCGGCCTCTTCGCGTTGGGCCTCATGGCCGCGACGCTCGGGCTCCTGACCTTCTCCATGGCCTACCTGGTCCTGGGGTTCGGCCTCGCCGTCATCTACCAGGCCGGCAGGCCGGTGGGCGGGGCGGCCACGCGCGCGAGCAACGGGCCCCATGTCCTCGGCCGCTGAGGCCGCCGCACCCGCGGAGGCGGGCGGAAACCTCGCCTCCCTCGGGTTGATCCAGGCCTTTCGGATGGCGTCCGGCGTGGCGGTCAACGTCATGGTCATGCGGAGCCTCGGCGTCGAAGGCTTCGGCGTGTACGGCTATGTGACGACGCTCGTGGGGCTCGCGTCGTTCGGCTCCACGATGGGGATGGACCGGCTGCTCAAGCGGGAGATGGCGCGCGATCCGGAGTCGGCGCGCCGGTACGTCGCCACCGGCCTCGCCGCGTCGACGTTGTTGTCCGTGACGACGGGCGTCGCCCTCCTCGCCTGGGCCTGGGCGGTGGATGGACGCCCCGTGGTGCTGCTGGCCGCGGCGCTCGCCGCGACGGCCCTCGGGCTCCAGTCCCTCGCCGTCGTTCCCAATTCCTACTTCCACGCGATCCGTCGTATGCGGCTCGGCGTTCGTGGAAACGTCGCGGGCCGCGCACTCTTGGTTCTTGCCACGGCCCTGTTCCTGTGGCAACAGCTCGGCGTGCTCGCGGTGTTCGCGGCGCAGGTGCTCGACGCCGCCGTGACGCTGGGCATCGTGTGGTTCATCTTTCGCCGCCAGCTCGGCGCGACCGCGCTCGGGACCACCGGGCCGGAGGTCCGCGCCCTGATCCGGGCCTCCCTCCCCTTCGGCCTCAACGCCCTCTTCGGCAGCATCTACCTCTCGGTCGACGTGCTGCTCCTGGCCTGGATGCGGGGCGACGAGGAGGTGGGGATCTACCGGGCGGCGGTCATGCTCATCAGCCTGTTTCCAATCCTGGCCGAGACCCTCACCACCGGGATCTATCCCCGCATGTCCCGGCACCTGGGACGCAGCGATCTCGCGGGAACGGAGCTGCGCTTCGCGACCCGGATCCTCCTCGGGATCAGCGTGCCCGCGGCCGTGGGAGGGATCCTGACCGCGGCGCCGCTGATGGTCCTCCTGGGCGGGCCCGAATTCGCCGTGAGCGCCCTCCCCTTCATCGTCATGGCGCCCCTGTTGCCGCTTCGTTTCCTCAACAACGGCTATGGGATGACGCTCTCCGCGCTCGACCGCCAGGAGGACCGCACGCGGGGCGTCTTCTTCGCGGCCGCCCTCAACGTGGGAGTGAACCTGGTGGTCATCCCCCGGTACGGAGCGTTGGGAGCCGCCGCCACCACCCTCCTCACCGAGGTGCTCCTCGCGGCCTGGATGCGCTGGCGCATCGCGCCGCTGGTCACGGGGCTCGGGTTGGGTGACACGCTGGTCCGGGTCGGCATCCCGTCCGCGGCGATGGCCGCCGCGATCCTCCTCGTCCCCCCCGCGCACGTCCTCCTGACGATCGCGCTGGGTGTGCTGGTGTACGGGGTCTGCGGCCGGCTCAGCGGCGCCTGGCACCCGAGTGATCTGCGTCGCTTGCGGAGGGTGTGAAGTGCGCATCGTCCAGCTGGTCCCCTCCCTCGACGTCGGCGGCGCCGAGCGGATCGTCGGCCTCCTGGCGCGGGAGCTGGCGCGCCTCGGGCACACGGTCACGGTCATCTCGTTGTTCGACCCCGTCGGGAGCTGGATCGAAGAGGAGCTCCGGGCCGCGGGCATGCCCCTGCACTTTCTCGGAAAGCGGCCCGGGCTCGACCTCCGCATGGTCCCGCGGCTGCGCCGGTTGCTCGGGGACCTCCGCCCGGACATCCTCCACACGCACCTCCACACGTTGAAGTACGCGCTCCCCGCCTGGTCGGGCACGCGGGCCGGCGCGGTGGTGCACACCGTCCACAACCTCGCGGAGCACGAGGTGGAGCTGACCGGGCGACTGGTCCACCACATCGCGTTCCGCTGCGGCGTCGAGCCCGTCGCCATCGGCGACGCGGTGGCGGCCAGCCTGCGGCGCGTCTACCGGATCACGCCCCGACACACCATCCCGAATGGCATCCCGGTCGCGGACTATCTCGCCCCCGCGGGCGCCCGGGAGCGGGTGCGCGCGGCGCTCGCGATTCCTGGCGACACACCTGCGTTCCTCACGGTGGGGCGGCTCGAGCGACAGAAGGACCACGCGGGCCTGCTCGCCGCCTTCGCGCTGCCCGCCCTTCGCGCGCGGGGAGCCCGGCTTCTCCTCGTGGGGGATGGCCCCGAGAGGCCCGCGCTCCAGGAGCAGGCGCGGGCGCTCGGACTCGGTGACCGCGTCGCCTTCCTCGGCGTGCGGACGGACGTTCCCCACCTGCTCGCCGCCGCCGACGTCTTCGTGCTGGCCTCCCGCTGGGAGGGCAACCCGCTGGTGGTGATGGAGGCCATGGCCGCGGGATTGCCGGTCGTGGCCACGTCCGTGGGGTGTGTCCCCGAGCTCGTGTCGGATCGCTCGGGAGCCCTGGTTTCATCTGGGGATGTGCCGGCGCTGGCCGCGGCGATGGAGGCCCTGGCGGCCAACCCGATCCGCGCCCGGGAGCTGGGTGCGTTCGGAGCGCGGGTGGCGCTCGAGCGCTTCGATGTGGCGGTCATGGCGCGCGCGTACGCCACCCTCTACGCGCGGCGCGTCGGAGCCGGAGCCTCATGTTAGCAAGGGTCGTGCGCGCCTCCCTGATGACTCTCCTCGTCGCGGTGATCCTGACGTTCATCGCGATCGCCCCGGCGCTTGCAAACGATCCGTCCCCCGCGGAGACAGGCGGCCAATATCGGATCGGCGCAGGGGACACCGTGCTGATCCAGGTGTACGGCGAGCCTGGGCTGAGCGGCCCGTTTCCGCTCGACGACGGCGGCGAGCTCGACTTTCCCCTGCTCGGGACCGTCGCGGCGAAGGGGTTGACGGCGGCCGACGTGGCCAGCCTGCTGCGCGCGCGCCTCGCGGAGGGGTACATCGTCAACCCCAACGTGACCGTGTCCGTCTCGGGCTACCGCAGCCAGCCGGTGCAGGTGCTCGGTGCCGTCGCGAAGCCCGGCCTGTACTTCCTGCGTGGGCCCACCACCGTGCTCCAGATCCTCAGCGAGGCCGGCGGCGTGAGCCGCGAGGGCGTGAACGAGGTCCGGATCACCCACGCCGGCCAGGACGACCAGGTCACGGTGCTCCCCTACGATCAGCTGCTGACGCAGGGCGCGAGCGACTCCGCGCGGATGGGAGCCCTGAGCGCGGGCGACATCGTGTTCGTGCCGCAGGTCCGGGTCTCGGTGATGGGGCAGGTGGCCGAGCCCGGAGAGATCGCGTTCCGCGACGGGCTCACCCTCTCCCAGAGCATCGCGGCGGCTGGCGGCGCCCTGCCGGCCGCGGCGCTGGGCCGGATCTACATCCTCCGCGGCGATGAACGCATCCGGATGGATCTGCGCAAGATCCTGAGCGGCCGCGCGGTCGACGTGGCGGTGCAGCCGGGGGATCGTGTGTTCGTGGGGGAGTCGGCGTTCTGACGCGCGCGCTCGTCGGGATCCGATGATTTTTTCCTGTACTCGGAGACGCCGCTGATTGTATTCTCCGGCCGGCCGAACCCTCGTCTGCAGGGGGTCGGGGCGATGTCGGGAACAGCGGATTCGTTCGGAGAGAGAATGCGGCTCCTGGTAACTGGCGGGGCCGGCTACATCGGCTCCCAGGTCGTGCTCGATCTCCTCCAGGCCGGCCACGACGTGGTCGTGGTCGATGACTTCAGCACCGGCCACCGCGAGGCGCTCGCGCGGGTCCAGGCGCTCGCCGGCCGGACGTGCACCGTGTTCGGGGGGGACGTGGTCGACAGGGACCTCCTCTTTGGCGCGCTGCGCGGGGTGGACGCGGTGTTCCACCTCGCGGCGTTCAAGATGGTGGGCGACTCGATGGACCGCCCCGAGCGCTATTTCCGCAACAACGTCGGGGGGATGGCTGCCCTGCTCCACACGATGCAGGAGGCCGGGGTGCACCGCATCGTGTACTCCTCCAGCGCGGCGGTCTACGGCGCCCAGCGCCAGATGCCCATCCAGGAGGACGCTCCGCTGCGGCCCGAGAGCCCGTACGGGCTCTCCAAGGCGCAGGGCGAGCAGATGCTCGAGTGGATGGTGCAGCGTCGCAAGTGGTCCGCCGTCTCGCTCAGGTACTTCAATCCGGTGGGGGCACACCCGTCCGGCAGCATCGGGCAGCCGTTCGAGAGCGCCGCGAGCCTCGTTCCCCGCGTCCTCATGGCCCTCACCGACGCGAATGCGCGGCTGGCCATCTTCGGGACGGACTACGACACCCCCGACGGCACCTGCCTGCGCGACTACATCCACGTGTGCGATCTGTCCCGGGCGCACCTCGTCGCGTTGCGCGCGCTGGACGAGCCCGCGCACCACATCTTCAACGTCGGCACCGGGCGCCCCCACAGCGTCCGCGAGGTGCTGGCGGCCTGCGCCAGGGCCACGGGGCGGGACGTTCCGTTCGACGAGGGCCCGCGCCGCGCGGGAGACATCGCGAGCGCGGTGGCCGATCCCGGTCGCTTCCAACGGACGATGGGCTTCGAGTCGCACCTCGGCTTGGACGAGATGGTCTCCTCCGCGTGGCGTTGGTGGACGCTGAACCCGCGCGGGTACGAGGACCGCGAGAGGCTGCCGGAGCTCGCCCTTCCGGAGCTCGCCGACCCCTCGCGCAGCCTCGCACCTGCCTTCTAGTCGATGAACCTCGGCGCCCTCCTGCTCGGTGCGTGCGTGCTCGGCCTCGGCGCGTGTACCCCGGCACCGGCGGTGGTCCCGTCCGCCCTTCCCGTGACGGTCGGCGGCCCCCCCCCGCCCTACGGCTTCTGGGGGATGAACGGTCACCTGTCCCCAGCGGGGCTGGACGACCTCTCCAAACGGTTCCGCCTCACAATCTTTCAGACCGCCACCGCCGACCCGAGCTGGGCGGTGCACACGCTCCTGCCCATGGCACGCGCCTCTGGTGTGAAGGTCACCCTACGGACGACCGCCGACCACTCCGCCTACACCACGAACGGCGACTTCGATCTCGACGCGTGGAAGGCAAGGCTCGCCCCCTGGGCGGGCTCGGGGGTGCAGGCGTTCATCGACGACGGCACGCTGGTGGGCCACATGCTGCTGGACGACATCGCCAACTTCGACCGCCGAGATCCCGACGCCGCGGACCTGGACGAGATGGCGCGCTACAGCAAGGAGCTGCTGCCCGGCCTGATGACCTACGTGCGCCAGAAAGCCTCGGCCATGCCAATCCCCGGTGACACGTCCGGCGGGCGCTACGTCTATCTGGACGCGTGTGTCAACCAATACAAATCCGCCGAGGGGAGCGTCACCAGCTATGCCGCGAGCGAGGCCGCCCAGGCGCGCAGGCTGGGGCTCGGCATCATCAACGGGCTCAACATCGCCAACGGCGGGGACGGATCGAGTGGGCAGCCGGGGTGGGGCGCCGGCCGCCACGCCATGTCGGCGAGCGAGATCACCGATTACGGCACGGTGCTCTCCGCGGTGCCGGAGTGTGGCATGTTCCTCAATTGGGAGTACGACGGCGAGGAGAGGTGGTCGGACGGTACGGTCGGCAGCGCGTACTTCAATCGACCCGACCTCCAGGCGGCCCTCGCGGGGCTCGGAGCGCGGGTGGCAGATCATCGGCCGGTGCCCCTTCTGAAGCCGCCGGTGAAGCCACCCCCACTCGCGCAGCCAGAGATGCTCCCGTAGCCGAGCCCGGGCGCGCTCAGTGTCTGAAACCGTCAGATTGTCGCACCGCGTGAACGCAACTGCCCTTCGTCGGCTCCGCGGCGATGGTCTAGCGATGGTTCGGCTACGTACCGGTAGTGTGAAGGGCCCAAAGCCCCTCCAGACCGAGCGACCACGCTCCAACACGAGAACAAAGCGATAATGACGAACTTGAACCGGTACTCCGTCCGAACCGTCCTGGTCTGCGCCCTCCTGTTCGCCGCGGGCTGTCCGCCGAACGACGACGCGAAGGACACCTCGGACACCTCCGAGCCGTCCGACACCGACACGGACACCGACACCGACACCGACACCGACACCGACGCGGACACGGACACGGACACGGACACGGACACCGACACCGACGCCGACACGGACACGGACACGGACATCGGCGCGGACGCAGATGGCGATGGGTACGCCGGCGCGGACGACTGCGACGACTCGAACGCCAGCGTGTTTCCCGGCGCGGACGACCCTTGGTACGACGGGGTCGACAGCGATTGCGCGGGCAACAGTGACTACGACGCCGACGGGGACGGGTACGAATTCGCAGACGACTGCGACGACGCCGATGGCACCATCTATCCGGGCGCCCCGGATGCCTGGTACGACGGCATCGACAGCGATTGCGCGGGCAACGCCGACTACGACGCCGACGCGGACGGGTACTTCGCCGAAGACTGCGACGACACGAACGCCAGCGTGTTCCCCGGCGCGACGGACCCCTGGTACGACGGGGTCGACAGCGATTGCGCGGGCAACAGTGACTACGACGCCGACGGGGACGGGTACGACTTCGCGGACGACTGCGACGACACCGATGCCACCGTGTTCCCCGGCTCGAGCGAGGCATGTGTGGAGGTGCTGCCCGAGCCTCGGGTGGAGCTCGGAACGGCGGGTAACTTCGCGATCCTCGCCAAGACCGGGATCTCGACCGTCCCGCCCTCCGCCATCACGGGGGACCTGGGCATCAGCCCGGCGGCCGCCACCTACATCACGGGCTTCTCGCTGATCGCGGACTCGACCAATGTCTTCTGGACCTCGACGCAGGTGACCGGACACGTGTACGCGGCGGACAACGAGGTCCCCACGCCGTCGAACCTGACCACGGCGATCGGCGACATGGAGCTCGCCTTCACCGACGCGGCCTCGCGCTCCCCCGACTTCTCGGAGCTGGGCACCGGGATCATCGGCGGGATGACCCTCGCCCCGGGCGTCTACCGGTGGGGCACCAGCGTGCTCATCCCGAGCGATGTCACGCTCACCGGCGACGCCGACGACGTCTGGATCTTCGAGATCGCCCAGGACCTCACGATGAGCAGCGGCGCGAGCGTGGTCCTCGCGGGTGGCGCCTTGCCGGAGAACGTCTTCTGGCAGGTCTCCGGGTTCGTGGACCTCGGCACCACGGCGCACTGCGAGGGCGTGGTCCTGTCTCAAACGGCGGTCACGCTCGCGACGGGAGCGTCGATCAACGGCAGGCTGCTCGCGCAGACGGCGGTGAACATCGACAGCAGCACGGTGGTCGCGCCCTGACCGGAGGCGATTGCGCGCGTTAGAGCCCGACTCTACCCTTCCCCGCCAATCCGCAGCCGGTGGGACGGTGGACAGGAGTCCAAACGCGATGTCGCCCTTCACGCTCGGCTGGAACGATCACTTCGCTCGTTCCTGGTCTCTCCAGTTCGCCCACCCCCCGTTTACGGGTGAACCGGACCAACCCCGCGCCGCCCGCGTGGTCGCCCTGCACCGGGGCGCCACCGTGGTGCACGACACCGTGGGCGAGGCGCACCTGCCGGATCCCTCGCTGAGCCCTGCTTCGGGCGAGGCGGGCCTGGCGGTGGGTGACTGGGTGGCGGTGCAGGGCTCGCGCGTCGTCGCGCTGCTGCCCCGCCGAGGCGCCCTCACCCGGAAGGAGGCGGGGCGTGCGAGCCGCACCCAGGTGCTGGCCGCCAACCTGAATCGGGTGCTGATCCTCACGTCTGCCAACCAGGATCTGGAGCCTCGACGCCTCGACCGCATGATCGCGGTGGCGTGGGAGGCCGGGGCCCAGCCCGTGGTCGTCTTGTCCAAGGCCGACCTCGACCCGGAGGCGGGGCGCTACGTGCAGGAGCTCTCCCAGCGCCTCGCCGGGGTCCCCGTCGTAGCGGTGCACACGCGCGACGAGCAGGGTGTGGCCCCGCTCCTGCCCTACCTGCGGCCCGGCGAAACGGCGATGCTGCTCGGCACCTCGGGCGTGGGCAAGTCGACCCTGCTCAACCACCTCGCCGGCGAGGTGCGGCAGCACGTGCGCGAGATCCGCTCCCATGACGACCGCGGTCAGCACACCACGACGCACCGCGAGCTGTTCCTCCTGCCGGGTGACCGCGGGCTGCTCATCGACGCGCCGGGCATCCGAGAGCTCGCGCTGGGGCTGGCCACCGAGGGGCTCGAACGCACCTTCGCGGACATTCGCGCCCTGGCCGAGGGCTGCCGCTTCGAAGACTGCGGCCACAGCAACGAGCCCGCCTGCGCCGTGCTCGCGGCGATCGCGGACGGAACGCTCGACCCGGAGCGGCTGGCGAGCTTCCGCACCCTGTTGGTCGAGCAGGCGGTGGTCGTTCGACGGGAGGACCCGCGGACCCGGCACGAGGGGCGCCGGAAGGCGCGCCGGAGGAAGTTGAACGCCGACGGGTTCTGATGCATGGGAAGCGGGCGCGCCGCGGCCCTATTGGTACGGACAGGACTCCGTGTAGCCCCCGTCGCACCCCTTCTTGAAGTAGGCCCGCCCAAGCGCAGTGTCGGCCGGAACGCCTTCACCGTTGGCATACATGACGGCCGCGTCGTGACACGACTTGGCGAAGCCCGTATCGCACGCCGCGACGAACAGCCCCAGGGCCTTGGCGAGGTCGGTCGGGACACCCCTGCCCGACAAGTGAAGCAGACCGAGGTTGTTACAGCCTTGGGCGTTGCCGCCGATGCAGGCGGCGTCGAACAGCACGGCCGCGCGCGCCGGATTGGCGGGCAGGCCGCCCTCGCCGCGGAGGACCATCACCCCCTGGTTGGTGCAGGCCCGCGCGAACCCGAGGACACAGCCCTTGCCGTAGAGCTCCTCCGCCCGCTTGTCGTCGAGCGGCACCCCTTCGCCTTCATCGTATTGCGTCGCCAGCGTGTCGCACGCTTCGCCGTCACCGGCGGTGCACTGCGCTTCGAGGTTGGCGCCGCCGCCACAACACACCCCGACGCCGATGACGATGGAGCCGAAGATCGGTAGAAGCTTCATGTGCGCGTCCTCGCGCGGGGAGACTACCCCGTCCGTCGAGCCTGCGTCGGGCTGCCGACGGGCGCCCCAGAGCGGCGAACGGTTAGCAGTCCGCCATGCAAAGACTCTTCCTCTCCTTTCTCCTCGCGGGCGGCCTCGGCGCCCCCGCCTTCGCCCAGGCCCCGCAGGCTCCGGCTGGTGGGTCGCCCGCCGCAGCGCCTTCCGTTCCGGACGGCGCCGCCAGCGAGAACGTCGCCTCCGAAGGCCGGCTCCGTCACGCGCTCGATCTCCCCTTCGCCGCACGGGAGCTGCGCTTGCGCGGTGTCCCCGAGCTGGACGTTCGCGCGAGCTTCGGCGCGATGAGGGACGCGAAGGTCCCCGCCGATGAGGCGGTGGAGATCGCCGAGGCCGCCGCCGCCGACGTGGGCGAGCACGGCCCGGTCGACAATTTCGGCGCGTTCGTGCAGGCCCAGCTCGCCTCCGGGCTGCGCGGGAAGGACCTCTCCGCGGCGATCAAGGCCGAGCACGTCGCGCACGGCAAGGGGAAGCCCGCGGGAACCGAGGTTGGCAACGCCGCCGGTCACCCGGGCGGCCAGGGGCACGAAAAGCACGACGGCGCCGAGCACGGCGGCGGGAAACACGAAGGGGCCGACCGTGCCCCGGGGCGCGAGGGGAAGGCAGAGCCAGCGGACATGCATCGCGAGCGCGGCGAACGGCCGGACGGGAAGGCCGCAAGCCGCCCCGAGAGCAGCGGAAAGCCCGCCGACGGCGGCAAGGGCTCCGACAAGGACAAGTCCGAGAAGGGGGGTGACAAGTGATCCGGTTTCTGTTGATTCCATTGTTCATGGCGTGCTCCGAGCCCGAGCCGGTCGCCCCTCCCCCCGCTCCCCCCGTGCAACAGGCCGCGCTCGACCCGAAGGTCGCGCGCGCGGTGGAGCTCGCGCAGGCCGTGACGACCAGCCCGGCGGGCGGCGCCGAGGCCGCGCTCGCCGCGAAGCAGGGCTCCCGCGAGGAGCTGGAGGGCCTGCTCTACGAGATCGCGGCCGACCCCACCCTCACCGACGCGTACGCCAAGGCGATGGGGCGGTAGCCGGTTCAGACCGCGTCGCGCGATCCCCACTCCGCCGGCACCACGAGCACCGGCACCGGGGACCGCGCGACGAGGCGCTCCACGGTGCTGCCGCGGAGCTCGTCGAACAGGTCCCGACGGCCCTCGGACACGACCACCATGAGGTCCGCCGTCCACGTCGTCGCGATGGCGAGGATCTCGTCCACTACCGCGCCCTTCACGTTCCAGTGGAAGACCTGGAGCCCCGGCGGCGGGCGTAGCAGGTCCGCCCCCGGCTGGCCCTCGCCGACGTGCACCGTCGCGAGCTGGCATCCCTCGCCGCCGAACGCGCGCAGGAGCGTGAGGGCCGCGTCGAACCCAGGCGCGGGGTTGGGCGCCGTGGCGATCGGGACGAGGATCCGCTTGAGCGAGGGCGCGCCGCACTCCAGGTCTACGAAGGTGCGGCAGCCGGAGGGCAGCAGCAGGATCGGGACCGGGCGCCGGCGGAGGACCGCCTCGGTGACGCTCGGCCGCAACCACCGCTCGAGCCCCGCGCGACCGTGCGTGGACATCACCACGAGATCGGCATGGGAGCTGGCGATCTCGGCGAGGATGGCCGCGTCCGGCTCGGAGCCGCTCACGATGGTCCGACGCACGCCGAGCGCCTCGAGCTCGGACGGGGTGGTCCCCGTGTCGTAGCCCCAGCGCCGCAACGTCTCACCGACGTGCGGCCCCCAGCGCCAGTCCGCCGCGTCGTTCTCGGGCTCGACGTGCACGATGTCGAGCCGGGCGCGAAGCGCGACGGAGAGCCGTAGCGCATGGGCGAACGCGAGCTCCGCGCCGTCGGAGAAGTCGGTCGGGACGAGGATGCTGCGGATGGGCGGCGGCGAGTACATGTCGGAGCTCCGTGTGTGTCCAGGTGGCGGAATGCACACGGCATGCCAGCGAAAACGCGGCTCTCGGGGCCGGTCACGCGTGATTTCGCCCAGGCCGGGTGTGCGAAAGCCCACGCCGCGAGCGGGCGCGAGCGGCATGGCGTCGCGTCCCCGCCGGTCGAGTCGGCTTGCCGAGCCCCGGTCGATGCGGCATAGCGCTTGCTAACCAGGAACGCATGCTGCTCCCCTTCCTCCTGCTGCTCCTCCCTTCGGCCTTCGCGGCCGAGCCCACGATCACCCTCGGCCCGGTTGCCGCGCTGCCATCGCTCACGACGGTCCCCACGGAGGGGCTCTCGGTCGCCATGTGCGCCGCCACCCCCGTGGCCCCCACGGACCCGCAATCCGGCACGCTCGTATTCGAGGTTCGGTTGCGCCGGGGCCAGGTTTCGCTGGTGTCGGTCATGAGCGCGGACAGCGCGGCGCTGCCGTACCAACCGTGCCTCGAGCGCGTACTGGCGGACTACGCGTGGCCCGTCCGACGCGCCAACCTCCGCGTTCCGGTCACGGTCGGCACCGTCCCGACGGTGGAGAAGGTCGAGCTGGTCGAGAAGGTCGAGCCCGCCGGAGACTGATCCCGCCGGAGACTGTGCCCGCCGGACACGAGCACGCGGCGAGCGCCTACCCCCCGAGGTCCGCCAGCAGCCCGTCACACTGCCGCCGCTCCTCCCCCGTCAGGGCGGGACACGCCGAGCGGAGCGCCGTGCGCGCCGAGCGCGTCCGACCGGCCTGGGCCAGCTCGCTCGCCGCCCACGCTCGCGTCATGGCCGGCGCCCCCACCGCCCCGGGTCTCGTGACCACCCCCACCAGCCGCTCGACCTCGGGCCAGCGCCGCAGGTTCACGTTGGCCTGCAGCCGCGCGGCCGCCGACGCCGATGCCGCGCCCTCCTCCGCGGGGGCCGGGACCGCGTCGAGCACGCCGAGCACGGCCTCCCAGCGGCGCGCCTCCGCGAGGTGCTGCGCGTAGATGACCGCGTGCTCGGGCTGCAGCGACGAGGGCGCCAGCACCAGGGCGTAGTAACGATCCGCCGCGCCGAGGTCGGGGGCGTTCAGCGCGCACACCATCCCGTGCTCCGCGAGCGCGCTCTGGCCGGCGCGGTCGAGGCCCGGCGCCGCGGCGTCCACCGCGTCGATACAGGACTCCCAGTCCTTGCGGAGCACCACCGGGTAGAGCTCGTCGCGGCGATATTGCCAGCTCACGGCGGCGGCGAGCGGCGCGTTGGGGGCCATGGAGAGCAGCGCGGCGCGGTCCTCCTCGGAGAGGGGCGCCGCGGTCGGGACGTCCGGGAGGGGGGCCGCCAGGAGCCTGGTGAGCGCGCTCAGCACCACCTTCGGGTCCGCGTCGACGCTCCGGTGGATGACGCCGAACAGATAGCGGCCGCGCGCCGCCCAGTGCTCGACGTAGCGCTGGCCGCCGTCCAGCTTCATCTGGAGCGAGAGCGTCGCGTCGAGGGCGGGCGTGCGCTTCTCCAGGGCCTTGAGAGGCCCCATCTTCGGCGGGTCGGTGAACCGGCCGGCGCCGCCGAGCACGCGCACGTGGCCAGCGCGCAGGGCCGTCCATCGGCGGGAGAGCCACGCCGCGGGCGCCGTCTCGTCCCGAAGCAGAAACGCCACGACCCCGAGGAAGGAGTCCGCCCCCTCGTCGAGGTGACTCAAGCCGGCCACGGCGGGAATGTCGGTTGCCCGGTCGTCATCCGCCGCGAGCACGGCGAGGAGCGCCGCGGGCGAGACGGGACCGGAGACGCCGCCGGTCGAGGGCACGATGCCCTGGGCCACGGCCCGGACCACGGAAGCGTCAGTCCATCCGCCCGGCAGGCCCTGGCTCCCGACGCGGGTGACGAGCGCGCGAGGGGGAGGCTCCGCGCTGAGCGCCGCCCACACCGCCTCGGCCCCCGCCGTGGCCTGGAGCACGCCCACGAAGGTCTCCGCGTAGCCGTAGGCGAAGGCGTCCGGGTCGTCCGGCGAGCGGCTGGCGGGGATGTCCAGGCCCTGGGCGAGGTCGAGATAGCGGCTGCCGGAGCCGCACACCTGGGCCGCCACGAAGTCGGCGTGCCCCTCGCGCAGGGAGAGGGCCACGCGCATCGCCTCGGCGCCGCCGTCCTCGTAGAGGGGCGCCACCTGGTGTTGCAGCGCGTGCACGAGCTCATGGGCCACGACGCAGCGCATCACCGGGTGCAGGAGGTCGGGGGCGAACCCGTGGTCGTCGAACGCGGCCTGGACGGTGTCGGTGAGGAAGAAGACCTCCTGGGTGCCGTGCAGGTACAGCCCGAGCACGTGCTCGAGCCCGGGGTCTACCAGGCTCACGGGCGCGGCCGCGCCCAGCGTGTTCGCGGATCGATCCAGCCGCGCGACCCGCTCGACGACGAACGCACGCGAGGCGAGCGTGAGCTTCGGGCGCTCGACGAAGCGCCGACCGCTCGCGGCCTCGATGAGGGGCGACAGCTCCTTCTGCCAGCGATCGAGCGTCGTCTCGGTGACCAGGGTCGGGCGCTCCTGGCTCGAGGGCTCCGACGAACCGCCAGCGGCGGCCGGGGCGGCGGAGAGGGCCAGCAGGAGGGCCAGGAGGAGCGCCACGCGGACCGGCGTGGAAGAGAGGAGGTGCACCTGGCGCCCGAGGGTGAGGCGGTCCCCTAACGGAGGCGCGTGGATGGAGCCGTCGATCCCGCTACAGACCCGTCCCGAGGAACAGATGGACCGAGCCGGCGTCGCGGCCGACGCTGCCCGCCTTGTCGTTCGCGTCATCGCCATCCGTATCGCTATCGGAATCGCCATCCGTATCGCTATCGGAATCGCCATCCGTATCGGTATACGTGCCCGCGGGAGCGCTCGCGTCCTCCGCGCCCCCCCGCTGTCGATCGGATTCGTCGATCCGATGGGGATGCAGCTACGAGGGGCTCTCCGGAGTCCCGCGCGGCTCGTCCACGATCCACTCGTGCCCGTGCTCGCAGCGGTACCGGTGGTGCGCCACGCCCGCGACGGTCTTGCTGCCGATGTGGTACGTGCGACTTGGGACCACACACACCGGGCATCTGTCGTTCGGCGGGTTGTATCCGGGAGCGGACATGTACCCCCATCGGCCCTGGCTACGGCTCATGGAGCCTCGATAGCACGGCAATCCCGCGCGCGAGGCGCGTGGAAGGCGGCCGCCCGGCGGCCGGTCCCCGTCCGTCCTCGGGCGGGACCGAGGCGCCTGCGCCGAGCCTGGAACGGGCCGACCGCGCCGCGTCCGCGCGGCGGGGGCGCCCCGACCCGCTCTGTCGGGGTAGGGGCGTCGGATGGACAACGTCACCCACGCGCTGATCGGCGTGCTGCTCGCTCGCGCGGCGCTGCCCTGGGTGGGCTCGCTCAGGGGCGCGCTGTGGGCGGCGCTCCTCGCCTCGGAGGCGCCCGACATCGATCTCGTGCTCAGCCCCTTCTTCGAGGACACCCGTCTGGGCTACCTCGTGCACCATCGCGGCCACACCCACACCCTCGTCGGCGCCGCGCTCCTGGCCCTCGTGTGCGCGGCCTTCGCGCGGTGGCGGGCCCCGGAGGCGCGCACGGTGCCGCTCCTGGGGCTCGCGTTGGGAGCGGCGCTCCTCCACGTCGGCGCGGACGCCTGGAACAACTACGGCGTGCACCCGTTCTGGCCGTTCGAAAATGCCTGGCACTACGGGGACATGATCTTCATCCTCGAGCCCCTGCTCTGGCTTGCCCTGCTCCCGCTGGCCTTTACGACCTCCCTCCGGCGCGGGGCGCGCCTCGGCGTCGGGGCGCTGGGCCTCGCCCTCGCGAGCGTCACCGCGATCGGCCTGGGCCCACTCTCGGGGGTGGCGTGGGCGCTCGGGGCCATGGGCCTCGTGGGGCTCCAGGCGCGGTGGGATCGGCTGTGGGTGCCGGCGGGGGTCACCGCGGCGGTGCTCCTGAGCTTCGGAGCGGCCAGCCGCGTGGCGGACGCCGGCCTGCGCGCCCGCTTCACGACGCAGCGCCCCGGGGAGCTCCTGCTCGACGTGGTGCTCACGCCGCGCCCCGCGACCCCGTGGTGCTGGCAGGGCTTCGTGCTCTCACGCGACACGACGACCTACCACGCGCGTAGCGTCTTGTTTTCCCTGGCGCCGGGGCTGACCCCGCCGCGCGACTGCGCGGTGCTGCCCGTGGCCGCGCGGACGGCCCCGATGGTCCCACCCGATCTCTCCAGCGACGCCGCGACGGCGTGGGGTGACCGCTTCGAGGCGCCCTCGGGCGAGCTCGCGGCGCTCGCGGGCGAGCAATGTCGGGTGGACGCCTTCCTCCGCTTCGCGCGTGCGCCCTTCTGGGAGGACGACGGCGAGCGGATCATCGTGGGCGACCTCCGCTTCGACTTCGAGCAGGGGCTGAGCTTCGCGGAGATCCTCACCACGCGGACGCTTCCAGCCGACACGCACGGCTGTGATCACCTTCCGCCGTGGCGGTCGGTGCCCGTGCGCGCGCTCCTCGAGGCGGGGCGAGGCGGGGCGAGGCGTCGGCCGGAGCGTTGATGAACGGCGAGGAGTTGACGGCGAGGGGTCGACCGCAGGGGGCTTGACGAAGGCCGTCGGGGGATTCCCTTCCGACCGAACGGCGATGAACGCCGTTTTTTGTCATTTCTGGGGGGGGTAGGGTGCGAAGCGTCCGGTGCCTGTTCCTGTTCGGCGTACTCGGGTTTCCGATGGTCGCGTCGGCGGACACCGTGTCCGCGCGCGTGGTCGCCCTCGACCAGCCCCAGACGTACAACCGCTTCGGCGCCTTCAACCCCGTCGGGATGATGTACGCGCTCGCGCGCGACGTGGTCGACGTGGAGACCGGCGCTTCCTGCGCCGACGTGGTGTGCACGCCGGGCATGGTCGAGCTGCGGCCCGACCTGCGCCCGCGGCCGCTGGTCCTCCGGGTGGCCGAGGGCGACCGGCTCGAGGTGACCTTCACGAACCTGCTCGACCCCGTCCGGCCGTCCCCCGACGCGCCCACCACCCGCACCGCCTCGCTCCACGTGAACGGGCTCCAGGTGGACGGCCCCGACGGCACGGAGACGATCGCACCCGGCGCCACGACGACCTACGGCTGGGAGGCCGACGCCCAGGGCACGTTCCTCTTCTACTCCCACGGCGCGGTCGCGGGCGGGGAGGGCGGCGGCGGGAGCCTCGTGCTCGGCCTGTTCGGCGCCGTCAACGTGGAGCCGCCCGGGTCGCGCTGGTACCGCAGCCAGGTGACCGCCGACGACCTCGCGCTCGCGACGGAGGCGGACGGGAGCATCGACTACGCGGCGACCTACCCTCCGGGCCACCGCGACGCCGGCCTCCCGATCCTCGCGATGCTGGACGGGACCGAGCTCGTGCGCGGGGAGGTGAACGCGATCATCGCCGACGTGGACGAGCCGGACGACGGGCTCGAGAACACGACGGAGGGCGACTTCCGCGAGTTCACGGTCCTTTTCCACGACGAGCTCAAGACCGTGCAGGCCTTCGACCGCCTCGAGAACGACGTGGCGTTCCACGGCGTGCGGGACGCGTTCGGCATCAATTACGGCTCCGCCGGGATCGGGTCGATCCTGCTCGCCGCCCAGGCGGGCATCGGCCCGGCCGCCGACTGCGCGGAGTGCAAGTTCGAGGAGTTCTTCCTCACGTCGTGGGCGAACGGGGATCCAGCCTTGCTCGCGGAGTTCGAGGACGATCCCTCGAACGTCTTCCACTCGTACCTCAACGACCACGTGAAGATGCGGAACCTGCACGCGGGGCCGAAGGAGACCCACGTGTTCCACCTCCACGCGCACCAGTGGACGGCCACGAACGACAGCCCGGACTCGGTGTACCGCGACTCGCAGAGCATCGGCCCGGGCGCGGCGTTCACCTACGAGATCAACTACGGCGGCTCCGGCAACCGCAACAAGACGCTCGGCGACTCCATCCTCCACTGCCACCTGTACCCCCACTTCGCGTCGGGGATGTGGGGGCTCTGGCGCGTGCACGACGTGTTCGAGGACGGGACGCGACGCCTGCCCGACGGCGAGCTCGGCCCGGGCACCGACCCTTTCACCGGGGTGGCCGACGGGGGGACGCCGATCCCGGGGGTGGTGCCGATGCCGAAATCTCCGCGCGCACCCGACCCGGTGTACGGCGACCCCGACGCGCTGGCGGACGTGATGCCCGGGTACCCCTTCTACATCGCGGGGATCGCCGGCCGCCGCCCGCCCCAGCCGCCGCTCGACCTGGTGCGCGACGGCGGCCTCCCCCGGCACGTGGTGCTCGCGGGTCAGGTCGGCCCGCCCGCGCGCGGCGAGTTCGACAAGCCGCTCGTCGCGGCGGACCTCCGGATCCTCCCGGACGAGGGGACCCCGCTCGAGCTGGCGGCGATGGACTTTCACGCGGAGACGGGCCACCCGACCCGCCTGCCGACCGAGCCCGCCTCCGCCGAGCCCCGCTACGTCTTCACCACCAACGGCCGCCCGCCCGCGCCCGGGGCGCCCTTTGCCGACCCCTGCCCCGCCGACGCGCCGGTGCGGGAGTACGACGTCTCCGCGATCCAGCTCGACGGCGTCGTGAACCGCGCCGGCTGGCACGACCCGCAGCTGCGGATGCTCGCGCTCGACCGGCACGTCGGCGCGTTCACGTCGGGGGCGAAGCCGCCCGAGCCGCTGTTCTTCCGCGCGAATTCCGGCGAGTGCATCGTGTTCCGCCTCACCAACCGCTTGCCGGACGCGCTCGAGGAAGACGACTTCCAGGTGTTCACGCCGACCGACGTGGTCGGGCAGCACATCCACCTCGTGAAGTTCGACGTCACGTCGTCGGACGGGTCGGCGAACGGCTGGAACTACGAGGACGGCGCCCTCGCCGCCGCGTTCGTGGAGGAGCTCATCGCCGCCGCCAACGCCCCGGACGGCTCCGCCGTCGACCTGGACGGCAACCCGTTCGCGCTCGGCCCCGCGGACGGCTTCCAGACCAACGTCCAGCGGTGGTGGGCCGACCCGCTGCTGAACGCGGCAGGGAAGGACCGCACGCTCCGGACCGTCTTCACGCACGACCACTTTGCTCCCTCCTCCCACCAGCACCACGGCTACTACGCGGCCCTGATCGTCGAGCCCGCGGGGAGCACGTGGACGAGGCCCGACGGCGCCGCGCTGACCGGGGGCGTGGGCATGGCGGCGAACATCTTCGACGCGGACGACCCCGTGACGCACCCCGACGCGCGCGAGTTCGCCGTGTCGCTCGCCGACTTCGCCATCGTCTACGACGGCTCCGGCCGGCCGGTGAACCCGCCCGTCGTCCCCGAGGTCATCTCCGCGGCCGACCCCGGCACGATGCTGGTGAACTACCGCAACGAGCCCATCCCGCTGCGGCTCGCCGTCGACGGCGACCGCTCGCGCATCCGGGCCGGAAAGGCGGGCGACCCGGCGTTCGTGTTCTCCTCCGACGTGCACGGCGACCCGTTCACGACGATGTTCAAGGCGTTCGAGGGTGACAACGTGCGCTTCGCGGTCACCCAGGGCGCGCAGGAGGATGCCCACGTCTTCACCGTGCACGGGATGCGCTGGCTCGCCGAGCCGGGCGTGTCGCCCTCCGAGTTCATGTCGGCGCAGGCCATCGGCATCTCCGAACACTTCGAATCCGAGCTGGGCCTCCTCGGCGACGTGGCGCCCAGCCGGGGCTTCGTGGACCGCCTCTACGGGACGACCTCGCTGGACGACCTCTGGAACGGCATGTGGGGGATGCTCCGCACGTTCTCCACGGGCCGGGCGATCGACCCGATGACGGGACGCCCGGTCGCGCTCGCGCCGCTCCCGGGCACGAACGCGCGGCTGGTGGTGCGGAACGCGAGGGCGTTCGACGGACCGTGCCCAGTGAGCGCGCCGCGGCGTAGCTACGAGGTCGAGGCGTGGGAGGCGGCGGAGCTCCTCGACGACCCCCGCGGGCTCGTCTACAACGAGACGACCGGGCTCATCGATCCCTCCGGGCTCGTGTACGTGAACAAGGCGCACCTGATCGCCGGGCAGTGGCCCGCGAGCCGGCCGCTCGAGCCGCTCGTGCTGCGCGCGGCGGCGGGGGACTGCATCGAGGTGAAGCTCACGAACCGCCTGACCGCGCCGGTCGCGGACCTCGCGGGGGACGCCCGGGTCCCGCCGATCACGAACCTCGACGTGGACGACCTGAAGGTCTCCTCCGAGGTGGGGCTCACCCCGCAGAAGGTGGCGCACTTCCCGACGAAGGGCGGCGACAACATGGGCTACAACGGCAGATCCACGGCAGCGCCCGGAGAGACGGTCACCTATCGGTGGTACGCCGGAACCGTGACCTTCGTGACGGCCCGCGGCCGGAACGCGGTCGACCGGGTGGCCACGCCGGTGGCCTTCGGAACCGTGAGCCTCGCGTCGTTCGGGGACGTGGTGCAACACGGCGCGCAGGGGCTCGTCGGGACGCTGGTCGTAGAGCCGGAGGGCAGCCGTTGGCGTGGGCCCGACGGGCTCGATCCGTCGCCGGGCAGCGTGGCGGACGTGCGCGACGCCGGGGGAGCGCTCCTCTTCCGCGAGTTCGTGCTCCACTACCAGGACGGGTTGAACCTGTACCGGGGCGGGGCGCCGGTGCCGGACGGGCTCCTCGCCGACGACCCCGAGGACGCCGGGGAGAAGGGCTTCAACTACCGCACCGAGCCGCTCTGGGACCGCGTGGGCGCCTCGCCCGACGACGACCTGAACGACTTCCTGCTGCCCGACGACCTCCTCTGCCCGAGCGCCGCGGCGCTCGCCGCCTGCCCGGGGCCGACCTGCCCGGTGCAGACGCCGGTCTTCTCGGTGCCCGCGGGGACCCCCGTGGTGTGGCGCGTGGCGCAGGCGTCGGGCCGGTCGCGGTCGCACGCGCTCGCGATCTACGACCACGAGTGGGTGCGCTACAACGCGGCCAGCGAAGAGCCGGTCGTCGGTACGCAAGGCCAGCTGTCGGTGGGAGTCTCGAGCGACATCGTGCCGATGTACGGCGCGGGAGCGCGGTTCGGGACGGAGCCAGGCGTGAGCCTGTACCGCGACATGCCGGCGCCGATGCTGCTGGGCGGGCTCTGGGGCTGCTTCGTGGCCACGGACGCGCCGGGGATCGCGGAGATCGAGCGCGACGAGGAGGCGCGGACGCAGGGCGCCACGGCACCGAGTGAGCCGCCGGGCCCGCCGGTCCGCCGGTGGCGGGTGCCGGGGACGCAGCCGACCGAGGCACGCACGGAGCCGGCGGGCTCGCCGAGGAAGGCGCCGTGAGCCGGCGCGGGTGGCTCGCGGCGGGCGGATCGGCGCTCGTGCTCGTGGCGGGAGCGGGGCTCGCCGGGCGCGAGGCGGGCGGGCCCCCCGCGATGACGCTCCTCGCGGACGGCGTCCGGGTCACCCTCGAGCTCGTCGAGCGCCCGCACGCGGGCCCCCTGCGGCCGGGCGGGCCGGCGGACCTCGTGCTCCGGCTGTCCGACGCGACGAGCGGCGTGCCGCTGACCGGACTGCACCCCTACGCGTGGGCGAGCCCGTCCCACGCGATCCCGGTGGAGGGCGCCTCGGCAGACGGCGCCTCGGTGGACGACGAGGGGTGCGCCGAGCGCGTGCGGACGCTCGGGCAGGGCAGCCTCGCGACGCAGGCGACCACCAGCCTCAACCAGCACTACATCTACACGCTCAACGGCGACGCCTCGCTCTCCGTCGTCAACCCGCTGCTGGCGTTCCAGCGCACCCGGCTGCGCGAGCTCGTCTCCCTCGCGGGCCGCCCAGCGGACGCCGTCTCGGGCTTCGACGCCGACACCCTGCTGGTGTCCATCCCGTCGAGGGGCGAGGTCGCGATCCTGGACACGCTCGTCAACCGCGTGCGGACGTACCTCCCGGTCGGCGGCCGGCCCGGTCGGCTCTGGCGGGCCCCGGGCGGCGCGCGGGTGTGGACCGCCTCGGAGGACGGCGCCGGGTGGGCCGTGATCGACACCCTCGAGGAGCGCGTCGCGGGGCTCGTGACGGGCGCTTCGCGCCTGCCGACGGTCGTGTTCGACGCCGACGGGGCCCGCGCCTTCGTCGCGACCGAGCGCGGCGTCCGGGCGGTCGACGCCCACACGCTCGCGACGCTCGGCGAGCGCACGCTCGACGCGGCGCCGGTCGCGCTCGCCTCGGCCCCCCTCGCGGGAGCGTTCCTCGTCGCGGACGAGACGGGCCGGGTGGAGATCGTCGACGCGCGGACGCTCCAGCCGCGCGCGGCGCTCGCGCTGGAGGCCGGGGTGACCGCGCTGGGCGTGGATCCCTCGGGGCGCTGGGGGTTCGCGGCCACGGACGCGTCCGTCGTCGTGATCGACACCGCCACGGGGAGCGTCCGCGGCGTCGTGGAGGCGCCGCGCGGGTCCGACGAGATCGTGTTCACGGACAGCTTCGCCTACGTCACCGGCGCGACCACCGCGAGTGTCGCCGTGATCGCGCTCCAGCCGCTCTACGACGGCGGGCCCGCCTCGGCCGCGCAGATCGCGACCGGCACGCCCGTGGCGCGCCCGGACGTGCGCGCGCCCTCCATCACGCCGCTCCCCGGGGGCGACGGCGTGCTGATCGCGCGCCCCGGGGACCGCACGATGCTGTACTACAAGGAAGGCATGAACGCGCCGATCGGGGGGATCGGAAACTCCTCGCCGACCCCGGCGGAGGGGCTCGTCGTGCTGGACCGCGGGTTGCGCGAGGTGGCGCCCGGCGTGCACCGCGTGGGCGTGAACCTCGCCGAGGGGCGCTACGAGGTGCCGGTCCTCCTCGACGCGCCGCGCACCGTGCTCTGCTTCGCGCTGCGCGTCGGGGACGCGCCTCCGCCGGAGGCGCCCGCCCTCACCGTCACTCCAGGGCGCGTGTCGGTGCGCCCGGGCGAGGAGGACACGCTCCGGGTGCGGATCAGCCGCGCCGGCGAGGCGGTGGACGACCTCGGCGACGTGCGGATCCTGGTGATGCGGCCCGGTACCAACTGGCAGCGACGGCTCCTGGCGCGGCCCACCGGCGACGGGGGCTACGAGGCGGACATCCGGGCGGCGTCGCCCGGTGACTATCGGGCGCTGGTCGAGAGTCGGACGCTCGGGGTCGGGTTCGGAGACCTGCCCCCCATCCAGGTGGTCGTCGAGGAGGAAGCGGAATGAGGCGCTCGTGGATCGGCGCGATCGCGCTCGCGTGGCTCGGGTGCGCCCCGCAGCCGGAGGCGGAGCGCGTACTCGCGGGGACCGGCTCCCGCCCGGAGGTCGTCGGGACGGCCGCGCTCGACGCCACGCTCGTGGACCAGGACGGCCACGAGGTCCAGCTCGCCGAGCTCGTGGCGGGCAAGGTGGTGGTGGTGAACGCCTTCTTCACGAGCTGCGAGCAGATCTGCCCGATGACGGCGGCGACGCTGTCGGCGGTGGCCGACGGCCTCGGCCCCCGGTTGGGAGCCGACATCCTGATGGTCAGCCTCTCGTTGGATCCGACGACCGACACGCCGGAGCGGCTACACGCGTTCGCGGCGAAGCATGGCGGGCGGCCCGGCTGGCGCTTCCTCACCGGCGATCGCGTCGCGCTCGCGCGGCTCGTCGATCGGCTCGGCCTCGGCGCCGCGGTGAAGGAGGCCCACAGCCCGGTGCTGTTGTTCGGCGCGCCGGGGAGGACCGCGTGGTCGCGGGCGTCCGGCATCTCGGATCCCGCGGTGGTGGTCGCGCAGATCCTCGCCGTCGCCGAGGCCCGCTAGCCATGCGCCGAGCGGCCGCCCTCCTCTTCGTGCTCTCCGCGCCGGTCTCGCCGGCGGGCGACGCCGTGCGCGGGCGTCTGCTGTACGAGCGCGGGCTCGACGAGGACGGTCGGGCCTCGGCCACGCTCGTGCTCGGCGCCGGCGGGCAGACCGCGCCCTCCGACCGCTTCCCGTGCGCGTCCTGCCACGGCATGTCCGGCCGCGGCGGGACGGAGGCCGGCCAGGCGCTCCCGCCGGTGCGCTGGGAGGTGCTCTCCCGCCCCGGCAGCCGCGCGCGGCACGCCGGGTACACGCCCGCGACGCTCCTCCGCGCGGTGCGCACGGGCATCGACGCGGACGGAGAAGCGCTCTCGCCGGTGATGCCACGCTACGACCTGACCCGCGCGCAGGGGGCGGACCTCGTGGCCTGGCTCGAGCAGATGAGCGCGGCGGCGGGCCCGGGGGTGAGCGGCGACACGGTCACCGTCGGCACCCTGCTCCCGCTCTCGGGGCCGCACGCCGAGCAGGGGCGGGCCGCCGCTGCCTTGCTCCGCGAGGTCACCGAGGGCTGGAACGCGTCCGGTGGCGTCTACGGCCGGCGGGTGCGGCTCGAGGTGCGCGACGCGCCCACGGTGGCGGCCGCGCGCGAAGCGCTCGCGGAGCTGTCGGACGAGGTGCTCTGCCTCGTGGGGCCCGCCGGGCCCGGCGCGGAGCCGGACGTGCTCGCCGACGCGGTCGCGCGTGGCCTGCCCGTGCTCGCGCCGGCCTCCCCGGCGCCGTCCACCAGCGTGGCGGAGCCCGTCTTCTACTTCCTCCCGCCGCTCGACGAGGTGGCGCGCGTCGCGGCGGACACGACGGTCCGCCGGCTCGAGGGAGCCTGCCGCATCTCGGTCGCCCCGGGTGGCGACCCCTGGCTCGACGTGCTGGTCGCCCGGGCCGTCGCGCGCGGCTGCCGGGAGGTCCCCGCGGGCGAGGCGACGCTGGCCGTGTTGTCGGGCCCCGATCCCGGCGCGGCGATCCTGCGTGGCGAGGCCGCCGGTGAACACCCGCTCTGGCTCGTGGGCCCCGGGGGCCTGCACGGCCTGGAGGCGCTCCCCGCCACGGTGGTCGATCGCGTCGTGGTGGCGCTCGCGGTCGGGCCCCCGGACCCCGATCGTCCGGAGGCGCGCGCCCTCGCGGAGCGTGCGGCGCGTGTCGGGTCCGGGCCGGCGGCGCGCTCGGCCGAGGCGCGGGCGTGGGTCGCGACGCGGCTGCTCGGGGAGGGGCTGGCGCGCGCGGGCCGCGACCTCGACCGCCCGGCGCTCGTGCGCGCGCTGGAGGACGTGCGCGCGCTCCAGACCGGCGTCACGCCGGCGCTCGCCTTCGCACGCGGCCAGCACGTCGGGGCGCGCACGGAGGAGCCGACTCGCCTCGCGGACGTGCTCCAGACGCGCTGAGCACGCGACGATGGCGGCCCGGCGCGGTGGGCCGGGTGGTCACCGCTCGGCCTCGAGCCACCCTTCCATGAAGGCGCGGCGCTCCTCGTAGAACGCGAGGAGCTCCGCGTTCTCCGCGTCGTAGAGCGCCCGGTCGACGAACGGGTCGTCCTGGACGTACGGCTCGATGCGCGCGAGCGTCGCCTCGTGGCGCGCCACGAGGGTCGCGGGGTCGAAGGCCTCGTCGAGCACGCGCCGGAGCGCGACGAGATAGCGGGCACGCTCCTCGGGGATCGCCATGAGAAGGTCCCACGCGCGCCACTTCGCCGCGGGGCCCCGGCCGGTGATGAACGTGATCGGGTCTGCGTCGACGGTGTCCGGGAGCGTGCCGCAAGCGGGGCAGAGCTCCGCCGGCGGCTGCGTGAACGCCGAGTCGAGATCCCACGGGAGATACACGAAGCCGCGCCCTGGCTCGTTGTAGAGATAACAATTCGCGGACCCGGCCCAGACGCCGTCGGTCTGCGGGACGACGGCCTCGGCAGCGAAGACGAGCAGGAGCTGATCGACGTCGACCAACTCCCGGAAGCGAGGACCGAACTCCTCGGAAGACACGGTGCCGGGCGTGGCGTTCACCAGCGCCTCCATGGCGTCCCAATCGGAGGTGTCACCGATGTCCGTGTTCGTCTCCAGCGAACCAAAGTGGCCATTCCAGATGAACCAGTAGAGATTGCCGTCGGGCTCGTCGAAGTGGTTCTCCAGGAAGGTGCCGTTGATCTGCTCGACGTTCTCGAACACGCCGTAGAAGGCGCCGTTGATGTACACGGCGGCATGGTTGGCGTCGGGGGCCACGAGCCCGTCGACGTCGCGGAAGACCGCCAGCGCGAGGCCGTTCTTCACCAGGGTCGGGTCGTAGTTCGCGGACTCCAGGTTCAGCGACGTGACGCCATGGAACTCGGACGTGGGGTCGACGTGGTCGAGGTCGACGCGGAACTGCATCTTCCCCCCCGCGAGGAACGTGCAGGGGTTGCCCTTGAGCCGTAGCCCCACCGCGAGGGTCTGGTCGCCGTAGCGGAGGGTCGCCGGGTGGACGGCGCGCAGCACCTCGGTCGCGACGGTCGCGCAGCTCGCGACCGCGGCGTCGTAGGTGGCGCGCATCGTCGCGAGGTCCTCCTCGGCGAGCTCCAGGTCATACCGGACGACGCAGTCGTCGGTGTAGAGGTCGTCGGGCGCGGGGCAGGGGCGCGGAGGGGCGTCTCCGACTCCCTCGACGACGGACGCGGCGTACCCGGTGTCCACGGCATCGGGGAGCGGGGGCACCTTCGGGCCGACGCAGGCGAGGAGCAGCAGCATCGAACCTACCGTAACCGGGCGCTCGGCGGGGCATGCGGAGCCCGGGTTCGACATAGACTGTCGCATGCTCCTCGTGCTCGCCTGCGCCGCCCCGGAACCCGAGCTCCCCGACGGGGAGAGCGACCCCTCCGATCCCGTGGACGAGGCCGTCGAGGCCATCGGCGATGCCGAGACGCGCCCCGACCCCGACGATCCCTCCTTCCTCTTCGCGGACACCGGGATCGTCGTGTTGGAGCTCGAGCTCGACGAGGCGGCCCTCGCCGCCCTCGCGACGGACCCGCTCTCGTACGTGCCCGGCGCGCTCGCCCACCGCGCCGGTTCGGGCGTGGTGGAGCGCTACGGGCCGATCGGCGTGCGGCTCAAGGGCAACTCGACCTACCAGTGGATCGACGGCAAGCCCGCGCTGAAGCTCAAGTTCGACGAGTACACGCCCGGGGAGCGCTTCCACGGCCTCGAGCGCCTCACCCTGGACAGCAACTATTGGGACGGCGCGCAGATGGCGGAGACGCTGGCCTACCGGATGTGGCGCGCCTCGGACTCCCCGGCCGCGCGCACCGGCTACGCGACGGTGTCCCTCAACGGTGAGCCGCTCGGCCTCTACACGATCGTAGAGGCGATGGACGACGGGCTGATGGACCAGTGGTGGCCCGGCAGCAACGGAGGCCTCTACGAGATGGGGCGCAGCTGCGACTTCACGCTCGACTGCTCCTGCTACGAACTGCAGGACACGGGCGAAAACTTCGACGCGAGCGGCTTGACCCGCGCCTGCGCGGCGGCGGCCTCCGGTGACGAGGCGGCGATCCGCGCCACCTGGGATTGGGACCGCCTCGTGCGCTACCAGGCCCTCGAGCTCGGCCTGAACCACCCCGACTCCTACACGTTCAACCGAAACAACTACTACATCCACCACGACCCGCTGACCGACCGCGTGACATTGCTCCCTTGGGGCGCCGACTCGACCTTCAGCTACGCCTACCCACCCGACGAGGACCGTCCGTGCCAACCGGGCTACTTCGACGCGTTCGTCATGTCCCGCGCGGGGGGCGTGTCAGCGTGGTGCGCGGCCTCGCCGACGTGTTGGGCTGACGTGAAGGTGGAGCTGCTCGCGTTGGCCGATCGCATCGAGGCCGAGGATCTCGCGGGCTTCGCGGCAGCCACCGCGGCGCGCATCGACGACGCCGTCCTCGCGGAGCCACGTTGGCCCTGGGGCTACGACACCTTCGTCGAGCAGTCGACTTGTTTCCAGGATTGGATCGCGGCGCGTCCCGAACAGATTCGGGCGTACGTCGAGGCCCATTGACGGATGGGGTTTTCAGATCACGTGAGCTCGACGAGCTTGCCGTTCCTTGACAAGTCCGGGTCGGTGCAGGCGGAGAGGTCGAAACAGCAGGGTCTCCGCTTCCCGTCGTTCAACTTTGAAATTGTCACTTCGACGCGGCGCTCGCGCGTGTCCGCGTTTCTGGTGGCATTGACCCAGCGAACCCATTCCCAACGCGCCATCGGCGTAATTTCCGCCCACAGTTGTCGGATCTTCTGAGGAGCGGATTCCAGAGCGAATTCCAGGTCTCGCGGCAACACTGGTTCGGGCCAGTCTTTCGCGGGCTCGATCTCGATCGTCGCAGTGTCGCCCAGCTCGACGGCCGCACCCCGTTGCAGCTCCTTTTCGACCCGCATCCAGTGGCCTCGCCGACCATCCGGCTCCAACACTGCCCAGAACTCCTGGCCATTGATACGTCCACGGACTGCCACCTGCCCGCGGGACGGCAGCTTCTTGCTCGCATCATCGGGCAACCGCAGAATCGCCGAGCCGCCGAGCGGGCATAGCGTCGCCTCGAACCGAATTGTTGACGCCATCGCACTCTCACCCGTCGTTCCTACCCGTACCATGGCCGCCAGACCGGCTCAAGCACGCAGGATGGCGAATCCGATGAGGACGATCGCGAGGGACGACATCGGACGGTCCGGGTGGACGACAGCGTACCCCGGCTCCAGGTGCGCGGCCGATCCGGGTGCGTCTACGTAGGTTTCCTGACGGCGGGTGGCGTCCCTGTCCGTCGCACCGGTGTTGGTGGTGTCTCTCTGTCTCACTCCGGGCTGCCACAGGCTGGGGGCTGCCACTGAACTCCGTGCTCGCGGGGCGCCCCGCCGCCAGGGGCGGCGCCGGTGCCCGGCGGGCTTCGCGGCGGGGCCGCTCGGTCGGCGGCACGCGGACGCGCCGCCGGACCGCGCCGCCCCGAGCGGCGGCGCGCCC
>JAUXQH010000022.1 GCA_030685065.1 Pseudomonadota bacterium | reverse complement strand
CAGCGCGGCGACCAGGCCCAAGGGGGAGGGCGCGCCCCCTCCCGACCGGCACCCGCCGATCCAGCCCTCGGGCCGCTCCGAGGCCCCGTCGCAGTCGCTATCCCGGCCGTCCGTCCGCTCCCACGCTCCCGGAAACGTGTGGGCGTCGCCGTCGTCGCAGTCTCCGTCCTCCTCGGACCAGCCGTCGCCGTCGTCGTCGAACCCGGCGGTCTGGTCGTCCACCAGCCCGTCGCAGTCGTTGTCGAGCAGGTCGATCGCCTCGGGTGCGCCGGGGAACACGGTGGCGCGGGTGTCGTCGCAGTCGTGCGCACGCTCCGTGTAGCCGTCGCCGTCGTCGTCCCACGCTACGGTCCGGTCGTCGATCCGCGCGTTGCAGTCGTTGTCCTGCCCGTCGACCTGCTCGGCGGCGCCCGGAAAGGTGCCGGGGTCGGCGTCGTCGCAATCGCCCGCCACCTCGGTCCACGAATCGTGATCGTCGTCGTACACGACCGTCCGGTCGTCCACGAGGCCGTTGCAGTCTCCATCGACCCCGTCGACCGCCTCCTGCGCGTCGGGAAAGGCCTGGATCGCGGCGTCGTCGCAGTCTCCCTCGAGCTCGGTCCAGCCATCGCCGTCGTCGTCGAAGGCCTCGGTGCCCTCGTCCACCGCGCCGTCGCAGTCGTTGTCGCGCCCATCCGCGCGCTCGGGCGCGCCCGGAAACGTGAGCGGGTCCGCGTCGTCACAGTCGTCGCAGCCGGCGCAGCCCACCGCCTCCACGAATCCGTCCCCGTCGTCGTCGAACAGGGCCGTGCCTTCGTCCACCACGCCGTCGCAGTCGCTATCGAGCGCGTCGGGGAGCTCGTCCGCGCCCGGGTGGCGCGAGGCCGTGCCGTCGTCGCAATCGCCCATGACCTCGGTGAACCCGTCGCCGTCGTCGTCGACATCCCGCGTGCCCTCGTCCACGGTGCCGTCGCAATCGCCATCGCGACCGTCCGCGAGCTCGGGCGCCGCGGGAAACACGAACACGTCGCCGTCGTCGCAGTCTCCCCCCACCTCGGTCCACCCGTCCCCGTCGTCGTCGTAGAGCGCGGTTCCCTCGTCCACCCGCCAATCGCAGTCGTTGTCCACCCCGTCCGCGAGCTCCGCGGCGGCGGGGTGAACGGCGGCGTCGGTGTCCACGCAGTCGCCGTCGCACGTGCGATAGCCGTCCCCGTCGCGCTCGTAGCCCTCGTCCGTCGACCCGTCGCAGTCGTTGTCGATCGTGTCGCACAGCTCGGCCGCGCTCGGGTTCACGCGCGGATCGGCGTCATCGCAGTCGCCCTCTTCCTCGGTGTAGCCGTCGCTGTCTTCGTCTGCGCCCACCACCACCACGTTCGCACCCGGGTAGTAGTGCTCCACGATCCACGCGTGGTCCTTGCCTCCGTAGAGCGCCCAACGTTGGGAGCCCCACTGGCACACGCCGCGCCCGTGCCCGAACAGGGCCTCCCCGGCGCAGTAGGGATCGGACACGCCGTCCGCGGTCGGATCCCCGTTCTCCGCGGAGTATTCCGCAAAGACGAGGTTCCGACCGTCCACCACGTATTCGCCCTCCGTGTCGTCCACCGCGTCATTGGTGACACCCAGCCGGTCGTCGTCGTAGACTTGGCACGAGGTGGTGTCGCAAATGTCGGCGCACGTGTACTTGCCCCCCGCGTTCACCCAGTACGCGGCGTAGGTGCGGATGGCGACCGCGCCGGCGCGCAGGGACTCGTCCTCCCAGGACGTGATCCACTCGTGGTTGAGCACCCCCTTCACGTAGTCCTCGAACGCGATCACCTCGACCGGCCCGTCGCAAGAGGACGAGCCGCCCATCGACATCCGCCACACGCGGATCGTGGCGGGGGGCGTGAAGTCGTACGGCGAGGCCGATGGCGGCGGCACCGGCCCGTCGCCCATCGCGGCCAGCACGTCGAGTGGGGGGAGCGGCGAGCCGGCGGCGACGAGGCGCCCGATCAGGCGCGCCTGGGGGGTGAGGTCGCCGAGGTCCTGGCTGGGGAGCGCCGTCTCGAGGGGGGCAGTCTCAAGGGGGGCGGTGTCGAGGAGCCCGCTGTCGCCGGTGTCCGCGGGGGCCTCGCCGTGACAACCGAGCGCGAGGAGGAGGAGCGGGAGCAGCACACGACAGGGGACTGCAAGAAGCGAGCCGCGCGAAGACATCGACGGGATGCGGATCGTCGGTGGGATCGCCATGTCCCGATGGGGTGCGCGGCTGGGGGTCGGTGTACGCAGGGCGCCCCTACTTGAACACCAGCCCCACGATCCCGACGCACATCTCGTCCAGGCTCCCCTCGCCGAGCGACACGTCGATCGGCTCGTCGAGCCCGGCGTCCGCCAGGGCGCGCTGCACGCCCGGGTTCGCGAGGGTGTTGTCGTAGTGGCACTGCATCCACAACGTGTCCCCGCCGCGGCCCTTCGGGAGCTCCTCGATGGGCGCGTCGTAGGTGTAGGTGCGCTGCCAGTCGAAGTCCCAGCCCGTGCGGACCAGGCAGTCCTCCGGGGCCTCGTCGGCCTGGGGCACGCCGCGCCGCCAGCGGATCTGCATGTCGGTGCCGACCATGTGCATGTGCGTCGCGATCGAGAAGAACGAGAACTCCTGGGTCTCCGCGGGGATGGGGATCGACATCGTCTCGACGTGGTCCGCCCGGTCGGCCGGGATCCGGAACTCGACGCCGGCCCGATCGTTCGCGCCCGGAAGCAGGCCTTCCGCCTCGCTCGCGGCGTTTCCGATCGCGGTCACGACGGCCGTCCACTCGGGCGCATCGTTCGTCCACCGCAGCAGCACCTGGGTCAGATCGGGGTCCGCGACGCGCCCGCCCGCGTGGTAGTGAATCTGCATCACGATGCGCGCGCCGGCGGTGACGGTGATGGCGCTGCCCTCCGGGTACTCCAGCGGCGGGCTCCCCGGCACCCACACCGCGAGCGCCTGGCCGCCGCTGATGTCGAAGCAGTCGGTGTAGTCGTCACCCCACGCGGCGGACGTGCCCGCCGGATCGCTGAACACCACGACGTGGTGCACCACCTCGGTGTTGCCGGGCAGGACGTCGAGGCCGGTGAGCCACCGGTCCGTGGCGAGCGCCGGATCCATCGAGACGCACACGAACTGGTCGGTGTCCCCCGACGTGGTGTACGTCGCGCCGGGCTCGAGCGCCTGGATGTCGTCGCCTTCGAGGGCGTGCTCGACCGGCTCGGGGAGGCGCGCGGCGGTGGCCGGGTTTCCCTCCGGAGCGCCCGCCTCGGCCCAGGCGCGGAGGGTGTCCTCCTCCGCCTCGGTCAGGCGCGGATCGTCCTTCCAGGGTTGCGGCGGCTCGCAGTCATCGGTCTCGTACGCGTCGAACGGCGGCATCGTGCCCGCCTCGACGGCGGCGACGGCGGCGTCCGCCATGGGCGCGGCGGCGGCGAAGTCATCGAGCGTGAACGGGGCGATGCCGCCGGCGGTGTGACATCCGCCGCACTTCTCGACCACGATGGGCGCCACGTCGGCGTGCCACGTGGGGGCGGACGATCCGGTGGCGTCACATCCCACGAGGAGGGCGCCGAGCGAGCAGACGAGGGAGAGGCGGTGGGCGGGCATGGATCATCCTCGCGCGATGGGAACCCGAGCTCGGGCTTCATCGAAAGGTGATCCCGGCGGCGCCCGCTACTCGGCGGACGGCGTTTCTTTCTCGGAATCCGCCGCGGGCTCCGGCGGGGCGGCGGCGGGCTCTACCGGGAGGGAGGGCGACGCCGCGCTCGGCGGCTTCGCGACGGCCACGACCTTGTCGCCCTTGGGGAGCACGATGATCGCGTTCTTCTTCCTGCGCTTGTAGAGGAGCACGGTGTGCCCGATCACCTGCGCGACGCTCGCGTCGAGCGCGGTGGCGAGCCACGCGCCCACCTCGGCGGCGGGGTCCAGGCAGCCATCGCCCACCTTGACCTTGATGAGCTCGTGGAACTCGAGCTCGAGCCGCGCCTTGCGCAGGACCGACTCGGTCATCCCCTCCTTGCCGAGGGCGACGGTGGGGGAGAGCGCGTGGCCGAGGCCGCGGAGGTGCCGTTTCTGCTTGCCGGTGAGGTCCATCGCGCCGCGTTATCCCGGCGGCGGCGGGTTAGCGGGCCGACGTGACCGACGAACCGCTGGATCGCGCCCCTCCCGCCGCTGAACTTCCTGCCGGCGAGGCCCATGACACCGAGGCCTCCGGCCCGGTGACCCCCGGGCGTCGTGCCCGCGTGGAGGCGATGCTCTCTCGGCGCCTCGGCTCCGTGGTGGCCGTGGCCGAGTCCGTGCGGCGTCGCCACAACGCCAGCGCCATCCTCCGCACGTGCGAGGCCTTCGGCGTGCACGAGGTGCACCTGGTGACCGCCGGCTTCCGCCCGAGCCCCGGTGCTGCCCGCGGGGCCGAGCGCTGGGTGCTGCGGCGCCGGTTCGACACCACCACCGCGTCGCTCCTCGATCTGAAGGCGCGCGGCTTCAAGATCTACGTGGCCGACCTGCTCCCCGGCGCGCTCACCCCCGAGACCGTTCCGGTGGATGGTCCGGTCGCGATCGTGTTCGGCAGCGAGGTGCGCGGCGTGAGTGACGAGGCGCGCGCCCTGGCGGACGGCGCGGTCATGATCCCGATGGTGGGCCTCACCGGCTCGCTCAACGTGTCGGTGTCGGCCGCGATCCTGCTGCGCACGATCACGGATCGTCGTCGCGCCCTCACCGGGCCCGATCTGTCGGCCGAAGCGCAGGCCGCGTTCCTCGACAACTGGCTGAACGCGGAGACCCGCGCGCAGTTTGGGCGGCGGGCGCGGGCGGCGGGGATCGATCCGGGGGATGTTGCCGGATAGTGGCTGTTTTTTCTTCGGACGGGGGGCTCCGCCCCCCGTAACGCCCCCGGAGGCGGGGGATGTTCGTGGGGCGGCGGGGCGCGTGGAGGGCCGATCGCTCCTTCGAGTGCTGCGCCGGGCGGCCATTACTCGCGACGACCTCGACATCCTCCCGACTTATGGCCGCTTCGCACGCGCAATCACCGCTCCGGGCGGCCGCTACTCGCGACGATCTCGACATCCTCCCGACTCATGGCCGCTTCGGGGCGCGTGGTCGAGCGGTGGAGGCAGGCGGACAGCGCCGACGACCGGCATCGGCCACGGAAGCGGCGGTCTGAACCAAGAAGTGAGCTGCTTCTGGCCGGGTTCACGCGGGCGCTGGTTCACGCGGGCAGGGCGGAGCCCGTTTCCCGTGGGCTGAACTCGGGGGGTGCGCTCTCATCCGGCGAGTTCGGCCCGCCCAGCGGGCTGAACTCCGGGGATGCGCTCTCATCCGGCGACTTCGGCACGCCCCCTGCCGGGGATCGCGCTTGTCTCGACGCTCGGCCGCTACCCCGGCGTAACGATGACTTCGCCCGGGACCACGTCGACCCGATCATCCACCGCCACCCCACCGTTCTCCCCCACCCCGGGCGAGGCGACCGGAAGGCGGCCGGCCCCGCCGGCCGGTCCCGCCGCGAGGCGGACCGAGCGCAGCGAAGCCTGGAGGGCACCGACCCCGGCGCGAGCCGGGGGCGCCCCCCGCGTTCGCCGCGAACCCGGCGCAGCTACTCCTCGTCATCCCCCGTTGGGACGAGCGGCCCGTAGCGGCGGTACTCGGGCAGGAAAGCGAGCGATTTTGGGTCCGCGCGGTCGATGTAGAGGACGCCGTCGAGGTGGTCACACTCGTGCTGCACCACGCGCGCCGCCCAGCCGTGGGCCTCGAACGTGAGCACCTTGCCGTGGCGATCGTGGCACGCGACGCGCACCGACGTGACGCGCTGGACCAGGCCGCGCATGTTCGGCAGGGACAAGCAGCCCTCATAGCCACCCACGGTCTCCTCCGTCAGCGGGGTGATGACGGGGTTGACGAGGAACATCGGCCCGTCCTCCTCCTCGAGCTCGAACACCACGACTCGCTCGCTGACGTGCACCTGCGGCGCGGCGAGGCCGGCGCCGTCGAGCTCGTACATGCTCTCGAGCAGATCGTCGCAGAAGCGCTGGAACTCGGGGGTGGCGAAGCGCTCGGGCGGCACGGGAACCGCGACTTCACGCAAGACGGGATGGCCCATGTGGGCAACCTTGAGGATGGACATCGGATCCCTTTAACGCCTCGCGTTGTAGTGGTCCTCGCTTGCGGCGTGTCCGGGATGGGGTAGACGTAGGCCGCTCTGGAGTACCCGTGGCTGACTGGAAGAACAAGTGGGAAGACAACGTCGGCGGCACTGCGGTCGTCGGCGGCAAAAAGGTCGGCTTCTTCGTGGACAAGGAGTGCATCCTCTGCTCCGTGTGCTCGGATGCCGCGCCCAACAACTTCCGTATGTCGGACGCCGAAGATCACGACATCACCTTCAAGCAGCCGGAGAACAGCGAGGAGCTGGCCCAGTGCTACGAGGCGATGGAAAACTGTCCGGTCGAAGCCATCGGCGACAACGGCAACTAGGCGGACGGGCCGCCTGCGGACAGCCGGCAGCGGCCCCGCAGGTCAGTGCCCCGCCGGATGCCGATCCTCGAACCTGATCTCCCGTTCGTGCGCGATCTGAGGCCAGTAGCGCTCGAACCGGAAGTCGGGTGAATTGTCGTGCGTGTGGCAGGCCACACACGCGGCCCCGCTCTGCGGAAGGTCCCCGTAGCCCGCGCTCGGCGCCTCGACGTGCGCCCCGCCGGGCCCGTGGCACGCCTCGCACCCGACGTTGTCGAGCGGCGCGGTCTTGGCGCCGGACCAGCCGCCCGGATGCCCGAGCCCGGTGACGTGGCAGGGAAGACACGAGGGGTTCGAGGCGGAAGAGTTGACGCGGAGCGTCTCGAGCGCGTGGGCGTGCGCCGAAGTGTTCCACGTGGAATACGCGCTCGGATGGCAGGCGGCGCAGGTCGCCGTGCCGACGTAGGCGTTGGCCGCGCGGCTCACCCCGAGGAAGGCGGGCAGGGGGGAGGCCCCCTCGACGAGGGGAGGGCCGCCGCGAGCCGGGTCCGGGACACGCGCGGCCGCCTCGGCCTCGGCGGCGCGGTGGGCATCGGTGGGAAGCGGCTCGACGGGAGACGCGACGGGGACGGCGCCCGTGGGGGCGGCATCGGGACGCGCGGCGCACGCGGAGAGGGCCGCCGCGAGGACCGCGAGTCGCGCCACGCGCAGACCACCGACGCTGCGGCCGCTCATGGGCCGAACATCGCTTGCTGCGCCACGTCGAGCTCGACGCGCGCCTGCTTCTGCATGACGAGGAGCGCGGGATCGTCGGGCATGTCGGGGTCCAGATCGATCTGGCGGGAGAGGCCCCCGGTGACGCGCCCAGGGCCGCCGTCGACCCCGCCGTCGAGCACGAGGCGGAGCTCGCCGAGCCGCATCGTCTGGAGGTGCGACGCGACCCACACGGCGTTGGCGGGGGTGTAGAAGGGGTCCTGCCACTCGCGGTGCAGCGCGGCGTCGACCACGACGTCGACGCTCGGGTGGGTGGCGGCGAGCTTCACCGCGGCCTCGGTGGCCTGGTAGGCGAGGAGCACGATCACGTCGGTCTGCTCGGCGAGCGCGTCGAGCACCGCGCCGGCCGTGGCGGGGTCCTTCACGGTGAAGCCGGGCACGTCGGTGAGGGTCTGGCCGGCGCTGGTGATGCCGGTGATGCCGACCTTCACCCCGCCACGCTCGACGATCACCCAGCGGTTCACGCCGGGGCCCTCGACGTTCGCGGAGACCAGCGGGAGCGGCGGGCCGCCGTCCGTCGGGAGCGTGGTGAGCCCGGCGATGTCGGGGGAGCCGACGTTCAGGGCGTCGAACCCGACGGCGCGCACGCCCTTGACCATCCACGCGTTTCCGATCGTCACGTCCTCGCGCAGCTTGCCGTCGAACCCCATCGCGTCCTGCAGCCAGTAGCCGGCGTTCACGAGCACCGAGGGCACGTCGGGGTTTGCGGCGCGCGAGGCGTCTACGTAGGCGTCGAGCCGAGAGAAGGAGCCGCGGGGGCGCTTGGGGCAGCCGCACGTCTCGAGCGAGCCCTTGTGCTCGCCGCCGTAGAAGATCACGAGGTCCGCGGGCGAGGTGGACACGCGCTGGCGGAGGGGCCCCTCGATGGCGAGCTCGCCGGTGAGCGCCTCGGGGACCGCCCGCTTGACGGGACGGGTGGAGGTCGTGTCGAGCGCGGCGCCGGACCTGGGCGCGCACGCCGAGAGGAGGAGCGGCAGGGCGGCGAAGGCGATCGCGCGAGAGAGGTAGACCATGCCCGGGCCTTAACCATGGCGTATGCTCGCGCCGCCATGTCGTCGGGTCGCGTTCTCCTCTTCCTCGGGCTCCTTGCACACCTGATGTTCGGGCTCCGGCCCGCCTACGAACGCGTCACCACCGCCCCGAGCGGGCGCGACTACGCGAGCTACTACTACGCGGTCCAGGTCGCGGCGGACGGCGGAGACCCATACGACACCGCGGCGCTGGAGGCCAAGGCGCGACAGGAGCGCACCCGCAAGGAGGTGCACCCCTTCTTCTACCCGCCGCCCTTTCTCCTCACGATGACGTGGGCGCTGCCGCTCTCGCTGGGGGAGGCCTACCTCGGCATGCTCGTCGTGAACGAGGCGCTGCTGGCCGCCACCGTGGCGCTCTGCCTCGGCCCCTTCGGCGTGGCCCCGTGGGCGGTGGCACTCCTGCTCGCGCTGTACTCGCCCATCCCCGACAACGCCTGGATGGGACAAGCGAACCTGCTCGCGCTGGTCCCGGCGCTGCTCGGCCTCGCGGCGGCGCGCCGGCGCCCGGTGCTCGGGGGCGTGCTGGTCGGGCTCGCGGCGATGATCAAGATGAGCCCTGCCTTGTTCCTGCTCTACTGGGCCATCCAGGGGCGGTGGCGCCCCGTGCTGGCCGCGATGGCGACCGCCGTCGTCCTCTCGGTCGCGACGCTGCCGCTCGTGGGGCTGGACGCGCAGCTCCGGTTCTACACGGACATCCTCCCCGGGTTCTCGTCGGGCGACTACCACGGCCTGACCGTGCCGATCACGCTGCCGGCCAACCACTCGATCCCCGACGTGTTCAACCAGCTCTGGAAGGGGCCCAGCCGCTTCCGCCTGTCCGACACCGCGCAGCTCGCGAGCACCTTCACCGCGCTCGGCCTGCTGGGGGTGTGGGCCTTCCGCTTCCGCGGCCCCTCCCGCGCCGAGCCCGATCCCGCCGCGATCGGCGCGCTCTCGGTGCTCATGGTGATGCTGCCCGTCTACACCTACGAGCACCACCTGGTCTTCCTGCTGCTCGCCATCGGCGCCGCGGCCACCCTCCGTCCGGGCCTCGCCGTGCTGTGCGTGGGCTTCTTCCTCGCGTGGCCGCTCGACTGGCTGCGCGGCGTGCAGGGCCTCGTGAGCGCGGTGCCCTACGCGGGGATGCTCGTGCGGGAGAGCAAGTTCATCGCGGAGCTGGCCCTTTTCGGACTGCTCTGCTGGGGGCCGCGGCGGCGGTAGATCGGCGGGCGGTAGGTCACCGGGCGATCGGGGCGATCTCGCCGAGCTTCGCCGGGTCCAGCACCCAGTGGATCGCGACGATCTCCCCGGACGTGCCGAGGGTGATGCCGACCACGAACCGGGGCGCCTGCTTCGGAAGCGGCGCGTCGAGCTCGATGACGACCATCGGCGCGCCGTTGATCGAGCGGATCTCCCATCGCGACTCCCCGGAGCCGCCCGCGAGATGGAGGAGGAACCGCACGACCTTCTCCGCGCCGCAGACCGGGACCTTCGCCGCCGAGTACACGCCGCCGCCGTCGCTCCGCAGGACCACGCCGGGAGCGAGGAGGGACAGGGCGGCTGCGGCGTCGCCCGTGGCCAAGGCGCCGAGGAACCCCGTGAGCGCCTCGAGCGTGGCCGCCGAGGTGGGGGTGCCGCCGGGCGTGTGCCCGACAAGCGCGCGGCGGGCCTTGTGATGCGCCACGCGCACCGCTCCGGGCGTGCTCCCGAGGGCCTCGGCCACCTCGTCCGCGCCCAGATCGAACACGTCGCGAAGGAGCAGCACCGCGCGCTGCGTGGGCGTGAGCGCCTCGAGGGCGAGCAGGAACGCGAGGCCGACGGTCTCGGCGCGGTCGTAGCGGGCCTCGGCGCTGTCGTGCGCGAAGGAGGCGCTGTCCGGCGCGGAGGAGGCGGGGCCGTCCGGGGAGGCCGGGCCGAACCGCTCGCTCGGCACCGGCGACGGGAGCCATGCGGCGTTGCGGACGCGACGGCGCCGCGCGCGCAGGCGGTCCCGCGCGAGGTTGGCGCACACCCGCACGAGCCATGGGCGAAGGGGGCGCCCGTCGTCCGGCACGGGGTGCTCGAGGGCGCGCAGGAAGGTCTCCTGGACCAGCTCGTCCGCGTCGGAGGCGAGCCCCGTCATCCGATAGCCGAGCCCCCACAACAGGCGCTCGTTCGCGCGAAAGGCGTCAGCCACGGTCTCCATGCGGTCCTCTCGCGCGGTGCAGGTATCCGGGGGCGGGAGCGCGCGGCGTCCGCTGAGCGATACTGCGCGGACGATGTACATCGACCCCCGGAACCCCCCACGCCCCGGCGCAAGCCTCCCGACCTTCGTCGTTTCGCGCTACCGCTGGTACGAGCTGATGCTCCTCTACGTGGGCCTGTTGGTGGTGACCGTCGTCTGCGGCGTGTTCTTCTCCGACCGGCTCCAGGTGGCCTGCGATCGTGCGGGCGTCGGCGAAGCGGCACGGTGCGAGGTGGTCGAGCAGGCGGGCCCCTACCGCATCGCGGGCAGCTTCACCCTCGATGAGGGCACGATCGGCAAGACCGTTCGCCTGGGCGGGAGCGACGACCCGGACACGACGTGGCTCACCGTGCCCGCGCCGGAGCTGACCCGTTCGGTGGGAGACGCGTTCGCGACGCGGACGGTCGCGGAGGCCGCCGCCTTCCACGCGGACACGACGGCCCTGCACTGGGAGGCCGACCACCTGGCGATCTGGCCGGCGATGATCGCCGGGGTCGGCGCCGTTCTCTTGCTCCTGGGGTGGGCCTTCGGGCCTGCCCACACGGTGGTGGAGCTCGATGCGGACAAGCCCGAGCTCCGTTTCGCATCGCGGGCGCCCCTGTGGCGGGGGGCGTGGCGCCGGCTTCCGGGCGCGACCGTGCGCGCGGCCCGCGCCGAGGACATCGACGACTCCGCCTTCCACAAGCTGCTGCTTACGACGAGCACCGGGACCGTGTACGTCGCGACCGGCAAGGCCAAGGACTGCGCGGCGGCCGTGCGCGCCCTCAACGCGTGGCTGCGCACGGTGCACGAGAACAGCCCGGCGGAGGAGCTCGCGCCGGAGCCGAGCGGGGACGTGTCGGGGGCGTACTTCGCGGGCTGGGACGACCTGGAGGACCACGCGAAGTGGCCGCGCATGGAGGCGCTGTTGCGCGCGCTGCCGGTCGACGCCGGCAAGGTGGTGCGACGGACGAACGACCGCCGGGTCGAGCTGCGCGGGACGAAGGCGGGCTTCCCGGTGCGCCTCGTGTTCGATCCGGTGCACCCGGACGCGGCCACGTTCGAGCTCAAGGTGAGCAATCCCCTCGGCTTCATCGATCTCGAGTGGGACGAGGAGAAGTCGGCCGACGCCGAGCCGGCGCGCGATCCGACCTGGGACGAGGGCGAGGACGCGGAGGACCGCCGCACCTTCGTCGGCCCCCACGTCTTCCTCGACGTGGCCGAGGAAGCCGCCGCGTTCGCCACGTTTCCCGCGTCGCTCCGGAAGGCCGTGGTCGACACGATGCAACGCGAGCGGATCCGCTACTACCGGATCCGCCCCCGCGTCACCGAGGCGGACTGCGAACGCGACATCACGGAGTACGCGGACCCGGCGGCGCACCTCGCGGCGGTGCTCGCGCTCCTCGGGGACACCGCGCGGTACGTGAGCTCGCTCCCGCCCGCGCCGGAGGACGAGGACGAGGACGAGGACGAGGACGGCGAGGAGTAGCGACGGCGCCGTGCTGGGTCGCGACACGACCCTACGCCCCCGCCCTCATTCCCGCGTCGGCCGCCGCCAGGATCGCCGTCGCCGCCGCCACGGCGCTCGCGGCCGAGGTGTCCGCCAGCTCGCCTTCGGGGCCGACCCAGTCACCCGCCACCCACACGCCGGGGCGCGCGACGATCCCGGGCCGGGGGCCCGACGCGAGGGAGAACCCGCTCGCGACGGTCAGCGCGGGAAGGAACCGCCGCGCCACGACCTGGGCGCGCCAGCCGGGCAGGGCGCGGTCCGCGAGGGCCTCGAGCTCCGCTACGTCGGCCTGTTCGTCGGGCGCGAGGTAGTGCGCGACGTGCACGACCATGCCGCCGCTCGGCGCCAGCTTCGCGGTGGCGGACTGCACCGACAGGTAGAGCGGACGGTCGATGCCCAGGACGAAGCGGGCAGCGGGCTTCTCGGAGCGGGCGAGCGCGAGGTCGAGGCACGCGGCGCGGATCGGCGGCGCCGCGGGCAGCTCGGGGAGGAGGCGGCGCGCGGCGGGGAGGGGCGTGGCGATGAGCACGGCGCGCGCGTCGACCCAGGCGCCGTCGACCTGCACGCGGGGGCGCTCGCCGGCGGTGTCGATGGCGTCTACCTCGGCGGCGGTGCGGAGCGTGACGCCGGCCGCGGTGGCCGCCGCGGTGAGGCCGTCGCTGAGGGTGCCCCAGCCGCCGTCGAGGTAGCGCACGCCGAAGCGCACCGCGAGGCGCGCCTGCCGGATCACCGCGCCGGCGGACTGCCGATCCGGGTCGTTCGCGTAGGTGAAGACCCGGATCATCGCGCGCGCCCAGGCCTGCACCGTCGGGTCGGTGACCGGGGCGAGCCAGTCGGTGACGCTCACGCGATCGTGCGCGGCGGCGTCATCGAAGAGGAGCCTGCGCACGAACCCGAGCGCCTGGACGCGCCCGGCGAAGTCGAACAGGCCGGTGGTGAGGAACGTCCACGGCGAGCCCGGCAGCGCGTGGAGCGCGTCGCGATGGAGGACGTGCCCGACGTTGCCAGGATCGCGGCCCTCGGCGCGCACGCCCAGCCCCGCGAGGATGCGCGCGGCGGCGCCCCCGGTGTAGAGCGCGTGCGGCCCGAGGCTGAGCGCGTAGTCCGCGCCGGGCCCCACGAACGTGGTGACGGCGCGCCCTCCAGGGGCGGCGGCGCGCTCGAACACGGTGACCGACCGGCCGGCCCGCGCGAGCGTGGTGGCGGCGACCAGGCCCGCGAGCCCGGCGCCGACGATGATGACATCCATGAGGGACCTCCACCCCTTCCACGTCTGGGAGGGGGGGAGCGTTAGCGGTGGCGACGGACTTTGTTCGGCCGAGCGTCATCACGACGATGCCTCCGCGAGCCACCGGCGGGATGCATCGCGACCGCGCCGTCCGCGCGCGTCCGGTTCCCCGGATTATTCGCCGGTGTCGCCGGTGTCGAGATCCGACTCGCACTCGGCGTAGCCCTCGTCGTAGCCGGTCCAGTCGCCGTAGTCCGCGCCGCGCTCGTACGCCTCGGCCCGGGCACGCGAGTAGCACATCGACGGGCTGGCGGAGGCCTTGCTGGCGAGGCAGTCCAGCTCGGTCTGCGACTTCACCCGGCAGCCCGCCAGGAGGACGAGCGCGAGCACGATCGGCTCAAAACGCATCGTAGTCCTCCAGGCACGCGGCGTAGCCCTGCTCGAAAGCCACGTCGTACGCGTCGGCCTCGCCATCGTCGTACCCCGCGCTCCAACCCTTGTTCCAGCACGTGGCGGCGTCGACCGAGGGGTCGTCGGCCGAGCACAAGGCTTCGTAGTCCTTGCATCCGGCGAGGGCGAGGAGGGCGAGCAGGCGCATGGCGACCGGCCCCTAACGGACGCCCGGCGTCGTGACCAGGGGCCCTCGCTGCGGCTCGGCACGCCAGGGCTCGGCAGGCCCACGCGCGGCTGTGGTGACAGCGACCCCAGCGCGGAGAGACGCATCCACCCCCGCACGAGGATGGCGGGCCGACGCGATCGGACGGGCGTGGGCTGCGTCCACTGAGATAACAATGCACATGCTCCGCGTGATTTCCTTCGTCTCGTTCGCCTTCGCGCTCGCTTGCGCCGGGCTCCCAGGCTCAACCGACCCGGCGCCCGCCCAACCGGTCACGCCACCCGCCGCACCACCTCCCCCCGCTGCGCCGCCGGTAGAGTCCCCTACCAACCTGCCCCTTCCTACGCTCGCCGAGGTGTCGGGGAGCTGGAGCCGCCTGCACGACGTCGACGGGCGCGAGGTTCGGCTCACCCGGCAGTGCGCCGCCGACAACCAGTTCCTGGTGGTGTCCTCGGACACGCTGATCGTGGAGTGGGGCCAGGAGACCGCCACCTGGGAGATCCGACGTACCGCCGAGCACGACGGCGGGCTGATCCTCAACCTCACCCTGGCGGACGGCGAGGAGGCCGACCTGCACGTTCGTCGCGACGGCAGAGTGTGGGTGTGGACGGGCTCGGTGGTCGGAGGCACGTGGCGCACGCCAATGAAGGACGCGGAGTTCCCAGCGATGAAGCAGTGCTGCACCAGCACGGCAGACGAGCCGGTCGAGGACCAGTACGCGCTGGTGGACGACGCGGCGGACTGCCCGCCGGAGCCGTAGCCGGAACGCGCGGGACGGGCGGTCAGGCCGACCTCGAGTGGGGGGACGCGATCGTCGAGTGAGCCGCCGCGGACCGGATCGCCGCCCCGGCCCTACCCCAACCGCGAGAAGTACCGCTCCACGCTCCGGTCGGGGTCCGCCAGCACGCGCGTCGGCCCCGCGACGAACCCCTCGGAGAGGTACAGCCGGTGGGCGCCGCGGAAGCGCACGTCGCTCCAGAGCTCGGTGCGGCCGAAGTCGCCGAAGGCGGCGGCCTCGCGGAGCAACAGCCGCGCGAGCCCATGGCGGCGCGCCTCGGCGGCGACGTAGATCCGCTTCACCAGCCGGGCCGGACCGTTGGGCATCACGCCCGCCGTGGCGACGATCCGCCCCTCCGTCTCCGCCACCCAGAACGCGCCGCCGTCGAACGCGGCCCCGATGTCGAGGAGATCGGATTCGAAGCCGGCGTCGAAGACGAGGCCGAATTCACGATAGATGGCGGCGATGTGGTCCAACACCGGGTCATCGGCACGCCAGCTTCGGATCGTGGGGGTCACGGCGCTGCTCCTCGCGGGGACGGCCGTCGTAGCGCGTGAGCCGTCGGTGTGGGACAGCATGGCGGAGGGCGCCGCGTTGAAGGTGGGGACCGCCGCGCGTCAACTGGCGCGCACGGCGGGCGACATCGCGGGCAGCGGGCGCATCAGCCGCCTGTCGCTGCTCCGCGCGGACGCGGACGAGCTCCTGCGCCGCGCCGATACCCTCGCCCGGATGAGCCGGGAGCCCCTGCCCATGGCGGAGCCCCCGGCCCCGTAGGGCTAGAGATCGTCGAGCGGCTCGTCTTCTTCGAGCTGCGACGGGCGGCTCGGCGGCTCGGCGAGGGTGGCCTCGGGCAGGGTGGGGTCACAGAAGGTGACGTACCACTTGTCCTTGGTGAAGCTGGAGTCCTGGTCGAGCCACTCGGACCAGCGGGGCATCTGCGGGTCCTTCACCTTGTCGTCGACCCGCACCAGCCGGGGCTGGGCCTGGAGGGAGCCGACGCACTGCTTGAACTGGGCGCCGCGCTGGGAGCTCAAGCTGGCCCGCACTTCTTCCTTGCAGCGGGCGAGCTTGGTGCGGTTGCCCTTCTCGCAGATGGACACGATCGCGTCCGACACGAACCCGTTCCAGCGCGCGTCGACCGTTTCGCCCTGGGCGACGCGGGTTTCGCCCTGGGCGGTGAGCGTCTGGTCCTGCGCGACCCGGGTCTCCTCGCGGGACACCACCAGGTCTCCTTCGAGCCGCTCCTTCTCCAGGAGGGCCGTGGTCAGCTCGAGCTTGAGCGCGTCGAGCTCCGCGACCTTGGACGCGAGCTCCTTCTTGAGGGAGGCGCTCTTGCCCGCGCTCTTCTTCGACTTGAGCTCGAGGACCGTGATCTCGTCCTGCTTGCTGGTCACCAGGCCCTGGAGATCGGTCACCTTCTTGGTGGCCTCCGTCACCTCGGTCTGCGCGGCTTCCTGCTTCTTCGCGTTCTCGGCGAGGAGCTGGGCGTAGGCGCGGTCGCTCGCGTCGAGCTTGGCGATGAGCTCGGCCCGGGAGAGCTCGCCCTCGGGGCGGGAGAGGACCTCGGGGTCCTGGTAGTACTCGGTGACCCGCGCGCCCATGATGCCGAGCACCGCTCCGAGCACCAACGCGGCACCGTGACTCACCACCTGCACCAGGCAGCCACCCAGGCGCCCGCCGCCTGATTCCGTTGCCTGACCGTCGTATTGATCCATGCCGGACTCTCCGTTTCCTGGCCGAGCCTATCTCGGTCCGGGGCGCGGATGTCAGGCTGCCATCGCCAATCAATAGCGAGACGTAAGAGTTACGGGCACTTACGTGGTTGGCACGATCCTTGAAGAAAGGGTAGTCGCAACCCCGAGAATCCCATGCTCCTCCGCCAGGTGACCGTCCTTGCCCTCCTCCTGCTCACCGCCTGCAGCGAGGTCGAGATCGAACCTCGTCCGCCCGCCGGGGCCGTGCTCACCGCCGGCGCGTACGACCTGGTGGTGCGCGACGTGGTGGCGATGAGCTGTGATGTCGATCCGGGCGTGATGCGCGGCCAGGTGCTCCCGGCCGAGCTCAGCCTCGGGCGCGAGGGCGTCACCTTCTCCTTCGGCGGGTGGGTGCTCCGCGGCGCCATGGAGCCCGGCAACCTGCACGTGGAGGGCGACATCGCAGCCTCCGAGCCGGAGCCCGTGCCCGTGTACGAAGAGGACGGCGACGACAGCGACGGCTCCGAGGAGGAGGTCGTCGACGAGGACGATGGCCGCGAGCCCGAAGAGGAGGGCCGGCCCGAGTCCGACCCCCGGCCCGAGTCGCGCGGCTCCGCGCTGCTCGACGCCACCATCCGCGCGGCGGACCTGGCCGAGGGCTCGCTGTTCGTGTCGATGCCGGGCTGCGAGATCGAGCTCTCGGTGGTGATCGGCCGCGGCGGCCGGTCCGATCGTCCGCCCGGCGACGAGCCCAGCGAGCCGGGCGAGGGCGAGCCCAGCGAGCCGGGCGACGACGAGCCGACCGAGCCGGACGAGGGCGACGATCGCGACGGGCGCGAGATCTAGCCCCGTCGCCTCCGCAACGGGCTACGCGGTGCCCCGCCGAGGTCCTCGTGGTCTACGCCCTGATGTTCGGGCTCGTCCTGCCGCTGTGCATCAAGATGAACGAAGTGCTGGGGCGGAGCGTCGGCTCCGTCGCGGCCTCCGCGAGCGTGCACGCCACCGGCGCCGTGTTCGTCGGGCTGTGCGTGCTCCCGTTCATCGGCCGCGAGTGGATGGCCGGCGTGGCCCGCGCGCCGTGGTGGTCCTTCCTCGGCGGCGTGATCGGAAGCATGCTGGTCGTGCTCGCGAACCGCGCCGTCGGCGTGGTCGGCGTGGCCACCTTCACCGCGGTGAGCGTGGCCGCCCAGCTCATCATCAGCGGCGTGATGGACCACTACGGGCTGCTCGGCTCCGAGCTGCGCGTGATGAGCCCGGGCCGGATGGTCGGCATCACGCTGCTCGTCAGCGGCGCGGTGCTCGTGGTGCGCGGCTGACGCTGGGCTAGCGGCGGGCCGCGGTCCGGCTGGGGCCCGCCTCGAGCGCGCCGAGCCGCGCCTCCAGGGCCGCGATCTGCGCGCGCTGCGCGGCGAGCTCCGCGGCTTGCGCGGCGAGCTGGGCCTCCTGCACCTGGAGCGCCGCCACCGCCATGCTGGTGTAGCCGTACAGATCCACCCGCCCGCCGCTCGAGAGGACGGCCGGAGAGCCCGCCGGCTGGTCGTCGATGATGAACCCGAGGTGGTGCTTGGCGCCCTCCGGCTCGGTCTTGTAGCGGTAGTCCGCCAGGCGCACGGACATCAGCGCGTCGTGGAGGCCCTGGGAAGCGGGACCATCGAGGTAGCGGATCTCCGTCTTCGCCGATCGCAGGCTGATCGGGCAGCCCACCTCCCCGGCCGTCGGATCCGACGTGGCGCACACCAGCTCGACGTTGCACGCCGCCTCGAGGTCACAGCCCGCGCCTTCCGGCGTGCAGGTGTCGCCCTCGACCTCCGTGGCGCACACCGGGTTGGTGTGGCGGGCGGGGTCGTAGTCGGCGCACGCGGGATCGCCGCAGGTGGACCACCAGCGGAGATCGGCGGTGGAGCCGGAGTCGTCGTCGGTGGGGGGGCAGCCGGTCAGGAGCACGGCGGCCAGGAGGGAGAGGCGCGAGAGGTTCGGCATGCCTACAATCTGGCCCTCCTACCCCGATGTCACAACGTTTTCTTGATCGGCGCATCCGGCGAGGCCGCGCGCTTGTCCCGCGCGGCCTTGAGGGCCTCGAGCTCGAGGCGCGCGCGTGCCACCGGGTCTGGCTTGACCGGGCGGGCCGGCGCGGCCTCTTGGGGCGGCGCGGCCGCGGGGGCTCCCCCTTCCTCGGGCGCTTCGTCCCCCGCGGCCCGCTTGACCGCGGCGACGTCGGCGTTGTAGCGGGAGCGCATGCGGGCGAGCGGGTCGCCTTCGTCCGCCTTGGCGGCCTCCTCCGCGGCGCCGAGGCGGCCGAACAGGAGGGTCTCCAGGCCGTCCAGCACCCCGGAGGCCACCTTGCCCGCGGTGGCGATCGCGGCATCGGCCGCGGCCTCGGCGGTCGCCTTCAAGGCGGCGTGGGCGGCCCGCCCGCGGGCCTCCTCCGCCAGGGCCTCGAGCGGACCCGGTGGGGCCGCCGCGGGAGCGTTGGTCTCGTCGTCGGGTGTCTGGGCCATGGGGCCTCCCACGTCGCAGTTAACGCCGGCTCCGGGCGGGTGGATACTCCGCATCATGCACCCGCTCCATGTCCTCCTCGCGTGCGGCGCGGCAACGCCCGCCGCAGCCGCGCTGCCCTTCAGCCTCACCGCCGTGGCCTCGATCGACGCACCCACGGCCATCGTGACCCCGCCGTCCGGCCCCGATGGGCTCTACGTCGTGGAGCAGGTCGGCCGCATCTGGCGCTTCGACCCGGACCAGCCCGACAAGCCCTCCCTCGTCGTCGACCTGCGCGACCGCGTCACCTCGGGCGGCGAGCGGGGCCTGCTCGGCCTCGCCTTCGCGCCCGGCTATCCGACGGACCCGCGCGCCTTCGTCAACTACACCTACGAGGCCGACGGCCAGCTCCGCACGCGCATCGCCGCGTACGGGGTGAGCGCGGACGGCGCGACGTTCGACCCCAAGAGCGAGGCCGAGATCCTCGCCTTCGACCAACCGTACTCGAACCACAACAGCGGCTCGCTCGCGGTAGGGCCCGACGGCATGCTCTACATCGGGGTGGGCGACGGGGGCGGGAGAGGCGACCCGAAGGGCAACGGCCAGGACCTCGGCGGCTGGCTCGGGAGCATCCTCCGCATCGACGTGACCCAGCCCCCCTACACCGTGCCCCCGGACAACCCGTTCGTCGCGACCGAGGTTGCCTCGAAGCCCGGAGCGCTTCCCGAGATCTGGGCCTACGGCGTCCGGAACCCGTGGGGCATGCACTTCGACCGCCGGAGTGACGGCGCGACCCTCTGGTTCGCGGACGTGGGTCAGGACGCGTGGGAAGAGGTGAACCGGGGCGTCGCCGGCGGGAACTACGGGTGGAACGTGATGGAGGGCACCCACTGCTACGAGGCCCGCACGTGTGAAAAGGCAGGATTCGTGCCGCCCGTGGCAGAGTACGGCCACGATGTCGGCCACAGCGTGACGGGCGGCGTGGTGTACCGCGGCCCGTCCGTGCCCGCGCTCGACGGCAGATACGTCTACGCGGACTTCGTGACGGGGAGGTTCTGGGCGGTTCCGACCGAAGGGGGCGCCCCGAACCTGCTCGGGGACACCGAGCTCAATCCGTCTACTTTTGGCGTCGACCGGAAGGGGCGCCTGTACGTGGGCGACTACCGGGGGACGATTTGGCGGGTGGGGCCGTAGGGGCCGGCACGCGGGCCAGGTACACGTGGTGGCGGGGCCCGCTCGGAGGCGGGGGCACGCGCTCGGTCTTGAAGCCGACGGTCAACAGCCGCTCTTCGAACTCGGGGTCGCGCTCCTCCGACCACACGGTGAAGTACCCGCCGGGCAGGAGCGCGCGGCGGCTGACCGTGAGCGCGCGGGCGCCGTAGAAGGGGTCATCCAGGCTCTGGGTGATCGTGTGGGGGCCCTCGTAGAGGTCCAGGATGATCGCGTGCCACAGCGCGGGGGCCCGGCTCGTCGCGATGACCTGGGCCACATCGCCGATCACGAGGGTCGTGCGGGGGTCCTCCAAGGCGCGGCCGGTCATCTCCGCGAGGGGCCCGCGACACCAGCCTTCGACCACCGGGTTCATCTCGACGACGGTGACCTGGGCGGCCGCGGGGAGGCTGTCGAGGGCCGCGCGCAGGGTGAACGCCATGCCGAGCCCGCCGATGAGCACCCGCGGCGCCGCGATGCTCGTCAAGCGGCTGCACGCCACCTCCGCGACGGCGCGCTCCGTGCGCACGGCGGTGCTGCTCATCAGAACGCGCCCGTCGATGACGATGACGAAGTCCTTCGGACCGCGCTGACGCAGCTCGAGCAGGCCTTCGGGGGTGTCGACGCGGTCGACGGTGGTCCAGGGGCGCGGCATGGCTCTCTGCGGGGGCGCCCCGATAGCGCGTTGCGCCCCCCGATGCCCGAGCGCGCGATCCGGCCGGCGCTGCTCTCCCCGCGCTCCGCCCGCGCGGGTGCCTAGCTTTCACCCGATCCCCTGGAGTTCTCGCTTGGCACACACGCGGCGCGTCCACGACGGCGGGCCTTCCAGGCGCGCGGCTCTCGGGGGCGCCGGCGCCGCCCTGCTCGCCAGCATCCTCCCCGGCTGCGATCGCGGTCCGCACCTGCTTCCCGTCACCGCGAGCTCCGGCGCCGACCGCGCGGTGGAGGCGGCGCGGAGCTTCGCGGGGCGAACGCTGCGGGTCGGCTGGGAGTCCGGGGCGCAGGCCGACGAGGTGCTGCGCCAGAGCGGGCCGCGGTGGGAGGAGCTCACCGGCATCCGCGTCCAGGTCGTGGAGATGGGGACGCCCGCGCAACAGTTCCGCTACGTCATGGCGGAGCACGGGGCCCGCTCGGGCGCGCTCGACTGCGCGTCCATCGCGCCGGCGTGGCTGCCCGACCTGACCCGCGTGGAGGCCCTGCTCCCCCTCGACGAGCGGGTCGCGCACTACCTGCCCGCCGCGGACCTGGAGGACTACCTCCCCGGCTACCGCGCGCTCGGAGTGTGGGAGGGCCGCCGCTACGGGCTGTTCGACGACGGCGACGTGCTCCTGCTCTACTGGCGCCGCGACCTGTTCGAGGACCCGGAGATGCGGGCGGCGTTCGAGGCACGCCACGGGCGCCCCCTGCCGGATCCCCGATCCGGGTCCTGGTCCGACTTCACCGACGCGGCCGCGTTCTTCACCCAGCCCGCTCTGGGGCGGTACGGTCTCGCCCCGTTCACGCCGGACCTCTGGTGGAGCTGGTACCAGTGCCTCCTCCGCCAACGCGGCGAAACCTTCTTCGAGGAGGAGGGCATGCGCGCGAACGTGGGGAGCCCGGTCGCGACGCGGCTCCTGGCAGACCTGGTCGGGCTGCGTGCGTACATGCCCCCGACCACCAAGGACTCGGTGTACACCACGCTCGCCACCTGGTTGGCGGGCAACGCCGCGATGGCGACGTTCTGGCCGCCCCTCGGGCGCTGGGCGGAGGGGTACGGGGCGCCACCCTGGGGCGGCGTGCCGCCGTCGCAAGTGATTGGGCGCACCGGCTACGCGCTCCTCCCCGGCGGCGTTACCGAGCTGTCCGTCGGCTTCGTCCTCTCCGTCCTATCGGGGAGCAAGGAGCCTGATGCGGCCTACCTTTTCATCCAGTGGCTCACCAGCCCGACCGTGAGCCTCAACCGCGTGATGGCGCCCTTCGCCCTCCGTGACCCCTACCGCGTCTCCCACGTGACGTCGCCGGCCTTCCGCGCGCTCTGGCCGAACGCCGGCGCGTACCTCGACACGCTGCGCGAGGGGAGCGCCCGGATGCTCCCCGACCTCACGCTCCCCGGCACCAACCGGTACGCGGCCGCCTTTCAGGAAGCATGGACCCGCCTCCTGTTGGGCGCCGCGCCCGAGCACGTCGGCGCGGAGATGGCGCGCGACTGGGACGCGATCACCGACGACCTCGGGGTCTCCGCGCAGCGCGTCGCCTGGCGTGCCTTCCTCGGGCCGCCGGCCGCTTCCCCGGATCGGTGACATGCCCCGACGCTCGTCGGTGCGTGGCAAGCTCTTCGCCGCGTTCGTCCTCATGCTCCTCCCGCTGCTGGCCTCGACCGTGGCGTCGTTCGCGACCACGCGTGAGGAGCTGCTCGACGCCGCCGTGAGCAACCAGCAGCTCGCCGCGGAGGCGGTCGCCGGCGAGATCGACACCACGCTCGACGCGGCGATCGCGATCGCGTGGGCAATCGCGAGCGATTCCCCGATCCTCTCGCTCGACCGGGCGCGCCTCGAGACCGAGCTCGACAGCTTCGTCGCGCAGCAGGGCCTCCTCGACTCGGTGCGGATCTACGACGCCGCGGGACGGACCCTCGGGCACGCCGAGCGCGCTCCGGGTACCCCCACCCCACGCGCCTCGATCGCCGACCGCGACTTCTTCCACGCGGTGCTCGCGACGAACACCCCGGTCCTGGCCTACGTCCGCTCGCGCCGGGATCCGGACGGCATCGACGGCGTCATCGCGATCGTACCTGTGCGCGACGAGGCCGGCCGCGTCGTCGGCGCCGCCGCCGCCGTCCTCCTGGCCGAGACGCTCCGCCGCCAGTTCCACCGCAACCGCCTGCTCCCCGGGCAGGACCTCATCCTCCTCGATCCGGAGGGCACCCTCGTGCTGCTGACCAGCGCGCGGACGCCTCCGGAGATGTCGGAGGGCGCCGTCCGCGCGCTCCCGCCAGTCGTCGCCGCGCTCGCGGGGAATCCGTCGGAGACCAGGGGTTTCGTCCTCGGGGGCGAGGAGTACCTCGGCGCTTTCGTCCCCACCTCGCGCCACGGCTGGGTCGTGGGGGTCACGATGGCCACGCGACTGGCCCTGCAGCCCGCGCAGGCGCAGCTCCGGCTCCAGCTCCTCTCCCTCGGGGCCGTCGTCGCCCTCTCCCTCGTGCTCTCGCTCGCCCTCGCCCGATGGATCGGAGGCCCCGTCTCCGCCCTGACGGCGGCAGCGGGCGCGGTCGCCGCCGGGGACCTGTCGCGACGCGTGCACGCCGACACGCGCGACGAGCTCGCCCGCCTCGCGGAGGCGTTCAACGGCATGGCGGACGCGATCCAGCAGCGGGACGCGCAGGTTCGCGCGGCCAACGAGGAGCTCGAGGCGCGCGTCCTCGAGCGTACGGCCGAGCTGAGCGCCGCCGTTCGCGACCTCGAGAGCTTCTCGTTCACGGTGGCGCACGACCTGCGGGCGCCCCTGCGGGCGATCGACGGCTTCGCATTCCTGCTGTTCGAGCAGCACGCCGCCGATCTCTCGCCGGAGGCGCTCGGATACCTGGAGCGCGTGCGCACCGGCGCGAGGAGGATGAGCCGCCTGATCGACGACCTGTTGGCGTTCTCCCGGCTCGGACGCATGCCGCTCACGGAGGCCGAGGTGGACGTCGAGGCCCTCGCGGAGGATGTGCTCGGCCAGCTCCGCTCCGAGGCGCCCGACACCATCGTGGAGATCGGGCCGCTCCCGCCATGCCGGGCGGATCCCGCCATGTTCCGCCAGGTGTTGGTCAACCTGCTGGGGAACGCCCTGAAGTACAGCCGCCCGAACCCCGCGGCGAAGGTGACGATACGGGGGTGGCTGGAGCCCGACGGCACCTGCGTGTACGAAGTGCGGGACAACGGCGTCGGGTTCGACATGCGCCACGCGGACAAGCTGTTCCGCCCCTTCGAGCGCCTTCACGGCCCCGAGTTCGAGGGCACCGGCGTGGGGTTGGCGATCGTGGATCGCATCGTCGGCCGCCACGGCGGCACGGTCTCCGCGGTGAGCCGCCCGGGCGAAGGGGCGACGTTCACCGTGCGGCTCCCGGCGTAGCCCCTGCGTAGCCCCGGCCTGGGGCACGTAGCGGCCCGCCTCACGGCACGTACAGGCCCGCGCCCGTGAGTTGGTCGATGAGCTCGGCGGTGCGGGTCGGGAAGTACTCGTCCTGGAGCCGGTCGTACTCGGCCTGCCACTCGACCTCGCGCCGGTAGGGGGCGGCCCGGTAGGTGTCCCCCCACCGCGCCGACTCCGCGAGCAGCGGACCGTAGATCTCCTCGGCGCGGGCGGCGTAGCGTGCCGATGCCGACGCGGGGGTCAACGCGCCGCTCCCGGTCAGGTGCAAACGCGCCCGCTCGGCATAGCGCGCGCGGAATTCAGCGTTGTCACGAAGCCGCGTGTACACGTGCGAGATCGAGCCGCTCACGTCGACGTCGACGTTGGTTGCGTCCGTGGCATCCCACAGCGAGTACTCCATGTCCCACACGAAGAATCGGAACGGCTCGCCGTCCAGCCGCCGCCGCAGCCCGCGCATGTTGTTGCTGTCGAAGCAGCACGGTCCGTCCCGATTCACCGTGTACTGGTTGATCAGCATGTAGTCGATGAGATCATCGATCCCGAGCATCGCCTCTACGTCGGCGTACGACGCGGAGAGGTCCGTATCCGCCAGGGCCAACAGTTGGTTGTAGGCCTCGAGCGTGCCGTCGATCGCCTCGTTCACCGTCGTGCGACGGTTGATCGCGTCGTATTCGGCTGCGTCGCCGCCGAAGTACGCCTCACCGAAGCCCGCCTCCGGCCGCTCCACCGGGTTGTACAACCCCCAATACAATCCGTTGAGGTACAGGTGGACGTAGGTGGCGTGGCCGTCCGCCTTGCCCATGTCCCGGGCGGTGTCCCGCGCGAAGCTGTCGTGCAGATATTGTGCCTGCGCCGGGTCCCGGAAGTCGAGCCACGTCTTGCTGCCCCCCGCGCGCAGCACGATGCTGTCGAAGCGGTCTACCGGAGAATCGGCGAACACCGGGTATTCGAGCTTGGAGACCCCGTACTCGCTGCGGAATTCCAATCGGAGCGAGTGCTTCTTCGTGGCGGAGTGGTAGCGCCACCCGTATCCGTGCACGCGCACGCCACACGCCTCGGCAAATCCGGTCGTCCCGTCGGGCTCGATCCACTCCACGGAGGCCGCGCGCTCCCAGTGTTCTCCGCGCTCGGCGCTGTTGATGTACAGGCCGTCGGCCCCGAAGAGGTCTTCCGGATCGAACACGAGCGAGAGCGTCGGGATGGCGCGCAGCCCCTCCAGCAGCTCGGCCCGATCGGTCGCGACGATCTCCGGGTCCATCTCGTAGTCCGCGTCGACCGGCGCCTCCGAGACGCCGTCCCACACCGCGGGGAGGCCGCTCGGGGCCGCGGGTTGCTCGATCACGTCGGCCAGGAACAGGTAGGTGTGTGTCACCACGTCGCTCGCGCCCCAGGCGTCGCGAAACGCGGCGACACGCAGGATGGCGGTCGTCGGGAGATCGATGGCGACCGTGGGCGCGGTCCCGGGGTCCGCCGGCGGCACGACCACGCCGTGATCGAGGGTGGGGACGCTTCCGTCGAGCGTATAGACCAGCGTCGCACCGAGGGTGGTCGTCGTGACCGTGGTGGCGAACGGCGCGTCGTAGAACCCACGCGACGGGTCGGCGGTGGGCGCCTCCACCAGGCCCTCGATCCCGGCTCCGTTGGGCTCGCCCGGGGTGGCAACCGCGAAGAACGCCGGCGCCCCGGTCTCGAACCAATCGAGCGTGAGCGTAGGGCGAACGAGCAGATCGTCATCCTCCGCCGTGACGTTGCGTCCCTCGAGGGCGAGGACGTTGGTTCCCGCGACGAAGGCCCCAGGATCGAGCGGGAAGGCCTCGGCGGCCGCGCCCTCGTGCGCCACGATGCCCTCCCCGACGTTGGCCGACGCGGCGGGCTCCGCGTTCACCCAGGCGGCGAACCCATCGTCATAAGCCATCCCGAGGGTGGCGCGGGTGGGGGGCGTGGCCAGGCCGAACGGCGCGCGGAGGTACACCACGCCGCCATCCACCGCCCCCAGGTCCGTCATCAGCGAGTCTTCGTACGGAGACGCGAGCCGCCCCACCACGACCACCTCCGCGAGCGAGAGCCACTCGCTGCTCCCCGCGCCGTTCACCGCGGACTTGTCGATCCGCACCGAGCGCCCGACCACCGCCGGGTCGAGCGTCAACGGGAGGGTGGCGCCGGGGTCGGCCGGGGTCGCGCCGTCCGCCACGGGGTTGAGCGTGTCCGCGCGCCACACCTCGGCGCCAGCGGCGTCGAGCACGCTCACGTCGATGTTGTAGAGCCGCTCGGGGCAGCAGCCCACGCGGTTGTGGAGCTGGATCGACGTGATCGCGTAATTGGCCTCGAGGTCGACCGCCCACCACGGCGCCAGGTCCGCGTCCCCCGTGTGGGTGAAGGTCGAGATCTCCCCGTCCACCCCCTGGGCGCCCGTGTACCCGTACCCATCGCTCGACTGGGTGGTCGGCCGATCGAGCGCCGCGTTCTCGACGACCTCGCTCGTCGTCTCCCCATCGAATCCCACGCCGAGGAGCACCCCCCGCCATCCGGCGTCGTCGAACGCGCGGTCCCGCCAGCCCGCCGTTTCGCTGTCCGAGAGGTGCTCCGCGAGCGTGGCGGCGCTGCCATCCCCCACGGCCACCACCCGGGTGACCGGCTGCTCCAAGCCCCATGACACATCTTTCGGGAGGGCCGGAATGGCAATCGACACGCCGATGGAGGCGTCGGGATGCGCGAGCGTCAGCGTCTCCCCTCCCGCGTCGAGCCGGAACGGCGCATGCACCTCACCGGCCGGCCCGTCGCTTCCCTTCCCCGACGCGTACACCAGCGCGAAGGCCCCGCCCGGGAGCGTGAGCGTTGGGAGCGCCCAGGTCGTCTCGTTGTCGGTGAGGGTCCACCCCGCGAGGTCCACCGGCGCGGGACCCGGGTTGTGGAGCTCGATCCAGTCGGAGCTGTCACCATCGCCGTCCACCAGGGTATCGTCGTTGTCCGACATCACCTCGGAGATCCACACCAGGGGCCATGCCCCTTCGGAGGTGTCTGTGGAGGTGTCTGTGGAGGTGTCTGTGGACGTATCCGACGACGTGTCGAGCGATGTGTCACTGTCGACCGGCTTGTCGTCCGGGGGCGGGCCGTCGGTGCAGGCGAGGAGGAGGAGGAGGGTCATGCGTGGTGGGAGTATACCTGCGATGGCATCGGCGGATGCACTACCGCCTCTATTCCGATCTCGCCCCCTGGTACCCCAGGCTCACCGCGCCTTGGGAATACGTCAGGCAGGCCGAAGGTGCACGCGCGACTCGGCATCCCCTGCACGTGGTGGACCTCTCGCCGGACGCCGACGGCGTAGCGCACGATCACCACGGGTGGCCCGGCGGCCCCAACCCCTCCGCGCGACGCAAACCGGACGATTGTCGCCCGCTCGATTCGAGCGCGCGACAATTGTCCGCTTTTCATCCATCCGACCGGACACTTGTCGACCGCTCGCGTCGTGCTGACGCCGGATCGTCCCGCCACGGCGTCAGAACCGGACGATTGTCGCCCTCTCGAATCGAGCCCCGGACAATTGTCCGGTTCGCGGCCCGCACGACCTGCCCACCGGGCTCCTCCCGGCGATCGGCCCGGCGCGTCACGCCCCTCACAACCCCCGCGATCCTTCCGGCCGCAGCTGGATCTCCCCTGCCAGTGCGCGATCGATGGTCCCGACGATCCGTCCCGCATCCCGCGGTAGCCGCCCACCGAGCGGCAGGTAATTGCTCGCGTGGTTGGTGCGGAACACCGCGTCTGTCGGGCGGGCCTCGGCGACGAGCGTGCGCAGCTCTCTGAGAAGCCCGTCGACGCTCGGCAACACGAAGCCCATCCGATCCGCCGTGCGGGCCAACGGAGTGCCGGGAACCAACGTGAGGGTGAGGGCGGAGAGATAGTCGGGGTCCATCGCCGTCGCCAGCCGGGCGCTGCTTTGGGCGTGCTCGGCCGAGCGCTCGATGCCCCCCGCGCCGAGCAGGAAGATCGCGGAGATCCGCAGGCCCGCTGCCCGCGCCTTCCTCGCGGCGGCCACGTGGGCGTCGAACAGGTAGTCGCCATCCCGGGGCGCCGGGGTGACGCCTGCGCCGTCGGGCACCTTCGGGCGCGGCCCCTTGGCGATGCGTCGCATCGTGGTCTCGTCGCCGCTCTCGGGCCCGATGTAGAGCAGGGTCAGCCCGTGGGCGCGGAGCGTACGGAGCTCCTCGTCTGTCTTGGCGAGGATGTTTGTCGCCGTCGCGTAGCAGCTCACCTGGGTGAGCGCGGGAAACAGGCGCCGCGCGGTGTCGAGCAGCGGGAGCCAATGATCGAGCGCGAGCACCAGCGCATCCCCGTCGGCCACGAACACCTTCTCCACGTCCCCGCCGAACCGGGTGGCCGCGAGGTGCAGATCCTCGAGCGTCTCGTGCAGTGGGCGAACCCGAAACACGGGCTTGTCCCGATACATGTCACAATAGGTGCAGTTGTTCCACGAGCACCCGATCGTCGCCTGGAGGATGTAGCTCCGCGCCTCGGAGGGGGGGCGGTAGATCTTGCCGATGTAGCGCATGGGGGAGCGTAGCCTGGGCGGGGGGTAGTCAGGGCGGGGATTGGGCGCCCCGGGGCCGCGAGGACGCGGCCCCGTCGGCCCCCTCCAGTCTCGCGGCGAAGCCGCTCGGTCCCGCCGCGGACGGCGGGGACTGGCCGCCGGGGGCGGCCAACTTGCGGGGGGCCTGGCGCGGGGGGTGGTTTGGGGGTGTCCGCCCGCCCCCCCAGCGAGCCGGTGGAGCGCCGCGAGCGTACCCGGGGATGGCGGAGGAACGCTGGACTACTGCATCCTACGCCCCGCCACCCGCGGGCTCAACGGTCTGCCTCCCAAGTTACACATGCCGGCCGCTCTCCCGTCGCGAGGAACTCGCGGAGGGCAACCATGGCCGCCTCAGCAGGAAGCGCCATTTCCCCCACGAACGTGCCACTTTCGTATCGGCTCCGGAACACGAGGTAATCCTTCCGCTCGACGTTGCCGAGGCTGTGGTAGCTCCCCGAGCCGTCGCTCAGCCAGAACGTCAGCACAGTTTCCGGTGACCCGAGTCCTGCCGCCATCACGGTCCCGCCCTCGAGCTCGAGGTAGAGCATTACGGGGCCCCGGGCTGCGACCGCGCTGTTGGCGACCGCCAGCAGATGGTCGGGTGAAACAAGATCTACCGCATCGGTGTCAGTGGTGTAGGCTCTCATGTCATGTCATGTCAACTAAAGTACTCCGGTAGGTCCTGCACTCTATGGGTAACCGAGGCGGGCGCTCATACGCAACCGGACCCGCACGATTACCAACCATGCAGGGCCGGGACTACTCGACGGTATCACCACAAAGGCTTGGCCGAACCTCACGGACCTCCGCATCCACCGACCGGGTGATCCAGACACTTCCAAGCCCGAGGCGCAATCGGCTCGAAGAGAAACCCGCGACGTTCCACTCGGACGAGCTTGCGGGGCTGCCGTCCTTCCCCACACGAAGACGCGTCAGGCCAGCTTCGCCCACGACCACGACGTCGTCACCAGACGTGGGGTCGGTCGACCTGCGCGTGCGCCACCGGGACCGCCCCGCGGGAGAGCCGTTCGCTACACTTCGGTCCCACGCGTCCACGCCGTGTTCCCCCGGCGACGGAACGCGAGCACGAGCGCGGCCAGGAGCGCGAACCCCCGGGAGGCGGATCCCTGTGTGCCGCAGCCGCACTCGCCGGCGCCCTCGGACTTGTCCTTGTCGAGCACCTCGGAGCTCCCACCTGAATCGGGCGTCCCCGAGTCTCCGGGGCCAGGGGCAGAGTCGTCACCGCCCGCGCCCGAGTCATCGCCACCCGAGCCCGAGTCGTCACCGGCCGAGCCCGAGTCGTCACCGGCCGTGCCCGAGTCGTCACCGGCCGAGCCCGAGTCGTCGCCGCCGGTGCCCGAGTCGTCCCCGCCGTCCCGCTGATCGTCGCTTCCGTCGAGGGGATCAGTGCCGTCCCGCTCGACCTCCGTCCCGTCGTCGACGCCACCGTCGTCCGAGTCGGCGGCGAGCGGGTCCGTCCCGTGCGTGTTGACCTCGTCGCCGTCGGAGAGGCCATCGTCATCGCTGTCCGCATCGAGCGGGTCCGTCCCGTGCGTGTCGACCTCGTCGCCGTCGGAGAGGCCATCGTCATCGCTGTCCGCATCGAGCGGATCGCTACCGAAACCCGCCTCGTCGCCGTCATCCAGGCCATCCCCGTCCGAGTCCGCCAGGTCCGGGTCGGTCCCGGTGGCCGCCTCGTCTTCGTCGGAGAGACCATCATCATCGCTGTCGATGACGACCTCCACGGACCCCGACCAGCTCTCCGAGAACGCCGTCGCCTCCACGTAATAGTCAGCCTCTGCAGCCAAGGCGTAGGTGCCAGACGCCCCCGCGGTGAACCACACGGTGGCCGACTCCGTTTCGGCGCTTTCGAGGGTCGCGAGCTCCCAGGTGACGGTCGCCGCACCGGCGTCGTACGAGCCGCTCGCGTCGTCCGATACGTAGGTGAGGCCCGCCGGCACGTCGAGCGTCAGGGTGGTCCGACGCGCCCGCCCGATGCCAGAGTTGCGCAGGTCCAGCACGAGTGTCACGTCGGCGTCGAGCGCCGCCGGTGAGCCGGTGAGCCGGTGAGCGCGAGCTCGGGCGCGAGGGCGAGATTGGCACAGTCAGCGGTGAAGTAGGAGTTCAGAAAGACACGAACCCCGTTGATGCCCTCGTTCGCGCTGTAGGGCGGCGATGTCTCGTACTCGTGCCCACCCAGAATCGAGACCTTGCCCCGCGTCGGGTCGCCGTCCAGTCGGGCGCTCGCCACGACGTAGGCCGTGTCTGCACCATCGACACCCGAGAGCGTCACCGCGCCGGCGACCAGCGTTCCCTCGAAGTCCTGCATGCTGCCGCCCTCCGCCTCCCAGGGGCCGACCAGCTGGAACAGCTCGGCGCTCGGGTCGTCCACCGAGTACACCGCGTCTCCCCGGTCGAGGCCGACCTCTGCGATCCCCGAGGAGATCATCGACCCATAGCGGGCGTCGTTCTCGAGACTCTCGCCGGCGACACACTCGAAGAGAGAGCTCGAGAGCGGATCCTCCGCGAAGGCACTCACCTCCATCACCACGTCCTCGGCCGAGGATTCATCCCAATGCATGGCGTTGAGATGACAGTACGCCGGATACCCCTCGTCATCAAACAACGCACCGTCACCCGCGCTGCCGCTCACTCCGACCAGGTCGCTCTCCGACAGGTTGTAGACAGAGCTCTCGTCCCACTCGTTTCCATCGAAATCGGGAATGCCCGCGGCGTTGAGGTACCCCCACGCGATGTCCTCATTTCCATCCTCGAAAATCGCGATGCTCGGGGCCACGAACAGCGTGCGCGACACCTCCATGTCCATCGGCGCGGTCGTGCGGTACGCCACCGCGTCCCACCCGCCGGCCTGCCACGCGCCGAGCACTACCTGCGCGGCGGACACATCGGCAGCCGCAACCACGAAAGGGCCACCCGCAAATGACCGGTTCGCCGCGTCAGCTACCGTCTCGGACGAGAGGTAGGTCGGGACGTCCACCAGGTCGTAGCCGTCGTACACCTTGCTCGAGTCGATGATCCAGTGCACCTGGATCCCCTCCCGCAACAACGCGTACGCGAAGCCATAGGCGTCGAGGATCCCCTCGTCCTGCCACGTGGCGTCCATCGGCACGACCATCGCGCCGGCCTCGAACGCCGTGATGTCACCCGCGTGGGCGGCTGGCGCGATGGCGAACGCGGCGGGGACACCGAGCGTGAGGATGAGCGATGGGCGCATGGGGAGCCTCCGATCGCAGGCTACCGGATGTGTCGCCGCGAGGGCGTAGGCGGCCCCCAGATGACAGTGAGGCGACAGTCGGCCTCCCGCGCTCACAACCAGGTCGTGTCCGGGCGAGGTGCACCGGTGAGGGGCGCCACGCGATAGCCCACGTCGGAGAAGGAGGGCCAGTACAGCTGCGCCCCACCGCCGAGGGCGAGGCCCACCCGCCACGAGCTACGATCTCGCATGCTGCTCCTCGCCACCCTCGCGTGCACCCCGCCGCCCCGCGCCGATGACTCCGCCGCCCCCGTCGACTGGGCCGCCCCGGGCCCGTGGAGCGCCGGCACCGCGCCTTTCTCGCTGGCGGTGGAGGGTCGCGACGCGCCGGTGCCCGCGCGGGTGTGGTACCCCGCCGCGCGCACCGAGGGCGACGACTCGCTGGAGGCCTCGCTCGATGCGCTCGTCGTCGACGAGGTGGATGGTGCCACCCTCGCCGGCCTCCTCGCCGCGGCGCCGCCGGGCTGCCCCACCGCGCGCACCGTGGTCACGACGGCTCCGCCTGCCGCCGACATCGGGGCCGCGCCGCTGGTCGCGTTCTCGCACTGCCACACCTGCCTCGGGCTCTCGGGCGCCACGATCGCGGCCCATCTCGCGACGCACGGCGTCGTGGTGGTCGCGCCGGATCACGAGGGCAACACGCTCTTCGACTTGCTCGCGGGCGACGGGGGGAGCCTCGACGAGGAGACGCTCGCTGGGCGCGCGCGCGACGTGTCCGCCGCCATCGACATGGCGCTCGCGGGCGATCTCGAGACCCCGCCGATCGATCCCTCGCGGGTCGGCGTGCTCGGCCACAGCTTCGGGGCCGTCACGGCCGGCCGCGTGCTCGCCACGGACGACCGGGTGAAGGCCGCGATGGCGATGGGCGCGCCCATCGACAACCCCCTCATCACCGGCGTGGACGCGGCATCGGTGACTGAGCCGGTGCTGCTGTTGCTGCTCGAGGAGGATCACAGCATCGGCGCCGCCGGCAACCTGCTCATCGAGGCCAACCACGCCGAGCTGGGTGGTCCCGCCTGGCTCGCGCGTCTGCCGGACGGCGGGCATTGGTCCGTGTCCGACCTGTGCGGCGTGCTCGAGGGCTTCATGCCCGGGTGCGGCCAGGACACCCGCGAGGAGGGCGGCGCCGAGTTCAGCTACGTCCCGGCTGACGACGGCCGCGCCACCGCCGCCGCGCTCGCCGCAGCCTTCTTCGCCGCTACGCTCGAGGGTGACGCCGACGCCGAGGCCTGGCTGGCCGCGCCGGACACCCGGGCGGAGCTCCTGGTCGAGGTGCGCTGATTCGTGGCGCGCTGCCGACCTCGTCCACCCAGGCATCGCGGTGGAACGAGAGTTGGTGCTCCTCCCGCTCGTACACCACGAGGCGGTGCGGCCCGTCCCCGAGCGCAGTGAGGAAGGCCTCGGCGCTGGTCAAGATGCTACAGTCGGTAAATGCTCCGATTCACCCTGCCAGCCACCGCCCTGCGCGCGCGCGCCGTCCCGCGTGCCCTCCTCGCGTCCTCGCTCCTGCTGAGCGCAGCCTGTTCAGGCACGCCTGAACCTGACACCGGGGACGACACCGATGCGGACACCGACACCGACACCGACACCGACACCGACACCGACACCGATGCGGACACGGACACCGACACCGATGCGGACACCGATGCGGACACCGACACTGATACGGACTCCGGCGCGGACGCCGTCATGGTCACCAGCTTGACCGGATTGATCACCTACAGGACCCACCTCGATGGCGCGGTCTGGTGCGATGTCGACGTCCAGGTGAGCCTGTCCTCGCCCGGAGAGTCGGCCTGCCCGGGCCCCGACCCGGACGAGTTCGATGATTGGGGCTGCCTCTGGATCGTCGGGATCGAAGGGGAGGTGGTCCGCGATGATGGAGATCCCGGCTGCCTGACGGATCAGGCGATCGAGAATGAACGGGCGTGGACGCTCCAACCACACGGATCCGAAGCTACCCGGTTCTCCCTGCTCTGGTTCATCAGCGAATGGGACGCGAACGATTTCCTCTACGTGCAGTTCGAGTCTGACGCAGGCCTGTCGCAGGAAATCTGGGGCGAACATGAGTACGGTTCGGAGGCGTACCGCAATCCCAGGCTGATCACCAGCCAGGCGGACGGGGTTCGAACGATGAGCTGGGACGCCGAGCCGAATTTCCTCCCGACTCTGGCTGACCCCGATGGGGACGGCGTGCAGTCCACGTACGACATCGGGTTCACGGGGTCGTTCGACTACACCCTATCGACTGACTGAGCCCCCCAGACAAACATCTACCGCTGGAGGGTTACCGCGCCCCCTCCAGGAGCCCTCGTGGACCTCGGCCGCTTCTTCGCCCCCGACCTCGACGCCGCCGAGCTCCCCGAATTGGAGCAGGCCCTCGCGCAGACCGGGCGGGTGAGACATGGCGGGGGCCTGCGCCTCCGCGGCAATCAGTGGCGGGCCGACCGCGACGGTCCGCACTGCGAGCGGCTGTTCGGCCCTCTACACGCCGATCGCTGCATGTGCGGGCGGCTCGTCGGGCCCGAGCACCGCGGCGAGCGCTGTGACCGGTGCGGCGTCGAGGTGGGTGACCCGGCCGTGCGCGCCACCCGTTGGGGCCACGTCGCCTGCCGCGTGGGAGTGGCCCACCCAACCCTCCTCGCTCGGGCCGTCGAGGAGCTGGGGCTGGGGCCGCGCCCGCTGGCGTGGCCGGAGACGCCGTACGACGAGGAGCACGACGAGGCCGGCTCCCTGGAGGAGCTCCTCGAAGACGAGGACGACCTCGACGAGGATGCCATCGAGGCGCCGCCGGCCATCCCCCTGCCGCTCGACGCCCTCGAGGAGCGCGTCGCCACCTCGCTGCGCGTGCACCACATCCCGGTCTCGCCGCCGACAGGGCGCGTCGGCCCGGCCCTCCCGCGCGGATTGCTGCCGACCCCCAACGCGGAGGAGCTCGCTGTCGCCCGCCTCGTAGGCATCTGCGGCCGCCTCGACCGCCTGGACGAGCTCCAGGCGCCCCCGGTCATCCTGGCCATGACCGCGGAGTCCGCCGCCGACGCCCTGGCCGCGCTGTTCGCCGCCCGCCGTGCGCCCGCGCTCCCGCGCCTCTGGACGGGGGACGCCGAGGTCTCCCCGCCCGTCCTCACGGGCCGGCGCCCCCCGGATCGGGCGCGGGACCGCCACGCCACCCACATCGACGGCCTCGCGTTCTGGGGGGAGTCCCTCCTCTCGACCGGCCGGGCGGGCCTGCGCGTCACGTCGCTCCACACCGGCCGGAGCCGCCGGATCCCCGCTGGCCCGTGCCACCTCCTCGGCGTCGTGGGGAACGTCGCGGTCTTCGACGGCCTCGACCCGTGGCCCCTCGACCACGCGGAGGGGCGCGACGAGGCCGCGGGCCTCGCGCCCATGCTGGCCCAGGGGTACGCCGCCCTCGATCTGGATGCCGGGCGCTGGCTCACCGCCCTGCCCGGAGCCCCGCGGATCCGCTTCGGCCAGGACCAACCGGAGGACGGCTGGGCCGAGGAAGTGGACACCGGGCGCGCGGCCGACCTCCACATCGCGAGCGACCGCCCCGCCTTCGGCGCGTACACACCGGCGCTCGACGCGATGCTGGTCCTCGCGGACGACACGGGGCCCCTGATCGACGGGGCGACCGGGCTCGCGCTGCTCGACATCGGCGCGTTCACCGAGGACTGCGCGCGCATCGAAGGCGGGCGGCGCGTCGTGCAGCTCGCCGAGGGGCGCGGGGGCCCCCCCGCAGTCGTCCACCTCGGCGGCCGGCGCTGGCGGATCCTCCTGCCGGGCGGCGCGGTGGGCGAGATCGACGAGGCGGGCGCCGTCCTGCGCTGGGCCCTGCGGCGCCCCCACTCCGCCGCCGCCTTCTCCCCCAACGGCGCGCGCCTCGCCGTGGCCGAGGGCCGCAGGGTGCGCGTGCTCGACGCGGGCGGCGTGGTGCTACGGACGATCGACGAGAGCGACCCGTAGCGGTCGCGCACCCCCGTGTCGCACGCGACGGTTGCCCTACAACGTGCACGCGCCCGCGTCACACGCGGCCGCGGCGCCATCGGGACCGATGCACGTCTCCAAGCTGGAGATGTATTGGCACGACCCCTCGAAACAGCTCCCTCCCACGTCGAACGTCCGCAGCGTGGTCGCGTCGGAACAGTGGGGGTCGGGAGGATCGTCACACGCCCGCTCCGAGCAGTCTCCTGGCAGGATTCGGACGAACTCCGCCACCGAGGGCACCCCATCCACCGAGATCGCGAACAGCATGTAATGCCCGGGCGGGGCGAGCTCCGGTGCGACGGGCGCGTCGGCGGATACCTGCCACGTGCCGCCCTCCTCGGTGACAGAGTCGACATCGAGCCGAACGCCGCGTTGGTCCATCGCGAAGTCGTGGGTCATCGATCCGGGTCGCAACAGCACGAGATGGTCGATCTCACCCGAGTTCACCTCGAGCGAAAAGGGCTCGCCGTAGCGGAGCTCGGACGGAGCCGAGACGATCTCCGGCTGCGGACAGCACGGGAGGTCGAGGTAGGGAGGGCCGTAGATCCAGGCGGTGGGCCCGTTTGCATCCAGCGCGTCGGTGTCGCCCCCGGACACGAGCACCCGACCATCTGGCAGAAGGAGCGCGCTCGTGTGGTAGTCGCCCCGGTAGAACGGCCACAACGTACCGGTGACCGAGTCCTCCGGGTACGGCGCCGCGAGGGTGAACGCCCGGGTGTCCGGGTGGTAGATTTCGGGTTGCGGCGCGGGCGTACAATCGTTGCGCTCACCACCGGTGACGATGATGGTGCCGTCGGGCAGCAGCGTGGCGATGCCGTGCCCCCGCTCGTCAGCCATGTCACCCACGGGGAGCCAGGCGGGGGCGTCGCCTTCGAGCCCGGTGAGCAGCTCCGCCGTGGCGACGCACTCCCAACTCTCCGAACCCTCCTCGGGATCGGGAACTTCACAGTCGCCGAAGTTCTCTGTCACCAGCTCGTCGAGGCAACAGCGCGCGGACCGGCGCCCCGTGCATCCGCCCAGGATCAGCACGTCCGAAGCGGAGTTCACGTCGCCTCCGTCGAGGAGGAGCATGGCGGACGTACCGTATACACGCTTGTCGGGGCGCTCCGCGGCCACGGGAGTCCACGCGTCCGTGGCGGGGTTCCAGACCCTCGCCTGGGCCTCCTGCCCGCTCGAGAGCACCCGCCCGTCCGGGAGCAGAAACATCCACGGGTACATGTCGAAGAACTGTTGAGGCGCACGCAGCTCGAAGCGGTCGGCCCCCGGGAGGTAGACTTCCACCGCGTCGTTGATGGTGTACGGGTCGAGGATCGTCGCGCCGGAGGTGATGAGCACGCTGCCGTCCGCGAGGCTCGTGTTGTTGGGGTACCAACGCACGCCTCCGACCATCTGGCCGACGTACGCCCACGGCGCGTACGCATCCCCCGTCGGGTCGGCAACGCCGTCGAACGCGAACGAGGTGTCCACTCCTTCGGGTGGACTCGCCCCCGTGACATCCCCCCCCGTGAAGAACACCCGCCCGTCCGCGAGCAGGCTGTGGCCGCTGCAGAACAGATTTCCGTCCCCCGCCTCGAGCAGCGGCACCGAAAGCGTGACGCCGGTCGCCGGGTTCCACAAGGCCGCCGCATCGTACTCGTTGGGGAAGTGATGGCCCGCGCCCGCGTCGACGTCGGAGCCATGGTACATCGAATACACCCAGCCGTTCGGAAGCTGGATCAGGTGCACGGCCTCGGTCTGAAGATCGGCGGACGGCCAGGGGAAAGCGGCCTCCCAACTCCCGTCTTCCTCCTCGTTCGGATCGGTGCACGAAGCCGCGATGGGAGTCGCGCAGGCGTATACGCCTTCCCTGAAGATGTCCGCATCCGTGCCGTCACAGGCCTCCCCCACCAGGAAGTCTTCGTCGGACTGGCCATCACAATCGTTGTCGACGCCGTCGCACGTCTCGGTTGTCGGCTCGCACGCCGCGTCAGGGACGGGCTTGGTTTCGGTTTCGCATCCTGACAGGGGCACGAGCAGGAGAGCCAGACCGGCGGAGAGACACAAGAGGCGATTCGGCATTCGTGACCGAGGCTCCGCTAGGGTGGGGCGGGGCACGTAACAAAACCGGCCTCCATCCGGCAAACATGCGGCCACCTCGACGCGACGCCGCAGAGTCGGTACAAGTCTGTGTTGGTACGGCGCTCTGTCGTGCACCTGCCCCTGTCGCGCGAGGCTGGCCGTGGCAACCCCGCCGACGCGACGTGCAGGAGTGGGGCGGTCGAGCTCGTCGTGTCAGCAGGGGGGAGACCGGCGCGCGTCCGTACACCGAGACGCGCTTGTCCGTGGGCATCGCCGGCCGCATGGCCGATCGCGATGCGAAGGTATCGCCGCTGAAGGCATGAAAAAGATCCCGATCGCCTTCATCTCAACTGGACCCGTGCCGGCCCGGCGCTCCCACCCCTCAGCGGCCGACGTCTTCCCAGCGCGCGCGCCCCGCCCACAACGCGCGCCACGTGGCGAATTCCCCCCGGGTCCAGGAGCGGCGGTCCTCGCGACGCGCCTGCCACCACGTCGGGGCGTCGCGCACCCCCGCCGCGAGCCCCGCGATCGCGGCGCGCCGCGCTTCGCTCCCGACACCGTCTCCAGGCCCGCGCCCCCGCGCGGCGAGCGCCGCGTAGAGGGCGTAGCGGCCGGCGGTCCACGCGGGCATCGACAGGAGCGCGGTCAACGGGAGGCTCCGCACCGCCGCGCGCACGCGGTTCCGCTCGATGGCGTGCAGCTTCTCGGCGCTGGCGCGGCCCCAGGTGGCGCCGAGGTGGTGATGGACCACGGCGTCCGGCACCGGCGTGATGGCGATGCCGCGCCGCAGGAGGCGCAAGGACAGGTCGACGTCCTCGCCGAAGCTGCCGAACCGCGCGTCGAACCCGCCGAGGGCGTCCCACGTCGCACGCGCGAACAGCACGGCCGCGCCCGAGAAGCCCCCGGGCCCGCCCGACGATCGATCCGCGAGCGCGTCGAGGGGGCCGTTCCGACCGCGCGCCCACACGGCGCCGTCGGGAAACAAGCCGTGACCGAGGTTGTCGAGGCGCCCGCTCCCGTCGGCGAGGACGATCCGCGGCTGATAGACGCCGGCACCTCGGGGGCCCGCGCGCGCGGACGCCCCTACGGACGCCCCTTCGGACGGGCCCTCGAACGCCGCTGCGAGCGCCGCGAGGCAGCCCGGGTCGAGACGGGTGTCGTCGTTGAGGAGCAGCGGCTCGCCCGACGTGGCGGCGATCCCGGCGTTGGCGGCGCGCGCATACCCGACGTTCGCGCGGAGCTGGAGCGCGGGAGCGCCCTCTACCGGCAGCACGTCGTCGCGGCTCACGACCACCAGCACCTCGTCGGGCGGGCGGGTCTGCGCCGCCAGCGAGGCGATGCACTCCGCGAGGAGCCGGCCGCCTGCGTGCGTGACGATGACGGCCGCGATCCGCATGCCGCCTCCTGAGCCCCCCCTAAGCCGACGCGTGCACCCAGACGACGCCGCCGCGCCCGTCGAGCGTGACCTCGGTCCCGTCCACCAGGCGCGTCGTCGCGCCGGGGATGTTGACCACCCCCGGCAGGCGGTACTCGCGCGCCACGACGGCGCCGTGCGAGAGCATGCCCCCGAGCTCGAGCACCAGGCCCCCCGCGCGCGCGAACAGGGGGGTCCACCCGGGATCGGTGGCGCGCGCGACGAGGATCTCGCCCGGTTGGAGCTTGTCGCCCTCGGCGGGGCTGCGGATGACCCGAACGCGGCCCCGCACGATCCCCGGCGAGATGCCGAGGCCCTGCAAGCGCGACGCGTCGCCCGCGTCCAGGGCGAGGGCCTCGTCCCCATCGAGAAAATCCGCGGGCTGCGGATCGACCGGCTCCGCGGCGCGCCGGGCGGCGGTGCGACGCAGCACGTCCGCGCCGAGCGCGCCATCCAGCTCCGCGACCGTGAGAAACCGCACGTCCTCGGGGTCCGCGAGCCAGCGCGCGCCGAGCGTCGTGAGCTTGCGCTTGAGCACGAACAGCACGCGGTCGAGGTGGTAGCGCTGCTCCTCGCGCAGGCGCAGGTAGGTCTGGGTGAGGCCGACCGCGTAGCGGAGCATCGGATCACGCAGGGAGGCGAGCGCGTTCCGGGTCTCCTCGGCCTCCTCCGCGAGGCGCACGCGCGGATCGGGCCCGTCCGCCGTGAGCCGCGCGAGCCGCAGCACCACGTCGGGCTCCTCGGCCCAGCGCCGCGCGAACACCTCCCAGCTCGCGGACGAGCGGTGCCCGTGCGCGCCTAGGAAGGCCTCCAGGCGCGACGGATCGCGCCCGAGCGACCAGAGCTCGGCGTTCACGCGCGCGGTGATCGTGCCGGTCGGGGCGCGGAGCAGCGCCGGGCGCGCCGCCTCGGGGAGCATGGGCCCCACGATCTCGTAGGCCATGTTGGCGAACAGGAGCGAGGTGATGTGCACCTTGACGTAGTCGCGCACCAGGGGCGTGCCGACGGCGAGCGCGTCCTCGGGGGCGGCGGCCGAGAGCGCGGCGAGGCGCGCGGGGAGGGCCGCGAGGAAGGTGTCCCAGGCCTTCCAGTTCCCGAACGGGTTCCACCGGAAGCGGCGCCACCGCTGCTCGCGGAAGGTCTCGGCGAGGATCGAGGCGTACACCCGGAAGTCGGGCGAGGCCGCGGCGCGGCGCACCCAGCTCCTCTCCTCGGCCGGCGGAAAGAAGTCCAGCATGAAGCGGGGCGGCGGGCCGCCGGGGAGCTTGAACGCGAGGTGGCGGAACACGGTCACGTTCACGTACGGGTGGCCGCGAACGAGCCGGAGCGGCGGATCCCCGCCGAGAAAGCGCGCGGACGTGCCCGGGTAGGACACGAAGTGCTCGAGCACCGGCGCGATGATCGACCAGCCCAGCGGCGTCGCGCCGTCGGGCCAGCGCTCGCCGATGAAGCGCCGGGTCCAGAGCGTGTTCCCGCCGCGCGGCAGCTCCTGGTGCGTCGTGATCGGCCGAGACTGCACGACCCAGAAGCGCCCCGCGCGATCCTGCACCCACTCGACGTCCTGGGGCCCCGCGAGCACCGTCTCGGCGCGCAGGCCGAGGCGGCACAGGTCGTAGAGCTCCGAGCGGGGCAGCTTGCGGGCGAGCGGGGCGTCGGCCGCGCCGTCCACGACGCCGTTTCCCTGCACCACGAGCTGGCGATCCTGGCGCGCCACGGTCTCGGTGGCGAGCTCGAGGTGGGTCCGCGCGAGCACCGCCTGGAGGGGCCCGGGCGTCCGGCGCGGGCGCCACACGAGGTAACGATCGGGCACGACGAGCCCGCTCACGAGCGGCTCCCCGAGCCCCCACACGGCCTCGACGGCCATCTCGCGCCAGCTCCCGGTCACCGGGTTCACGGTGAACATCACGCCGGCGGTGCGCGCGTCGACCATCTCCTGCACCAGCAACGCCATGGCCCCCGGCGTCACCTTGCCGCCGCGGTAGGCCACCGCGCGCGGGCCGTGGTAGCTCGCCCAGCAGCGGCGCACGGCGTCCTGGAGCCCGGTCCGCGCGACCCCGAGCACGCTCTCGTATTGTCCCGCGTGGGACTGGGTCTTCCCGTCCTCCTCCATCGCGCTCGACCGCACGGCCATGCGCGGACCGATGGCGTCGAACCCTGGCCCGTCGAAGAGCGGCATCTCGGCCGCCAGGATGCCGGCGTGCAGCGCCGCGTGGTCCCCGCGCTCCGCGAGCTCCCACAGCCCCGCCTGGCGCAAGAAGTCGCGGAACACCTCGGGCGGCAGCACCCACGTGGCGGGCACGGGAACCCCATGCTGGGCGAGCCGCCAGAGCGCCGCCCCTTTCCCCCCCGCGCGCCGCGGGCCAGCTTCCAACAACGAAATCAGCACGGGCTGGCGACTAACCGATCGCCTCCGACAGGGGTGTCACGATAGATGCCGGCCATGACCAACGGCCTCTTCCGTGTCCCTCGGCCCGTCAACGAACCCGTGCGCGCCTATGCCCCCGGCACGGCCGAGCGCGCCTCGCTCGAGAGAGAGCTCGCGCGCCAGGCCGCGGAGGTCGTGGAGATCCCCTGCGTCGTCGGCGGGATGGACGTGTACACGGGCCGCACGCGCGACGTGACGATGCCGCACGCGCACGGCCACGTGATCGCCCGCGTTCACATGGCCGGCCCCGCGGAGATCGACCGGGCCGCGCGCGCCGCGGAGGACGCCCGTCCCGCCTGGGCAGCGCTCCCTTGGGAGGCTCGCGCCGCGGTTCTCCTCCGCGCGGCCGACCTGCTCGCCGGCCCCTGGCGCGACCGGGTGAACGCCGCCACGATGCTCGGCCAGAGCAAGACCGTACACCAGGCCGAGATCGACGCCGCGTGCGAGCTCATCGACTTCTGGCGCTTCAACGTCTCGTACTACCGCGACATCCTCGCCGAGCAACCCCCGGAGAACGCGCCCGGCACCTGGAACCGCACGGACCACCGCCCGCTCGACGGGTTCGTGTTCGCGGTCACCCCGTTCAACTTCTCCTCCATCGCCGCGAACCTCCCCACCGCGCCCGCCCTCGTCGGCAACACCGTGGTGTGGAAGCCCGCCACGACCTCGGCCGCGTCGTGCTGGGTGCTCTACTCGCTCCTCCGCGCGGCGGGCCTGCCGGACGGCGTGATCAACCTGCTCCACGGGGACGGCCCGGACGTTGGCGGCGCGATGCTCGTCCGCCCCGAGCTCGGCGGCGTGCACTTCACCGGCTCGACCGGCGTGTTCCAGTGGATGTGGCGCACGATCGGCGAGAACATCTCCCGCTACCGCCAGTATCCGCGCATCGTCGGTGAGACCGGCGGCAAGGACTTCATCCTCGCGCACGCCTCGGCGGATCCCCAGGCGCTCGCCGTGGCGATCGTGCGCGGGGGGTTCGAGTACCAGGGCCAGAAGTGCTCGGCGGCGAGCCGCATCTACGTGCCGGACGGCCTGTGGCCCGAGGTGTCGGAGCGCGCCGCCGCGATGATGGCGGAGATGAAGCAGGGGGACGTGCGCGACCTGACGAACTTCGTCGGCGCCGTCATCGACGAGAAGGCGTTCAACCGGCACCAGAGCTACCTCGAGCTCGCCCGGGCGCAGGAGATCGTGTCGGGCGGCACGGCGGACGGCAGCGTCGGCTGGTTCGTGAAGCCCACGCTCGTGCGCGTCCAGGATCCGCACCACCGCCTGATGGAGGAGGAGATCTTCGGGCCCATCGTCACCGCCTACGTGTACCCCGAGGCCCAGTGGGCCGAGACCCTCGCCCTCGTGGACACCACGAGCCCGTACGCGCTCACCGGGGCCGTTTTTTCGAGGGAGCGCGCGCCGATCGAGTCCGCGCTCGAAGCGCTGCGCCACGCCGCCGGAAACTTCTACATCAACGACAAGCCCACGGGCGCTGTCGTCGGGCAGCAGCCCTTCGGGGGCGGGCGCGCCAGCGGCACGAACGACAAGGCCGGGGCTCCGCAGAACCTCCTCAGGTGGATCTCGCCGCGCACGATCAAGGAAACGTTCGTCCCGCCCCTGGAGTGGCGGTATCCGTTCCTCGGATAGTCGACGCGTCTCGGTTGACATTCGCGCCACAGCGCGTAAGGTGAGAGGCAGATCCCCGGGTTGCGGACTCCTCCGGCCCGGGGGTGGATAGTGCCCAGGACGGCGATCGGTGCCGTCCACGCTGGGCAAAGGCATCGTGCACGCCCTGTGCACGCGTTGCCTTCGCGGAAGGTCCGTCGGCATGTCCACGGTAACCACCGCGACGAGGACCGAGATCTGCCGTCCGGGAGGACGCGACCACATGACGAATGCACGTCAGGCCTGACAATCCCCTCATCGTCCAGGGGGATGGCAAGGTCCTGCTCGAGACGAAACACTCCCGCTACGAAGAGGTGCGCGACTTCCTGTCCCGCTTCGCTGAGCTCGAGACGTCTCCCGAACACCTGCACACCTACCGCATCAACCCGTTGTCGCTGTGGAACGCGGCGAGCAGCGGGATGCGTCGCGACGAAATCGTCGACGGGCTGCGGGCATTCTCGAAGTTCGACGTGCCTCCGAACGTGCTCACGCAGGTCGGCGAGACCATCGAGCGCTACGGCCTGGTGCGCATCGTGGCGCACCCCGACCAGCCGGGCAAGCTGCTCCGCCTCGAGTTCGCCACCGCCTACGTCGCCAAGCTCATCGGCAACGAGAAGTCGGTCGCCGAGCTGCTTTTGGAGGACGGCAAGCGCTACTTCGCCATCCACGCCGGCCACCGCGGCATCTTCAAGCAGCGGATGCTCCAGGCCGGCTGGCCCGTCGAGGACGTAGCGGGCTTTCTCGACGGAGATCCGCTCGACATCCACCTGCGCTCCACGCTCAAGAGCAACGGGCAGCCCTTCGGCCTGCGGGACTACCAGGTCCTGTCCGCCGACCGCTGGTACCAGGGCGGCAAGCCCTCGGGCGGTCACGGCGTGATCGTGCTCCCGTGCGGCGCGGGGAAGACCATCGTGGCGATCAAGGCCATGGCCCTGGTCAACCAGCACACGCTCATCCTCGCCACGAACGGCGCGGCCGTGCATCAATGGGTGCGGGAGATCCTCGACAAGACCGATCTCACCCCCGACCAGGTGGGGGCCTACACGGGCGAGATCAAGCAGATCCGCCCGGTGACCGTGGCGACCTACCAGATCCTCACCTGGCGCTCCTCGAAAGAGGCGAAGTTCGCGCACCTCCACCTGTTCGAGGACCACAACTGGGGCCTCATCGTCTACGACGAGGTGCATCTGCTCCCGGCCCCGGTGTTCGGCGCCACCGCCGACCTTCAGGGCCGCCGCCGCCTCGGTCTGACCGCCACGCTCGTGCGGGAGGACGGCCGCGAGGGGGACGTGTTCAGCCTCGTCGGGCCGAAGCGCTTCGACCTGGGCTGGCAGACACTCGAGGAGAAGGGCTGGATCGCCGAGGCGAAGTGCTACGAGGTGCGCGTCGGCTTCGGCGGCGCCCTCTTCGATCAGTACGACCGCGCGCGGGAAGGCGAGAAGTTCCGCATCGCCGCCACGAACCCGGCGAAGCTCAAGGTGCTCGACGACCTGGTCAAGAAGCACCGGGACGACAACGTGCTGATCATCGGCACCTACCTCGACCAGCTCAAGGACATCGCGCGCCGGTTCAACGCGCCGCTCATCACGGGTGAAACCCCCGGGGCCGTGCGCGAGGATCTGTTCGGGAAGTTCCGCGACGGGCGGATCAAGCTGCTCGTCGTGAGCAAGGTAGCCAATTTCTCGATCGACCTGCCGGACGCCAACGTCGCGATCCAGGTTTCGGGATCGTTCGGATCGCGTCAGGAAGAGGCCCAGCGCCTCGGCCGCATCCTCCGCCCCAAGAAGGACGGTGCGTCCTTCTACAGCGTGGTGACCCGCGAATCGAAGGAGCAGGAGTTCGCGATGAAACGCCAACTGTTCCTCACGGAACAGGGCTACCGCTACTACATCCAGGAGACCACCCCGTCCTGACCGGCGGGCATAGGAAGGTTGATGTCGAACGAACGGACGGAGCTCGCGGGTGGGCCGGATGACGCGGGTGCGGGGCGCAGGCGGCGCAGGCGTAGGCGCCGCCGCAGTGGTGGGGACGCGCCGGGCGAGGGCACGGGCACTCCCGAGGTGAACGTACAGGCTGAACAGCGGACCGACCGACCGGAGCGGCCGGAGCGGCCCCCGCGTGCCGACCGTCCTCCGCGCCCCGACCGTCCTCCGCGTCCGCGCCCCGAGGGCGGCGGCGATCGGGACCGTGGCGGCCGCGGCGGCGCTCGCGCGGACGACCGTGGCCCGCGCACCGATGACCGTGGCCCGCGCACCGACGACCGTGGCCCGCGCACCGATGACCGTGGCCCGCGCACGGACGACCGCGGAGAGCGCGGTGGCGGCGATCGCGATCGCGGCGGCGATCGTGGGGATCGCCCCGCGCGCGTCGAGGCCGAGCCGAATGACCGCGGCGAACGCGGGGAGCGCCAAGGTGGCGATCGCCACGGCGGGGACCGCCACGCCGTCGATCGCCAGGGCGGGGATCGCGATCTGGGCGACCGTGGCGAGGACGAGAGCGGGCGCCCCCGGCGCGGCCGGCGCCTCGTCCGTGGGGACGAGGGCGAGGGCCCCGGCGTGGTGCTTCCGAGCACCGGAAAGCTGCCCGCGCGGCCGCGCATCCACCGCAAGCGCTGGAAGCCCGTGGCCGGCGTGGTGCGGCGGCGGCGCATGGCGCGCGGCGAGCTGGACGACCTGGTCCAGTACTTCTCGCGCCTGCCCGAGAGCCTCCTCGGCTCGCTCTACCGGGCGATGGGCGGGCAGCCGTCCCGCGTGCCCGACCTGGAGCGGATGACGCAGCTCACCGTGCGCGCCATCGCGCAGGGCAGCCGCTTGTCCGGCCTCCTCGCGCAGATGCACCAGCGGGATCGCCAGGCGCTCGCCGCGCTCATCCAGTGCGGTGGGCTCGCACACGCGGAGGAATTCCACCGGGAGCTCGTCCTGGTGCTCGGCGGCCGTGAGAGCGACTGGGCGCGCACCATGCAGATGGTCGCGGATCGTGGGCTCGTCTTCGCGTCGGAGTCGATGGAGGACGGGTTCTACTACCTCGTGCCCGAGCCGCTCGTCGACTCGCTCATCGAGCACCTCGAGAGCGAGCTTTCGCTCCCGACGTTCCAGCACGAGGACATCCGCGTCCCCGATCAGCGGCCCTTCTGTCCGCCGCTGGACTTCTCGCTCGCCACGCTGGCGACGTACCTCGACCAGCGCCCTCCCCGGCTCACCCAGCGCCAGGAGGTCTTCAAGGCCCACAAGGACGAGCTCGATCGCTTCTTCGCGCAGATCTGGAGCCCGGACAGCGAGCTGTTCAACCTCCACTACGACTTCCTGATGATGCACGGCATGATCGAGCTCCGCGGCGACCGCGTGGCGGTCAACCGTGACGTCGTCGAGGAGTGGCTGCACCTCGAGCCGGAGGACCAGCGCGACCTGGTGTTCCGCGCGCTGGAGAAGCGCTTTCCGATGGCGGAGTGGGTGCTCTGGGCCGTTCAGTCCGCCAAGGACGAGTGGATCCCCGAGGCCCCGCTCCAAGCCCTCTACCGGCGCTGGAAGCGCGGCGAGGAGTGGCGCGAGCGCTTCCACAAGGGGCTGTACCACTCGCCCCGCGGGACCGAGCGCGACAGCTACAGCTTCACCGCGCTCGTCGCGTGCGGCATGCTCGAGCTCGGGCTCTGGGGCCAGCAGAAGTTCTACAAGCTCACGCCGCGCGCCGCGAAGCTGCTCGATCCCCCGGAGGACGAGGGGTTCAGCCAGTTCTACCTGACGCCCTCCTACGAGATCATGGCGCCGGCGGGCCTCGCGCCGATCCTCCTGTTCCGGGTGGGCGAGCTCGCGGAGCTCACCGGCTGCGACCGCGCCAACACCTACAAGATCACGGAAGTCACGATCGAGCAGGCGCTGCGCAAGGGCTGGCGGCGCGAGGAGGTCTACGACTTCCTGCGCGAGAACAGCCAGATCGGCCTGCCTGAGAACGTCGAGAACACGCTCCGCGCGTGGATGGGCCAGGAGGCCGACGTCGAGTTCCACGAGATCGTGGCGCTCACCGTGCACCGCTCGGCGGTGCGGCGGATGGAGGGGCTCCGGCAACTCAAGCCGTTCCTGCTCCACCGCTTCGCGCCGGGGCTCTACGCCGTCGACAGGCGGCGCATCCCGGAGCTTGTCGCCGAGCTCCAGGCCACCGGCTTCAACCCGGCAAAGGAGCTTCGCCGCTACCCGGCGGACGAGGACGCGGCGGAGGCCCGTCTGCGCCTGCACCACCTCCTCGCGGAGGCCCGGGACCAGCGGGACGACCCGCTCGCGCGCGCCCACTCGGCCGACACCCAGCCGGAGGATCTGCGCCCCGTGCCGGGCAGCGCCGCCGCGCAAGGCGCCCAGCGCCAGAAACGGAAGCAGGAGGGCCCGTCGCGTGCTTCTCCGGCGGACGTTCGCGCGATCATCGATCGCGTCATCCAGCAGGGGCAATGGCTCGAGATGGTGTACTTCTCCGTAAAGGATCAGACCCGTCGCACGTTGATGGTCGCGCCCGAGCGCATCACCCTCAACCGCGAAGGCGCCCAGGTTCTCGTGGCCACCGACATCGTCTCGAACACCCGGCTCACCTACTCGCTCGCGCAAATCGAGCGCGCACGGTCGGCCGAGCCCCGCGCGAGCGCCAAGTGAGCGAGCCGGGAGCGAACGAGCCACGTCCGAGCGAACCACGAAGCTTCGAGGCCGGCTTGTCCGAGCTCGAAGCGCGCGTGGCCCGGCTCGAGCGCGGTGACCTCGCCCTCGAGGAGGCCCTGCGCCTGTTCGAGGAGGGTGTCGGGCTCGTGCGGGAGTGTCACGAGCGGCTCGACGCAGCCGACGCGCGGATCATCGCCCTCACCGCGGCCGCCGACGGCGTGCGGGAGGCCGCCTTGGCCGATCCCCTGGACGGCGTCCGATCGTAGACCGCTTGTTGACAAAGGGCCGTTGCCGAGGCGTTACACTGCCGCGGCTTCGGCAGAGGGATCGTTCTTTAGCTTCGCCACGGGAGCCCGGATGTTCGACAGCGTAGGCCGGAATCAGCAGCGTCAGGCCAAGCGCCAGGCGGGCGCGTTCCTGGTCTCCTTGGCGCTCAACGGCTCCTTCCTGGCCGGCCTGGTCTGGGCGGGTTCGAAGGTGGTCGAAGAGGTGGTAGAGGACGAGGTGATCGAGGTCGCCGTCGATCTTTCCGCGCCGCCGCCTCCCCCTCCGCCGCCTCCCCCGGCGGGCGGAAGCAAGAAGCCGAAGACCGAAAAGAAGCCCGACGAGGTCAAGCCCGTCGAGGAGATCCCCACCGAGGTCGTGCCCCTCGAGGTGGTCCCGGAGGACGCGCCGGTGGTCGAGGCCGAGGATGAAGGCGTCGAGGGCGGGGTCGAGGGCGGCGTCGAAGGCGGCGTGGTCGGCGGCGTCGTAGGCGGCGTGATCGGCGGTGTGCTCGGCGGTCAGCTCGGCGGCACCGGCATCAAGGTCGTGCACTGGTCCGAGGCCGAGGTCAAGGTGCGCGCCACCGTGCGCGAGAGCGACTATCCCGAGGCGGCGGTGGCGTTGAAGCTCCCCGACGAGCGCTGCACCGTCCGCATCAACATCGACGAGAAGGGCGTACCCTACGAGGTCATTCCCAAGACCTGCGCCGAGATCTTCCGCAACGCGGCCCGCGACGTGGCCATGCGCTATCGCTTCTACCCGGTGAAGGACGGTGGCAAGGCCGTCAAGGCCGGCTTCGACCTCGCGATCAACTTCAAGGCCCCGTAGCCGGCGGCCTCAACCCACTTCAGATGGCCGGCACCGCCGGAGGACGTACAGATGGACCTCTCTCCTCAGCATCTCTGGGCCGTCATGGGCGTGCCCGCGAAGACCATCTTCGCCGTTCTCCTGATCATGCTGGTCTGGAGCGTGTACGTCGGCATCGAGCGGATGATCACGTTCATCCGGGCCCGCGCCCAGTCGCGCGCCCTCGCCGATGCGATCGCGAAGCCCCTCGCCTCCGGCGACATGGACGCCTCGCTCAAGCTCGTCGCGGGTGAGCAGTACAAGCTCGCATACCTCGGCTCCATCGTGAAGTCCGGGCTCTCCGAGTACCGCGCCCGCCCCGACCAGCACGGCATCGAGGCCGCCAAGCGCGGGCTCGAGCGCATGGCGATGAACGAGGCCGCGGCGCTGCGCAAGGGCATGAACGTCCTCGCCACCACCGGCTCGACCGCGCCCTTCGTCGGGCTGGTCGGCACCATCTTCGGCATCATCAACGCGTTCTCGAAGATGAGCTCCGAGGGCGGCGCGGATCTCACCGCGATCTCCGGCGGCATCGCCGAGGCGCTGGTGTCCACCGCGTTCGGGATCGCCGTCGCGATCGCGGCGATCTGGCTTTACAACTACTTCAACGCCGTCATCGACGACATCTCGAAGGACATGACCATGTCCATCGGCGAGCTCGTGGACTGGGCGGAGAAGGACGTTCTTCGTCGGTCCGAGAGCCGGGCGGCCAAGTAGCAGTCGGGCGAGGAGGGCAGGAACATGGGCGCGAAGGTCGGTGGTAAAAAGGGCGGCGCGATGGCGGACATCAACGTCACGCCTCTCGTCGACGTCGTGCTGGTGCTGCTCATCATCTTCATGGTGGTCACCCCGATGTTGTCCTCCGGGGTCGACGTCGACCTCCCCAAGGCGAAAACCGCCGAGGAAGAGAAGGACATGGGGCAGCACCTCGTCATCTCGGTCAAGGGGAACGGCACGGTCTACGTCGACCGTACCGAGGTTGCCCTCGACGATCTGGCCCAGCTCGTCGAGAAGGAGCGGGCCAACCGCCCCATGCTCCTCAAGGGCGACCAGGCCGCAACGTACAAGCAGGTGCGCGACGTCATGGACAAGCTCCATGAGCTCCCGGGCACCGACACCATGCTCCTCGCGGCAGAGAAGCTGAAGGAGTAGCGATGTCGATCAAGGTCCCGACGAGCGCCCAGGGCGGCATGGACGAGATCAACGTGACGCCGCTGATCGACGTCGTGCTGGTCCTGCTGATCATCTTCATGGTCATGACGCCGGTCACGGTGCGGAAGATGTCCAGCAACCTGCCCCCGCCCGACACCGAGGAGCCGCCCCCGCCGCCTCCCGACACCCCTCCGGACCAGCTCATGGTCGCGGTGTACGAGGACGGCAAGATCGCGCTGAACCTGAAGGAGGGCACCGACGAGGACCTCATGAAGGAGGTCGAGCAGCGCCTCAGGTCCAAGGCGAAGAAGACCGTGTTCATCGACGCCGCGCCCGCCGCCAACTACGGCCGGGTGGTCCAGGTGATGGACCTGGTCCGCACCGCCGGCGCCGAAAACGTGGGCCTCGCCGAGCTCAAGGAAGAGGGCCCCGCGCGCCTCGAGCCCGGCCAGGCGCTCCCCGAGCCCGCCGCGGCTCCCGCCGGCGCGCCGGGCGCGGTGCCCCCCCCGGCGCCGGCCGGATGACCCCCTTCGAGCGCGCTGGCGGAGAGCCCGTGGTGCGCGGCGTCGTCGAGCGCTTCGTCGCTCGTCAGTTCGACGACTCGATCATCGGGTTCCTCTTTGCGGGCAAGGACCGGGCCGCGGTGACGCAACACGAGTACGAGCACGCCGCCGCCTCGCTTGGCGCGGAGATCGCCTACACGGGCCGGCCCATCGCGGCGTTGCACCGGCCCCTCCGCATCAATTCGGGGCAGTTCCGGCGCCGCCTCGCGTTGCTCAAGCAAGAGATCGAGCGCGCCGGCCTCCCTGCGGACCTGGTCGAGGCCTGGCTCGAGCCCCAGCGCCGCATGGAGCGGGCCATCACCGACGGCACCGACTGTGCTCCCCCGAGCCCCTCCCCGGAGTCCCATGCTCGGCCCCGGTGATCCCGCTCCCGCGTTCCGGGTGCAGCCGATCTTTGGCCTCCCCGTGCACACCGGCGGGCGTCCCCTCGTCGTGTTGTTCCTCCGTTCGTTGTCGGGCGGCCTCGCCCGCGCCGCGATCACGGAGGCCGAGAAGGCCCTCCTCCGGCTCGACACCGCTGGCGTCGGCATGGTCGCTTTCACGCGCTGCGATCTGACCCTCGCGCGGGACTACGTGCCGCGCCAACACGTGCTCTTTCCGATCGTCGTCGAGCCCGACAACGCGCGCTTCGACGCGTGGGGGGTCGGCCGGGACCGTGGGCTGGTTCGCTCGCTCCTCGGCCTGCGGCCAGACACCGTGCGTACGGCGCTCGCGTCGCTCGGCCTCGCCAGGGGGCGCCCGGAAGGGGGCGCCGATCAGCTGCCCGCGGAGTTCGTCGTGGGTGCCGACGGCACCATCCTCTACGCGCGCTACGGACGGACCATCTTCGATCTGCCCGATGTCGAGGCCCTCTGCGCCGCCTTGCCCTGATCCTCGCCGCCTTGTTCGCAGGCGCCCCGCTCGCGGGCTGCGAGCGCCTCGCTCCGGCACGTCGAGCCGTCCTGCCGAGCGCGCTGTCGATCCTGGCCGAACAGGACGACGGCAAGCCCCTCTCGATGCTGCTCGACCTGCGCCGGAACAGCCGCGACCAGCTCGACGTGCGCATCGCCGAGGGCGCGCAAGTGTACGACGGGCGGCGGGTGTGGAGCCTCGAGAGGGGCACCGACGGCCTCTCCATCTCCGATCGGGTCACCGGAGAGAACGTGCGCTTGGGGGCGGGCGCGACGCCCAGGCTTCTCGCCGTCCACCAGCGCACCGTGTGGCTGGAGGCCCGCTCTCCCGATGGCGGCACCGAGGTGCGGGCCTGCTCGATGAAGGACGGGCGCTGCGGCGTCACGCCCGTCCCTGACCTGCCGCTGGACCACCCGGGCCCCGGCGCCGGCTTCCGCGTGGCGCTGGAGCGGGGCGAGCTGCGCCTCTACCTGCCCCAGGAACAGGAGACCGAGGGCGTCGCCCTCGCCAGCGGTATCGCCCGGCTGCTCGGCGTGTACTGGGTGCGCGGTGGCACCGGAGAGGCCGACCTGGTCGTCAACCGCACCTTTCGCGGCCGTGCCCAGGTGCATGCCCTGGCGCGCACGATCACGGCCGACGGCGACCTGGTGGACTGGCCGAGCGCCGCGCCGCTGGTGGTCGAGGCCCGCTGGCACCTCCAATCCGGGGCGGACGGCTGGAGCGGCCCGCGCGACGGGAGCTTCAGCGTCGCGGCGGTGTGGAGCCCCGAGCGGGTCTGCGTGGCGGGGCGCGTGCGGGACGACCACGTGGGGCCCGGCGATCAGCTCACCCTCCACATCGACAGGGTGAGCATGATCCTCCCGGCGACGCCCACCGACGCCGCGCCAGATGCGACGTCCGAGGCCCGGATGTCCCCCACGTGGCTCGGCGCGACGTACGAGGCCTGCGTACCGAGCAGCGCGCTCCGGGCAACGGACCGGCTCCCGTTCGCGGTGCTCTACGAGGACGCCGATCCGGGCGAGCCGACCGCCGTGATCACCTCCGCGCCCGAGGTCGACGGCGTGCCCCTCGGTGAGCTGCTGCTCCTCGCGCCGGACTAGGAGCGCCGAGACGGTCGCGACGGATCAGGGCGCCGCGTGGCGCTCGACCGAAGAGCCCGGATGGCGATCCGACCGCGGTGCCACCACGAGCACCGCCACCGCGACGATCAGGTAGAGCACGCACGTGACCAGGATCGGCCGATCGCGCAGCAGCGTCTCGTCGGGCGCGGCGCCCTCACCCTTCTGATCCATCAGGTAGATGTACCGGCAGATGCCGAACAGCACGAAGGGAAGCGTCACGAGCAGCCAGTCCGTTGGCGAGCCGAGCACGGTGTAGAGCGCGTAGCTGATGATGGTCCCGCTCGTGGTGATGGCCTGGAATTCCGAGAGCATGGCCGGGCTGTACTCGTCGAGGCTCTTTCGCGTGCCCCCGACGCCCTCCAGCAGCATGATCTCGCCGCGGCGCTTGTTGAAGCCGAGGAACAGGGCGAGAAACGCCGTACACAGCAGCAACCAGGGGCTGATCGCCACGCCGATCGCGACGGCGCCGGCGACGGGGCGCCAGAGGTAGCAGGCCGCGAGGAACATCACGTCGAGGATGACGATGTGCTTGAAATAGCTGGAGTACGTCAGGGTGGTGGCGAAGTAGAGCAGCGCGACCACGAAGTACTGGGGGCTGAGTGACCAGGCGATGCTCAGGGCGCCGAGGAACGCGAGGGCCATGACCAGCCAGGCAGTCCGCTCGGTCAGCTCCCCGCTGGCGAGCGGGCGGAACCGCTTCTTCGGGTGGCGCCGGTCGGCCTCGATGTCGCGCCAATCGTTGAAGATGTAGCCGGTGCTCGACAGCAGGCAGAACGCCACGAACGCGATCCCGAGGTGGCCCCACTCCGCGGGGCTCCGAATGGCGTCCGAGAAGATGATCGCGGGCAGCAGGAGCACGTTCTTCGCCCACTGCTTGGGACGAAGCGCCGCGAGGGCGGCCAGGGGCAGCGGACGGGTCCGCGCGATGGAATCCACGTTCAGGGTTCCTTTTTCTTGAGATCCACCAGTACGAAGTCGAGGACGCGCATCTGGTTGTAGTCGAGGAGGAGCTGACTCTCGGCGGGGGCGTGGTCGGGGCTCGAGATGCGCACGAGCGCGGGGCGCCCGGCGGCCAGGGTCGTGGTCGCGGGGGAGGGCCCGGGGACGTCCCGCCCGTCGAGGGTGACGGTGGCCCCGGCCGGAAAGTGGATCTCGACGATCGGATCGAGCTTCAGCACCGGCGGCTGTTCGGGCGCGCTCGCGCGAACGGCCGATCCGGCGAACAGCCCCACGAGCAGCCCCACGACGGCGGTCATGAAGGTGGCCGCCACGTAGAGCAGGTGCACGTGGACGGGCGTGCGCGCCACGATCCGCGCGCGGGCCTCCGGCGACGACGCCGCGGGGCCCCGAGCAGCGGGGCGGGCCTCGGCGGGGGGCAGGCTCGCCTTGGGCCCGGGGATCGCGCTCGCGCTCGGAAAACGCGAGGCGGGCGCGTCGGGGGGCCGCGAGCCGCCCCCGGCGGGCCCATGGGCGGCCCCTGGGCGAGCCGGAGCACCCGACGGTGGGGCGCGCCCGGGAAGCGGCTGCGCGGGGGCCTGGGGCGCGATGGAGCGCGCCCCGCCCGCGCGTGCGGGGTCGGGGCGCACGGCCGTGGCCGCGTCGGACCACTCGCGCGGATCGATGCCGGGCGCGGCGCGGATCAGGGTCGACTCGTCCGCCAGGCCCGCCACGGGCCCGAAGGCCCCGGACTGCCCGGCGTCCGGGAGCCCCCGCAGGAGGCCCGCGACATCCTGGAGCGTGCTGTCAAGCGCGCCGTTCGCGCGCCCGCCGCTGGTCGGCCCATCCGTCACGCCGCGCCGCATGCCCGAGGAGGAGGACTCCTCGTCGAGCACGACATCGTCGGAGGGATCGCGCGCCAGCCGCGCCGCGGGACGAGAAGCGGCGAGGACCGGGCCCGACGACGGGCTCCGTGCCTCGCTCTCGGGGAAGAGCCCCTTGAGGAACGCCGCCAGCGTCGACGCGGAGAAGATGAAGCCGGCGTCGTGGAAGAACCGGTCCAGGCCCTCCTTGAACGCGGTCGCCGTGGCGAAGCGCTCCGCGGGGTTGGCCTTGAGCGCCTGCTCGACGACGAGGTCGAGGGCATAGGGCACGTCCGGGTTCACGTAGCTGGGCGGCTCATAGACGCCGCGCCGGATGGCCTCGATGGTCGCGAGCTCGCCCGGCTGACGGAAAGGGTGCCGACCGGTCAGCACTTCGTAGAGCACCACGCCCGCGGAGTACAGGTCGGACCGTTGGTCCAGGTCCCCGCCGCTCGCCTGCTCGGGGCTCATGTAGTCGAAGCGCCCCTTCACGACGCCGGACATCGTCTCGAGCGCCTTGACCGAGGCCTTGGCGATGCCGAAGTCCGTGAGCTTGACCTCCCCCTGAAAGCTCACCAGTACGTTCGCCGGAGAGATGTCCCGGTGCACGATGTTGAGCGGAACGGGGCGCCCGCCGCGCATCACCTGCCGGTTGTGCGCGTACTCGAGGCCCTTGAGCATCTCGAGGAGCACGTAGACCGCGTGCGGCACCGGCAGGGTGATGCCCTTCGCGGCGCACCGGCCGAGGAGCTGGCCGAGATCCCGGCCGTTCACGTACTCCATCGCGATGTAGTACTGCTGGTCGATCGAGCCGAGATCGAGGATCTGCACGATGTTCGCGTGCGAGAGGAGCCCGGCCACCTTCGCCTCGTCCACCAGCATGTCGACGAACTCGGGGTTCGTCGTGAGGTGCGGGAGGATGCGCTTGATCGCAAAGGTGCGATGAAATCCACCGATCCCGTCGAGGCGCGCCTTGAAAATCTCAGCCATACCGCCGGCGGCGATCCGCTCGACGATCTGGTACTTCCCAAATCGTTGGGGCTCTGACAAGGGCGTTGCCAACGAGCTTTCCTGCGGAAGAAGGCGGGGGACGAGGGCGGCGGTGCGCGGCCTACGAGGGAGGGGCGGTCGACGGCCTGTAGTGTACCCCGCCGCGCCGGCCGTTGTACCGGACGGGCGCTTCGGCGGGGGTCGGCGATCGATTCTGTTCAAGAATCTTCGCGGTCATGTATTGCATTCTTTTGGGAAAGGAGTAGAGTTCGCCCGCCTTCGGATGGCTCCGTGGAGAACGTCCTTCCGAACCGCCAGGAGCGGCGCTTCTACCTGCTTCATTCGGGGTGAGAATCCCCAAACTTCACGGAAAACACCATGGTTGCTCTTCTCGCTCTCTTCGTGGGCTGCGCCCCGACCCCCGCCTCCATCAAGTTCGACGGCGACGCGAAGGTCTCCGTCCACAAGCTCGACCAGGTCGGCGTGCTCAAGGCGACCGTCCTTGATGCCGACGGCAAGGCCATCGAGCCCCAGCCCGCGCTCGCGTGGACCGTGACGCCCGACAGCGTCGCCAAGCTCGAAGGCGCCAAGGTCACCCCGATCGCCAACGGCGAGGCCACCGTGGCCGCCTCCGTCGGCACGGTCAAGGCCCAGTACACCTTCGTCGTGGCCCTCCCGGACAAGGTCGAGATCGCCGGCTACACCGCCGGTACCCCCTGGCCCGCCGGCCAGTCGGCCATGCTCACCGCGACTGTCAAGTCCGGCGAGACCGCCATCACCGGCGAGACCGTCACCTGGTCGTCCAGCGCCGACACCGTCGCGACCGTTCAGGCCGACGGCACCGTCATGGGCGTGATCCCCGGCACCGCCACCATCACCGCCACCAGCGGCGCGCTCTCCTCGACCGTCGACATCACCATCGGTGATGCCGCGGCCGTCGCGGCGACCGACGCGGCCCCCGCCGCCGTCCCCGCCCAGTAGTCGCAGCGCGGGCCTTCGGGCCCACGCACCCCCGAGAGGGCTCGTCCGGAGAAATCCTGCGGCGGGCCCTCTTCGTTTTTGCCCTGCGCCCCGCCGGTGGCGCGGGGGACCCGCTCCCCACCGGCCGCTCCCGAGGCGGCCCGCCCCCAAAACGAACGAAGGGCCCCTCGGGGGGCCCCTCACCGCTCCGCGCCGAGACTAGATCGCTTCGAAGTTCGTGGCGCGGGCCTTGAGCTCCGAAATGCCGATCTCGGGCAGCTTCCCCGGGTACACATCGAGGATCTTGACCTCGATGGTGCCGAACGCCCCGCCCGTGTAGCCGTTCAGGCCGGGCACGGTCGCCCACTGGACTTCGGTCGCCTTGTCGGGGAGCACCGTGGTCACGGTGCGGTTGCCGGCGGTGATCTCGACCGTCTTCGGGCGGGCCAGATCCTTCACGGGGGTGAACCCGATGGTGGAGATCCCGAAGCCCGAGCTCTCCAGGCTCATCGTCGCCGTGGTGCCGGAGAGCTTGGACGCGGTCTTGGGGTTCTCGTCGAGCATGTCGGCGGCGGCCGCCGGATCGCCGTCGTTCAAGGCCGTGACCTTGACCTTGGCGTCGAACTCCTTCATGTACACGAGGACCTCGGACACGCCGATGTTCGGGTAGTCCTCGCCGTCGTAGATGTCGACGATGGAGAGCCTCACGCGCCCGCCGAACAGGCCCGCATCGATCTTCGTGTCCGCCAGGTCGAAGACCTGCATCTCGCGCGTGTCCGGTACGTCGAGCGTGGTCGAGCCCACCTGCTTGGCGTTCTGGTCGTCATCGAGCGCGAAGATGTCGACGCGCATCTGCTTGACCCGCGGATAGTCGCCGTAGGTCTCGTCGCTCTTGCCGAACCCCGGGTAGATGGCGATCTTGTCGACTTCGCCGCGGGGGATGTCGATCTCGAGCCACTCGCCCCGGTTCGGGCTCTCGCCGGGCACCAACCAGGCCGTGTCGACCTTTCCGTCGATCGCCGAGGCGGCCGACCAGTAGTTGGCGCCGAGCTTCCCCCCCTTCTCGGTGGAGGAGCCCTTGGCACCCGCCCAGGCGAGCGTGGGAACGAGGGCGAACAGCAGCAGGGTACGCATGGGTGGGGATCCTTCGGGCTAGTCGCGGTCGACGATGATGAATTCGACCCGGCGGTTCTGGGCGCGACCGTCATCGGAGTCGTTGGTCGCCAGGGGGCGCATCTCCCCGAACCCGGCAGCGTCCAAGCGGCTTCCCTCGATGCCCTGGCCCTTCAAGTAGGCGACCACCGACTCGGCGCGCGCCTGGGAGAGCTTGAGATTCGACAGATCGTCGCCCGTGGCATCGGTGTGGCCCTCGACGCGGAGCTTCTTGATCTCCGCGTGCGCGGCGATCACCCCAGCGAGCTCGTTGAGGAGATCGAAGCTTCGATCCTGGATCGTAGCCTTGCCCGTGTCGAAGAAGATCACGTCGTTGATCTTGATGGAGGAGGCCGTCACGACCACGCGGGCGTTCTTGAGGCGATCGTCCGGGCAGCCGTCCTCGTCCTCGAAGCCGTTGAGATCCTCGGCATCGTAGGGGCAACGGTCTACGTCGTCCTTGAACGTGTCGCCGTCGCTGTCTTCGACCGGCTTGTCGTCGGGGCAGCCGTCCTCGTCGTCGAAGCCGTTCACGGTCTCCGCGCCGTCCGGGCAACGATCCGCTCCGTCGGAGACGCCATCCTTGTCGTTGTCGTCGTCGGGGCAGCCGTCGTTGTCCATGAACCCGTCATCGTCCTCGGGGTCGTCCGGGCACTTGTCGACCTTGTCCTCGCGGCCGTCCGCGTCGTTGTCGAGCTCGGGGCAGCCGTCGTCGTCCTGATAACCGTCGAGATCTTCGGCGTCCTTCGGGCACTTGTCGATACCGTCGGCGAGCTTGTCACTGTCGGAGTCACGCGACTTGGGGTCGAACGAGGGGGCAACGGTGACGCCGCCGAAGAGGCGGTAGTCGGGCGCGCCGATGCCGCCGATCACGGCGGTGCCGCCACCGACGTTGATGGCGACCCAGCGTCCGAGCAGGACCTTGGCGCCGAGGAGCGCCTCGGCGGGGTTCTGGGCGCCGCGCGCACCGAACGAGGCGCCGTGGAACTCGGCGGTGACCTCGATCGGATCGATCGGATGGTAGCCAACCGCCGCCGCGTAGATCAGCTCGTTGCCGACGCTCACGTCCCGCAGGCGCGCGGGGCCGCGGAGCCGATAGCCGCCGTTCACGGCAAAGCGGAACTTGTAGGCGCGAGAATGAACGGGGGCATCGCTGTACTCGAAGACGAGGGTCGGCGTGACCGACACCCCGACCTCCCCGAGGTAGTCCCGCTCGGCGCCGGTGGGCAGGCCCACGGGCACCACCACGGCGAGGCCGACCGGGAGGAAGTCGCGATCGAGGATCGCGATCTTCGGCTGCACGACGATGTCGCCGATGCCTCCGCCCCCGCCGGGCACGCCCGAGGAGCTCGGATCGTCGACCGTGCCGAGGCTCCAGCCCTCGTTGAGGATGACGAGCGGGATGTCGACCGTGAGGCTCGCGAAGCGCGTGATGCCCATGCCGACCTGGAAGGTCGAGGTCAGGCGGCTGTCGATGACGCCGTCTCCCAGCTCCTCGTCGGACGTGCCGGACACCGACACGCGGTTGCCCGAGGCATCGACGAGGACCACGGGGTCGTCGCTGTAGTTGAACCACGCGCCGACGCCGAGCTGCAGGTTGCCCAGGGTCGCGGCGCCATGCGTGGCGCTGTACCCGTAGAGGTCCCCGTGCGGCCGGAACAGCTCGAAGTCGAAGCTCGCGTCTTCGGCGGTCGCGTCCTGCGCGAACGCGCCCGCGGTCATGCCTACCATCGCCAAGAGCGTGATCATTGTGCTCCCCCCTCACGGCGGCGCGCGATGGCCGCGAGCCCCATCAACGCAGCCAGCGCGAGCGTGCCCGCCCCGCCCGTGGCGGGCGACACCCCGCACAGCCCGCCGCCGCGAACCCTGGCGTACGCGGCCGGGTTCGAGCAGTCCGAGATGTTGTCGTAGAAGCCATCGCAGTCGTCGTCGAGCCCGTTGCACTTCTCCACGGCGTCCGGATTCACGGTGGCCGAGACCTCGACCAGCTCGACGTCTCCCGTCTCGCTGCCGATGTCCATGCAGTCGCCGTCCTCAACGGTGAAGCCATCGCCGTCGCGGTCGGGGATGTCGATGTCCCCGTCGCAATCGTTGTCGATGCCATCCTCCTCGTCTTCGGGCGCGCCCGGGTGGATGGCGCTGTTGTTGTCGTCACAGTCGCAACGGGTTCCGCAGATGCAAAGCGCGGAGTTGTAGCCGTCCTCGTCGTAGTCGCAGAGGTCGAAGCCGTCGCAGTCCTGGTCGTAGCCGTCGTAGGGAACCTCGGTTGCACCCGGGTGCACGTCCGCGTCCCGATCGGGCGGGAGGTCTGGATCGGCGCTCGTCGAGAGGGAGGGCGAGCAGTCTTCGCCGCAGCTGTCGGACTCGGAGTAGCCGTAGCCGTCGCCGTCCTCATCGAGGTCGTCGATGCAGCCATTGCAGTCGTTGTCGAGGCTGTCGTCGTCCTCGACCGCGCCCGGAAACACGTCGCCGTCGGCGTCGTTGCAGTCGCCGTCGACTTCGGAGTAGCCGTCGCCGTCGTCGTCGGTGACGCCGTCGTCGCGATTGCCGTCACAGTCGGCGTCGTCGTCGGGGTTGCCGCCGCCACCCGAGGACTGGGGCACCCCGTCGGCGCCGTCGAGCGACTCGGGGTGGATGTTGGCGTCGTCGTCGCGGCAATCGCCTTCGCGCTCGGAGTAGCCGTCGCCGTCGTTGTCGGCGCCCGCGGAGGTGCCGCAGTACTCGTTCTCCTCGCCGGGAGACCCGTACATGCCCGAGTCGATCATGAACGTCGCGGACGAGCACCAGTTGATCGAGTAGTCGTTCGCCCACTCGAGCTCGTAGGCGTTGAGGCTCGCGGAGTGCGCGTAGTTGGAGGAGATCCCCCAGGCCGAGGTCCAGTCCACCGTGTCGAGCACGAGGCTGTTGAACCTCACCGTCAGCGTGTCGTCCGACAGCGCGAGGTTGAAGTCCGCGAAGTTGTACACGTAGTCGACCGGGACGTTCCCGTTGTAGGTCGCTGACCCGTACGTACGGTCCTGGTTGATGCCGAGCACCAGGTATTGGCCGCTGGCGACCTGGTGGGTCCCGGTGACGGTGACGGTCTGCCCGGCGCCGTTGGTGATGGAGACGCCATCAAAGTCCAACGTTCCCGGGTAGTTGTTGTAGAGCTCGAACCACTCACCGTAGTACTGCGGCACCCGGGTCGGGTCCGCTTGGAACTCGGTGATCGTCACATCGCCCACCGCGGAGGGCGATGTGGCGTGGGCGGGAACGGCGAGGAGCAGCAGGAGTCCTGCGATCGGCATGGGGCTTCCTCCCGGAAGGCGTGCCGCTGGGTATACACGATGCGCGGCCGCATCTCAACGCCCCCTCCCCAGCCGTCCGGTGGCGCGGAGCCGTCCGGGCTGCGGATCGGACGCGCCCCTCTCCGCAATCGCTTGACAAGATCCGGGCGGAAGGCGGATCGATCCGCGGCGCGTCAGGGGATGGTGAGGGTGCCGGCGTCGGCATCGCTCTCGACGATCTGGATCGCGCGCTGGGTGCGAGCCGAGGGATCGTCTCCGGTGCGCGAATCGCCCGTCAGGTCCTGGTAGGCCTCCACCTCGACGGCGCCGTAGTTCTCGGGGAACGCCTGCGCCCATGCCCCGGCGTCCACCACGCGCTTGCCGAGGTAGCTGCGGCCCCCCGCGCCCGCCCCATCCGCGCGGAAAAAGTCGAGAATCACCGGGATGTCCCGGGACACCACCACCGTCCCGGTGAGGTTGACCGACGGCCCCGCCGGGAAGGTCAGCCCCTCGTTCGGCTGCGCGGCTGTCGGCGGCCCTCCCGGCGAGCCCGGTGCGCCGCCGCCCCCCGGGGACCCCGGCGCGCCGCCGCCCCCGCCGGAGGCCAGCCCGCGGGCGCCCTTGACCAGCTGGAGGACGAAGTCGGCCGGCGGCCCGTCCGCGAGCTCGACCGCGGCCTCGGCGAACGGATCGCTCTCGTCGGGACCGTCCGCGGTGGGGTCCTGGAAGGCCTGGAACCGGAGCGCCTTGACGGACTTCGGGACCTTCACCTCGAAGGGGCCGGGCGCGTCCAGGCGGATGGCGCCGGCGCGCCGTGCCCCGCCGGGCGCGGCGTCATCGGGCTCGTTCACGTCGATCTGCACGGGGATTAGCTCCTCTCCGCGCACGACCCCCTTGAGCACGAAGGTCTCCCCCTCGAAGCCCGCGTACGGCCCCTCGCCGCCCCCGCTGACCGACCCCTCGGGCTGGGAGGGGTCATCCCCGTGGGGGTCCGTCGGCTGCCCATCGCCCGACGCCCGCCCCTCGTAGAAGCGCGGGTCGAGCGGCACGTCCTCTCCGGTCACCCGTTCGAGGCAGCCAACGGCGAGGAAGACCCACGAAACCACGCGACCATCTCCGCAAGACCCTCGGCCAGGGGGGTGTGGGGCGACCAGCCGAGGAGGGAGCGCGCCCGCGCGATGTCCAACACCTTTCGCGGCATGCCGTCCGGCAGTGACGCGTCCCACCGGATGGTACCGCGGAATCCCACGGCCCCCGCGATGGCGGTTGCGATCTCCGCGATCGTGCGCTCCTCTCCGCTGCCGAGATTCACCGGAGCCGGGCCCACGCTCCGCGAGAGAGACAGGACGATGCCGGCGGCGGCGTCGCGCACGAACAGCAGATCCCGCGTGGCGCGGCCGGTTCCCCAGCACGTCACGTCCGTGGCGCCGGCGCGGCGCGCATCCTCGAAGCGGCGCACCAGCGCGCCGACCACGTGGGCGCGGCCGGGATCGACCGACTCGCCGGGACCGTAGAGGTTGGTGGGGACGACGAACACCGCGTCGAAGCCGTGCTGCGCGTTGTACGCGGCGCCCTGCACCATCATGGCGCGCTTGGCGTGGCCGTAGGGGCCGTTGGTCGGCTCGGGGTCCCCCGCGAACAGGGCCTCCTCCCGCATCGGCTGCACCGCGTCGACCGCGTAGGCGCACGCGGAGGACACCCCGCAGAAGCGGCGGACGCCGGCCCGCAGCGCGGCTTCCATGACCTCGGTGGTCATCCGCACGTTGTCGACGAACGCGTCCGCAGGGTGGCTGCGCATCCAGCCGATCCCACCGCCGGTCACCGCCGCATGCACGACCAGATCCGGGGCGTGGCGCGCGAACAGGGCGCGAACCGCGGCGCCGTCGCGGAGATCGACCTCTGCTCGCGCCGGCACGAGCGGCGTGGCGCCGGCGGCCGTGATCGCGTCGCACACGTGGCGCCCGAGAAACCCGCTCCCACCGGTGACGAGGACGCGCGCGCCCGCGATCTCAGACACGGTCTCCCCCGCGCGTGGCCACCGGCTCAGACATTCGAGTAGGGATGCCGGATGCGGATCATCCGCAGGCCCCCGAGCAGCTCGCCCAGGCCGCGGTGGATGTCGACGTCGAGCGAGAAGCCGAGCGCGCGGATCCGCGCGTAGCTGACCTCGTAGTCGCGCTTGTCGTCGTCGCTCCCGACGTCGGCGAAGTACAGGTGGAAGTCCAGCTTGGACTTCAGGTGCTGGGCGATGTCCTCCTTGGTGAAGTTCATCGTCTCGTGGCCGACGTTCAGCCGGTGGTCGCGCGCGGAGTCCCAGTTGCGCAACAGGTGGGGCACCACGCGCGCCATGTCGCGCACGTGGATGAACGTGCGGCGGAAGTGGCGTTCGTAGACGAGCAGGTAGCGGTTGACCAGCGCCTGGTAGGCGAAGTCGTTGATCATCAGGTCGAGGCGCATGCGGGGCGAGAGGCCGAAGGCCGTCGCGAAGCGGAGGGCCACCGAGTTCGGACGCTCCATGCTCATCATCTCGGCCTTGGTCTTGGTCTCGCCGTAGAGCGAGAGCGGGTTGAGCGGGGTGTCCTCGTCACAAACCCCCACGACCTCGCCGTAGTTCGACCCGGTGGAGAAGTAGATGAACCGGGCCTCCCCGGGCATCTCGCCGAGCACCACCTCGGCGCCCCCGACGTTCGTGCGGCGTGCCTCGTCCGGAAACTTCTTGCAGATCGGGTACCCGACCATCGCCGCGAGGTGCACCACCGCGTGGGCCCCGGCGAGCTCCTTGCGCATGCGGGGCGCGTCGAGCACGTCCGCCTCGGCGAAGGAGAAGTTGGGATGGATGAAGTTGGGGAGCATCCCCTCGCCCCCGAAGCGGAGGGAGTCCACCACGTGCACGCGGTAGCCCTCCGAGAGCAGGTGCGGGACGAGCACGGAGCCGACAAAGCCGGCGCCTCCGGTGACGACGATGCGCTCGTTCACGACGAACTCCAGGAAGTGAGGGCCGCGGCGAGGCGCGCGCCGTGATCGGGGCCGAAGGCATGGGAATTACCGACGAAGAAGCCGCGCGTGTGCACGGCGTCGGCCACGGGGAGGGGAACGGGGGTGCGGGAGGGGACCCGCGCGAACGCGGGCTGCCGGGCGAGGTTGGACCCGGAGACCGGGCGCGTCGCGATGCCGCGCGCCTCGAGCGCCGCCATGCATCCGGCGCGGTCGCCCTCCACGAGCATCGGGAACGCGAAGCCCGCGTGCGTCGTGCCCGGGGCCTCGGGAAACACCGTGAGCCCGGGGATCGCGGCGAGGCGCGCGCACCAGTCCGCGTGGTTTGACCGCCGGCGCGCCACCCAGGCGTCCAGCCGGCGGTCCTGCACCAGCCCGAACGCCGCGGCGACCTCGGTCGGGCGCAGGTTGTAGCCGGGCGACACGAACAGGAAGCGCGGGTCGATCTCGGGCGAGGCGGCCTCGAGCGCCTTGCGGTCGGAGCGCTCGCGGGTCCAGCCATGGGCGCGCAACGAGCGGAGGGCATCCGCGAGGGCATCGTCATCGGTGACGACGATTCCGCCCTCCATCGTGGTGATGTGATGCGAAAAGAAGAAGCTGAACGTCGCCCCGAGCCCGATCGCGCCCACCGGGCGCCCGCCGATCGTCGCGCCGTGGGCGCCGCAGGCATCCTCCAGCACGAGCAGGTCGTCGTACGGCGCCATCTCGGCGGCCTGCCCGAGGAGGTGCACGGCGAACACGGCGCGGGTGCGATCCGTGCGCGCCGCGGCGGCGCTCTTCGGACAAAGGCACAAGGTCGTTGGGTCGACGTCCACGAGCACGGGGACCAGGCCCACCTGGGCCACCGGAAAGAGCGTGGTGGACCACCCCACCGCGGGCACGAGCACCTCGTCTCCCGGCGCGAGGTGGCCGGTCTCGACGAGCCCCGCCAGCAGCAGGAGATTCGCGGACGACCCGCTGTTGACCATGACGCCGTGCCGCTTCTCGCACCGCGCGGCCCACACGGCCTCGAAGGCGCGCACGCGCGCGCCCATCGTGACCTCGGTGGTGAGCATGACCTCGGTGGCGGCCAGGACCTCCTCCGGGCCGAAGCCGACCACGCAGAGGGGATGCCCACTCGCGGCGTCGTGGGCCTCGACCGGGAGCCCCGGCATCTCCGCGTGGATGATCTCGGCGAGCGCGGCGCTGCGCTCCGGGCTCATCCGGCTCATCGGGCGAGCATCCGTACGTTCGCCAGCTCGGTGGCGAGCACCTTGAGGTGGTCCATCCCCACCGGCCAGCTCGCGGCCTTGCGCTCCCCGCCGATGCGCGCGCCCTCCTTCGTGGGGACCTCTCCGATGGTCCAGCCGCGCTGCAGGGCGCGGATCGTGATCTGGTACTCGATCGGGAAGCGCTTCACCGTGGTCGCGAGCTCCAGCAACGCGGAGCGGCGGAGCGCGCGGAACCCGTTGATCGTGTCGTAGACGCGCGGGCCGCCGTTGCCGAAGAGCCCGTTCGCGACGCGCGAGAGCGTGTCGTTCACCCGCGCGCGCAGCCGCAGGACCTCGCCGTCCTCCTCGTTCACCGCGCCCGGCCCGAACCGGCGAGCGATCGCGAGATCGGCCCCGCCGATGAGCAGGTCGTCCAGGCGCACGATGTCGTCGGGGTCCTCGTTGCCGTCCGGGCTGAAGAAGACCAGCCGCTCGGCGTGGCTCGCCTCCGCCGCGACGCGAAACGCCACGCCGCGGCCGCGAATCGGCTGGATGACCGCGGGGATGCCACGCGCCGCGAAGAACTCCAACGTCCCGTCGGTGCTCCCCCCGTCTACCGCGAACACCTCCGCGAACTCGCCGATCGGCAAGCGCGACCACAGGGCCTCGAGGCCTTCGATCTCATTGAGCGTGAGCAATACGAGTGCGCTGTTCCGCATGCGGGAAGGGTACCAGACTCGGCCCCGCCGGATCCGTGTCCTCGCTACGGAATCAGCCGCTCCGCGATCAAGAACTGCGCCATCCCGCGCGCAACCTTGTCCAGACCGGCGGCGTTGGCGTGGCCGCGGTCCTGGGGGAAGAACAGGGTTTCGGCGCTCGACCACTGCTCGAAATCCGCCTGCGGATCGTAGTAGGGCGCGGGCAGGATCTCGGCCGCGGTCCGCAACAATGCACGATGGCTCGCCGTGTAGCCCTCCCGCTCCAGCGGGAACCCGAACAGGGCGAACTTCCCGCCCCCGGCCTCGGCGAGGGCCTTGAACGCGCGGATGTTCTCGACGTACTCGTCCGTCGGGACGCGGTTCACATTGGTGTCGGCGGCCTGGTCCTTCGTGCGGATCCGCAAGCTGTTCCAGATGTGGAGGAGGGCCGTGTAGACGCGCGACCGGTGCAGCACGTTCAGCTTGAGGAAGTCGGCGTTCTGCTGGAGGAGCGCCTGGGACCGATCGCTGTAGGCCACCATCCGCGCGTCCTGGACGATGTAGCCGAAGATCACGAGGTCCGGCTGGTACCGCGCGAGCGTGCGCTCCCACAACCACAGCCCCTGGAAGCTGCTGTGCCCGGGCTGACCACCGTTGATCACCTCCACCGGGTGGCCGGCCTCCGCGAGGACCGCCTCGAGGCGCGCGGGGTACGTCTGGTCGTCATCCACGCCCCAGCCGAACGTGGTGCTGCACCCGAGCGTCATCACGCGGAACACGCCGTCGGGCTTTTTTTCTGCGTGGAGCGGCGCGCGGAGCCCGTTGGCGTCGGTGCTCACGCGGAAGGTGCCGCCCGTCTCCTTGTGGGGGAACGGCTCGAGGTGGAGCGAGCCCTTCTCGACCCAGTAGACATCCCCGTGGGTGAACGCCCGCGTCGGGTCCTTGGTCGGCCAGCCGGCGAAGCGCAGCGCGGCCTCTCCCGCACCCAGGAGGATGACCAGGGGGAGCAGGGCGAAGAAAATGCGCTGCGGTTTGCGACGCACCCGCTAGTTGCCGGGCTCAATCGTGAGGGAGGTCCGATCTTCGATCGTGGCCGACTTGAACCACTTGTTGTCGTACCAGACCGTGTCGTTGATGGAGAAGCTGATGATCCCGTGCTCCGGCGCCACGAACGTGGTTTCGGTGCCGATGGGGAACACGGTCTCCACCCCCGAGTCCGTCACGAACTTGCCGACGAGCATGCCGACGAAGCAGCCCTCGATGTTGCAGGGGTACTCGGCCGCCACGGCCTTCTGCGTCACGTCCCCCTCGACGGTGAGCCACGCGCCGCTGTCGCTGATGCGGTAGCGGTCCTTCGCGCTCGCGATGACGTGCGCCTTGTCGCCCTTGCAGAGGCCGATCTCCCGCTGCCACGTGCGCCCGATGTCCAGGTAGTCGAACAGCGTGTAGGTGAGCGGCTGGATGCACTCGCCCGCCGTGAGCTTGGCCGGGAGCGCGGAGAGGTAGGACTGCCACGCGCCGAGGTCGCCGCCCTTGCGCACCTTCTGGCACTGCTCGAGGTTGCCGCGGCTGATGGCCTCGATGTTCGTCGGGCGGCCGAGCAAGGTGATGTCGACCTCCTCGATGAGGTTCGCGTCGAACTTCACGTTGTCGTCGCGCACCCCCTCCCACTGCTTCTTCATCTCTTCGAGCGCGGTCTGGCGGGCCATCTTCTTCTCGCCCTCGCCGAGGGCCGTGTAGTCCACCGGGTAGTAGCAGTCCCCCGCCCAGCCCTCTTCGCGGTGCCAGCCCTGCGGCGGCGCGGGCGGCGCCTTGTTCTTCTTCGGCTTGGCGTCGACCAAGGACACGGCGAGCAGCAACGAGAGCATTCGACCTCCGGCATGGGGAGCAGACCCCCAAGTGTAACCGTCAGCGGCGTTCGGGATTCCGAAGGGGGCCGTGATCAGGCGCGCGCGACCGGAAAGAAGCCCTCCAAAATGGCAGACGCCCGCCACCCCGGGGGAGGGGTGCGGGCGTCCTCTGCACGAGGCTCCGCGGCGGATGCCGCGGGGGGCTAGATCAGGCCGGCGAGCTTCATGGCGACGACGAGGCTGAAGAGCGTGAGGGTCTCGGTGAAGACCAACGCGATGAGCATCGGGGTCTGGAGCATGCCGGCGGCCTGGGGATTGCGGGCCATGCCCTCGAGCGCCGCGGTCGCGGTGCGGCCCTGGCCGAGACCACCGCCGAGCGCGGCGAGGCCGATGGCGAGGCCGGCGCCGATGCCGGGGCCCCAGGTGGTCGCGTCAAAGGCGTTGGTGCCCTCGGCGAGGGCGAAGCCGGTGGTCGCGACGAAGAGGGCGACAACGCGAGCAGCGGTGCGAAGCTTGGAATTCATGGGATCCTCCGGTGGACGTTCTAGTGGTGATGCTCGTCCGCGTGCGCCACGGACAGGCTGATGTAGATGGTGGTCAGGAGCGCGAAGACGAAGGCCTGCACGACGCACACCAGCAGACCGAGGAAGTAGATCGGGACCGGCAGGATGGCGGCGCCGAGGAAGCCGAGGAAGCTGTCCCCCAGGCCGCGCACGATGGTCTGCAGGAGGTGGTCGACGAAGATGTTGACCGAGAGCCGCACGGTCAGCGACACCGGCCGGATGAGCAACGAGATGGTCTCGAGCACCAGGAACACCGGCGCGAGCACCGCGATCGGGCCGGCGAGGTGCTTGAGGTAGCCCATGCCCTGCCGCGAGAGGCCGGCGTAGTTGAACACCACGAACACACACAGCGCGAGGGCGAGGTTGTGCGAGAAGTTCTCGGTGGCCGGAAGGACGCCCGGCACGAACCCGGAGAGGTTCGACACCAGCACGTACAGGAAAAGAGTGGCGACGAGCGGCAGGAAGGCCTTCGCCTCGGTCTTGCCGATCATGCCGGCGACCAGCTCGTAGAGCCACTCGATCACGATCTCGAACGCGTTGCGGATCGTGAGGCCGGAGTCGGGCACGTACGCCGCGATTCCGCCCTTGGCGATCGCGCGCTGGAGGCCCATGCGCGCGAGACCGGCAACGACGAGCAGGAAGGCGACGATCCCCCATACGGTGGGGATGAGGAAGGCGTCGTGCGCCTGGTTCAGGCCGAGCGCATGGCCCACCTCGCTCTCCGCGCCGAAGCCGGGGAGGAGCTGGTACCACGAGAAGCTCGACGCCTGTGCACCCGAGGTGCCCGCGAGGAGCAGGCCGAGCAGGGAGATCATCCAGGCTCCGGGGTCGAATGGGAGGGGACGGAAGCCCAGCCGGCCAGCGTCAGCGCGGCGCGGACAGCGAGCGCGAGGAGCACCGAGCAGAAGCCGATGAACACGGGCGCGGCGGGGAGGTTGGCGACCAACAGGAGGAGGAGGACCGCCCCCGCGATCTGCTTGAGGAACAGCCGCGCGACGAACAGCGCGCCCGCCTCGGGCGACGCGCCCGCGACGAGCCGGATGAGCAAGCCGAGGTTGACCAGGCTGCCGAGGGCTCCGGCGGCGACCGCCCCCGCGAACTCCGCTCCCGCAAACGTGCCGGCCAGGCTCAACAAGAGCCCGGCGATCGCGGCGTCACGGAGGATGGTCGAAGGGGGGAGCATCGGAGAGCTTCTGGAGTCCTCGGAAGAGCTGGAACACCCCGGCGGCGAAGCCGAGGAACCCGAAGATGGCCGTGGCGACCCAGCCACCACCAAGCACATGATCGAGTGCCGCGCCGAGCAGGCCCCCTGCGATGGTGGAGATCGGGAGGCCGGATACGTAGGCGGTGGCTCTCCACGCCCGCTTCCAACCGCCGGTTTCCGACATCCGGTCGCTCACCTGGCGAGACCGCGTAAGACGCTGAAAAGATGCGCTCGGAGGGGAGCCCCCCGAGGGCCGCCAGCGTTAACGCAACAGCCTGGACGCGTCAACGTTCGCAGGCAGACCAGAGGCCTGCTCCCTCGTCTCGCGCCGCGCGGGCGTCCGCCGCGATCTCGTCCTCGTAGGTGTCCGTCAGCGGGAACGGAAACGGCGTGGCGTACCCGTTGCGGGCGAGCGCGCGGTTGAAGAAGCCGTCTTCGTCGTTGCTGCGGATCACGTAGGCGAGGGTGCGATCGAAATCATCGAGGCACTCCCCGTCGAAAGTCAGCCACACCAGCCGGCCGGCGAGGCGCGCCTCAGCCCAGGCCCAGGCTTCGTTGCCGTAGCACTCCGCGGGGTCGTCGTGCTCGACCTCGGGGGTGTCGATGCCGATGACCCGAACCGAAAAATAACGGTCCGCCCCTTCCGGAAGGGCGTGGAAGGTGTCGCCGTCGACGGTCTCCAGCACCCGCACCAGCTGCGGCTCGGCGCAGGGGGTGTCGCCCTGGAGCACGTCCGTCAGGGCCCGCACGCGCGCGTCATCCGCGGCGAGCTCCTCCGCGTCCAGATCGACGTCGGTGTCCTCCGCCGGATCGGTGTCCGCGGTGTCCTCTTTCGTGGCCTGGGGGACACATGCGAGCGAGCAGACGGCGAGCAACCAGACGATCATGGCCCCGCATCTACCACGGCGCCCATCGCTCGTTCAGCCCTCATGAGCCCGGCCTCCGCTTCTGCCCGCGCGGCGTCGTCTCCCGGAGCGTTCACCGCGCGCATCCAGGCATCCACCGCCTGGCCGAGACGGCCGGCGCGCTCCCAACAAGCCGCCGCCTCGACGAGCGTGGCCGCCCCGTCCGCGTCGAGGGCCGCGCGCTCGTACTCTTCGGCGGCGCGCACGGGATCCACGAGCTGGTCCCGGTACACGCCCGCGAGCTGAACCCGCACGGCCGACCGGCGATCGGCGTCCGGATGGAGGTCGACCGCGCGACGAAGCCGCTCCGCGGCCTCCCGCGGATCGTTCCGGGCGAGGGCGAGGAGCCCTGCGCGCGTGGCGGCTTCGGCCCGCGTGGAGGGCGTGGACCACCCCTCGGCGAGGGCGGCATAGGCGACCTCCGCCCCGACCACGTCTCCGGCGGTGTAGCGCGCGTTCGCCCGATCGAGCGCCAGCGGGGACCAGGGCCCGAGCGCGCCCACCAGGCCCAGGACACCGACCGTGAGCGGTACGGCGACGGCTCCGAGAAGGTAGCGGCGAGCAGGGGTTGCAGGCATCAAGGGCAGACTACCGCAACCGACGCGGCGCGGACAATTACACTCACTCGTCCGTCTCGCCCTCGTCGGCCTCGGCTTCGTCACCCTCGTCGAGCGCTTCGTCGTCGCCCTCCTCCGCCGCGTCGTCCGCCGCGTCGACAGCCTCGTCGGCCTCGGCCTCGGGGGGCTTGTCCTCCGGCGCGAGGGCGTCCCCCACGGCGTCGGCGGTGTCCCGAAGGATGCGCTCGACCGCGACGATCCGCTCGTCATCGGACAAGCGCATGAGCCGCACGCCGCGCGTGCGCCGGCCGACCAGGCGAATGTCCTCGAGGCGCATGCGGATGATGCGGCCGCTGTCCGTGATGAGGAGGAGCTGATCCCCGTCGTCCATCGCGACGGTCGCCACCACGTCACCGTTGCGGGCGTCCGCCACGATGTCGAGCACGCCGCCGGTGCCGCGCCCCTTGGTGGGGTAGTCGGCCAGGGCCGTGCGCTTGCCGTACCCGTTCGCGGTGACGGTCACGAGGAAGGACACGCCCTCGGTGGAGAGCACCGCGAGATCGACGACGGCGTCCTCCTCGTTACGGAGCTTGATGCCGCGTACACCGCGGGCGATGCGGCCCATCTGGCGCACCTTCGAGCCGGCGAAGCGGAGCGCGCGGCCTCGCTTGGTCGCGAGGAGGATGTCGGCGCCGCGCTCCGCGAGGCTGACGCGGAGCACCTCGTCTCCATCGACCAGATCGCATGCCGCGAGCCCGGCCGCGCGCACGTTTCCGTAGGCGGAGAGGGGGGTGCGCTTCACGAAGCCGCGGCGGCTCACGAAGATCAGATCGAGGGGCTCGCCGAAGTCCTTGACCGACACCACGCTCGCGACCTTCTCGCCGGAGGCGAGCTGGGCGAAGTTCACGATGGGCTTGCCGCGCGCGTTCGGGGCGGCCTCGGGCAGATCGTACACGCGCACCCAGTACAGGCGCCCCGTGTTGGTGAAGGCGAGGATGTACCCGTGGGTGTTCGCGAGGAAGATGTCGGTGACCACGTCCTGGTCGCGGGTGTTCATGCCGGTCTTGCCGAGCCCGCCGCGCTTCTGCATGCGGAACTCGGTCATCGACGTGCGCTTGATGTACCCGAGCCGGGAGAGGGTCACGACCTGCTCTTCTTCGGCGATCAGATCGTTCAGCGTCAGGGACGCGCTGTCCCCGATGATGTTGGTGCGCCGCGCATCCCCGAACTGGTCACGAATCGCGGTGAGCTCGGTCCGGATGAGGTCGAACAGCACCTTCTCGTCGCCGAGGATGGAGAGCAGCCACTCGATGCGGCCCATGAGCTCCTTGTACTCCTCCTCGATCTTGTCGCGCTCCAAGCCGACGAGGCGCTGCAGGCGCATGTCGAGGATGGCCTGGGACTGGACCTCGGAGAGCGCGAAGGTGGCCATGAGGCCCGCCCGCGCGTCGTCCGTGGTGCGCGAGGCGCGGATGAGGGCGATGACCGCGTCGATGTGGTCGAGCGCGATGCGCAGACCCTCGAGGATGTGCGCGCGCTCGCGGGCCTTGCGGAGCTCGTACCGCGTGCGGCGGAGGGTGACCTCGCGGCGGTGCCCCAGGTAGTGCTGGAGCAGCTCCTTCAGGTTCAGGATCTGCGGGCGTTGCTGGACGATCGCCAGGAAGATGATGCCGAAGGTGTTCTGGAGCTGGGTCTGCTTGTACAGGTGGTTGACGACCACCTCGCGCACGGCGTCCCGCTTGAGCTCGATGACGACGCGCATGCCCTGGCGGTCGGACTCGTCGCGGATGGCGTGGATGCCCTCGAGCCGCTTCTCCTTGACCTGGTCGGCGATCTCCTCCTGGAGGCGCGCCTTGTTCACCTGGAAGGGCAGCTCGGTGATGATGATCGCCTCGCGATTCTCCACCTCCTCGAACTCGATCTTGCCGCGAACGATGAGCCGGCCGCGGCCGGTCGTGTAGGCCTCGCGCACGCCCTCGTAGCCGTAGATCGTCCCCGCGGTCGGGAAGTCCGGCGCGGGGATGTGCTTCATCAACCCTTCGATATCGATGTCCGGGTTCTCGATCAGCGCGAGCAGGCCGTTGATGACCTCGGTGAGGTTGTTCGGCGGGATCTTGGTCGCCATGCCGACCGCGATGCCCTCCGAGCCGTTGACCAGGAGGTTCGGGAACGCGGCGGGGAGGACCTCGGGCTCCTCGTTCCTACCGTCGAAGTTCGGCGTGAAGTTGACGGTCTCCTTGTCGATGTCGACGAGCAGCTGCTCCGCGAGCGCCGTCATGCGGCACTCGGTGTACCGGTAGGCCGCGGCGTTGTCCCCGTCGACACTGCCGAAGTTGCCCTGCCCGTCCACCAGGAGGTACCGCATGTTCCACGGCTGGGCCATGCGCACCAGGGCGTCGTACACCGAGGCATCGCCGTGGGGGTGGTACTTGCCGAGCACCTCTCCGACCACGTTGGCGCACTTTCGGTAGGCGCGGTTGTGTACGAGGCCGTTGCGGAGCATGGCGTACAGGACGCGGCGGTGGACCGGCTTCAGGCCGTCCCGAACGTCGGGCAACGCGCGACCCACGATGACGGACATCGAATAGTCCAGGTAAGAGGAGCGCATTTCCTCTTCGATCTGGATCGGCACGAGCAGGCGTGCAAAATTGGTGTCCATCGGCTTCTCTCGCTACGACCCGCCCGTCTATCCGATTCAGGGATCTCGGGCCGCGAGGCTCGCGACGAAGGCGCTTGACGTCGTCGGCAGTCGTTCCTATCTCCTGCCCCAACCATCGGAGACGACGCATGTCCGACACACTCCCCTTTCAGGCCGAGGTCCAGCAACTGCTGGAGCTCGTCGTCCATTCGCTCTATTCGGACCGGGAGATCTTCCTCCGGGAGCTCGTCTCCAACGCATCCGACGCGCTCGATCGCGCCCGGTTCAGCGCGCTGCAGCGCAACGATCTGCGCGAAGCCGACGGAGAGCCCGCGATCACGCTCACGGTCGACAAGGACAAGGGCACGATCACCGTGTCCGACAACGGCATCGGGCTCACGCGCGAGCAGGCCATCGAGCACCTGGGCACGATCGCGCGCTCCGGCACGAAGGCCTTCGCGCAGATGCTCAAGGAGCGCGGCGCCTCGGCCGAGGGGCTGATCGGCCAGTTCGGCGTGGGCTTCTACGCCAGCTTCATGGTGGCGCACCGGGTGCAGGTACAGAGCCTCTCCGCCGAGCCCGACGCCGAGCCCGTCTACTGGGAATCCGACGGAAAGGGCACCTTCGCCGTGGACACCGGCACGCGCACCACGCGCGGCACCGACGTGGTGCTCCACCTGAAGGCCGAAGCCGTCGAGTACCTCGACGAGGACCGCCTCCGGGAGGTCATCAGCCGCCACTCCGACTTCGTGCAGTACGGCGTGTTCCTGAACGACGAGCGGATCAACCAGTCCACCGCGCTCTGGGCGCGCAATCCTCAAGAGGTGGCGGAGGAGGACTACAAGGAGTTCTACAAGCACATCTCGAGCGACTACCAGGACCCGCTCGCGTGGACCCACTTCCGCAGCGAGGCCCCGCTCGAGTTCTCCGCGCTCCTGTTCTTCCCGCAGAAGCGTCCGTTCGATCTGGACCAGCCCGACGTGAAGCGTGGGCTTCGCCTCTACCAGCGTCGCGTGCTGGTGCTGGAGCACGCCGAGGCCTTCCTGCCCCGCTACCTGCGCTTCGCGCGCGGCGTGGTCGACGCGCCCGAGGTCTCCCTCAACGTCAGCCGTGAGCTGCTCCAGAACACGCCGGTCATCAACGCGATCCGCAAGCAGATCGTGAAGCGGATCCTCCGTCGCCTCAAGGAGATCGGCCGCGAGGATCCCGCCACCTACCGCACGTTCTGGGACAACTTCGGCGCGACCCTCAAGGAGGGCGTCGCCGAGGACACGGACAACAAGGACGCCCTCACGCCGCTCCTCCGGTTCCGCACCACGGAGACCACGGACGAGGAGCCCTGGCGCGACCTCGCGGCGATCAAGGGCAACCTCAAGGAGGGCCAGGACGCCATCTGGTACATCACCGGCCAGGACCTCGAGCGGATGAAGGCGAGCCCCCAGCTCGAGCGCTTCCGCAAAAAGGGCTGGGAGGTCATCCTGCTCTCCGACCCGGTCGACGAGTGGGTGGTGATGAACCTCACCGAGTTCGACGGCACCCCGCTCAAGAGCGTGGCGCGCGGCGATCTCGACGCGGGCGCCGAAGAGGATCCCATCGCGGACGAGGCGCGCAAGCAGGCCGAGCCCTTCGCGACGTGGCTCGGCGGGCTCCTCGCCGGCTCCGTCGCGAGCGTGCGGCCCAGCAAGCGGCTGACCGACAGCCCCGCGGTCCTTGTCGACTCGGACTGGGGCGTGAGCGCCAACCTCGAGCGCATTCTCCGCGCGGCGCGGCAGGAGGGGCCCAAGGCCCAGCGCATCCTCGAGGTCAACCCGGAGCACGCCCTGGTGAAGAAGCTCGTGAGCCTGCACGCGGAGGGCAAGACCGACGCCGCCGAGCCGCTCGCCCGGCTCCTGCTCGACTACGCAAAGATCGCCGAGGGCCAGGTGGACGACGCCGCCGGCTTCAGCAAGCGCTTGTCGACGCTGATGGAGAAGGCCGGCCAGGGGCTCTGAAGCCGGGGGGCGTGGCCGTCACGCCCTCGGTCGATGTCAGTCGATGTCCTCGGGATCCCACGATCCCGCCCCGCCGTGCTCGCGCACCAGGCGCACCTCGACCTCCCGCGGCGGAAGCAGCGGGAGGCGTAGGTCGAGCGGGCGGTAGTCCGTCCGTTGGATGGACACGCGGCGCCCCCCGAAGGCCGGGATCTCGAGCTCGACCGGCGCAACGCCGGCGCGTGTCTCACCAACGGTGACGTAGGCGCCGACGGGGTGGGACACGAGGGAGACCCGGTGCGCGCAGCCCGAGAACAGGGCGAGGATCAGGGCCGGGACCGCCATACGCGCGACAGAGGGCATGGCACGATATATCCGAGCCGATGCGCTTCGCCCTTCCGCTGTTCCTGCTGTTCACCGCCTGTAGTCCCGCCGTGCGCCTGAAGATGAAGGAGCGGCAGGACACCGGAACGCTCGCCGCCGCGGTGAACGACTACTGGCTCAAGGTGCGCTGGAACGATCCGGGCGGGGCCGCCGCCTTCCTGGAGACCCCCGAGGAGAAGCTCAAGCTCGGACGCCTGCTCTCGGACCCCCAGATCCGCATGACGGACGTGTCCGTGGTGCAGGTGGTCGTGGGGGACGAGCTCGAAGAGGCGCGCCTGCCCGAGACACGCGAGGGCGTCGTCGTGGTGCGTATCGAGGGGTACGACGTGCGCCGCGGCCGGCTGGACGTCGTGACCCTGGAGCAGCACTGGGTGCGCAGCAAGCCGGCCAGCTGGAAGGTGGACGCCGACCAGTCACCGCTGGGGGCCGACCGGCCGTGGTAGCCCCGAGCCGGCTCGAGCGAAGCCGGCTCGAGGGTGGCCGGCTCGAGGGTGGCCGGCTCTAGAACGGGATGTCGTCATCCGGAGCGTAGGGAGGCGAATCGTCCGGAGGCGACTGCCCGCCGCCGCCACGCCCGCCGCCACCACCGGAACCACCGCCGCCGTAGCCGCCGCCGCCACCGGAACCGCCACCGCCGTAGCCGCCGCCCGAACCGCCGCTGCCGCCGCCCGAACCACCGCCGCCGTAGCCGCCGCCCGAGCCGCCGCCACCGCCGCGAGATCCGCCGCCGCCGCCGTAGCTTCCGCCGCCGCCGCTGGAGCCGCCGCCGCCGCTGGAGCCACGGCCACCGCCGCCGAAGCCACCGCCGCCCTCTTCACCGCCGCCGCCGCCGCCGCCGCCGAGGAAGCGCACGTTCTCAGCCACGACCTCGGTCGTGTACTGGTCCTTGCCTTCCTTGTCCTGCCACTTCTTGGTCTGGAGCCGCCCCTCGATGTAGAGCTGCTTGCCCTTCTTGCAGAACTTCTGGACGTTCTCCGCGTCCCGCCCCCAGACCACGACGCGATGCCACTCGGTCTGGTCGGTCCAGTTTCCCTCCTTGTCCTTGGTCCGGCTGGAGGTCGCGATGCTGAGCGTCGAGACGGAAGTACCGCCGGCGGTCGAGCGCACCTCCGGATCCTTGCCGAGATTACCGATGAGAATGACCTTGTTGACCATGGGGGCCTCGCTGGCGCGAACGTAGCACGCCATTTTGCTCGCAGGGCCGCCCCCGACGACCAGAATCTGTCCGCCCCCACGCGCCGGAACGGAGCGCGTCATGTCGACGCCCGCGCGCCCGCGTCCCGTGATACCCGCTGCCGAGGGCGCTGCGAAGCGAAGTCATGGCCGAACCGGTCGCGTTGCTCATCGAAGACGATCCTCTTGCCCAGGCGGTCCTGTCCGGCTTGCTGGGAGAGCTCGGTTGGCACGTCGAGACCGCCGCGGACGGCCAGGAAGCGCTGCGGCGCTTCGCCGAGCTCCGCCCCGCGCTCGTCGTCGTGGACCTCCTCCTCCCGGGGCTCGATGGCGCCGCGGTGTGCGCGCACATCCGCATGTCCCCCTGGGGTGAGCGGGTACGCATCGTCATGGTCTCGGCGCGTACGCACGCCCTCTCCGCCGCGCTGGCGGCGGGCGCCGACGCGTTTCTCGCCAAGCCGGTCGATCGGGCAGCGCTGCTCGCGGCGATCTCGCCTCGCGCCGAGCCCGAGGAGGCTGCCCCGGCGGAGTCCCTTCGCCCTGGCGTGGTGCGCGTGCCGCGAGAGTCCTCTTGCGGCGCGACCGAGCCCCCGCCCGTTCGAGAAGAGGGTGAGCTGGGCCCCGGCTGCTTCGTCCCGTTGCTGCGCCGGCTCCACGCGTCGGCTTTTTCCGGTGTCCTCGAAGCGGAGGGTGCAGACGGCCTGCGCGCCAAGCTCTCCTTCGCGCGGGGGGCTCCGATGGCGGCCCGCTCGAACGACCAGGCCACCGGCTTCGGGCAGGTGCTGCTCCAGCTCGGCATCCTGTCCCCCGAACATCTCGCCGCCAGCATCGAGGAGGGGAGGCGCGGCGGCACCCCCCTCGGAGAGGTCCTGCTCCGCTCGCACCTCATCGAGCGCCGCGCGGTCGAGCGCGCCCTCCAGGAGCAGCTGGTCCGTCGCGCCGTCGGGATCGGCCAGCTCGCCGCGGGCCGCTACGTGCTCGATCCGGTCGAGACGATCGGCCTCGCCGGGTTCGACGTTCACCCCGCGGTGATCGCCTGGCGCCTCCAGGACGAGCCGATCGCGTTGGACGAGGCGGACCTCCCGCTTTTCGTTCGCATCGCGCCGGCGGTGCTCTCCCTCTGGCCCCTCCTCGATCCGGACAACGCGCTCGGCGTGTTGCGCGCCCTGCTCGTCGGCGGTGCGCCGGCGGGGGACTGTGTGCGGGTGTCCGGTCCGCGCGCGGCCACCCTGCTCGTGCTCCTCAAGGACTGGGGGCTCGCGAGCCTCTCGGTCGATGCCGCCTCCGCGCAGAGCCGGGATGCCGGCCTCGCCGAGCTCGACACCACCGAGCTCGCCGCGCGGCTGCGCGCCGAGCACCGCGCGCTGCTCGACGCCAACCACTACACCGTGCTCGGCCTCCAGCCCGACGCCGACGTGGACGAGATCAACGCCGCCACGGTCGCTGCGCTCGCGCGATTCCACCCGGAGGGGCACCCCGTCGCGTTGGATGACGCCTCCCGCGCGTGCGGCCGCGCCGTCTACGAGCGTGCGCTGGAGGCCGGTCGGGTCTTGTCCGACCTGGCCCGGCGCGCCATCTACGACGCGCGGCTCCGCGGCGAGGCGGGCGTGCGGCAGGGGCAGATCGGGATGGAAGACCACGCGGTCCTCCAGGCCGAGCGGGCCCGCGAGCTGTTTCTGCGCGGTGAATTCGTGACCGCGGCGGCGCTGTTCCACATGGCAATCCTCCTCGAGGGCGAGGCCGCCGACATCCTCGCGATGCTCGGGTGGGCGCGCCACAAGGGCTGCCCGGAGGACCCCGCCGCGGGCGAGGCCGAGCTCCGCCGCGCGTTGGCGCTCGACTCGGAGGACGAATCCGCGCTCTACTACCTGGGGCGCGTGCTCGGCGCGCGCGGCGAGGTCGACGAGGCCCGCCGGCTCCTTCGGAGCGCCATCGAGAAGAATCACGAGTTCGACCCCGCACGGGAAGCGCTCCGGGGGCTTGAGACATGACCGGGTTGGACCAATGAGCGGCCTCCTCCTCGCCGCCGCGATCTGCCGCGCCGTGCGGGTGCAGGCGACGTGCGCGATCGAGTGGCGCCAGGACAAGCGGCGGCGCCTGTTCTTCTTCCGCGCGGGAACGCTCGTGCTCGTGCAGTCCAACCTGAAGAGCGAGTCGCCGGAGCGCATCGGCGAACGCCTCACCGGGATGGACGGCGAATCGCTGTGCACGGCGGTCGCGCAGCTCCGGCTGCGCGAGGCCCTGGGCGAGGCCGACGGCGAGGTCCTGATGCACCCGGACGCGCCGGCGCCCGCCTTCGAGCCGCTCGACGCGATCGCGCTCCTGTGGGGCGCCGCCGACCAGCTCGCCCCGGCCCCCGCCGACGCGGCGCCGCGCGCGGTCCACGTTCAGGCGGCGCTCCTCGCCCGCATCCCGGCCGGCGCCGAGGTCACCCGCTACCTCCTCGAGCTCGACGGGGGCCGGCCGCTCGGGGACGTGATCGACTTTGGCCCCGATGAGCCCGACGTGATCGCGCGGGCGCTCGCCCTGGCGTGGGCGCTCGGCGCGGTGGAGGCCGACGAGGGCGCCTCGGCCGTGGTGGTGCGGGGCTCGTCGCCGGCTGCCGTCCCCCCGTCGGAGGTGCTCCTCGCGGCAGCGACCCCGCGAGATCCCGCGGCGCCCCCGCGCGTCGAGCTCACGGTCGACGACATCGCGGACCTCATCCGGAGCGAGCTCCCCACGGACTCCGGCCGGTCCCGCATCACGCCTGTCGCCTCGCTCGCCGCGCCGCCGGATCCCACCCCGGGCCCCTCCCCGGGCCCCTCCCCGCAGGAGCCCGTCCTCGGCGCGCAGCGCCCCCCCGCGCCCGTGCCCCCCCCCGAACCCGAGCCCGCGGACGCCTCCGCGCATCCCTTCGGCGGATCGAGCGTCACCGTGACCCTCGGCGGTGGCCGTCCCGCCGGCGCCTCGCCCGCCGATCCCCTCGTGGCCCGCTTCGGGCCGGCGCTCACGCGGATCCGGGCCGCGGAGACCCACTTCGCCGTGCTCGGCACCGGCTGGGAGGACGCCGCGGAGACCCACCGCCGCGCCTACTTCGGCCTCGCCCAACGGCTTCACCCCGACCGCTTCACGGCCGACCCCGCCGAGATCCAACAGGCGGCAAGCGAGCTGTTCGATCGCGTCCGCGGCGCCTGGGAGGTCCTCGGGGACGAAGATCGGCGCGCCGCCTACATCTCGAGGGTGATCCACGGCGAGAAGACCGACGACGAGAAGGCGACCGAGCGGGTGCGCCTCATCCTCGAGGCCGAGTCCGACTTCAAGCGGGGCGTCGCCGACCTCCAGGCGGGGCGCCTGCCCATGGCCCATGAGCTCTTCGCCCGGGTCATCCGTGCCATGCCCGACGAGCCCGAGTTCAATGCCTACGCGGGGTTCACCACCTTCCGGCTCGAACACACGCGCAACGAGGCCGCCGCCGCGAAGGGCGCCGCCCGGGTGGAAGCCGCCCTCCAGGCCAACGAGAAGCTGGACAACGTGTGGGTTCTCCGCGGCATCATCCTGCGGACGATGGGGAACGAGGCCGCCGCGCGGCAGGCCTTCGTCACCGCGCTGAAGCTCCGCCCCACCAATCCGGACGCCGTACGGGAGATGAAGCGGCTCGTCCGCGAGGGCCCGTCCGCACCCTCCCCGGGCGGGGCGCCGGCGGGCGGGGGCTTCCTCTCCCGGTTGTTCGGAAAGAAGTAGCCCTCCCGCTCGGCCGGAAGGGACTCAGCGCTCGTTCGCCTCAGCCTCGGCGAACCGCGCGATCACGGCGTCGTAATGGTCGATCGCCTGGCGGACGTACGCCCGCTTGTCCAGGTAGGTGCCTGGGTAGAAGCTGCGCTTGAACCCGTGGATGATGATGTCGCGCAGCTGCCGGTGGTTGACGCCGAGGGCATCCACCGCGACGCGGATCTCGTTGCTCACGGTGGTGTGGGAGACGAGGCGATTGTCGGTGCACAACACGACGGACAAGCGGTGGTCGAGCATCTTGCGGAGCGGATGCTCAGCCGCGGAGCCGATCGCAGGGTTGGTCTGGAGGTTGGAGGTGATGCACACCTCCATCGTGACGCGGCGGTCGGCGATGAAGTCGGCGAGGCGGCGGGTGTAGGCCTCGGGATCGGCGATCTTCGGATCGGTCACGCGCTCGGGGGAGAAGAGCAGGTACCCGTGCCCGATGCGGTCGGCATGCAGGAGCGTGATCGACTGGAAGATGCTCTCGGCTCCGTACGCCTCGCCCGCGTGCACGGTCTTGTGCATGAAGTTCTGGTGGGCGTAGTCGTAGGCCTCGACGTGGTCGACCGCGGGGTAGCCGTCCTCCTGGCCGGCCAGATCGAACCCGACGACCGGGATCCCCGCCTCGTCCCGCGCCCACACGGCCTCCCGCGCGAGCTCGAGCGACGCGATCCCGAACACCTTGCGCCGCGGCGCCTTCGACAACGCCCGCATGAGCTGGCCGTAGTAGGTCGAGGCCTGCTCGTTGAACGCGCGCAGGGCGCACACGATGAGGCCGTAGCGGAACGGCAGGGCGTTGGCCGGGAGCGTGGCGTTGACCTCGCGCGAGGCCCGGTCCATCCCCTTCTGCACGGCGCGGAGCACGCCGCGGGCGTCGAGCCCTACGTGCTGGTGGAGCTGCGGGGCGAACCGCACCTCGACGTAGCGGACGCCCTCGGCCCAGTTGTCCAGCGCGAACTCGTACGCGATGCGCTCGATGGCCTCCGCGTCCTGCATGACCGCGCAGGTCCATGCGAAGCCGGCCAGGTACTCGCCGAGGTTCGCGTAGCTCGGCTTGAACACGAGCTCGTTCATCCCCTCCTCGGTGAACGAGGGCAGCGGGACGTTCCGCTCGCGCGCCAACTCGATCAGCGTGGAGACCCTCAGCGAGCCGTCGAGATGGACGTGGAGGTCCGTCTTTGGGAGGGCCGCGATCAGGGCATCAGAGAGGGACGGGAGGGCGGGAGCCGAGCTAGGACCCGGTTCGTTCGTCAGGGGAGAGGCAATGCGCATCCCAGAACCTATCGCGGCCCCTTGAAGTCCGCGAGAGTTCCCGCTATACGCGCGGCCATCGGAGACACGAGGACCATGATGCAGCTCCCGCACGAGATGCGCGACACGCTCGTCGAGCAGCTGGACGAGTATTTTGACGCTCAGAGCGGCGCGCCCGACGGCGAGACCGTCGCCGCGTACGTCATCGAGCTCATCGGCACGGTTGCCGAAGAGATGAAGCTGGACGACGGCGTCGAGATCATCCTCAAGCTCGAGTCGTCCGGCGAGATGGAAGCGTCCCTCCTCGAGCTGCTCGAAGAAGAGTTCGAGAGCAACGACGAGTTCGAGTACACCGGCGAAGAGATCGTCTCCCTCGTGGAGAAGGTCTGTGAGATCGAGTGGACCACGAAGGACGAAGACGACGCGGACGAGGACGACGACAAGGATGACGACGGGGACGACCCCGACGGCTTCTTCGACGCCGTCGCGGGCGATGACGACGACGACTAGCGCCGAGCTTCCTGGGTAGCCTGGTCGATTCCGCGAGCCCTACCGGGGCTGCGCCTGCAATTCCCGGCTTGACCGGGCGGCTCGCGTCGTGTAGGCATGGCGGAACCACAGGGATCTCCGATGAAGAATCCAAGCTGTTCACCCGTCCTGGCCGGCAGCCGACCGAACCTCCAGTCCGCTGTGCGCCAATGGGAGCTGCTTCGACGCGAGACGGTGAAGGCGATCACCGTCTCGGGCAGCATTTGGGACTCGATGCCCATCACGGGCGACGACTTCGCCAACGTGGGCCCAGGGACGCTGGACCTTGCGGTCCATCTGGAGATGCGGAACCGGACGGGCACCTTCGAGTGCAGAGTGGCTATCCAGACAAAGTATCTGGACGGCGACTGGCTTCCCGCACCTGGAAACATCGCCACCGCCGACGTAGTGATCGGCAGTGTGGCCGCGATCGCCGTTGACGGCTATGCCCGCGACCTCTTCAGCGATCGCTCTCGGCTCGGCGCGCTGCAGATCCGGCTGCTGCTCCAGTACCGGGCGGCGGCGGGTGGCGCTGTGGGCGACCAAGCCGACTTGTCCATCACCGTCGTCACCAACCCGCTTCGCGGCTGAGGCGCAGTGCGTCCGCGCTGCATCGAGGTGCGGGAGTTCGACGCCAAGACGTGGCAGTGGAAGCTGACGCCTGCGTTCGAGCCCGAGATCCGAGAGGAGACGCTGGACCCCCTTCGCGCCAAGCTGACGACCAGGGGTGGCCGCGACTTCGACATAGGTGCGCTGTTCGTTGCCTTTCGGGCGCGAGGGCTCGCGCCGCACGGGCGCGGGGAGTCGGAGGACGCCGCCTTCGCGGCTGTGCTGGCCCGCTTGGCGGGGCGGGGCGGGAGCGCTCGCAAGGGAGCCGCCGACATCGGGCCGGCGCTTGATGATGTGAACGCGCAACCGGGTGACTGGCACGGGGGAGACGAGGAGCATGTCGAGCCTGACCCGGTGTTCGGGGTTTCCGAGGGCATGTTTCCTCAACCGGGCTCCGACAACGCGTCGATTTACGGGTCCTTCGAACAGATGGTCGCCGACATTGCGGACATGGGGGCCGGACACATCCGGCGGGTGAAGTTCTGCGACGTGTACTGGGGCTCTGTCTATCCGACGACTGGCCCACGAGAACTGGAAGATAAGGAGGAGCCCTCCGAGCCCTCGTTCCAGTACGGCAAACAGGTGCCCCCGCCCGCGGCGTTGCTTGCTGACCTTCGTGAGAACTCGTTCAAGGTGTTTGGGTACCTGACCGAGTTCCTGCTGGCATGCTTGGCTGCTGGGATCCGCGTGACGCTCACGCCGTTTCACCCCGGAGGGGGGTCTCCCCTCGCGGCAAACATTGGCGACAAAGGCGGTGTCAACTCGGATATCGAGCCGCCAGAGGGGACGTGGCCTGACATTGTACGTGCTCGGCCCGTGCAACAGAAGGGGGTGCGCCTAGCCTCGGACAAAGGTTGGCACTTGTGGTACCATGGCCATGGCGGTGCAGCCGTTGACCCGGATGAGGCGCTGTACGAGAAGTACTGTATCCACGTCTGGCCCACGCGCGAGAGCGAGGGCTTCAGCACCTCGGCGTACATGCGAGAGTGCGCGCGGCGGAAGAGCCTCGGGATCGCGGCCTTCTGCACGGGCGTTGCGGAGTACCTCGTTCGGATTGACGAGGTGCTCAGGGCAGCCACCGGAGGCGAGGCCAGTGTTCATGACGTGGTGGAGTTCATCGAGTTGGGCAACGAGATTGATGGCCTGTACCGGATCCCCAGCAGCGCCGCCCAGCTCGCAGAGATGCATCCTGTCGATCGAGACATCGACGCGATCCGCGCCGAGCTCGGCGCGCGCGAGGCAGGGCGATACATGGCGCTCATTGCCGGCCCTTTTCGGCGCCTCCTCCCCCAGATGAAGTTCCGCGCGGCGGAGCTGCTCTCGTCCAAGCCAGTGGATGCAGAGTTAGTCGGCTCGGACGGCTGCAGGTGGGACGATCTGGCGTCGGCTCGTCGGGTGTGGCTCCGCAACGCGATCCTCATCGGCATGCAGGCAGAGACGGAGCTGTGGCACGAGTTCCAACGGGCTCTCCTTCTCGAAAGGCTCGGCCTCGCCTCGGTCCCAGATGAGGTGGCCGAATGGGTGGACACCTGCGAAAGCGCTGGGTGGTATTGGCCGCCGTATTCCAGCGTAGCGGAGGACCCGCTCGGATTGACCGCGCGCGATCTCGTCCATGAGGTGGGATTTCATTGGTATCACGGCTACAATGTCGACGTGAACAAGCGGATTGGCACAGACCTCTTCGAGGTCGGCCCTGGGACGTTTCTCTATTTTGATGCTGAGCGCCTCGCCGCCGACGTGTACGCTATGCGCGACGAGGTGGTCACACCGCTAAGAGCTGCGGGGTTTGGCGTTACCATCTCACTGGGGGAGATCGGGTTCGCCGCTTCGTGGCCCGAAGGAACGGATAGTGCCGCGCTCCAGAAAGCGTACTACGAGGGCACCAACGAAGTATTTCAGGCTGCCATGCTCGTGCGCCTGCTAACCGTCGCCCGCATCGCGGGAGTGGCCCACGTATATTGGTTCTGCCATCTGCTAAAGCCCCTAAAGGTCGAGGACGGGGTTGTCTCGCAATGGAGAGGGGAGGTGCTAGCGTCCGGGCTTCACAACGACCTGTTCGAATCAACCGTGTCATCCTACGACCACTTCCAAGCAACCGGCGCCTACTGTCGCCCGGCGTGGTACTCCTTTCGCCGGCTCGTTTGGCTGTTCGGGCAGGCCAGGAACAACGGGGTTACCCTTCACGTCAATGAGGGAGGACGGACGGCGGTGCGACTCAGGATGCGGGCCCCGCTGTCCCGCGACCCCGACGGTACGCCCGTCGCTGAGCCCTACCGCTTCGCATGGCTCATCTGGCTGGATCAATACTCCGATTCCTCTTGTCATCATCCGGAGGGCGACGGGACCACTGCTCCGGCGGACGTGACTCTGTACGACACCGGTGGGCGCGGGTATCGCTTCTTGCCCCTGATACCAGAGGTAACGGTTGCTGGGGACGACGCGACGGACCACAACGGGTACAAGGCGGGCAGCGCCAACTGGTACTTTGGCGACGATGATCCGCTCGATCCTGAATGGCGTGAGGCCGTGGCCGTGAACTTTGGGGAGCGCGAAAATGCCCGCGGGATCTCGTACCTATATTTCACTCTCCACCAAGCTGGGCCTGCCTATGCGGCGTGCCCGATTTGCGTCCTCACCGACGCGGACCACTTGGTCTTCGCGTGACCCTCTCCTCGCTGGCCTTCCTCCTCGCTGCCTGCGCCGCGCCAGAGGCCGAGGATTCCGGCGCGATGGCCCGTGATGTGGCTGTAGGAGTAGGGTTTACGTGCGCGCTCACCCGCGACTACCAGCCGGTCTGCTGGGGCGAGGATGCCGCGTGGCTCGGGCCCGCACCCGCTCACGAATACCAGTTTATTGACGCGGGCGGGGGGTACGTGTGCGGAATCGAGATGGATGGGAGCATCTCCTGTTGGACCGGTTCGGATGTGCCTGAAGAGATCGCCCTCACCGTTTCCTCTGCGCCGAGCGGGAGCTTCCAATCGCTTTCCGTCAGCCTCGGCGGCGCCTGCGCCCTTGACCTGGAGGGTCATGCACAGTGCTGGTCCCGAGAGGGGTTGGCAGCCAGGACGCCCACGGATGTCGTGTTCACGGCGCTTGAGGTCGGGAACGATGGTGCGTGCGGACTGCTCGAGGACGCTACGATCCTGTGCTTTTGCGACCCCGAAGAGTGCACCGTCAACGGATGGCCCGAAGGCGCCTGGGAGCAGCTCGCGGTCGGACGTTTCCACGCCTGCGTCCTCGGCGCCGAGGGGATCCCCCACTGCTGGGGCAACTCGATGTACACCGATCCGCCCGAAGGGGTACGCTTCAGCACCATCTCGGCGGGCTGGGACTACACCTGTGGCGTAGCATTGGATGGCGAAGTCGTGTGCTGGACGACGTTCTTCGATGACAACTCTGCCTTGGACGACGAAGAGCTCTGGGACCACGAGCCGGAGGGCGTGTTCGTAGATGTGGAGGTTGAATGGAGCGTCGGCGCCGCGGTCACCGCGAATCGTGACATCGTCGACTTCGGCTACACAACCGGCGGCTCCTTCCAGGAAGCCGCCCGCACCCCCTGATTCATTCAGCTCCTCGCAGCCGCTTCCGCTCCGGCTCCGGCTCCGTCAGGAGATCCGCCTCCGACGCGATCCGCTCCACGGTGAACGCGCCGTCCTTCACCGTGAAGGTCGCGCACACCACCGGCAGGAGCACGCCGTCGGAGCCGAGGTACATCGGCCCGTTCGCGCCGTCGGCGACCACCGTGCCGAGCGCGGTGCTCACCTTCGTGCGCTCCACGGGCGATCCCGCGTCCGTATGGACGCTTCCGGCCGCTCGCCACGCTGCGACGAGCAGCGTCGCCGCCTCGTAGGCGTCCACCGCGGGGCCCGCCGGCGTGGCGCCGCGCTTCGCGACGAAGGCGTCCACGAACGCGCGGTCCCGAGCGGGGCGGCCCAGGCTGGTGACACGCGCGCCCTCCGCCGACGCCCCCGCCGCGGCGAGGAAGCGGTGATCGTAGAGCCCGACCCCCAGGAACGGCGCCTCGGAGCCGGTGCTCCGCAGCGCGCGCAGGTAGTTTCCGCCCGCGGCGGCGTCTCCCGTCCACACCACCGTGCGGCTCCGGCCCGCCATCTTGGCCGCCTGGCCCGCGACATGGGCCGGGTCGACGGTGTCCATCCCGAGCGCGTGGTCGGGCACCGCGTCGAGGAGCGCCTGCCCGGCGACCATCCCGCCGGGCGAGCCGTCGGTCCGCACCCAGAAGTTCGTGTCGAGGAAGAGTCCGGCGCAGCGGGCGCACTGGTCGATCGGCGGGACGACGCGCGGCAGGCCGGTGAACGTGCCCGGGGCCGCCACGACCACCGGTACGTTCGTCCGGAGCCACTCCGGCGCGGAGTCCTCCGCGGTGCCGCGCACCACGTGGGCCACGACCCCGAAGACGTCGGGCAGTCCGGCGAGCCGCGCCACGGCGCCGGGCACGGTGTCGTCCACCGCGAGCACGTCCACGTCGGAGCCGGCGGCGAGCGTGGCCCCGTCGAGGGCCGCCGCGCCGAGCGCCGCGTCGGGCCCCGAAAGCGGAACCGCAACCCCGAGTGTCGGGCGGGCAGGCGCGGCCGCGGGGGGCGCCACGGCGCACGCGAGAAGCCCGATCCAGAACATTCCACCCATCACACTGTCAGGATAGGGGACGAGGCGCCCAGGTCGGATGACAACCTCCCTTACATCGCTCTTGCACGCGGTTCGACGCGGGCTTCCCTCCACGGTCTGTGCCCTCGCGCTGACCCTCATCGCTCCCCACGCCCGCGCGGACACCCCGCCGCTACGGGTTGGAGCCACGCCCCCGCCAGCCGCGGCGGCGGCGCCCGGGGACGACCCGATCCCCACGATGGAGCGCGCGCTGGCCTACGTGCAGCAGCACCTCGGGAGCGGGGAGGATGGCGCGTACCACGTGGCGTATGCCGTCACCGATCGGCGCTCGGTGACCCTCCAGGGCACCCACGGAGCCACCGCCGGCGCGTCCCACGAGCACGATCGCATCGCCGACGTAGACGTGCGGGTCGGCTCGCGCACGCTCGACAACACGCACAAGATCCGGGACGCCTCGTGGTGGTCCGAAGTGCAGCGGCCGACGCTCATCGCGCCCCTCGCGGACAGCGGCCCGAGCGGGACCACCAAGGGCGGCACCGCCCTGTTCGAGCTGCTCCTCCGCGGCACGGACGACATGTACCGGGCCGCGCGCCGCCGGCTCATCAAGATCCGCGCGAACACCGCGGTCAAGGTCGAGCGGGAGGACCGCTCGGACGACTTCTCGGCGGCGCCCACTCCGGTCGCCGTCGCGCCCCGCCCGCCGCTCGCCATCGACGAGGCCACCTGGGGCGCCTGGGTCCGGGACGCCTCGGCGCTCTACCTGCGCTACCCCGCCGTGCACGACAGCGCCGTGCAGATCGTCGCCACCGACCAGCGCCGCTGGCTCGCGACGAACGAGGGCACGCGCATCGCGGACGGGACCCACCACCTCCGCGTCGCGACGTGGGCGACCACGACCGCGGACGACGGCATGAAGCTCCAGGTCTACGACTATGTGGACGTGGCCTCGGTCGATCACCTGCCCGATCGCGCGCGCCTCCTCGCGATGGTGCAGGGCGCGGCCGAGCGGCTCACCGAGCTGCGCGCGGCCCCCCTCGTCGAGCCCTACGCCGGCCCCGCGATCCTGCGCGGTCGCGCGGCCGGGGTGTTCTTCCACGAGATCTTCGGCCACCGCGTCGAGGGCCACCGCCAGAAGGACGAGGATGAAGGGCAGACCTTCACCTCCCGCGTCGGCCAGCCCATCCTGCCGGCGTTCCTCTCGGTCGTCGACGATCCGACCGTCGCGAACATCGGCGGGATCGATCTGAACGGGGCCTACCGCTTCGATGACGAGGGCGTGCCCTCCGAGCGCGTGAGCCTCGTGGAGCGCGGCGTGCTGCGCACCTTCCTGCTCTCCCGCTCGCCCATCGCGGGCTTCCCGAGCTCGAACGGCCACGGCCGGCGGCAGCCGGGCAACGCGGTGGTGGCGCGCCAGGGCAACCTGATGGTCGAGGCCTCGCAGTCCATGCCGTACGCGGCCCTCCGCGCGCGCCTCCTCGATGAAGTGCGCAAGCAGAACAAGCCCTTCGGCCTGGTGTTCGACGACATCTCCGGGGGCTTCACGTTCACCGGGCGCGCCGAGGTCAACGCGTTCAGCGTCCAGCCCGTGACCGTGTGGAAGGTGTTCCCGGACGGTCGGCCCGACCAGCTCGTGCGCGGGGTCGACCTCATCGGCACGCCGCTCACCACCTTCGCGCGCATCCTCGCGGCGGGGGACGACCGGGATGTCTTCAACGGGATGTGTGGCGCGGAGAGCGGCTGGGTGCCGGTGTCCGCGTCGTCACCCTCCCTGCTCGTCGGCGAGGTCGAAGTGCAGCGCCACGAAAAAGAGAACGATCGTCCGCCGCTCCTGGTCGCGCCGACGGTGCTCCAATGATGTCGCTTCTCCTGCTCGCCGTCTGCCTGCCGGCGCACGCGGAGGACAGCCCCGCCGTCGGGGCCTCTGCCGCGGCGATCACCCCCCCCGTCGAGACCGCCCTCGCCGCGGAGCTCGCGCGCTCGATGAGCGGCCTCCGGCTCCCGGACGCCCCTGCCCCCTTCCTCGTCGCGTACGACGTGCTCGACGGGCGCGTGGTCGACGCCTTCGCGGAGCAGGGCGCCCTGGTGTCCACCGGCGCGGATCCCTACCGGAACCTCCGCGTCGAGGTGCGCGTCGGCGATGCGACGTTCGACTCCTCCAACTTCCGCGCCTTCGGCGAGCCCGACGGCGTGGTCCAGCGGCGCCTCCCCGTCGAGGACGCCCAGGTCGCGCTCCGCCGCGAGATCTGGCTCGCGACGGACGCCGCGTACAAGTACGCCGTCGAGCAGTACTCCCGGAAGCAGGCGGCCCGCCGGGACAACCCGATCCCCCGCCCCGCCGACTGGACCGCGTCGCCTCCGGTCGTCGCCACCCTCCCCGCGCCCGCGATCCCCCCGACGGATCGGGCCGCCATCGAGGCCCTCGTGGCGCGGCTCTCCGCCGAGCTCGCCACCTTCGGAGACGTCGAGATCAGCCAGGCCATCGCGCGCGACTGGCAGGGCCGGCGCCTCGTCCTCACCAGCGAGGGCACCCGGCTCTGGACCCCCACCGGCTACACCATCGTGCGCGTCGAGGGCACCACCCGGCTGCCCGACGGCTCGACCGTGATGGACTCCCGGAGCTGGCTCGCGCGCAGCCTCGCGGACCTTCCCCCCGAGGAAGAGCTGACGGCCGACGTGCGCGCCCTCGGCACCTGGCTCACCTCGCTCCGCACCGCGCCGGTCGAGGAAGATTACCTGGGGCCCGTGCTCTTCGAGGGCCCCGCCGCCATCGAGCTGTTCTCGCAGCTCCTCGCGGCCGAGGTCGTCGGCACCCCGCCGATGGAGGAGGACAGCAGCGGCATGGTCGACATGGGCGGCGCCCCCTCGGCCCGCATCGGCCGGCGCCTGCTCCCCGCGGGCTGGTCGATGGTCGACGATCCCACGACCGACGCCGACGTGCTCGGCCGGTATGCCTACGACCAGGAGGGCGTGGCGGCCCATCGGGTCGAGCTCGTCGAGGACGGCGTGCTCCGCCAGCTCCTCATGTCGCGCATTCCCCGCAAGGATCTCGCGGGCAGCACGGGCCACGGGCGATCGCTCGGCGCGGAGCGGCGCAGCGCCGTGCCCGGCGTCGTCACGATCACGCCGCACCGGAGCGTGCCGGACGCGCGCATGCGTCGCACGGGCCTCCGCCTCGCCGCGCAGACCGGACGCGACTACCTGCTCGTCATCCGCGCGCTGACCCCGCCCGCGCTCGTGGAGAGCCTCGAGGTCGGCATCGCCGGCGAGGGCGCCATGGCCGGCCTCACCCCTCCGTACGAGGCCTACCGCCTCTACGGCGACGGCCGCACCGAGCCCGTACGCTCCGTGCGCTTCTCCGGCGTCGACCGCCGCGTGCTCCGCGACATCGCGCTCGCGGGCGCGAACACCGGCCCGGTCGACATGCTGGACGGGCCCCCGGGCCCCGCCCGGTACCAGATCGGGCCCACCGGCGGGCTCGCGACCACCTGGGACGTGCCCTCCGTGCTGATCACCGAGCTCGAGATCGCCGGCAGCGCGGGCGGCGAGCCCCGTGCCCTGCCGATGCCCCCCCGGGAGAAGTGATCGCGGGACAAGTGAGCGCGTCCGGCGGGGACGGGGCCCTCCCCCGCACCAGCGCGCCAGGGAGGCCCGCGGCCCCGCTGGATCCCCGCGCGCGGCTCGCCCGCCTCGCCGCCTCGCCGCTCGTGGCCGTCGCCGCCTACTTCGCCAGCGCCCTCGCGCTGACGTGGCCCCTCGCGGCGGACCCCGCGCACCAGGTGGCCGGCGGCGTGCGCACCGACGCGTTCAACTCGTTGTGGAACCTCTGGTTCTCCCACCAGGGCCTTGCGCGCGGCGCGCTCCCCGTCTACACGACGCTGCTCGACCCTCCGGGCGGCGGCCGCATCGTCATCGCGGATCCGCTCAACGCCCTGCTCGGCTTTCCCTTCGTGGCCGCGTTCGGGGAGGTCACGGCCTACGCGATCCTCGTCATCGGGCACCTCTGGCTCGCGGGGGCCGCGGCCCACTGGCTCGGACGGCGGCTCGGCGGCAGCGGCTGGGTGGCCGGGATCGGGTTCCAGTGCGCGCCGATCGTGCTCTCGCACATCCACAACGGCTCGAGCGAGACGATCAGCGCCGGGCTCCTGCCCCTCGCGGTCCTGGCGATCGTGTCCGCGGTGGAGCGGGGCGGCATCGGGCGCATCGTGCTCGCCGGCCTCGCGCTGTTCCTCGTGGCGTTCTCCGGGTGGTACGCCGGCGTGGGCGCCTTCATGGTCGCGGTCGCGGTCCTCCTGTTCGGCTGGGAGGGCGTGCCATGGCGCGCGGTGGTCGCCCGCCTCCTTCCGGCGATCGTCCTCGGGCTCGCGCTCACCGTGCCGCTCGCGGGGGCCGTCCGCTCGGTCGCGGAGGCCCCGGACGGCCTCGTCGACATCAAGAACCCCGAGGAGCTCGTGCGGATCCGGCGGACGCTCGGCGGGGCGGATCCGCGGGTGTTCGTGCTTCCGGGGAGCTTCCGCTCGCCCGACTTCGCCGCCATCGAGGGCAACCCCTCCGATCGGGTCCACACCGCCTACCTCGGCTTCGCGCTGCTGCTCCTGGCGGCTCGCCATGGGCGCCGGCGCGCGTTGTGGGTCGCGGTGCTCGGCGGCATCGTGCTCGCGTTGGGCCCGGTGGTCGTCATCAACGGGTTCCCGCTGAACGTCGCGGGGCGCGCCCTCCCGCTCCCCTACGCGATCGTGGAGGACCTTCCCGGGTTTTCATCCCTCTCGCTCCTCTACCGCCTCGCCACCGTGTCCGCGCTGCTCCTCGCGGTGCTGGCCGACCGGGCCCGCCCGGCGTGGGCGCTGCTCGTGCTCGCCGAGGTGGTCCTCGTGTCGCCCGCGCGCGCGCTCCCCGGCGTCACCACGCTCCCCGACCAGGGGGCCGTGAGCGTGCTGGCCGATCGGCCCGACGGCATCGTGATGAACCTGCCGGTGCTGGCGGGCCGCAACTTCCTCTTCGAGCAGACGATCCACGAGAAGCCGGTCGCCGGGTCGCTCAACAGCGGCATCAACCGCGTGGGCCTCCGCGTCGTCGCGGCGGGGCGGCGGCTCCGCTCCGGAGAGATCGACAAGCCGGCGTTCGTCGAGGTGGCGCGGGCGGAAGGGGTCCGGTACGTCGTGCTCCACAAGAGCATGCTGATGGACGAAACGTTCGTCACGGCGTGGACCGGCATTCGACGTGCGTTCGAGCCCATCTCCGAGGATGAGCGCGTGGTTGTCTACCAGCTCTGGTAGCGTTGATCGTTTCCAGTTGTAAAAAAGGCGTGGTATAGGCCCGCCGCACTTCTTCTGGAGAACCGATGCGCATCCTTTCCCTTTCGTTCCTGCTGCTCGGCGGCTGTTCCCTCTTCGCACCCGCAAAGGAAGAGGAGGAAGCCGACGCGGACACCGACGCCGACTCCGATGCGGATTCGGACGCCGACTCGGACGCGGACTCCGACTCCGATTCCGACGCGGACACGGACGCGGACACGGACGCGGACACGGATGCCGACACGGACGCGGACACGGACGCGGACTCAGACACCGATACCGACACCGACTACGGGTACCTCGAAGTGAGCAACTGGGGCTCCTACGACATCGTCTACTTGATCCAGTTCGACGTCGGGAGCGGCTCCTACTACGAGATGCTCGAGGGGAACGACCTGGGCTACGGCGACACCGAGTCGTACTACATCGAGTCCGGCGTGTACTGGCAGACCGCGTTCGTCGACGAGTACGGGTACTGCGGCTTCACGGACCAGTACGTCGTCGCGACCGGCGCGTACAACCGGATCGACATCTACGACGACAACCTCGTCGGCGAGTGGAGCGGGAGCACCTGCTACTACTAGTCGGCTCCGCCGGCTGACCGGGAGGGCTCCGCCGCGGCGGGGCCCTCTTCGTTTTTGGGTCGCCCGGGTTTTTCGGCGCCCGGGCGCCGCCGAACCCCCGGAGCTACCCCGCCACGCGCCCCCGGTACGTCTCCAGCCCGCGCCCGAGCACCTCGATCGCGCGCCGGAGCACCTTCTCCTCCCGCACCGCGGCGAGGCGGATCTCGTCCCGTCCGTCCCGCGGGTCGGCGTAGAAGCCGGGGCCGGGCGCCACCACCACGCTCTCCTCCTGGCCGGTCGAGCGGTCGCGGAACTCCTCGACGAGGAAGCGGGCGAACCGCTCCGTGTCGTCCACCGGGAGGCGCGCCATCGTGTAGAACGCGCCTTCGGGGCGGTGGAACGCCACCCCGGGAAGCTGGGCGAGGGCGTCCATCATCGCGTCCACCCGGCTGCGATAGGCGGCGCGGACCTCGTCGTAGTAGCTCTCGGGCAGGGACAACGCCGCGATCGCGGCGCGCTGGCCACGGGGCTGGGGCCCGAGGCGGGCCTGGCCGAGGCGCTCGATGCGCTCCATCAGCGCGAGGTTGCGCGAGACGAGGAAGCCGACCCGGAGGCCGCACGCCGAGAAGGTCTTGGAGGTGGAGTCGATGAGGATGACGTGATCCTCGTGCCCGGCGAGCTGCAGGGCGGAGAGCGGGGCCTCCTTGAACCAGATCGCCCGGTACACCTCGTCCGCCACGAGCCAGATGTCGTTGCGCTTCGCCCACTTCGCGACGCGCCGGAGCTCGTCCCCACCGTACACCGCGCCGGTGGGGTTGCCCGGGTTGGAGAAGAGCAACATGCGCGTGCGCGGCGTGAGGGCGGCGTCGAGCACGTCATCCGACGGGATGGCGAAGCCGTCATCGAGGCGGGTACGCAGCGGCACGACCTTTGCCGCCGCCACCGTCGCAAAGCCGTTGTAGTTGGTGTAGTAGGGCTCGGGGACGAGGATCTCGTCCCCCGGGTCGCACAGCGCCGTCATCGCGAAAAGCAGCGCCTCGGAGCCGCCCTGCGTGACGACGACATGCTCGGGCCCGATGCCCGGGCTCACCTTCGCATGGAAGGCGGCGGCGGCGGCGCGGCACTCGGGGAGCCCCGAAGCGGGCCCGTAGGCGAGCACCGGCCCATCTTCCTTCGCCAGGGCGTCCATCACCGAGCGGGGGGTCGGCACGTCGGGCTGGCCGATGTTGAGCCGGTGGAAGTGCACGCCGCTCGCGCGCAGCACGGCCGCGTCGAGCTTTCGGATGGCCGATTCCTGGATGGTTCGGGCGCGTTCGGAGAGGTGCACGGGGGGCTCCAGCGGGTCACCCGGACTAACCCCGACAGCCGCTCAATTCACGAAGGTGGAGCACGGACCCGGCTCGCACTGCTCCTTCATGCGCTCCTGCATCCCGCGGAGCCACTCCTCCTCCCGCTCCCAACCCTCCAGCTTCTTCCGGGTGCGCCGACGCGCGCGCCACGCGCCGAGGATGAGGAGGATGCCGCCTCCCGCCCACAAGAGATCGGTCGTCGCGAGCGCCGACGCGAGGAGGGCGGGGTCGTTCCACCGGCCGCGCCAGCCGGCCTCGACCGTCGCCAGATCGCTCCCGGTGGCGGTGGCCAACGCGTCGGAGAAGCTCGCGCCCGCGGCCATCTCGGTGATGAGGGCCCCCACCGAATCCTCGCCGTAGGTGGTGCCGAGGTACCCCACGAAGTCGGCCGCGGCCGCGTAGGCATGGTGGGCCTGCGCCGCGCCGCCGTGAAAGCCGCTGGAGAGCTGGGTCAGGGAGAACAGCTCGTCCCGCCCGAAGAGCACGCTCGTCAGGTCCGCGCTCACCTTCGGGCCCAGCTCGCCGCTGTAGTACTGGGCCAATCCCTCCTGGAGCCAGCGCGGCGGCGTGCGCGGCGCGAACGCGCGGCCGACGAGCACGTGCACCAGCTCGTGATCGAGGACCTGCTCGAGCCGCTCCGCGGTGCCCGGGCGCGCCGACGGGGCGCGCAGGAAGATCATGCCCCAGCGCGGCCAGGCGGTGCCATCCGCCCAATCGGGCGGGGTGTCGGGCTGGATGCGCTCGAAGTCGGCCTGGGTCGGCGCGAGGTAGATGTCGATGGCGCCGCCCGCCGGCACCCCGAGGCGGTGCGCGATCCGGGGGACGGCGGCGGCCGCGTGATCCGCGAGGCGGCGGGTGGTGACGATGTCGCCCCCACCCCCGTGGACCCGGGCGTATTGCCCATCCTCGGACCACCAGCCTCCCGCCGGTTCGGCGACGGCGGGCCGCTCCACCATCGGCGTGGGCGCGGATCGCCAGGTGGGGCCCCCCAACGCGGTCCCGACGAGAAAGTACAACCAGAGCAGGTACGCGAGCATCGTGTCCCAGGACTAGGCACGGATCCGCCGAACGGCACGCGTTAGGGGCCTCGGCATGCCGGCAGTGGTGCCCCGCCTTCGCGATCGTCCCGATGCGCCCGAGGTCCGCGCGCTTCGTCCCGATTTGTCGAGCGTGTCGACGCACCCCGGGCGTCCGTGATCGCCCGCCTGCGGGAGCTCCGTCAGGACCACGTGCTCCTGTGGGCCATCGCGGTGGGCTTCCTCCTGCGCGTCGTCCCGATGCTCCTCTGGATCGACAAGCCCTGTGTGCGCGACGAGTGCACCTACGAAGAGATCGCGCGCTCCATCATGTCGGGGGAGGGCATGATCGGCACCAACGGCTGGTTGTGGGCCCCCGCGTACCCGACGCTCATGGCGTTGCACGGGCTCCTCTTCGGCTACCCGGGGGCGGTGCAGGTCTCCCAGCTCGCCGTCGCGCTGGTGAGCATCGGCATGCTCTACGAGCTCACCCACGGCGAATTCGGGGTGCCCGCGGCCCGCATCGCCGCGTGGACGTACGCGCTCTCCCCCACGCTCGTCTTCTACACCGGGAGCTTGTGGAGCGAGATCCTGTATTCGGGGCTCCTGCTCGCCGCGCTCCTCGCGCTGCGATGGGCGCGTGGCGGCGGGCTCGATCGCGCCTGGGCCCCCGGCGTGCTCGCCGGGCTGTGCGTGCTCTTTCGCGGGGTCGCCACGTACATGCTCCCCATCTTCGCGATCGCGCTGGTGTGGGGCCGCTGGCGCGACAAGTCGGCCTGGGCCGGAGCGGCCGTCTGCATGCTCGCCGCGGCGCTGACCGTGGCGCCCTACAGCGCTTACGCCACCCACAAGTTCGAGGGGGTCGTCGTCTCCGACCGCACGCTCGGCCAGATGATGTGGCTCGGAAACAACGACTTTCCCCCGATGACGTTCGACTGGGGAAACGGCACGCTCTCGAAGCGAGCGTACGACAGGGCGACGAAGCAGGGGCGAAAGCACTGCACGCACGGAAAGGACCCCGTCCTCCAGGACGCCTGCGAGACTGCCCAGGGCAAGGCGTGGATCCTGGCGCACCCTGTCGAGTTCGTCGCGCGGATGCCGGAGCGTGCCGCGCAGCTCGTCGCCCCGCACAGCTTCCTCACTCGCCATCTCCGCTGGGGGCGGTGGCGCGGGCTGCCCGACGCCGTGGACGAGGCGATCATCGGCCTCGTCGTCGCGTTTTCGTTCGTGACGCTGGTCGGCGGCACGATCGGGTTCGGGGCGCGCGGCAAGGGCTGGTACATGGTCACCGCGGCGCTGGTCGTGCTCTACCACGTAGGCGCCATCACGCTCCTCGCGGGGCTCACGCGCTATCGCGTGCCGCTGGAGCCGCTCTGGATGGTCTATGCGGGCGCGCTGCTCGCGGACCCGAGGGGCGCCTGGGCGGCCCTGCGCGCGAGCCCCGGGCGCCTGGCCGTCACGATCGTCGTCACCGGAATCCTCCTCGTCCTCATGCTGTGGTTCCTGCCGGCGAGCTGGCCCGCGTGGGGGACATGGTGAGCGCGAGCGTGCTTCTCCCGCTCCTCCTGGGCTGCCCGGGCCCCCTGCCCAAGGGCGATGCGGCGCGCCCCGACATCGTGCTCATCAGCATCGACTCGCTCCGCGCGGACCACCTTTCGGCCTACGGTTACGACCGGACCACCAGCCCCAACCTGGATCGCCTCGCGCGGCGGGGCCTCCGCTTCGTGGGCGCCCGCGCCGCCTCCCCGTGGACCCTCCCCTCGCACATGACGATGCTCACCGGGCGCTGGCCCACCGAGCACAACGTCGTCGAGGACGACATCGCGCTCGCGCCGGACGTGCCGCTCGTGCAGGAAGCCCTGTCGAACGCCGGCTACACCACGGCCGGGTTCGTCTCGACCATCTACGTGTCGGGCGGCTACGGCTTCTCGCGCGGGTTCGGCACCTTCAAGGACTACGGCATCGCCGAGCACGACAACCTCGCGCACCCGGTCCGCGTCGAGACGCTGGTGGAGGACGCCCTGCTCCTCGCCAAGGAGAAGGGGAGCGGCGCGCCGCTTTTCTTGTTCATCCACATCTACGACGTGCATTATCCCTACCTCCCGCCCACCCCTTGGGACGAGAAGTTCGACCGCGTCGGCACCCCCGAGGAGATGCGGTACCACTCGTACCGCTACTTCCAGAAGCGGCCGCTGAGCGCGAAGCGGATGGAGCACCAGGTCGCGCAATACGACGAGGGCATCGCCTATGTCGACAACGCGATCGGCCGCCTGAAGGAGGCCTGGGACGACTCCGATCGCCCCGCGTACTGGATCGTCACCGCCGACCACGGCGAGGAATTCGGCGAGCGCGGGAGCTGGGGCCACGCCCACACCCTCTACCGTGAGGCCCTCGAGATCCCGCTCCTCGTGGCCGGGCCGGGGATCGAGGCCGCGGTTCGCACCGAGCGCGCCGGCACCATCGACCTGGCCGCGACGATCGCCGCGATGGCCGGCGTCTCCTGGCCGCACGGCCCCGGGGTGGACCTCCGTGGCGCCGTCCCCGACCGTACCTTCATCGCGGAGACCAGTCGCTTCGACTCGGCGCGCCTCTCCATCGCCACGCAGGATCGGCGGCTCGACCTCGACCTGACCGACGGCCAGCGCACCGTGTTCGACCTGACGACCGACCCGCGCGAGGAGCACGGGAGCGCCGACAGCGCTCAGGCCGACGCCCTCGAGCAGCAACTGTGGCCCCTGCTCGGCGAACACTGGGTCGCGGACGGCGGCACCGTCCGCACGCTCGGCCTGCTCTGGAGCGGCAACGCCCGGGTCGGCCAGTCCCTCGTCGGTCCCGCGCGCTTCGGCCTCTACCCGTCGGACGCGAGCGTCTACCTGGACGCCTCTCCACCGTTCCGGGGCGTCGTCACCGCCCCCGCCGCGGGGCTGCTCCGCTACGAGGGGCCGCGCACCGCCGTCGGCATCACCCTCGCGGACGACACGCGCGCGCAGCTCGAGGCCCTCGGGTATCTGCAGGCCGAGCCGGAGGAGTGAGGAGAGCAGGCCGGCTTCACGGGCGCACGGGCGCCCGCATCGCCGGGAGGGACCGCTACTCGGGCAACGCGGGGGCCGCGGCTTGCGCCGCCGCGCGGGCCATGGCCTCGTCGGTTCCCTCGTAGATCTCGTCCATCGAGAGCTCGAGCTCGAGCGGACCGATCGGCACGGCGCCGTCGATGTGATCGGCGAGCGTCCAGGTGTCGTCGGGGTTGCGCGGCCACCGGCCGGGCGAAGTCGCCGGCGATCGACAACTCGATCGACAAGTGACCTCCGTGATCGACAAGTCACCCTCGCGCTCGTAGAGCGATCGACAACTCGATCGACAAGTGCCTCCCGTGATCGACAACTCCACCCCGCCGGCCGCGCGTGATCGACAACTCGATCGACAAGTGACCTCCGTGATCGACAAGTCGGTGCGGGGGGCCGCCGGGCTGCTCCTGTTCCTGCTCGCGGGCATCGCCCGCGCCTCCGCACCCGGCGAGGCGAACGCCCCCCTGGCCGCGGACCCGCTCGCCGCCCTCTCTCGCGGCGACGAAGCGTGGTGGGGCGGCGATCGGGGCGGGGCGATCGCCGCGTGGCGGGAGGCCCTCGACGCCTCCGAGGGGGTCCCCGACCCCGCGCTCGCCGCCGCGACCGAGGCGATGGCGCGCGTCCGGCTGCTCCAGCTCGGCGGCAGCGTCGCGCCGTTCGTGCACGAGGCGAAGCTCAATCGCGCCCTCTCCGACTGCCCCGCGCGCGAGCCGTGGTGCGGCATCGCGGCGGCGGATTGGGAGCTCTTCATGCCCGCGTTCACCGGCGCGGACCCCGCGCGGGTGCCCGAGCTCCTCGTCGCCTCGCCGCTCGTGGGGCCGGCCGCCGCGCGGATCGCCGTCGCTACCGGGGACCGCACGGCGCTCGATGCGCTCCCCGCGGCCGCCCTCGACGGGATGGGGCGCGGCATCCGGGCCACCGGCCAACGCGCTCCCCCCGCGCCCGGCACCTGGGTGGTCGGCATCGGGGTCGGCGGCGCGCCCGGCGCCGGCGTCGGGTTCACGCTGCGGTTCGCGCACCCCGATCTCGGATGGAGGCGGCACCGGCTCGAGCTGATCGGGGGCGCGGACACCCGCGGGGGCTTCTCGTTCGGCGGCACGCTCCTCACCGCCACGCGGCCCGGCCTGGCCTTCGGGGCGGGGGCGGCGCGCGCGGTGGCCGACCGCTGGGTCGACGGCGCCGCCACCCCCTACGAGCTCGCCACGGCGCGGCTCTCGGCGGCGGTCGCCCCCCAGTGGGATCTGCTCGGCGTGAGCGTCGGCGCCGTCGGCCGCGTGGAGTGGTTCGACAGCACGCTGCTCCCGGCGAGCAACGCCAGCGCCGCCACTCCGGCGAGCCCGGCGGTCCTGGCTGGCCCCACCGCGTCGCTCACCCTCGGCGACGCGACGGCGCGCGTTCGCCTCGCCGGCGAGCTGAACCTGGGCAGTTACACCTACATCGTGCTCTCGGCCGACGCGCGCGCGGCGCCCGACCTCGCCGGGGGCACGCTCGCGCTCCGCCTCGCGGCCACGCGCGTGCCGACCGACGCGCCGTTCTACCGCCTCCCCTCCGCTGGCGGCGCCGACCTGCTGCGTGGGCTGCCGGCCGGGCGGTTCCGCGGCGACACCCTCCTCGCCGGCCAGATCGAGTACCGCCACGCCATCTGGGGGCCGCTCCACGGCGCCCTCTTCGTCGATGGCGCGAAGGTGGACGGTTGGCACGTGACCGCTGGCGGCGGCGTGCGGATCGTGCTGCCGCCCGATCGCTACAACGTCACGCGCCTGGACATCGGGGTGGGGCCAGAGGGCTGGGGCGTGGTGGCCGCGTGGGGAGAGGCGTTCTGATCGCGCCTACGAACGGCCCCAACGGCGCTCGGCGCGATCCAACCGGCAGGTCTCCGTCGTACACTCCGCACGCTGGGATCTCCATGTTGCTCGCGCTCCTCTTCTCCGCCCCCGAGGCCTCTGCCGGCACGGGCCCCTGGACCCTCCCCGAGGGAGACCTCTCGGTCTACGCGGGCGCCGAGTACGAGCGCATCGGCCACCTCGCGACCTCTGCCGGGAGCTGGACGCCCGGCGCCGTGATCGAAGTGGACGAGGGGCTCGAGAAGGCCGGCGCGCAGCTGGTCGTCGGGTACGGCGTGCGCGATCGCGTCGACGTCGAGCTGTCGGTGCCCTACCTCTACGTGGCCGCGAACCGCACCGACGGCCCGCTCTGCAGCACGATCGGCCTGCGCGGGTGCGACACCACCCAGGGGATCGGCGTCATCGGCCTGCGGGTGAAGGGGCTCGTGATCGACGAGCTCATCGGAGCGCCGCTGTCCGTCGCGATCGGCGGCGAGCTCCGCATCGGGCAGCACACCTCCGATACCCGCGCGCGCGTCACCAACCTCGGGGAGGGCACCACGGACGTGGGCGGCTTCGCGTCGGTGGGCCGCAGCGGCGCGCTGGGGCAGGGCTACTGGAGCAGCTACCTCGAGGCGGGCGGCGTCTACCGGTTCCCGAACACCGACGCGGGCGGCGAGCCCGTGCCCGGGTCCGAGATGCACGTCGACCTCGAGTGGCTCGGCGGCGCCCGCCCCGCCTGGGCGATCGGCCCCGCGGTGGCGCTGTTCTGGCGCCCGGGCGGCGTCGACTTCGAGGAGATCGACGCGGCCGACCCGGATCGCTTCGGGTCCCTCAACGTGTTGAACCTGCGCGCCGGCGGCAAGCTGATCGTGCGGTCGTCGCGGCGCACGTCGCTCGCGGTGGCCGTGTTCGGGACGGCATTTGCGAAGAACAACCCCGCCGACCAGGTGATCGTGACCGCCGGGTTGTCCGGCCAGCTCGCGACGCGCGGCGAGAGGGAGCGGTAGTGCTGCACGCAGGGGATGTGGTCGACCGCTTCGAGGTCGTCGAGCTGCTCGGCGTCGGCGGGCTCGCGCAGGTCTACAAGGTGCGGCACCGCGTCCTCGGCTCGTTCCACGCGCTGAAGGTGGTGACCGCGGGCGGGCCCGCCGTCGCGCGGCGCCTCCTGCGCGAGGGCAGCATCCAGGCGCAGCTTCGCCACCCCAACGTGGTGGCGGTGACCGACGTCATCGAGGTGCGCGGCCACTCGGCGCTCGTGCTCGAGTACGTCGAGGGGATCACGCTCCAGGGGCTGCTCACGGAGAAGGGTGCGCTCAGCGTGGAGGAGGCCCTGGCGCTGTTCTCCCAGGTGCTCGCGGGGGTCGCCGCCGCCCACGCCGCCGGCGTGCTGCACCGCGATCTGAAGCCCGGGAACATCCTCCTCGCGCCCGGTCCCACGGGCGTGCTGGCGAAGGTCACCGACTTCGGGCTCGCCAAGGTGCTCGTCGGTGATGTCCCGGCGGGCGCGGGGGACACGATCCAGGGCCTCGTCATGGGGACCCCCGGGTACATGGCGCCCGAGCAGGCGGGGGCCGCCTCGGGGGCCGACGCCCGCGCGGACGTGTTCGCGCTCGGAGTGGTGCTCTACGAGATGCTCACCGGCGTCGCTCCGTTCACGCGGGGCGAGATCTCCGCCACCCTGGCGGCGACCCTGCTCGGGGATCACCAACCCCTCGGGATGCTCGACCCGTCGTTGCCGGGCCCGCTCGTCGAGACGGTCGAGCGCTGCCTCCGCGTCGATCGCCTGGCGCGCTACGCCGACGCCCACGAGCTGGCGCGCGCCTTGTACGGCGATCGGCCCGAGCTGGCCGAGGTCGTGGCGGGGAGGCGCGCCGCCGCGCCGCTGGCCATCTCGCTGCCCTCCGTGATGCCGTTGCGGGCCGCGGGCGTCGGCTCGGCCGCAGCCGGAGGGCTCGCCAACCCGACGATGGCGCCCACGTCCTTCAGCCAGTTCGAGCTCGACGACGAGCCCACGCCGGTCGGGGGCGCTCCGGGCGACCGCTCGAGGACCGGAGCCGGCGAAGCGCCCCCCCCGACACCTGCCTCCCCCCCTTCCGCCCGCGGGCGCGCGGGGTGGAGCATGGCCGTCGGGCTCGCCGCGGTGCTCGCGATCGGCGCGGGGGTGTGGTTCGGGCGCGGCGAGCCGACCGCCCCCTCCGCTCCGGGCAGCTCCGCGAGGCGCGCGGACCCAGCGGAATCCACCGCGACGGGAGCCACCCCACCCGCGCCGCCCGACGCCGTCCTCCCCGCGCCGTCCGGTGCCAGCGCGATGGCCGCCCCCGCCGCCGCCCCCATCGAGCCCGCCCCGGGCGCGGCCGTGAGCGTCGCGACGCCAGCCGCGAACCCCACGCTCGGTGTCGCCGCCGCTCCCCGCCTCGACGCGGCGCCGGGCGCGGCCGCCTCGGGCTCCGACGTCGGCGCGCTCGCGCCCACCGAGCCCGCACCCACGGGCGCGGCGGTGGAGCCGGTCGCGACGGACGGCGCCGCGGTGGCCGACGCGGTCGACCCCTCCGCCACCCAGGCCGCCGCCGCACGAGCCGAAGCGGAAGCCTCCCGTGCGGAAGCCGCCGCGCGAACCGCCGCGACGATCGCGCGTCTCGCCGGCACCTGGCAGGGCACCTGGGCGGGGCGGCCCTTCACGATCGCGCTCGAGGGGCGTGGCGACGAGCGCTTGAGCGGGCGGCTCGAGGTGCTCGTGGGGACGAGCTACCGGACGTTCCAGCTCGGAGGCGCGCTGAACAGCGCGACGGGACGCTTCACCCTCTCCGAAGAGGCCGATCCGGGCTGGTGGCTCGACGGCGGGCTCGACGGCACCGGTCTGCTGGGCGCGATGCGGCACCCCGAGCAGAAGAAGTCGACGAGCTACACGGCGAAGCGGCGGTAACGCCGGCGGAAGCGCCGGTCGGGGGCCTCCGGCGCGAGCGAGTCAGGGCACCAGGAGCCGCACGCGCGGGCCGACCTCGATCGTGAGCGTTTGCATGCCGGTGTGGAAGTCCCCGTCGATCATGTAGGGGATCGGCATGTTCCCACGGAGGACCATCCGGCGCGCGAGCACGCTCCGGATCCCGGGTGCGCTGGTGGGCCGGGCGAGCCAGATGTTCCCGAGCTGGCCGATGAGCGCGAACGGCGAGCACCCGAACGCCACCGCGTGAACATGATTCGGGTGCGTCGGGGCCAGGTGGAAGGGACGGAAGCGCAGACCGATGTCGTCTACCGTGCCCGCGCCGACGCAGAGGTAGGAGGCCGGAGCCCAGGCCACGCCGTCCACCTCGACCTCGAGCTCGATCGGACGCATCAGCCGCCGGAAGAGCGCCCCACCCACCAAGGCGGAGGCGACCGCCCGGGCGAGGATCCACGCCGCTTTCTGCGGGGAGGGCTCGCTGCCGGCGTAGTAGGCCTCGAGGAAGTTGGCGATCAGCCCGTTCCCGAACAGGAAGCCGTACTGGGGGACCGGCCCGGGCACACAGAGCAGGTTTCTCTCCACCTCGCCGAGGGGCTCGCCCGCGTGGTACCGCGCCACGAGCGCACCCAGGAGCGCGGCCGGGGAGCCCTTCACGCCGATGCCGCTCGCCACCGTGTTCATCGTGCCGCCGCGGAGCAGCGCGATGGGCGGCAGCGGGTCGCTCCCGTAGGCCTGCACCATCGCGGTGAGCACGACGTGCGCGGTGCCGTCGCCGCCGTTGATCGCGAGCACGTCGATGCCATGGTCCCGGAAGCGCCGGGCGGCGTCGACGAGCTCCTCGCGGTTGGTCGGCTGCGCGAGCTGGCCCCGCTCCCCGAGGACGTAGGCCAGCTGGCCCGCGATGGCGGGATCGCGCCGGTTCTGACGAGATCGCGGGTTGGTGACGACGGCGATGCCGGGCAGGCGGGCTCCTGGCCGCAACGGCCACCCTGTACCGTAACGTCCGTGTGCCCGTTATTGCGGTCGCCGTGCGCCCCCTCCTCATCGCCATCACCTGCGACCGTCGTGAGGGCGCCGCCGCGCCCGCCCTCTCTCCCACGGTGGCCCGCGTGCGTCCGGCGCGGGCCCAGGTGTTCCTCAACGAGGTGCTCGTGGCGCGGGTGCGGGAGGCCGGCGGCATCCCGGTCCTCCTCCCGCCGGGAGACGGCGAGAGCGTCGACGCGATCCTGTCCGTCGTGAGCGGCGTCGTGATCACCGGCGGCGCGATGGACATCCACCCGCGTCACTACGGCCAGGACATCGTGGCCCGGCTCGACCGCGTGGAGGAGGCGCGCACCGCGCTGGAGCTCCCCCTGGCGCGTGCCTGCGCCGAGCGCGGGGTGCCGCTGCTCGGCATCTGTGGGGGCATGCAGGCCCTCGCCGTCGCGCTGGGCGGCACGCTCGTGCAGGACATCCGCACCCAGGTGCCCGGGGCTCTCGACCACGAGCAACCCACCGATCCCGCCACGCCGGGCCACCTCATCGAGGCCGTGGGTCGGTGGGCCGCGCTCGTGGGGCCCGCCGTGAACTCCACCCATCACCAGGCGGTGGCGCAACCGGGGCCGCTCGAGGTCTTCGCGCGCGCGCCCGACGGCGTGATCGAGGCCGTTGCGCTGCCGGGCCACCCCTTCTGTCTCGGCGTGCAGTGGCACCCCGAGCTCCTCGACGGACGGCTCTTTGCCGCCTTGGTGTCTTCATGCGGATGATCCTCGCCCTCGCGCTCGGCTGCGCGCTCACGCCCAGCCTCTCGGGATTGCTCTGTGGCGCCCTGGTGGGGCCCGCGGCCGCCGCCCCGGTGACCGAGCCGGTCGGTGCCGCGGCCGCGGCGGCGCCCCTCCCGCCGGGACTCGTGGAGGGGCTCGCCGCGCTCACCGAGAAGCGGGCGGATGACGCCATCGCCGCCTTCACGCAGTGCATCGCCGCGGCGCCCACCAACCTGGAGTGCCGGTGGCAGCTCGGGTGGGCGCACTGGATCAAGAACGACTGGGTCGCCGTCGTGCGCGAGTGGGAGGCGCTGGCCGCCCTCGCGCCCGGCTACCAGACCCTCGCAAGCCAGCTCCCCGCGGCGCGGGGCCAGCTCGAGGTCGGCCGGCTCGCCTCGACCGCCCGCGCCTCCGCCGCGAGGTCTTACGCGTCCACCGCGCCGGCCGGGGCCACCTTGCGTCTCCGCGCCGTGGGAGACCTGATGATCGGCACCGCCTTCCCCGAGGGCGCGCTCCCCCCCGACGGGGGCGCGGGCGCCTTCACCGCCGTGAAGGACCTGCTCGCGGATGCGGACGTGACCTTCGGAAACCTCGAGGGCCCCCTCTGTGACCTCGAGGCGCCCTCGCTCAAGTGCAAGCCCGACGCCACTCCCGGGAGCTGCTACGCGTTCCGGACGCCCACCTCGTACATGCGCTGGTACGACGAGGCCGGCTTCGACGTGGTGAGCACCGCCAACAACCACGCCATCGACTACGGCGAGGCCTGCCGGCTGCAGACCGAGGCGGCGCTCGACCGCGCGGGAATCACCTACTCGGGCCGCCCGGGCACGATCGCGCGGTGGGAGACCAAGGGGCTGAAGGTCGCGCTGATTGGCTTTCACACGAGCGCCTCGGGCCACCTCCTCAACGACACGGACACGGCCGTCGCGCTGGTGACGGGGCTCGCCGCGGAGAGCGACCTGGTCATCGTGAGTTTTCACGGCGGGGCCGAGGGCAGCAAGGCAATCCACGTCCCGGAGGGGCCGGAGACCTTCTACGGCGAGGACCGTGGGGACCTGCGGAAGTTCACGCACGCCGTGGTCGATGCCGGAGCGGACCTGGTGCTCGGGCACGGGCCGCACGTGCTGCGCGCGATGGAGCTCTACAAGGGCCGGCTCATCGCCTACTCCTTGGGTAACTTCGCCACCTACGGTCGCTTCAACCTCTCCGGGAACCAGGGGATCGGCGCGATCCTCGAGGTGGAGCTGGCGCGCGACGGGCAGCTCTCCGCCGGGCGGATCCTCGGCACGCGTCAGGCCGGCGCGGGCATCCCCGTGCCCGATGCGCAGAACGCCGCGGCTGACCTCATCCGCGTGCTCGGCCAGGCGGACTTTCCCCGCTCGACCGTGGCGATCGCGCAGGACGGCACGATCCGCCCTCCGTAGGCTCCCCGGCGTCACCTGCAAAAACGGCAGGAGGCCCGCCTGCCGAAAGAATCAGCGGGCGAGCCTCCGAACCATTTGCCTCGACGATCCTTACGGACCGTCAGAGCGTGCGCGCGGGCGGAACCCGCGCGGGGCTACCAGCCCTCGGTCCCGTTGTCGGTTCCGCCGCCGGTATCGCCGGCGCTGCCGTCATCGTCATCTTCGTGACCGCCCTTCTTGCGGGCGCCCTTCCGGCGCTCCCACTCGGCGGTCTTCCGGCTGCGCTCTTCGTCGATTGCGGACTCGGTCTGCCGACGCCCGCCGCCGCCGCCGAAGCTCCGGCCGCGAGGAGGACCACCGGCCCCACCACCGCCACCGTAGCCACCACCGCCGCCGCCACCACCACCATAGCCGCCACCGGCTCCGCCGCCGCCGCCAGCACCGCCGCCTTCCCAGCGACGAGCAGGCGCGCCCGCGCCAGGACCACCGGCGCCACCGCCGCCGTAGCCACCACCGGTACCACCACCGCCGCCGTAGCCGCCGCCCGCGGGACGGGGAGGACGGTCGCCGTAGCCACCGCCGCCGCCGCTCGGAGCACCGCCACCGCCGCCGTAGCCGCCACCACCGCCGTAGCCGCCGCCCGAGGGACGCGCAGGACGGTCGCCGTAGCCACCACCGCCGCCACCGGGAGCACCACCGCCGCCGCCGTAGCCACCACCGCCGCCAGGCCCACTCGGACCGCCGCCGCCGTAGCCACCACCGCCCCCGTAGCCGCCGCCACCACCGCCGGGCCCACCGTAGCCACCGCCGCCTTCACGCGGCGGACCTCCCGTGCGGTACACGGACGGCGCCTCTCCGTCGGGACGACGACGCGGCGGACCGCCCATCCCCCCACCGCCGCCGCCACCCTCACGGGGGCGGGCAATGTTCACCTTGAGCGGGCGACCATCGAGCATGAAGCCGTCGAGCGCGGTGACCGCGTCCTCGGCCAGCTGCTCGCTGCCCATCTCCACGAACCCGAAGCCACGAGGGCGCCCGGTTTCGCGATCGATGATCAAGTTTACGGACACGACCTCACGGCCGTTCTGGGAGAAGACGTCCCGCACCTCGTCATCGGTGATGCGGTAGGGGAGGTTCCCCACATAGACATTTCGGGACATTCGGCCCGTGACTCGCTTCGGGTTGTGGACAGTTGGAACGCTGTGAGAATCACAAAATCGCAGTCAGCCGTCAAGCGCTGGGCCGCGATTTGCTGTGATACCCGCTTTTTCGACATAGGGCAGGGTTTTATCTAGGCCCCGTCAATCTAGGCCGGTGTAGCGAGCTTGCTACCACTGCACCAGCGCCTCGATGCCCCATTGTGGCCGAACAACGAAAAAATTCGCTGCCGGTGTAGTCTGCAGCACGTCGAACATCCACACCTTGCCGGATGCGCGCACGCCGACCTTGCCGAACCGGACGAGCGCGTCGGCGCCGACCATGCCCGACGGGTCCGGACGGATGGCGTAGTCGGAGTCGGTGTCCGCCGGCGCGTCGGGCGAGAGGTTCGCGGTCCAGATGACGCCGCCGCCCGCGCGGGCGAACACGTCCCACGCCCAGGTCTTGGGCTGCGCGTGGGGGATGCGGATGCCGGGCGACGCATAGATTCCATGCCGGAGCTGCCGGTACGCGGGCGTCGCCGCGTCGGCGCTGCCGGTCCACTCGTAGTCGTCCGCGATGGGGACCGGGGACGCGAAGCCGCCGATGTCGAGCGCGATGATGCGGGTCAACCGGGAGTCGAACCCACCGGTGATGCCGAAGCCGCTCGGCCCACTCACGTAGTTCAGGCCCACGTGAGCCCGGTTCTGGGGATCGAGGGCCATGGACTGCGCGGCGGCGGGTGCGCTCGTCAGAAAAAGAGCGGTAGCGGCGGCCATGAGCATGGCGGACTCCAGGGGGCGGGCAGTATAGCCGTCATTCCCGCCGCTGACGGTCATCCTGAGACTCATGACGGCGTGTCGAACAGGTCGCGGTGCAGCCGGAGGAGCCCCTCCAGATCGTGCACCTCTTCCGGGTGGCGGGGGATGACCCGCAGCCAGGTGGCGACGCCCGACGCGCGGCGTAGCTCCTCGACCCGCGCGGCCTCGAGCGCCGCGAGCTCCCTGAGGCGCCGGTGGGCCGCCCCGAGGCGCGCGAGGAGCGGGCCGGAGGTGGCAGCATCGAGCGCGCGGGCACCCGGCCCGAGCAGCGCGTCCACATCCGGGACCGCGGTGGTCGCCATGTGGACCTGGTTCACGACGACGCCCCCGACCGGGAGCTTGCGGGTACGCAGCTCGTCGAGGAAGAAGCGGGCCACGTCGACGGAGGGTTCGGTCGGCGCGCTCACGACGAGGAACGAGGTGGTGGTGGCGGCGAACAGCCGGCCCACGGCCTCGTGCCGCTCGCGGAAGCCGTCGTAGAGATCCCGGAAGAGGGCGAAGAACACGGAGAGCTCGTCGAGGAACTCCCGGCCGAAGATGTGCCCGAGAAGGCGGTACACCACGGACGATGTCCCCATCAGGAAGCGCTTCCCGAACACCTTCTCCTCTTCGTACGGCGTGAGGAACCACTTCATGATCTGCCGATCGAGGAAGCGGACGAGGCGGCCCGGCGACTCAAGAAAGTCGAGCGCGTTCTTCACCGGCGGCGTGTCGAGCACGATGAGGTCGTAGCGATCGGACCCGTACACGTCGTACAGGCGCTCGGTCGCCATGTACTCCTGGCTGCCGGAGAAGCTGCCCGCCATGTGCCGGTAGATCTTGTTCGCGAAGATGGCCTCGCGCGTCACGTCATCCTTGGCGACACGGCGGATCACGTCGTCCAGGGTGCTCGGGGCGTCGAGCATCATCGCCCAGAGCTCACCGCTCGCGCGCTCCCCGAGGTCGATGCGGACCTCGGTGTTGCCGAATTCGGTAAGACCCAACGAGTTCGCGAGACGCCGGGCAGGATCGATGGTGAGGACGAGCACGCGCCGGCCGCGCATCGCCGCGCGCAGGCCGATCGCCGCCGCGCTGGTCGTTTTTCCGACACCGCCGGAGCCGACGCAGACGATCAGTCGCTGCTTCTCGACGAGCAGATCGAGGTTTCCGAAGGACGGGGCCATTACGCGCCTCCCCGGAGCTCGACCGGGACGGAGCTGGCCCGCGCCATGGCCGAGGTCAGCTGCCCGACCACGCGCAGCGCGCCCTCTCCCCGCGCCAGCACCGGGAGCACCAGGATGGGCAGCGCCAGCTCGGCGGAGAGCCGCTCGAGCGCCTCCGCCGTCGCGGTTTCGAGGCGGGCCTCCCACCGACCGGCCTCCAGCACTTCACGGGCGAGCCCCTCACTGGGGCCGGCGAGCAAGCCATCGAGCAAGGTGGACTCCGCGGCCGAGAGGGACGGCGGGGTCGCGCGGTTGAGGACCACGATCGGCACGCGGAGGGGCGCGAGATCCGCCGCAACCCGGCGGGCGGTCTCGACGGTTTCGTTGACCACCATCTCCTCGGGGAGCGCCACGAGCACCATCTTGGTGTCGGCCTGGGCGTAGAGGTTCACCAGGTCGTCCGCGCATCGGCGGATGGGGCCCTGCTCGAACAGGCGCCGCGCGGTGTGCGCCACCGAGAGCATGGCCACCGCGTTGCCGGAGGCGGGCATGTCGACGACGACCAGGTCGTAGCTGCGCGCGAGCGCCATCACGCGCCACAGCACCACCAGATCCCGCGCGCCCGGCGTGGCCTCGAGGAACACGCTGACGATGTGGTTGCGCATGATGAGGCGCACCACGCGCGGCAGGTTCACCAGCGCCTCGAGCCAGTCCCCCAACGCGTCAACCCACTCGACGTTGGCGATCGAGAGGTGCTTCGCGACCTCGGTCGGAGCGTACTTGGGCCGCACCCCGAAGATGCCCGTGAGCGACGGGCGCTGGTTGTCGAGCTCGAGCACGAGCGTACGGCGCCCCTGAGTCGCCGCGAGACGGCCGATGGCGGCCGCCACGGATGTCTTGCCGGTGCCGCCCTTGCCGCTCACGAAGAGCACGCGCGAGCGGAACAACAGCGCAGAATCAGCAAGCGCAGGGGTCGCAAGAGCAGGTTTGGCCGCGATCAGGGGCATTCTACCAGCGCACCAGCGTGGCGCCCCAGGTGAGCCCCGCGCCGAACGCCACGAGCAGGGCGATCTCGCCCTTCTGGATGCGCCCCTCGACCGCGGCTTCGTGCAGCGCGATGGGGATCGAGGCCGCCGTGGTGTTGCCGTACTTCTGGATGTTGTGGACCACCTTCTCGGGCGGGAAGCCGAGCTGACGGACCACCATCTCGTTGATCCGCATGTTCGCCTGGTGAGGGACGAGCAGGGCAACGTCGTTCAACGTGAGGTTGTTCCGCGCGAGGATGCTGCGGGTGACCTCCGGGATGCGCTCGACGGCGTGCTTGAACACCGCCTTGCCGTCCATCTTCGGGAAGTGCGCGCCGCGGGCGAGCATCTCTTCGGTGAGGCGGGGCTGGTTGCGGCTGGCCGGCGCCTCGAGCATGAGGATCTCGGCGTACCGACCGTCCGCATGCAGCTCCGAGTCGAGGATGCGGCTCTCGCCGTCGGTCGCGGTGACCACGGCCGCTCCGGCGCCGTCCCCGAAAAGGACGGTGACGTCGCGCCCGCGGGTCGACAGGTCGAGCCCGGAGCTGTGGACCTCGCCGCCGACGACGAGCACGTTCTTCATCATGCCGGAGCGGATGTACGCGTCCGCCGTGGCGAGCCCGTAGAGGAAGCCGGTGCACTGGTTCCGGATGTCGAGCGTGGCGATGCCCGGCACGCCGAGGCGCGCCTGGAGCAGGCAGCTCGATCCAGGGAAGTTGATGTCCGGAGAGAGCGTGGCGAAGAGGATGAGATCGAGGTCCTTCGCCTCGAGGCCGGCCTCGGCGAGGGCCCCGCGCGCCGCGTGCTCCCCGAGCTCCGCCGCCCCGACGTTCCCCTCGACCCAGCGCCGCTCCCGGATGCCGGTGCGCTGGTGGATCCACTCGTCCGAGGTATCCATCCACTGCTTCATGTCGTCGTTGGTGACGACGCGCTCCGGGACGAAGTGGCCCATCCCGGCGATGCGACTCCCGCGCGTGGCTGTCATGACTGCGGCTCTCTCAGATGTCGAGGTTGCGCACGTTCAGTGCGTTCTGCTGGATGAAGTCGCGCCGAGGCTCCACCTGGTCCCCCATCAGGATGGTGAACACGGTGTCCGCGGCGACGATGTCGTCCACCTTTACGTGCTGGAGCGTGCGGCTGGTGGGGTCCATCGTCGTGTCCCAGAGCTGCTCGGGATTCATCTCGCCCAGGCCCTTGTAGCGCTGGATCTCGTAGCCCTTCTGCGCGCCGTCGAGGATGTCCTGGCGAAGATCGATGTAGGTGTGGCGCATCGGCCCGCTCTCCACCCGCGCCGGGAGCGGGAGGATCGCGGCGAGCTCCTCGCGCTGACGACGGAGAAGCTCCTGCTCCGCGAAGCTCGCGGCGGTGCCGAGCAGCGTGGTCTGCTCGTGGCTCTCGGCGAGCGTGCGGACCACGATGGCGTGCGCGCCCTCGGCGTCGTCCTGCACGGAGACCTCGAGCACGTCGAGGTTCGGCGCGACGAGCGCGAGGCGCTCCTTCAAGGCCAGCGCCGCGGCCTCGCAGCCGGCGCGATCGGGCGGAAGCGTGCCGCCCAGGTGCAGATACTGGTCGAGCACGATCTTGTGGTACCGACGCTCGAGCCGGTTCAGGCGGTTGACGTACCGGGTCACCTTCTCCGCGAACTCGGCGAGCAGCTCGTCTTCGACGACCACGTCCTCGCCATGCAGCGAGAGGTGCGCTGCGCCCTGCTTGAACAGGAAGGCGTCCTTCGCGGCGTCGTCACGCAGGTACTGCTCGAACTTGCCGCGCTTGACGCGGTAGAGCGGCGGCTGGGCGATGTAGAGGTGGCCCCCGGTCACGAGGTGCGCCATGTGCCGGTAGAAGAACGTGAGGAGCAAGGTGCGGATGTGGGATCCGTCGACGTCGGCGTCCGTCATGATGATGATGCGGTGGTAGCGGAGGCGGGCGGGATCGAACTCCTCGCCGATGCCGCAGCCGAGCGCGCTCACCATGATCTGGATCTGCTCACTGGAGATCATGCGGTCGAACCGCGCCTTCTCGACGTTCAGGATCTTGCCGCGCAGCGGCAGGATGGCCTGGAACTTGCGGTCACGACCCTGCTTGGCGGAGCCGCCGGCGGAGTCACCCTCGACCAGGTAGATCTCGCACTTGCTGGGGTCCCGCTCCTGGCAGTCGGCCAGCTTGCCGGGGAGGCCGCCGCCGTCGAGCACGGTCTTTCTGCGGGCGAGGTCGCGGGCCTTGCGGGCCGCTTCCCGGGCGCGCGATGCGTCGATGGCGCGGGACACGATGGTCTTGGCGACCACCGGGTTCTCCTCGAGGAACATCCCGAGCTGCTCGTTGACGATCGCCTCGGTCAGGCCCTTGACCTCGGAGTTGCCGAGCTTGGTCTTGGTCTGCCCCTCGAACTGGGGCTCGCTGATCTTGACCGAGAGCACGCAGGCGAGGCCCTCGCGCACGTCCTCCCCGGCGATCGACTCGACCTTGCCGCCCTTGAACAGGTTGTTCGCCTGCCCATACGCGTTCACGGTGCGCGTGAGCGCGGCCTTCAGGCCGGTGACGTGGGTGCCACCCTCGATCGTGTTGATGTTGTTCGCGAAGCTGAAGATGGTCTCCGCGTAGGAGGTGTTCCACTGCAGCGCGATCTCGACCTCGAGGCCCTCGCGCCCACCCTTGAGGTAGACGGGCGGCTTGTGCACCACGTCCTTCGCGGCGTTGAGGAACTCGACGAAGCTGACGATCCCGCCCTCGAAGTGGAACTTGTCCTCACGCTCGTCGCGAAGGTCGTTCAGCTCGATGTAGAGGCCCGGGTTGAGGAACGCGAGCTCGCGCAGGCGATTCGACAGGATCTCGTACTGGAAGTCGACGGTCTCGTTGAAGATGCCGACGTCGGGCCAGAATTGCACGCGCGTGCCGCGCTTGTCGGACGGGCCGGCCTGGGTGAGCGGCACCTGAGGCACGCCCTTGGCGTAGCGCTGGGTGTAGTGGAAGCCGCCGCGCCAGATGTCGAGCTGGAGCTGCTCGGACAGGGCGTTCACGCAGGAGACGCCGACGCCGTGCAGGCCGCCGGAGACCTTGTAGCTGTCACGATCGAACTTGCCGCCCGCGTGGAGCACGGTGAGCACGACCTCGGCCGCGGGGCGCCCCTCGGTGGGGTGCATGTCCACCGGGATGCCACGCCCGTTGTCCTCGACGGAACAGGAGCCGTCCTCGTGGATCTTGACCTTGATCAGGTCACAGTGGCCGGCGAGCGACTCGTCGACCGAGTTGTCGACCACCTCGTAGATGAGGTGGTGCAGGCCGCGCGAGCCCACGTCGCCGATGTACATCGACGGGCGTACACGCACCGCTTCCAAACCCTCGAGCACCTGGATGCTGGATGCGCCGTAATCGCTGCTCGAGGGGTGACCCGTGGGATCCATCCGTTGCGCCTCGTCGAAACCGTCAGGAGGTAACCCGTTGGCCCACCTCAGGCATCGGGAGCGGCATCGGAGGCCGAATCAGGAGCGGCATCGGAGGCCGCATCAGGCGGGGTATCGCCCGCGCGCGAGGCCATTCCGGCGGCGACGTGAAACACGCGCACTTCTCCTGCGACCGTGTCGCGCGGCACGTAGCGGGCGTCGGTCGTGGTGAGGAAGATCTGGACGCCGAGGGAGCCGAGGAGCCCGACGAGCCGCGCGGTGCGGCCAGGATCCAGCTCGCTCCCGAGATCGTCGAGGAGGAACAGCGGGGCCTCACCCACCGCGCGGGCCGCCTCGAGCTCGGCGAGCTTCCACGCGAGCACGACCGACCGGGCCTGCCCCTGGGAGGCGAAGGCCCGCGCGGAGCGATCGGCGACGGTGAAGCCCAGGTCGTCCCGCTGGGGGCCGCCCAGGACGCGCCCGGCCTGCCGCTCCCCGGGCCGTTGGCGCGCGAGGCGTTCGGCGTAGCGCGAGGCGAGCGTCGCCTCGTCCCCCTCTCCCAGCCAGGGCTCGTAGACCACCCGCGCCACCTCCGCTCCCGCGAAGGCCCCGTACGCGCGCTCGAAGGCCTCACCCATCGCCGCGACGACCTCGGCGCGGGTTGCGGTGACCAACGCACCGAGCGGAGCCAGCTGGGCGTCGAACACGTCGAGCTCGGCATCGGAGGCCCGCCCGCCGCGCAGGAGCGCGCTCTTGTGGTCGAGCGCGCGCTTGTAGTCCCGTGCCACCGCGAGGTAGCTCGGTCGGATCGCGAGGACCGCGCGGTCGAGGAGCGCGCGCCGTAGCGCCGGCTCGCCGCGCACCGGCGCGATGTCGCCAGGCACGAAGTAGGTCGCGCGGAAGGACGAGAGCCACGTCACCGCGTCGACCGGGCGGTCATCTCGCCGCACGGTCCGCGCGCCTTCCCCGAACGACCAGGACAGGGTCCGCACCATGCCCTCGGCGCTGACCACGCCCTCCACCTCGGCGCGGGCGGCGCCCCATCCCACGAGCTCGGCGGCACGAGGGGTGCGGAAGCTCCGCAGCGTCCCGAGCACTCCCACCGCCTCGAGCCAGTTGGTCTTGCCCTGCCCGTTGTCTCCCACGAACGCGACCAGCGGAGCGTCGACGTCGAGCGTCACGCGCGGCAAGTTGCGGAAGCCGGCGACGGCGATGCGGAGGAGCTTCACGGCGAGGTCTCGCGGTCCGGTTCCGGAGGGGGGCGTTGCGGGGGGAGGCCCCCCGCCCCATGAACAACTAGTCCAACCGTACCGGCATGATGACGAAGAGGGAGCGCTCGTCGTCCGGGTCGCGCAGGAGGCAGGGCGAGAGGGTGTCCCCGAGCTCGGCGACGACGCGGGGGCCCTGGAGGACGCCGAGCACGTCGAGCACGAACCGCGCGTTGAAGCCCATCGTGATGGGCTCACCCGTGAGGTCGGCCGCGAGCTCTTCGCGCGAATCGCCGGCGTCGAGCTTGCGGGCGGTGAGGACCAGGCCATCGCCCGAGAAGGCGAAGCGCACCGAGTGGGCCCCGTCCGTCGCGAAGATCGACACGCGGCGCAGGGACTCCTGGAGCTGGTCGCGCTCGAGCACCACGCGGCGCTTGAACCCGGAGGGGAGGACCTGGCGGTAGTCCGGGAAGTCGGCCTCGAGGAGGCGCAGGTGGAGCATCACCCCGGGGACGCGGAACAGCGCCGCGCGCTCGCCGAAGGCGATCTCGGCCGCGCCCTCGTAGCCGTCCAACAGGCGCCGCATCTCGCTCAAGGCCTTGCGCGGCAGGAGCATCTTGCGGGCGATGCCGAGGTCACCCTGGTAGGGCGCCTGCGACCAGCAGAGCCGGTTGCCGTCGGTCGAGACGAAGCGGAGCAGGTGGTCCTCGCCGGGGATGTCCTCGACGTGGGCGCCGTTCAGGCCGTAGCGGTTGTCCTCGGGGGCCACCGCGAACAGCGTCTGGTCGATGACCCGGCGCAGCTCGGGCGCGGCCATCGTCAGCACGCGCGACTGATCGAGCGGCGGGGTGACCGGAAACTCCGCGGCCGCGTAGCCGTTGAGCTTGAAGGAGCTGCTCCCGCACTTCACCTCGACGCGGAGGTTGTCGCCCAGCTTCACCGTGACCACGTCCGGGGGGAGGACCTTGGCGATCTGGAAGAAGTTGGCGGCGTCCACCGCGACCTCGCCCGGGACGCGGACATTGGCCGCGAAATCTCCAAGGAACGTCATGGCCTTGTCGGTGGCGACCATGCGAACGCCCTCGGCGCGGGCCTGGATCAGAACCGACGAGAGGATGGGGGTGGTGCTTCGCTTCTCGACGATGCCCTGAACGCGCGTCAGTGCGCGGGTGAGGTCGTCACGGGTGATCAGGAACTCCATCTCGCTCGGCTCCGGGTAGCAAGGGATCTGTCTCAGCTGAGATCGATCTGATGATCTAGATGAGTCCCTGTGGATTTATGGATTTTCGGGATTTATCGATTTCAGACTGGATTGTCGGCCTGGATAACTCGCGCATATCTGCTGGACAACGGGGGGCTTGTCCCTACCCCCCGGCGGCTCGGGCTGGGCTGGGGAAAACCGCTGAAGTTGCCCCCAGCTCCCTCCCCCAGCGCTCCCTCGGTGGTCCACAGGCTTGTACCCAGGCCGCGCGTCCCCGCGGCAAGGGTACGCCGAAGGCGCCCGGCTAGTTGCCGCGACACATCTTCTCCAGCATCTCGATCTCGGCGCGCAGGTTCGGGTTCGTCCGGACCTCACCCTCGATCTTCTTGCACCCGTGCTGCACGGTCGAGTTGTCGCGGTTGAACTCACGACCGATCTCCGGGAACGAGAGCCCCGTGATCCGACGCGTGAGGAACATGGCGATCTGGCGCGGGTGGGCGATGTTCGCCGGACGGCGGTCGCCCCGGATGTCGGCCGGCCGGACGTGGTAGTGCTCGGCCACGCGCGCGATGATCTGCTCCGCGCTCGGCGGGGGCGCCGGCGGCGGGATGATGTCGCTCATCCGGTCCTGGATGAACGCCATCGAGATCGCCTGCCCGTAGAAGATCTGGAGGGCCGAGAGTCGGTTGAGCACGCCCTCGAGCTCCCGCACGCTGTTGCGGACCCGCTGGGCGATCGTGTACTGCACGTCGCTCGGGATGTCGAGCTTCATATCCGTCGCCTTGGTGGCGAGGATTGCCATCATAGTCTCGACATCGGGAGGCTGTACGTCGGCCAGCAGCCCCCCCTCGAAGCGCGTGCGGAGCCGGGGCTCCAGCTTGCCGATGCTGCGGGGTGGCTCGTCCGCCGTGATCACGATCTGCTTGCCCTCGGCCCGCATCGCCTCGAAGACGTAGAACAGCTCCTCTTCCGTGCGATCGCGACCGGCGAGGAACTGAACGTCGTCGAGGATCAGGACATCCACCTCGGTGCGGAAGCGCTCGCGGAATTCCTGGATCGATCGGGTTTGCAGCGCGCGCACCATCGCCGCGAAGAAGTTCTCCGCGGTGCAGTAATAGACGCCGGCCTTGCCGTTGGAGCGCGCGAGCACGCGGTTGCCGATGGCGTGGACCAGGTGGGTCTTGCCGAGCCCGGTGCTCCCGTAGATGAACAGCGGGTTGTGGGCATGCCCCGGGGCGTCCGCAACCGCGATCGAGGCCGCCTGCGCGAACTCGTTGCACTTGCCGATGACGAACGACTCGAACGTGCGCGTGCGGTCGAGGTGGGTCGGCGAACGCCGAGCGGCGGCCACGGGCGCCTCGTCCGCTGGAGCGCCCTGCCAGGTCATCTCGACCTCGACCCGCCGGCCGAGGGTCTCCGCCCACGCGCCCTCGATGTCCTTCAGCAGGTTCTCGTGGATCCAGTCATGGTAGTACTTGCTGTCGGCACGCATGCGTACACGATCGGCGACGATGACGACCGGGCGCAGCGCGCTCCGGATCCAGATTTCCATGTTCTGGTCGCCAATTTTCCGCTCGAGCGCCGAGCAGAAACGATCCCACGTCTGTTCCATCGACACCTCACCCCCGCGGCCCACCATGCCGTCCGGACCACGATCTCCCGCCAAGGGGGAGGCTGCGCGAGGTCCGTACCTGACGGTCTACCGCAGCGATTCCGATCTCTCAAGGCCCATGATCAGCCGCAAGTAGCTGCGACCACGTCGGCACGCTGCGAAATTCGTGAGGATCGAAGAAGAGGGCGAACAAAGATCCGATGTCGTGCTGCTTGCCGCGATCCTGGGCGTGTATTAGATGGCGGCGCCGTGCCTCGGGCACGCACCCTAGGCATGACCGGGCACGGAGTCCAAAATGAGCAAGCGTACCTTCCAGCCGCACAACATCCGCCGCAAGCGCACCCACGGGTTTCGCGAGCGCATGAGCACCGCCGGTGGGCGGGCCGTCATTCGGCGTCGCCGGGCCAAGGCCCGCACCCGCCTCGCCGTCACCGTTGCCTCCAAGCGCGACTGACCTACCCTCCGTAGCGGGACGGCTCCGCAAGAGCGCGGACTACGCGCACGTGCAGAAGTCGGGTCGTCGGATCCGGGCGCCGCACCTGCTGCTCGTAGTCTGCCGCGGCGCCGATCCCGAGTCCCGCATGGGATGGACGGTCAGCCGAAAGGTAGGGGGCGCGGTGACGAGAAACCGGGTGAAGCGGTGGCTTCGCGAGGTGGTTCGGGCGATCCCGGGCCCGAGCGGAGGCCCGTGGGACCTGGTGGTGATTCCGCGCGCGGAAGCGGCGGACGCCGGACTCGACGTGCTCCGGGCCGAGATGGCCGATCTGTTTGCCCGAGTCTGCCGTTGAGGTGGCTCCTCCTCACGATGATCCGCGGTTACCAGCGGCTCACCCACGGGTGGATGCCGCCGATGTGCCGCTTCTACCCGTCGTGTAGTCGGTACACCGCCGAGGCGGTGCAGCTCTGGGGCCCCGCCCGCGGCGGGTGGATGGGCGTCAAGCGCATCTGTCGTTGTCATCCTTTTCATCCCGGCGGGCTCGATCCGGTGCCCCGGCCGCCGCTGACCGGGGGAACTCCATGAAAGATCCGAACGAGCGCCGTGCGCTCCTCGCCATCGTGTTGTGTCTCGCGGTGTTCTACGTGTGGTCGGCCTTCCTGGCGCCAAAGCCGGAGATCCTCCCCGTCGACGCGCAGGTCGAGGGAACGCCCGACCAGGCCGGCCCGGCCGTGGGCGCTCCGACCGAGGGCACCCTGCCCGGCGTGGCCGGCGTGGAGCCCACCGGGCCGTGCACCGAGCAGCGCGTTGATCTCGACACGGAGACCGTGCACTTTGCCGTAACGACGTGCGGTGGCAGCATCGCCTCGGTCCAGATGCCACAATTCAGCGAGGCGGTGGCGGTCACCCCTTGGTGGACGTGGATCTGGGAGACGGTGTCCGGCAAGGGCCCGGGCCGCTGGAAGGCGTACGGCGAGGCAACGGGCGTGTTGTCGCTCCTCACCGACAAGGGTGAGTTCGCGACGGCAGGCCGCGGCGCGTTCGGCCCCGATGGCGCCTACGAGATCGTGGGGCAGAGCCCCCTGACCCTCCGCCGCGTCACGGCGGACGGCCTCACCATCACCAAGACCTTCGCGAAGACCGACGCCTCGGACGTGTTCGACGTGACCGTGCGCTTCGCCACGAGCGTGCCGCTCAACGGCCCGCTCTGGGTCGGCCTCTCCGACGAGTTCTCCACCCCCGCGTCGGCCTACGACATGACGCCGCACGCCTCCGCCGTGGTGGACGGTGACCTCGAGCGCATGAGCGCGCCGGCCGACATCACGGCCCCCGAGCTGCTCCCCGGGCCGGTGAGCTGGTTCGGCATCGAGAATCGTTACTTCCTCACAGCGCTCGCCCCGGACGATCCCACCTGGGGCGCCGTGAGCTGGGCGCCGACGGCGAATGGGCACGGGGCCTACCTCGTCGGGCCGAACGCGTCGCTCCTGCCCGATCAGCCGGTGGATCTCCACTTCACGCTCTACGCGGGCCCGAAGCATGTCGAGCGCCTCGCGGAGCTCGGGCACGACTTCGACGCCGCCGCCGACCTCGGCTTCTTCGGCTTCTTCTCCAAGATCCTGTTGTTCTTCCTGAACATCTTCCACTCGGGCCTCCACAACTGGGGCCTCGCCATCGTCGCCCTCACGTTCTTCGTGCGCATCTGCTTCTACCCGCTCTCCGCCAAGGCGTTCAAGAGCGGCAAGGCGATGCAGCAGGTGCAGCCGCTGCTCAAGGAGCTGCAGGAGAAGTACAAGGACGACAAGGAAGCGCAGACCCGCGAGACGATGGCGCTGTTCCAGAAGCACAAGGTCAACCCGCTCGGGGGCTGCCTGCCGATGCTCGTGCAGATGCCGGTGTTCTTCGCGCTCTACGCGGGGCTCCTGCACACCCCCGACCTGTTCGGGGCGGACTTCCTGCAGGTCCGCGATCTTTCGGCGCCGGATCCGTATGGCGCGTTCCCGTTCTTCATGGCCGTCGGCATGGTGCTGCAGCAGCGCATGACGCCCATGACCGGAATGGACCCTGCCCAGCAGCAGATGATGCGGTTCATGCCGCTCATCTTCGCGCTGTTCATGTTTGGGCTCCCGGCCGGTTTGTCCCTTTACTACGCGCTCAACACCGTCTTGAGCATCCTGCAGCAGTGGTACAACACGCGGTCCTACAAGTCGCCGGCAGCGCCACCCGCGCCCGCGTAAGGAGAGAGGAATGTCGTCCATCCCTGAGAAGCATGTCACGGCGGAAGGCCGGAGCCTTCGGTCCGCCCTCGAGGCCGCCGCCGCCGAGCTCGGCGTGCCGGTTGCCCTGGTCGAGCACAAGATCGACCTGGCCCACTTCCGCAGCGCCCAAGGCGCGGGCATCGGCGTGGACACCGTGCGGATCTTCGCCTGGTCGAAGGACCCCGCGGAGTTCGCCCCGGTCATGGCCGCGGACGAGTGGATGAAGGGCCTGCTCACCGCGATGGAGCGCCCGGCGTCCGTGCGTTCCGAGCTGCGCAACGGCACCGTGAACATCTACATCGACGCGGGAGATGACGGCCGCCACCTCGTCGGCCGCGGCGGGATGACGCTCAAGGCGCTCCAGTACCTGCTCGAGGAGTCGGTGGGCACCCGCTTCCCGAACGCGCGCTTCCGGATCGACGTGATCCGCCCCCCCGAGATGGAAGAAGGCGGCGGCGAGCGCCGCGACGACCGCGGGGACGATCGGGGCGACCGCGGCGGGGATCGTGGTGCCGATCGCGGCGACCGCGGTGGCGATCGGGATCGCGGCGGGGATCGCGGCGCGCCGCGCGAGAGCCGGGACGCGGGTCGCGGCTCGGATCGCGGCGGCCCCCCTCGGGACGGCCCCCGGGCGGGCGGGGATCGCGGCGGAGATCGCGGTCGTGACCGCGGCGACCGCCGCGGGCCGCGCCGGGACGACGACCGCCCGCGCCGCAGCGAGGCCGACGAGGACGAGCTGAAGCGCCTCGCGCGGACGATCGCCGCGCGCGTCCTGGAGACGGGCGAGGCCGAGACCATCCGTCGCGACCTGAACAGCTACGATCGCCGCCTCGTGCACGTCGAGATCGCCGCCATCACCGGCGTCGGCTCGCGGTCGGTCGGCGAGGGCCACGATCGCCGCATCGAGATCCACACGGACGAGTCTTCGAGCGAGCCGGCGCAGGACGAGTAGGGCATCTCCCACTCGCTCCGAGACCCGATCTGCGCGTGCGCTACGCCCTGGGGGCACGGCGCCATCGCGGTCGTACGGGTGTCGGGGCCGGATCTCGCGCGGCTGATCACGGCCGTGTGCGGCCCGCTGCCCCGCCCGCGCGCCGTCCGGCTGGCCCGGCTCCGGGACGCCGCCGGCGTGTTCGACGAGGGCCTCGTGACCTGGATGCCGGGCCCCGCCTCCTACACGGGCGAGGACGTGGCGGAGATCTCGTGCCACGGCAACCCCCTGCTCGTGGAGCGGCTCCTCGACGCCCTCTGCGCCGAGGGCGCGCGCCCCGCTCACGCGGGCGAGTTCACGCGGCGGGCGTTCTTGAACGGGCGGATGGACCTGACACGCGCGGAGGCGGTCCTCCAGGCGATCGCGGCGACCTCGGCGGCGGGGCTCGCGGTCGCGCGGGCCGGCCTCGACGGGCGCGTCACCGCCCGGATCGACGCGCTGCGCGATGCCCTCGTCGACGTGGCGGCGGAGCTCGAGGCGGTGCTCGACTACCCGGGCGAGGACCTGCTCGTCGCCTCCGACGCCGAGCTGGCCGCCCGCCTGGACGCGGTGGCTGCCGACGCGGCGGTGGCGGTGGCCAGCCATCGCGCCGGCCAGGTGGCGGTGGAGGGCGCGAAGGTCGCGTTGGTGGGGCCGGTCAACGCCGGGAAGTCGAGCCTGTTCAACGCGCTGCTCGGGCGTGACCGGGCCCTGGTGAGCCCGACTCCGGGCACCACGCGGGACGTGGTGGAGAGCGCCTTGCCGCTCGCCTCGGTGCGGGTCCTGCTCTACGACACGGCGGGCGAACGTTCCGGCGGGCCCGAGGAAGGAGCCGTCGATCCGATCGAGGCCGCCGGGCTCGCCCTGGCCGTGGGGATGGTGGAGGCCGCGGAGCTCCTGCTGGTCGTCTTGCCCGGGCACCGTGCGCTCGATGCGGTGGCAGAGGCGATCCTCGCGCGGACCGCGGCCCGCCCGCGCATCGTGGTGGTCACCCACGCCGATCTGCCGCGCGCGCTCGCGCTCCCCGACGGGGTGGAGGCGCTGGACGTCGCGATCCCCACGGGCCTCGGGGTCGACGCGCTTCGGGACGCCCTGCCGCGCGCGCTGCGCGGCGAGGATCCCGGCGAGGTCGCCGGGCTCGTCGCGAGCCAGCGGCAGCGGGACGCGTACGCGCGGCTCGGCGCCAACGCTTCCGCGGCCTCGGCCGCCCTGCGCGAGCACGGCGGCCCGGCCGTCGCGGTGGAGCGCGTCTACGAAGCGCTCGCCAGCATCGACATCCTGGTCGGGCGCGACACGCGGGAGGCGGTGCTCGACCGCCTGTTCGCACGGTTCTGCATCGGCAAGTAGCGGGCGTCCAGGGCGGAAGTCCCCGGCGGCCGGCGCGTCGCCGGGCGCGTCCCCTTCCGCGAGAGAACCGGATAGTCGGACCGACCCCTGGGAGCCCCCGTGCGTTCGTTGTTCGTCATGGACCCGCTCGACCGCTTGAACCTCGCGGGCGACTCCACCTACATGTTGATGCGCGAGAGCTCGGCGCGGGGCTGGCCCGTGGCGTGGTGCGTGCCGAACGATCTGTACGTGCGCGGCGGGCGCACCTGGGCGCGCGCCGAAGCGGTCACGACGTTGGCCGAGGCGCCCCACTTCGTGCGCGAGGCCCCGAAGGACGTGGAGCTCGGGGCGTTCGATCTCGTGTGGATGCGGAAGGACCCACCGTTCGACATGGAGTACATCTTCGCGACGTACCTCCTCGAGCGGGTCTCCTCCGAGACGCTCGTGCTCAACCGGCCCGCTTCCGTCCGCACCTACAACGAGAAGCTCCACACGCTCGACTTCCCCGACTTGTGCGTGGACACCCTGGTCGCGCGGGAGCGGGAGCGGATCGTCGCCTTTGCCCAGGAGCACGAGCGCATCGTCATCAAGCCCTGGGACGGCAACGGCGGCCGGGGCGTCCTGGTCACCTCCGCGCGGGACGCCAACCTCCGCTCGATGATCGAGCTGCTCACGCAGGAGGGCCGTCAGGCCATCTTCGCGCAGCGGTACATCCCGGAGATCGTGGAGGGCGACAAGCGCATCATCCTGGTGGACGGCGAGCCGGTGGGCGCGATGCTGCGCGTGCCCTCGGGGGACGACCACCGCGGGAACATGCACGCCGGTGCCCGGGTGGCCGCGAGCACGCTGGACGCGCGTGACCTCGAGATCTGCGCGCGCCTCGGGCCGCGCCTCCGGGAGCAGGGCCTGGTCTTCGTCGGCATCGACGTCATCGGCGGCTGGCTCACCGAGATCAACGTGACATCGCCGACCGGCATCCAGGAGATCAACCGGCTGGACGGCGTGCGCATCGAGGCGCTCCTGCTGGACGCCGCGGTGCGCCTCCACCCGAGCAATGGGGCCGCCGCGTCGTGACCCAGTCGGTGCTCTGGATGTTGCTCGCGTGCGCCGGCGGGACGCCGACCGTCGAGCTGCTCCCCGTGCTGGGAGTGGTGCCGCCGTTCATGTTGACGGACACGACGGGGGCCACCATCACCACCGAGAGCCTCCGCGGCGCGGTGTGGGTCGCCGACTTCATCTTCACGTCGTGTCCGGACGTGTGCCCGGTGCTCTCCGCCCACATGGCGGAGGTGCAGGCGCATTACGTCGGAAACCCCAGGGTACGCCTGGTGTCCTTCTCGGTCGATCCGGACACCGACACACCGCCCGTGCTCGCCGCGTATGGCGCCCGGTTCGGTGCGGATCCAGCCCGGTGGTCGTTCCTGACCGGGCCCGCTGACACCCTCGAGGCGGTGGTGGTCGACGGGTTCAAGATGATGCTCGAACGGGTGGAGGCACGCGGCGGCGCGCCCGGAGGCTCCGCCGCGCCCGCGCCCGCCACCGTGCTGCATGGCGAGCGCTTCGTCGTGGTGGACACGCTGGGCCGGATCCGCGCCTACCCGGACCCGAAGGAGCCCGGGAAGGTGGAGATCTACGCCGCGGTGGCCGCGCTGCTCGAGGAGTGAGCGCGCGCATCGCGCTACGGGATGATGTCCTGCTCGCGCGCGCCCTGCACCAGGTAGCGGAGGTTGCCCTTCCGGGTCGACAGGTGCATCCACGTCAGGAACTGCGCGAAGGTCTCCCCCGTGCCTTCCCACTGCCACTGCTTGTTGTTCCCCTGGGTGGGCCTGGCCCAGACGCCCCAGCCGGCGTCGCCGGTGGAGGCCTTGACCATGGCCCAGTGCATCAGGTAGCCACGGCCGCCGGCGACGTCGGCGGCGGGCACTTCCACATGTAGCTTCGCGACGAGGAGACCCGTGTCGAGGTCCCGGATGTTGAAGGTGCCCGGATCGTTGAAGGACGGATTGGCCATTTTGCTGCTCCAACGGCCGGTTCAGGCTACTACTTCTCTGTCGGCCGCGGCTGAACAGTACGCGATGATTTCGGTCTCGGCAAGCAGTAAGCGCCGTTGCGACGGCACCGGGGACGGCGCGGCCGCAATGGCCCGGGTGACCGCGTCGGACCAGGCCTCGGTCCACACGACGCCGCTCTTCGCGACCATCGCGAGGGTCTGCGCCAGGCCGGTCCCGGGCGGTGCGGCCAAGGCGGCCTCCGCGAGGGCGCGCCAGGGTTCGGGGTCCCGTTCGCCTTCGCAGGTCAACGCGAGCGCCGTGCCGAGGATCCGCGTCCCCTCGTTTCGTTGCTTCAAATAGAGGGCTTCCGCCTTCCGGGCGAGCCAGCCCGCCTCCTCGGCGTGGGCTTCGCTCCGCCAGGCGATCCCCGCCTCGGTGAAGCACACGTTCGCCTCGATCAGGGGCGCCCCCACCCTCCCGATCGCGTCGACCAGCTCGAGGTCGGGCGCCAAGGCACGATCGGTGCGGTACGCCACCATCCGGAGCATCCACGTCGCGCGCGCCTCGAACAGCACGCTCCGTCGCTCGGCGGCCAGCGCCAGCGCCTCGGTCGCCCAGCGGCTCGCTTCGTCCAGGCGCTGGGCTTCGAGGAAGGCGGAAGCCGCGTTGACCATCGTGGAGAGGCGGTCGGCCGCGCCCTCCTTCAGCGGCAGCGCGCGGAGGTGCCACGCCGCGGCGTCGAGGTATTGGCCCTCCTGGTACCGCAGGAGGCCCTTCCAGCCGAGCACCCGCCCGAGCAGGAACGAGCTGCCCGACGCCTCGGCCCAGACCAGGCACGCGTCCACGTAGGCGGACGCCGCCGGGAGGCCGACGCGGAACTCGCGGTAGAGCACGACGGCCCTCCGCCAGACTTCCAGCGCGGGGTCCTCGAACGGCGGGAGCTCTGCGAGCGCCTTTTCGAGGCCGGGTACATCGCCGCCGACGTGCGCGAGCCCGGCGCGGAGCAGCGTGTCCAGCGGCCCCACGGACGCGCCGGAGGTGCGCGCGAGCTCGTAGCGCACGTACTTGATCGCGCCCGCCACGCCCTCGACCAGCGCGGCCTGGGTGGCGTCGCCGAGCAGGGCGGCCTCTGCCTCGCTGTCCCCCGCCTCACGCGCCGCGTAGAGACCCTGGGAGAGCACCCCGATGGCGCGCCCCACGTAGCCGTCCGCGATGAGGCGGCTCGCCAGGAGTCGGGCCTCCCGCGCGGCGCCGGAGAAGTCGCCCGCGCCGATGAGGTGGGCGAAGCGGCCGTGCGTGCCCGGGGGCAGGGACGCGGCGAGCAACGCGTGCGCGTCACGACGTTGGTCCGAGCTCCAGTCATGGAGCGCGAGCGCCGCGTGTCGGGGCTCGAACCGACCATCCTCGGTGCGACGGACGGCGCCGGCCCGCTCGAGCTCGGTGAGCATCATGTCGACCTCCCACCCGCCCCCGTGGGCCGCTCGGAGGCGCGCGAGGGAGGAGTGGGGCCACGCGAGCGTGACCCAGGCCAGCATCTGCTCGAGGCCGCGCTTCAGTACCGCGCCGTCGAGATCGATCGGCGGCGGCGGCACCTGTACCGACACCCCCCCTTCGAGCCGATCGAGCGCCGTCCGATCGAGCGCGAGCCGGCCGTCCCGCCACGTGGCGTAGCCGCCGCTGACCCACGCGGACACCTCGGCCGCGACCCTTGCGGGATGGCCGGCCGTGCGGACGGCGAGCGCGTGCGACGCGTCCTCGCGGAGGTGGAGCAGCCGGTCGGGTCCGTGGAACAGGGGTCGTAGCGCCACCTCGGAGAGGGGAGCCAGCGCGCAGGCCTCTGCTCTCGGCGCGCGCCACGCGCGGATGATGGCGCCGTCGCCGCGCGCGCGGTCGAGCAGCTCCGCGGACCACGGGTCGACATCCTCCGCGTCGTCGACGATCACCACGGTGCCGCCGGCGAGCGTCTCCCGGAGGCGCCGCTCGAGGAGACGGGCGATGTCCGCGGGATCCGCGCCGGAGCGATCGCGCGGCTCCGAGCCAGCGTCCACGGCGGTCTCGGCCGTGTCGGGATCGCCGATGACCGCGCGCAGGCTCTCGTAGGGGCGCGCCCCCCGGGTGGTCCGGGCCGCGCGCCGCCCGCCGCGCGCGAGCGCCGCGACGATCTCCTGCAGACACCGGGAACGCCCCGACCCGGCCGGCCCCTGGATGTCGAAGGAACGTTGGCTCCGGGCGGCGTCGACCGCGGCGCGGATCGGCGCCTCGGGGCCGAGCCAGGGGAACGGCGGGCGCCCATCGTCGGCGGAGAGGCCCCGCAAGGCCCGCACGACCTCCGTGGCCGAGCGGGGTCGGGCCTCGGGGAGCCGCGCCAGGAGGTTGTCGACGACCCGACACACCTCGGGCGGGACGTGCGTCGCGGCCCATTGGAGGGGCGGCGCGTCCTTCAACACGCGGGCGGCGAACAGGACGTGCACGTTCTCGAGGGTGTGCGCGGGCCGCCCGGCGAGCACCTCGTAGAGCATCAGCCCCACGGCGTACAGATCCGTGCGGGCGTCGAGGGGGCCGTTCACCAGCTGCTCGGGGGCCTGGTAGCGAGGCGTCCCCACCACGGTGTCGGCCCGCGTGATCGCCAGATCGAACGTGTCGCTGCGCGCGAGGCCGAAGTCGAGGATGATCGGGCGGCCGGCACGGTTGACCAGGACGTTGGCGGGCTTCAGGTCCCGGTGGATGACGCCGTTGGCGTGCACGCGGGCGAGGCTCTCGAGCAGCGAGATCGCGAGCGGGGCCACGTCCGCCCACAGGCGCTGGCCTTCGCCCGGAAACGGCGACCCGTCGATCAGCTCCATCACGATGAACGGGCGCCCGTCGCTGACTCCGTCATCGATGAGCCGCACCACGCCGGGGGCCTGGAGCACGCGGAGGGCGAGGACCTCCCGCCGTTGCCGCAGGTGCGCGGCCGTGGCCAGGGGAGAGAGGATCTTGATGGCGACCAGCTCGCCGGTGATCGTGTCGAGCGCCTTGTGGACGACCCCGGTGCCCCCCGAGCCGAGGATCTCAAGGAGCGTGTAGCGCCCGACGAAGAGGACCCCGGGCGGCGCTCCTCCGTTCGTAGACCCCCCCGTCGGCACCGTTCCCCCCTCCGTCGGCGGAGTGTACAGCATCCACGCGACCATGCCCTCAGGGCGCGGACCTCGCCCACCGACGTGCGGATGCGCGACAGAACGCGAGCGCCTCGGCGCAGGAGAGCACGGCGCGGATCTCGCCCCGTCGCCCCGCCCGTTCCCCGAGCCTCTCCGCGTCGACGGCGAACGCGGCCCCGAGCTCCGGCAACGCGAGCGCCAGGAGCCCGCGGACCTGTACGCCCACCGCCGGGTCGGGGAGCAAGTCCGCCTCGGCGACGAGCGACCGGGCCTCGTCCGCGCCCCCGCGATCCGTGCAAGCGACGACCAACGCTCGCGCGAGCGTGGCCACCGGGGTCGCGACGCCGGGCATGCCCGGCTCGGCGGCCACGGCCCGGCGGGCGAGCCCCGCGCCGTCCTCGTAGCGGCCCGCGCGCCACGCCACGGCGGCCTCCGTCAGGCACACGCGCGCCGTCAGCCGGTCCACGCCGAGCGCGTGGGCTTCGTCGACGAAGCGCAGGTCGGGGCCCGCCGCGTCCGGAGCCCCCGCCCGGTAGGCGGCCGCGCGTTGGATCCACCGCGCGTGGAGCGCGAGGCGGGAGAGGCGGTGCCGCTCCGCGGCGAGCGCGAGGGGGGCGACCTCACGGAGGGCCTCGGCGTGGGCGCCGGCCTCCACCAGCGCCTCCGCGACCTCGAGTCCCCGCTGCCAGGCCTCGCGCGGGGCGTCGCCCGCGTCGAGCGCGCGCACGAACGGTTCCGACGGGTGCCGGCTCCCCGCGCACCGAAGCTCGGCCACCGCGCACGCCAGCGCGGCGGGGCTGCCGACGTTGACCGCCGCGCGGGCGAGCAGGACGCGCAGGGTCGCCGTCGCCACCGGTTCGTCGCTCTCGGCCGCGGCCCGCAGGCCCCACCGCGCGGCGGCGAGCGCCACCGCGAAGCCGCCCTCCTCCAGCGCGCCGATCGCGACCCGCTCGGCCTCACCCGCCGCCTCTGCCCAGGCCTCCCCGCCGAGGAGCCGGCGCAGGCGCCCCGCCGCACCCGGCGGGAACGCGCGCCCGACGGCGGCAAGGGCCAGGGAGCGCTCGTCGTCGGCGCTGAGGACGAGCCCGGCGACATCGGGCCGTGGGGCGAGCGCGCCGTCGGGCTGCCGCGTGACGCCCCCCCGCGCGACGAGCGCGTCGAGCTCGGCCTCGATCTCCCATGGCCGCCGACCGCGCGCCGCCGCCAGCACCGAGAGCGTCGCGCACGGCTCCGCGAGCGTCACCCACAGGAGGGCCATGGCCAGCGGTTCGGAGAGGGCCTCGGGGGCGGAGCGGCGCCCGAGCCGGGCGTCCGGTGGGGGACCGAGCGCCAGGAGCTCGAGCGGCTCGTCCGACACGACGAGCTGGTCGCCGGACCAGCGCGCGTGGCCCGCGGCCACCCACGCCCCGACCTCGGCGGCGACGCGGGAGGCGAGCCCGGCGGTGCGGGCGTGCAGCAGGCTGGCCGCGAAGCGCTCCGTGCTGGCCACACGGCCCGCGGTCGCGACGCCCGGTGGGTCCGCGTCGGGCTCGGCGCCGCTCCCCTCGAACAGCTGGAGGAGCGCGGCGCAAGAGAGAGGCCCGAGGTGCACGACCTCGCGCGGCGACCCGCCCGCGGCGCCGCGGATCACCGCGCCGGCGTCGGGTGCGATCGTCTCGAGGAGCGCGGCCGTCCACGCATCGACGTGGTCAACGTCGTCCACGAGGAGCACGTCGCCCGCGCCGAGGCGCGCACGCAGCGCCGCCGGGAGGTCGTCGACGTCGGGCGGGACGCCCGCGGATGGACCCTCGAGCGCCGCCATCAGGCTCTCGTAGGGCCGCGCGCCGGGCTGCAGCCGCGCGGTCCGGATCCCCGCCACGGCCAGCTCTCCAGCGACCTCGGCCAGGAGGCGCGTGCGCCCGGCGCCCCGGAGGCCCGTCACGTCGATCGCGCGCCGCTCGCGGGCCGCGGCGACGATGCGGGCGATCGGCTCGCGGGTGCCGAGCCAGGGGAGGAGGCCGGCCGGCCGGATGGGCGCCGCGCCCGCGAGGTCGTCCAGGACGGCGCGGGCGGAGCCGGGGCGGTCCTCCGGGTCGCGGGCCACGAGGCGATCGACGATGCGCGCGACCGCCGCGGGCACCTGGGGCGCCACGGATCGCAGGGGAGGCGGATCGCGGACGAGGCGCGCGCTGTAGATGCCGCCCAGGGACCGCGCCGGCTGCGGGGAGCGGCCCGCCAGGACCTCGTAGATCATGACGCCCACCGCGTAGAGGTCGGCGCGGGCGTCGACCGGCCGATCGCACAGCACCTGCTCGGGAGCCTGGTAGGTGGGCGTCCCGACCACGTCCCCCGTGGCGGTCAGGCTCGCGTTTCCGCCGAGGAGGGAGGAAAGGCCGAAGTCGAGCACCGTGGGCGCGCCCGTGGCGTCGACGAGCACGTTCTGGGGCTTCAGATCGCGGTGGATCACCCCCGCGGCGTGCACGAGGGCGAGGGTCTCGAAGAGCCGGATCACGAGGGGCGCCACCGCGTCCCACTCGGGGGTCCGTCCCGCTCCCGGAAACGCGACGCCGTCCACCAGCTCCGTCACCAGGAACCGCCGCCCATCGTGCACGCCCTCGTCGAGGAGGCGCACCACGCCGGGGATCCCGAGCTCGCGGAGCACCCGACCCTCCCGCTCCAGGCGCGCGTCGCGTTGGGGGGAGCCGCCCACGAGGATCTTGACGGCTACGGCCTGGCCGCTCGCGAGGTCATTCGCGCGGTAGACCGAGCCGGCCGTACCCGTGCCGAGCAGGGCGAGGAGCTGGTAGCGCCCCCCGAGCGCGGTCACGGGATCTTGAGCTTCATGCCGATGGACAGGTCGATCGACTTGCCGAGGACACCCTTGTTCGCGGCCTCGATCTCCTTCCAGCGGTTGGAGTCCCCGTAGTACCGGGAGGCGAGCTTGTAGAGGGTGTCACCCGAGCCGACCACGTGCACGCGGGGGCCCTTGGCTTCCGGCGCCTTCACCGCGGCGACCACGGCCTTCGACTCGAGCGCCGGGGCGTTCGCGGCCTTCGGCGGGACGAGCACGGCGGGGGGGCTCACGACGTGGGCGGTCGGCGCGGATCCGAGTGCGGCGGACGCCCCGGCGCCCTCGGCGAGGGAGACCGCGGCCGGCGGGGTCAGGTTGACCGCGGCGGTGACGGGGACCGCCTCGGGCGCGCTGCGACCGCCCAGGGCGGCGAGCATCACGATCACGAGCACGCCGACCACGCTCACCGCGAGCGCGGCGTACTTCCAGTTCCGCTCCCGCTCCTGCGACTGGAGCATCTCGGTCTCGAGGCGAATGGTCTCCGAGCGGAGCGTGCGGGTCTCGTTGCGGAGCGAGCGGATCTCGCCCTGTTCGCGCGCGGCGATGCGGGCGCGGTGCTCCTCTTCCCGCGCGCGCTCGGCGCGGATCGCGCCCTCGAGCTGCTCGCGCGCGCCGGCCGGGGCCAGACCGCCGGCGGCCAGCGCCGCGTCCATGCGGGCGAGGGCCTCGGAGGGGCGGCCCTGCGCGGCGTGCACCTTCGCCATGAGGAGGAGCGCGTCGGAGTCGTCCGGATCGAGGCAGACGAGCATCTGCAGGCGGGCGTGCGCCTGGCCGAGATGGCCCTCCCGCGCGAAGGCCAGGGCCTCGTCGTACAACGAATTGGGCGCGTCGATACCGGCGTTGCGGAGGGTCGCGGCGATGCGCTCGGTGGCGGGCTGGGCCCCGACGGCGGCGCCGCGGGGCGGATCGTCGAACTGGATGTGGGAGGGGCCGGTCACCGGAGGGGTCAGGATCGGGGCGGTCGGGACCGTGATGGTCGCCACGGCCGGCTGAGATGCAGGTAGGGACACGGGGGCTCCGGGCGGAGGGTCGCGATGGGGAATCGCGGGGGGAGAAGCCGAGCCTATCCGTCTTTACACGTCAAGTCCAGCTTGGGGACCGGGGGCGCCGGCAGGCGGCGCCGAGCATGTCGGCGCCGCCTGCTGCCTCCATTCGGGATAGCAGGGCGGATGGCGCGTGGTGAAGAAGAATACGTCGTAGTGCCCGATGGTTGGCTCTCTCGCGGGGAGGCCTTCGTCCGGGGAGATCACGCGCAGCTCGCCGTGTTCGGGGGCATCCCGGGCGAGCGCGCCAAAGTTCGGCTCATCGAACGGGGCAGCCACCAGCACCGCGCCCGCTTCGTCAAGGCGGACGGTCGTGGGCATCCGGACCGCGTGGAGCCGCCGTGTGACCGGTATGTGCCCTGCGGCCGGTGCCCGCTCATGCACCTGAACCCCGCGGGTCAGGATCGCGCGCGCATGGGCCTCTTGAAGGACGCCTTCGTGGCGGAGCGAGCGCCCCAGAGCTTCGAGCTGGGGGCCATCGCCCGGGCGGAGGGGTTCCCCGTCGACGCCGCGGGCGCCTCGCACACCATCGAGCTCATCGCGGGCTGGTCGGACGAGCGGCACCTGCGCCTCGGCGTGCCGGGCAAGGATGGCCGTCGCGTCGTCCCCATTCCCCTCTGTCACGTCGCGACCGAGCCGTTGCGCCGGCTGATGTCGACCACCGCCTACCACCTCAAGGCGCTCGACATCTACCCGTGGGAGGGCCACCGCGGCACGTTCCGCGGGCTCTTCGCCCGGCAGTCCGCCACCACCGGCGAGATCTTCGTCACGTTGGTGTTCGGGCGCCCGTCCAACTACGCCAAGTCGCTGGCCGAGGCCATCGCGGGGCAGCTCACCGACATCGCCGGCGTGTTCGCGCACTGGAACGACGAGCCGGGCCCGCTGCTCTTCCGCGATCCCGTCAGCGGTGACGCCGACGTGACCCTCGTGTACGGCCGCACCTCCCTCGAGGAGGACGTGTCGGGGCTCCGGATCCGCCTGGGCGCGCTCGACCCGTTTCCCGGCTACCCGAAGCTCGGCGTCGCCGCGTGGGAGGGCCTGGTCGATGCCCTCGCGCCCGCCGCGGGCGACACCGTGGTCGATCTCGGCGCCGCCGCCGGGGCCGGCGCCCGCACCCTCCTGCTCGCCAAGCGCGCGGGCTGGGCGCTCGGCATCGATCCCCACGAGGGGGTCATCCGGCGCGCCCGCGAGAACGCCGCCGCCAACTCGATCAGCGCCGACTTCGTGTCGGGCCCGTTCGACGAGGGGCTCGAGGTTTCGCGCCCCCGGCTCGCCGGGCGCCGTCCCATCGCCGTGGTCGATGTCGGGCCCAAGGGCGTCGACGCCCCCACGATGGAGCTGCTGCTCGCCCTCGACCTGCGTCGCGTCGCGCTGGTCTCGAACAACCCGCGGGCCCTCGCGCGGGACATCGCCCGGTTGGTGGGCGGCGGGCTGCGCTTGGAGCGCCTCCTCCCCTACGACACCGCGCCGCACACGATGTTCGGGGACACGGTGGCCCTGCTCACCTCGGCCGATACGACCGCGCCGACGTTGCGCGCGCCGCGGCGGAAGACCATCCGGGCGATCTGACCGACCGGGCTCTTGGGCGTGCGGGCGCGTCCCCGGCGCGGACGCCGGGGCCGGCGCCTTGCGGGCTCGCCCTTCGGGCTCGGTCGCCCGCGAGGACGCGGGCGGACCGGCCGCGCCCGGGCGCGCGGCCGCCCTCCAGTCGCCTCGCGCGGCCTGCGCTGCCTCATGGTGGCGCAGGCGCCGCCCGGGGCGCCGGGCAGCGAGCTGCGCGAGCGCGCGGCGGGCGCGACGGCCGTGCGTGGCGGGCGATTCGCACCGCACAGGTGACGAACGGCGGGCGTGAGGCGTCCCCCCTCGAGAAGCCCACTCGATCCGCATCCATCAACGGCAGGAGGAACACTCACTACGAGGGCGTGCCCCTCCCCGCGCGGCCCACATCGGAACGATCGGGGCGGAAAGCGGACAGAGGTCGGGCTACTGCCGGTCGTGGGGCGACCTCTGTCGGGTCAGGGCCCTTGCGCGACCAGGACCCTGCGCGAGTTGCTGTCCTCGTTCCGTGTCTTGAACCGTGGCGCGGGGTTCGACCGGCTCCACGTGGACGATCAACCGGACAGGAGTCGCCTCACGGCCGGTCGCGGCGACCGCTGTCCGCTGCCGTGTGCGCGCGTCCGTGCGCTGGGCTGGCCGTCGCCGTCGAAAGCGCGCCGATGCGCCAAAGCCCGATCTGCGGGGCGAGCACGCGAACCGTGCGTCGGTGTCGGCCATCTCGTGGGTGCCCGACACGGGGCCGTACCAGGTCCCGCGACGCCGCTGTTCGTGCTGTTGGCGAGGACACCGGTCCCGCCGCCCAACAGCTCCCTGTGGCCGTCGCCGTCGAGGTCGCTGGGGCGCACGCGACGCTGTGCCCGACCGAGCCGTAGTCGAGCAGGTCGGGCTGACCGTCTCTGTCTACGTCGCCCGCGAGGACGCGGGCGGCGCGGCCGGCCCGGGGCCCGCCGCGCTCCGTTCGCCCTCCGCACGAGGCCGGTCGGGAGAGTGCGGCTGATTCCCGGGCGGATGTCCGTCCGCGGTGGGGTCGACCGCAACCGGGCGAAGGGCAGGTCGTAGCCGCCAACGAGCGCGCATTCGTCGCGACGCGCGCGGACGCGACGGGGTCCGAGCCCGAGGACGCGAGCGCGGCTTCCCCTTCGGGCGGATGTCCTTCGCGAGGCGCGGCTCGAACGCCTCGGGCGTCACGCCTTCGAGCACCACGAGGAAGGCCTCGGTGTCTACGCGGTAGAGGCGCGGCATCCCTGCGGGGCCTTCTCCTCCACCGTCGCGCGTTGCCGGGCCCACCGCGAGGTCGCGGATGTTGTTGGTGAACATGCCGTTGCGGAAGCGGCCGGTGTGCCCGCAACCGCGGAGGGGAACCCGCCCGATTGCGTGAGCCGGACGCCCGACGAAACCGCCGACGTCCTCGCGTCGTGAGCGCAGTTCACCTGAAAGACCGCTTTCCATGGAGGAGGCGGGTTCAAGAGCCCGTTGGAGGCCGGCGTGCGCCGCTCGTCTTCGGATTCTGGGCGTTCGTTCGTTCGCGACGGGCGATCGAAGGGCACGGGTCGCGATCCGTGCGTCGATCGCGGTCTTTCAACCCGGCTGCGCGGCGAAAGACGGTCATTCGACCCGGCTCCGCTCCGGCTCCGCTGCGCTCCCGCGCCGCCCGAGCTCGACGGTCACAGGAGGCGAGCGAATCGCACCTCCAAGGGGACGAACACCGGGGGTGAGGCGGCACCCCTGGAGATCGGCACCATGGGGGTGACGAACGGCGGGGGTGACGGGTCACTCCTCGAGATCCTCACCCCACGGGTGACGAACACCGGGGGTGCTGCATCACCCCTCGAGATCGGCACCAACGCCCGCCGCTGACGGCTCGTGTCAGCGGGATGGAGGACGGGAAGCCCGAGGAGGGTTCGCGGACCGCCCGCGCCGACCTCGCCGCGACCCCGCGGACGAAAGACAGACAAGTGCCGCGTCACCACGCGCATCCCACCCTCCACCCGCGGCGGTCGGCGCCGCCCGGGGCGCCGGGCACCGCCGCGCGCGCGGTCTCCCATGCGTCCGCTCCCTACCGGAGCGGGTCATGCTCCGCGAGGATCTTCTCGAGCCGCGCGTCGTTGATGACGCTGCTCACCTTGGTCGCCTCGTGGTTGTCACGCACGGTCTTGGAGAGGTTCATCGTCGAGCCGACGGTGAACACCAGGCCCATGAGCAGGTAGCCCTTGGTCCACACATCCGCCGGCAGGAACAGGATGCCGCCGAACATGGCGAAGAAGGCCAGGAGCCAGCTGATCCAGACCTGTGCCATCCAGGCGCTGCTGTGGGGCTGGGGGTTGCCGATGCGTGACATGTCACTCTCCGTTTGGGTGACCATGCTGTAGGCCCGCCTTCGGGCCCCGACGAGGAGGATGCCGCTGACAGTGTCAGTAGCCGCTTGCCATCGGGCGGTAGATACGGCATTGTCGGGGCATGCACAGCGCTGACACAGTCATCAGCCGCCGGACCAGCGCCCTCGCCGCGTGGGAGGTGCCGCTGCTCGCGGCGCTGTTGGCCGCGGACGCCGCGAGCCCCACCGGGTTCCGCCCGCAGGACGTGCGGTTCTTCTTCCTGCTGTTCACGAATTGGATGGGCGATGACCACCTGCGCCCGGGCGCCGACCTCGACGCGACCCAGGTGCGGCGCACGTTGCAGCGCCTCGCCGGCGATGGGCTCGCCCATGGGGTGGGCGCGGGGCGGGCGCCACGCTGGTCGCTCGTCGCCACCGGGGTGGTGCGGCTGGTGGAGGCGCTGACCGATCCGCGGGCGCCGCGCCGCTTCGAAGAGGTGGTGCTGATCGCGACGGTCGCGGTCTCCTACGTCGACACCATCGCCGCGCGGGCGCGGGGCGGCGCCGGGGCGAGCGGCGCACCTGGCGGCGCTTCTGGCGTGGGGCGAACGGCCGAGCGTCGGGTGCGCGCCCGGCTCGATCCGCGCGCGATCCTCCGGGCCGAGCGCCGGCGCCTCGGGGACGCGCTGGCCGATCTCGAGGCGCGGAGGGACGCGGGCCTGGTGCTGGGCGCGGCGGCGCGAGAGGCGTTGGCCGCCGGGGCCGATCCGCTCGGCGCGGCGGCGCGCCTCGAGGCCGAGGGCCGGCCCTACCAGCTCCACGCGATGCGCCCGCTCCACGAGCTCATCGAGGCGCTGCCCGAGCCGCTGCGGCGCTTCGAGATGGAGCAGGGGATGGAGCTGCGCGCGCGTTGGATGTTCGCGCCGCTGTGCGAGGAGCTCCGCGGACGGATCGCGGTGCTGGCGCGCTTGGAGGGGTAGCGAGCGGTGCCACGCCGCGGTTCGGAGGGGTTCCTGATGCGGCATCCGCCCCGCCTGATGTACCCTTCCGGCGTGCTGACCTCCATCGCCCTCTCCCTCGCGCTCTCGGGTGCATTCTCCGCGGCCTCGGCCGCCGAACCCGAGACGACGATCCTCGTCTCCAGCCTGCAGCCGCGGAACGCCGAGGCGACCGGACTCGCGTCCCTCGTCGAGAACTTCCTCGCGCAGGAGCTCAAGGACCACCCCGGCTTCGACGTGCTCCGGGTCGAGGACACACCGGCGTTCGAGGACTACGCCGCGCGCACCTACATGGACGGCTGCCCGCGGGGCGAGGTCGTGGGGTGCACCCAGATCATCGGCGAGCGGGGCAAGGCGGCGTTCGCGGTCACCGGTACGGTGCTGGCGGTCGTCGGGGGCACGCAGGTGCAGATCGAGATCCTCGACATCCGGAACGGGCGCTCGCTCATCCGTTTCGAGTCCGAGCTGGAGTCGGGCGCGGACGAGGCCTTCGCCGAGGGCGTGGCCAAGGTGCTCGCGGCCGCGATCGACGGCGAGATCGGCAAGGAGCGCGACATCCGCTTCGACGGAGAGGACGCTCCGGAGCCGATGGACGACGTCGAGGTCCGGAAGCAGCTCGACGAGCTCCAACGGGAGATGGGGAGCGTCACCGCGGTCATCAGCCGCAGCGACCGTGTGATCGAGCGGCCGGCGTATTCGCTCGAGGACCTCTCCAAGAAGATGGAGGGAGAGGGCACCAAGCCTTGGGAGCGCTTGGACATGAAGCCGGCGGAGTACCTCCGCTACAAGAATTCCGGGCTCGAGCTGTTCCAATGGCGCGAGCGCGCGGTCGGGCGGAAGGGCCAGCTGCTGTTGCGTCCGACGGTCGGCTTCTCCAACGGGCCCTACTCGGGCCTGTACTATTCGCGGAGCGCCTATGACGTGCCGAGCGGCACGCTCACCATCGTGGACGTGTACGCGGCCCAGGCGGTGCAGACCGGGAGCGGCGCGAACTTCGGGGGGAGCGTCGGCTTCGGGATCTCGCCGGTGGTGGATGTTGGCGCCACCATCGGGGTCACGACCGGCTCGTGGACCGTCGACATCGGCCAGGAGACCGTCGGCCAGCCCGCCTCCGCGTCGCAGCCCTATTCGACCGGCCAGACCACGTTGGTCGTCGGCCCGCGCGTGACGGCCACGCTGTTCCCGGTGCTCCCGATCCGCCCCACGTTCGGCGGCTCGGTGCTCCTCCTGCGCGGTCGCACCGAGATGGATCCGGACAGCGTGCCCGAGGGCCTGGTGTTCGAGCCGGCGGTCATGATCGCGGCCGAGCTGTTCGTGGGCGGCGAGGCCCGGATCTCCAGGTCGGTCGACTTCTTCCTGCACGTGCCGCTGCAGGTGCGGCTCGCGGGAGAGGTGGTCTCCACGTTCCGCGACGGCATCCAGGAGGAGGTCGACGCCGCGGTACCGCGCGGCGCCGGGATCATCGGCGCCGGGGTAGCCGCGGGCCTGCAGATCCGGCTGTTCGGGGCCAAGGTGAAGGAGTCGAGCCGCTTCGACGACATGGACGAGCCGGAAGAGGAGTAGGCGCCGCTACCCTCGGGGCGCCGCTACCCTCGGGGCGCCGCCGGCTTCGGGAGCATCGGGCTGATCGCGTCGACGAAGCTCTGGAGGCTGCGGGTCTGGAGGTACACCTCGCCCGGGCCGGTGTAGCGGAACACGAGGCCCTCCCCCGAGGTCACCGAGCTTAGGAACCCCCTCGCCGCCTTCGTCAGCTCGTGGCGAACGCCGATGTCGAACGCGACGACGTGCCCCGAGTCGACCACGTAGGACTCGCCGGCGGCGAGGACGATCTTGTGGATCGCGCCGTAGCTGGAGAGCAGCAGCGTGCCGCTCCCGCTGACCTTGATCAGGAAGGCTCCCTCTCCGCCGAGCATCTGCATGCCGGCGAATTGGGTCTCCACCGAGAGCGAGGTGCTGCCCGCGAGCCAGCTGCCCGACTGGACGAGGAGGGTCTGGTTGACCAGGTCGACCCCGAGGATGTCGCCGGGGGTGGCGGGCGCGAGCAGGATCTCGCCCGGCGCGCCCTCGGCCGTGTAGGTGCTCTGGAAGAGGGACTCGCCGGCGAGCATCGCGCGGCCGAGCGAGGCCAGCAGGCCGCCCTCCAGCTTCGACTCGAGCCGAAGGTGCGCCGACATCCCGACCATGGCGCCGGACTCGGTGCGGATGGACTCGCCGGCGGCGAGCTCGACATGGGCCATCGCGAAGGAGGGCCGGTAGAGGATCTTGTGCTGCACGCGGGGCTCCGGGAAGCAGGGCCGGTTCTAGAAGATCTGCCAGTCGCCGACGGGCTCGCCGCGCGCCTTGCGTTGGGCGATGAGCAGGGCGTCCACCCCAGCGAGGACGTTGAGGGTGCCGAAGCCGAAGCACGTGACGAACGCGACGAGCATCAGGGTCACCCCCTTGACCGTCTGCCCCGCGTACATCTGGCCGGCGCCCGGCACGAGGAAGCTGAGGATCGCGGCGATGGCGGGGCTCGGGAGGTCCTCGTCCACCGGGGCGGGCGTGCTGAACGTGGGCGCGGGGCGCAGCACGGGGGTGAGGCGGCCCGGGGGTACGGCGTTGGGATCGGCGTTCGGATCGGGGTCGAAGCCATCCGCCGGCCACGAGGGGGCGAGGGCCTGGGGGATGCGCGACGGTGTGTCGCCCCCGTGGGCGCTGGTCTCTGCTGTGCCGTAGTAGGAGGCGAGGTCCTCCTCGGGGGAGACGGGCTCGTGGCGTGGCATGGGGCCCGTCCGTTAGCGGGAGGACGAAGTAACGCGCGCGGCGGCTCGGGTGGTCCGGCCGGGGGTGTCGCTCGTACCCAGGCGGTACGCCTCCGCGTTCGCCGCAACCCCTCCGAGAGGCACCATGTCCGACTACTACAAGCCCGACCATCTCGCCCACTTCGGGCACGTCAGCGACGCCTCCCCCGACCTCGGCAAGAAGTTTTTCGAGTGGTACGGCGCCGTCTTTGCCGAGGGGGCGCTCTCCGAGCGCGAGAAGTGCCTGATCGCGCTGGCGGTCGCCCACACGGTTCAGTGTCCCTATTGCATCGAGGCCTACACCAAGGAGTCGCTCTCCAAGGGGGCCGATCTCGAGCAGATGACGGAGGCCCTGCACGTGGCCGTGGCGATCCGCGGCGGCGCGACCATGGTGCACGGAATGCAGATGATCGAGCACGCCAAGAAGGCGGGGATGTGAAGGCGGGCTCTGAGTCATCTCTGGCGGAGGCGGGCCCCAAGCGCACCACGAGCCTCCGGTCGCGACGCGCCCCCCTCGCCTCGGCCGGGGCGCAGCTCGCCCGCCTCGACGCGCTGACGCTGCCCGGGGGGGACTTCGACGCCGCGGTGGCGGCGGCGGGCTTTCCCGCGGGGCTGCGGCCCGGTCGCCTCGAGATCTTCCAGATCAACGTCGGCCGCCTGTGCAACATGACCTGCCGCCACTGTCACGTGGACGCGGGGCCGGACCGCGTGGTCGAGAACATGAACCTCCAGACGATCGACGCGTGCCTCCGGGCCCTCGACGCGACGGATGCCCACACGGTCGACCTCACGGGCGGCGCCCCCGAGCTCAACCCGCATTTTCGCTACCTCGTGGACCAATGCATCGCGCGCGGCAAGCACGTGATGGATCGCTGCAACCTCACCGTGCTGCTGTTGCCGCAGTACGCGGACCTGCCCGATTGGTTCGCCGAGCGCGGCGTGGAGGTCGTGTGCTCCCTCCCGCACTACCGAAAGCTCAGCACGGACGCGCAGCGCGGCGACGGCGCGTTCGAACGCTCGATCGAGGCGCTCGGGCGGCTGAACGCGGCGGGGTACGGCCACGGGGACGAGCGGCGCCGCCTCACGCTCATGCACAACCCGGCCGGCGCGTTCCTGCCGGGCAGCCAGGCGTCGATGGAGCGCGAGTGGAAGGCCGCGCTGCTCAAGAACCACGGGGTCCGCTTCGACCGCCTGATCGCGCTCAACAACATGCCGATCGCGCGCTACCTCGAGTGGCTCGAGGAGACCGACAACCTCCAACCCTACATGGAGAAGCTGGTCGGGGGCTTCAACCCGGCGGCGGTCGGGGGGCTCATGTGCCGCAACACGCTCTCGATCGCCTGGGATGGCACGTTGCACGACTGCGACTTCAACCAGATGCTCGAGATCCCGGCGGACGTGGCGCGTGGCAACGTGCGGGACTTGGATCTGGAGCCGCTGATGGGCCGCCTGGCCGCCCGCCGTGTGGCCACCGCGCGGCATTGTTTCGGGTGTACGGCGGGGGCGGGGTCGAGCTGTGGCGGGGCCACGTCGTAGGCGCCCGCCCCCCCGCTACGCCGTATGGCTCCGCAACCCGGGGGCTCGCCGCGGGCGTGACGCGCGCCGCCAGACGCGCACATCGTCGAGCACCGGGCGCCACGAAACCGCGACCAGCGCCACGGACAGCGCGATGGTGATCGAGAAGCCAACCGCCTTGAAGCCGACGGCGCCGAAGCCGGCTCCGAGCACGAACGAGCCGATGAGCAGGGCCTGCACGCGCAGCTTCGCGTAGTCGGCGTGGACGTGGTCCTCGCCCGGCGTGCGGTTGATGTAGACCATCTTGCCGAGCTCGATGCCGAGGTCGGTGATGAGGCCCGTGAGGTGGGTCGTGCGGATGACGGCGTTGGAGATCTTGGTGATCACCGCGTTCTGCAACCCCATGATGAAGCACAACAGCGCCACGGTGGCGGGCACCGCGAACATGCTGAGGTGCACCGACGCCCCCATCACGCCGAACACCAGCAGCAACAAGGCCTCGAGCAGGAGCGGAAGGGCGAACCGGCTGTGGAGGTTGCGGCGCCGGCTCCAATTCACCAGGAGGCTCGACGTCATGGCCCCGAAGAGGAACATCAGCACGCTCACGGCCGCCCCCATCGCGAGGGTGACATCCCCCAGGACGAGGAAGTCCGCCACGGAGGACACCATTCCGGTCATGTGCGAGGTGTATTGGCCCACCGCGAGGTAGCCACCGGCGTTCGTTGCGCCCGCCACGAACGCGAGCAGGGCGCCGAGACGGACGTCGGCGAGGGTGGTCCGCCTGTCGTGGGCCAGGTCGTGGTTGAGGGTGCGGGTGAGGGTGCGGGTGAGAGTGCCTGTGAGGGACATGGACCGGGCGCTCCGCGAGCTCGCCTCCCCCAAGATAACCATGGGCAGCGAGCGGTTGTCCTGCCCGTGTTGTAATGATCGCGGTTACCGACCTTGACGTGCGGCCTGGATGGCGCACAAGGTCCCGCTTCATGAACCGGGCGCTCCGCATCGGCCTTTTGCACCTCTCGCCCGGGCAGGGCGCGCTCGAAGCGAACTGCCGCGCCGTCGAGACCGCGCTCGACCTCGCCGCGGACGCGGGGGCCGCCTGGGTCGTCACGCCCGAGCTCGCCCTCACCGGCTACGATTTTGTCGGGCTCCTCGGGACGGATTGGATCACGTCCGCCGCAAACGATCCCTGGGTCGGTCGTCTGCACCGGCGCGCGGCCCGGCTTGGCCTGACGCTGTTCCTCGCCCACCCCGAGCGGGATGCCGACAGCGGGCGGTGTCACAACGCGGTGTTCGTCCTCGGGTCCGACGGAGAGCTCCTCGGGACCCACCGCAAGATCAACACCCTCCCGGGGATCGAGGGGTGGTCGAGCAAGGGGGCGGGGGCGATGCCTGTCTACGTGGCGCCGCTCCACGTGGGGCTGCTCGTCTGCGCGGACGCCTACCGGCCCGACATCGCGCTGACACTCAGGGAGCGGGGCGCGCAGATCCTCCTCTCCCCCGCCGCGTGGCCCCCCGAACCGCACGGCCCGGAGGACTGTTGGGCGAGTCGAACCGCGGAGACCGGCCTGCCGCTGTTCGTCTGCAACCGCACCGGAGAGGAGTCCTCGCTCTCCTTCGCCGAGGGGGAGAGCGCCGTGTTCTTCGCGGGAGCGCGCCAGCTCTCCTATCGGGAGGCTCGGTCGGCGCTGCTGGTGATCGATTGGAGCTTCGAGGAGGGGCGAGTGCTCCGACACACCGTGCACCCGCTCGGCCTCGCTCCAGCTCTCACTCCGGCTCTCACTCCGGCTCTCACTGGCGCTCGACCCGAAGCCCCGTGATCGCGCCCGCCCACTCGTCGGCCAGCGCCTTGACCGACGCGGCGCCGGCGACCGGGAGCTCGGGCAGCGCCAAGGAGGGCGGCGCCTGCACGATCGAGACGCCCGCGTTCCGCTCGCCCACGCGCGCCTCGATCCCGACGAACCCGTTCTTGCGGCCCGCCGTGTAGTAGATCCGCGCGATTCCGTCGGCGTTGGTGGTCGTGGTCGCGGGCACCGAACCGTCGCCCGAGAGCACCCGCACGTCGACCGACACGTTGGGAACGGGGTAGCCGAACTCATCGAGGGTCGCGATGGTGAGCATCGCGCTGGAGAGGCCATCCGCGGGCAGGCGCTCGCGGGAGGGCACCACCACGACGCGCGCGAGGGCGTTGCCGGTGGTCGGCGCCGCGACGGCCGCGCTCACCTCGACCGGGCCCTTGCCGGTGGTGGTGAAGAGGGCCTGGTACTCGCCGTTCTTCAGGTCCTTGACCTCCTGGAGCTTCGCGCCGTCGGCGGTGAAGCTCAGCGCCCGCGCCGGCAGGGGGGCGCCGTCCGGCCCGGCGACCCTGGCGGTGACCGTGAGGCTGGTGGCCGCGGCCGGGAGGGGCGCCGCGGAGAGCTCCACCTTCGTGGCGCGGACGGGCACGAGGGTCACCGCGCGGGTGTCCGTGTCGACCGCGCGCTCGGCGAGCTTCGCGGTGAGCGTCGTCTTGAGAACCGCGTTTCCGTTGGGGGGGGTGTAGGTGGCGATGTAGATGCCGCCGCCTTCGTGCCGCGCGGGTCCGACCGCGCCGGCGGTCACCGAGAACACCACCTGGGCGCTCTCGTCGGGCCGTCCCTCGGGGGTGACGACCATCGCGCGCACGGGGATCTGCAGCCGCCCATCCGAGGGGATCGAGGCCGCCGTGGGGAACAGCGCGATGCGCCGCGATGCCGGGAGCTTCAGATCCAACGCCTCCTCGCTCACCGTGCCGTCGGGCAGGATCTGCACCCGCACCGCCTGCGTGGTGCCGGGCGGCACGACGATGGGGACCTTGGCGCGGCCCTTGGAGTCGGCGGCGATCGGGCCGAACTCGCGGCCGCCCACCTTGAGGATCACGCGCGCGTTCGGCTTGACGGTCACCGATTGGTCGACCTTGGTCGTCAACGGGACGGCGAGGCTGCCGTACGTGCGCATCGGGTCACCGCTGTCGACCGCGGCGATCAGGGCGACCTGCGGCGAGGTGGCGGCGGGCGCGGTGTAGAGCCCGTTGAATTGGCCGCCGCCGAGGTTGGTCACGTTGGCGACGGCGCCGGATGACACGTTCAGCGCGAGCTTGACGCCCGACACGGCGCCGGGCTCGCCGCCCACGAGCGTGAAGTCGAGGTTCGCGGTCTTGTCCACGCCCAAGGTCAGCTGCGCGGGGTTCGCCACCAACTTGAGCTGTCGGCTGCGGGAGGGCATGACCGACACGGTCCACGATCGTGTCAGCGCCTGCTTGTTCGCGAGCTTGCCCTTCAGCTCGATCGTCGCGGTGCTCGGCGCGTCGACCTGCGCCGGGGTGAAGGTGAACCGGTAGAGGCCGCCGCCAGCGTCGACCAGCTCCGTCGCGGTGCCGCCCGTGGCGGTCAGCTTGACCTTCATCCCCGTGAGCGGCGCGCCGTCCGCCCCGAGGGCGAGGAGGTACAGCTCGGCCGCCGAGCCGCCGTCCCCGATCAGATCGGTCGGGCGGAGCAGCTCGATGAGGCCCTGGCCCTCGAAGAGGGTGGCGGTCTCGGCGTGCGCGTACGGGACGAGCTCGTGCGCCGTGAGCAGGCCGAGCGCCGGGGCGGAGAGCGCGAGGGTCGAGAGCGCGAGGCACCCGGACAAGAATGCGAGGCGACGCCCCGAGCGAGAGAGGGACATGGGCACTCCGGGCCGGCGGGATGGTAGAGGGGGCGTGGCGGTGGTGTCAAACGCGGCGCCGGCCGCCGATCGCGGCGAGCGCTCGCCGTCACCGAGGGCGTCATGGCAGCGCGCGCAAGGTGAACCCGGCGTCGAGCGTGGTCTTCGGGGCCAGCACCCCGAGCGGGTGGAGGGCGGGCCCGGCCGGCTCGGCCACGATCCAGGTGGCGCCGTCGACGGTCACGGCGCGATCCGCGCCCCGCGGCGGCAGCCCGAGGACGACGATCGCGTGCTGGTCGAGGGTGACCACGGCCACGGGGAGGCCCGGCATCGCGGCGCGGAGGAGGGCGGCGTAGAGCGTCGCCTTCTCGTCGCAGTCGCCGCGCTCCTCCCGCAGGAGCGCGAGCGGGGGCGCGAAGGTGGCGCGGGTGACGCGCTCGTAGGGAAGGCCCTGCACGAACGCGAGCGCCCGCTCGGCGTAGACGCGGGCCTCGGCCGGGGTCGAGGGGACGGCGCCGAGCGCCTGGGCGAGCGGGCGCACGAGCGCGGCGCTCTCGGCGGCGATGCGCGCGTGGTCGTACTGGACCTGCCCCGGGCCGACCCGGAAGAGGCGACGATCCGCGAGGACCGCCGCGTACACGCGCTCGCGCTCGACCCCGGCCGCGGCGAGCGCCTGCTCCACGGCGGCCGCGGTTGACCCCTCGGCCTCGAAGGTGATGTCCCGGCCGCTCACCGTGACGACCAGGCCGGGCGCCGCGAGGAGGGCCCACGTCCGCACCTTCTCGCCGACCTCGGCGAGCATCGCCCCCTGGTCGAAGCGGAGCACCGCTGCGGTGGTGAGCGTACCCGCCGGGAAAGTGGCCACCGCGCCCCCGGGGACCGCGTACACCTCCCCGTCGGGCGTGACCGTGAGCACCGGCGCCGCCGCGAGGAGGGGGAGGAACAGGAGGACACGCGTCAGCCGGCTGGAAAAAGGGGTCACCGGCGCTCCTCGCGCTCAAGGATACGCGGACCCGACCGATACGCGCACATCATGCTGACGCTCTGCCTCTTCTTGCTCGCGATCTGCCTCGCCGCCGGCGCGGCGCTCGGGATGTCGGACGGCGATCGCCACGACTGGACCGTGGGCGCCGGCATCGTCGGCGTGCTCGTGGGCGTCGTGGCCGCCAACACCATCGACGTGCTGGGGTGGGGACCGAGCGCGCCGTTGGCGCTCCCGACGCTGGTGCCGCTCGTCCTGGCCGTCGCCCTCGCGCTCGTCGCGGCGGCGGTCACGTTTGCCGGGGCGACGATCGGCGGGCGGGCGGTCCGGCGCTGACGCGGCTCCCCGGACGGCCGGGGCGCGATCAGGCGCGGCGGGGGCGCGATCAGGCGCTCCAGGACGCGGGATCCTGCTTGTAGAACGCGGCCAGCTGCTCGTAGAGCTCGGGGTGCCGCGCGCGGAGGGGGCGGGGCCGCTCGAAAAAGGCCTCGGTGGCGACCGCGAAGAACTCTGCGGGGCTGGTCGCGCCGTACGGATCGAGGGTGGTCGGGCGGTCGCGGTGGATGGCGGCGACCAGCGCCTCGTACTCGCGCCCGAGCACGCGTGACCACGCCGTGTACATGCCGCGGTCGGGCAGCACCGGGGCCCCGTCGGCGCCGCCGCCGGTCTCCGTGTCGAGCTGGTGGGCGAACTCGTGGAGGACCACGTTGTGGCCGTCGTGCTCCTCGCGGGCGCCGTGTTTCGCGGCGTCCCACGAGAGGATGACCAGGCCGCGTTGCCACGACTCGCCGCTGCGCGCCTCGCGCCCCTCGTGCACGAGCCGGTCCTGCACGCGGTGGGCGTGGGTGGCCCACCCGCGCGGGTACACCAGCACGGTGTCGAGCGAGGGATACGGCTCGTCGACCTCGCGGTGCAGCAGCAGCAGGCACGCCTGCGCGGCGACGGTCACCTTGATCTCGTCGGTGATGACCTGCCCGCCGGCGCCCTCGAAGTGCTTGTCCGCGAGGAACACGGCCACGTGGCCCTCGAGCTCGCGGCGATCCTCCGCGGAGAGGTGGTGGAGCATCGGCACACGCTGGTCCATCAGCGCGGCCAGCTCGGCCGGAAATGGCTCGGCGCGGAGGCGGGCGCGGCGGCGCGCCGGGAACAGGAGATCGAACATCGGCGGAACGTAAGACCTCGGCGGAGGGGCGCGACCCGCCCGAGCGCGGGTCGCCGTCCTGCGGGCAGGCGGCGGAGCCGCCCGGTCGGGCGGAGGCCGCCCGGACCGCGCCGCCGGCGGCGCGCCCTCCGGCCGGCTCGCGCGGCCGATCGTCCGATCCGTTCCAGTCGCTCCGGCGACCACCTGATCCTCCTCTCTCGTCGCCGGCAACCCTGTCCCGCAGCGGCCGCGCGTCCGCGCGCGGTCCGGCTGCCCCGGTCCTGTGTCCGTTCGGCTTAGAGGGGGGCGGGGAGGTTCATTCGGCCGTTGAGCATCTCCGAGGCGATCGAGCACTTCATCACCACGGGCGAGCACGACCCCCACTTTGCGAATTGGGAGGGCAACGTCGTGGAGCGGCGCCGGCGGGGGAGCGCCGACCTGCGGGACGTGCTCACGCGGATCGTCGGCTATCGCTCGGCACGCGGGCCGGGGCGGCGGGTGCCGGACGATGTCGCCGGGCAGGTGCGGCGGCGGGTGGCGCCGATGGTGGAGGGCTTGTTGTCGGGCGCGGAGGCGGCCGCGTTCGCCGCCGCGTTGGGCGGTCGCGTCCACGTCGTGACCCCCACCACATTCGGCACCGTGATCGAAGCCCTTCCGCCGCGTGTGGGGTGGGACATCGCCAACCTCCTCCTCGACGACCTCGGCGCCCCTCCCCTCTCCGACGACACACCCGAGCTCGACGGGATGTGTAGCAACGGGCAGGCCTGGCTGCTGCCGCGGGCCTTCACCGAGGCGCGGCCCTACTCGGACGTCGTCGTGCACGAGGTCGCGCACCTGCTGCACACGGTGCGGTCCGCGGAGCTGGGGCTCACCGGCGCGCGCCCCCTGCTCGCGGTGCCGCCGCGGCGCCGGGAGACGTTCGCGTACGCCTGCGAGGTGTGGGCCTGTGTCACGCGGGTGCCGGCAGAGCGCTGGGGCGCCGAGCTCGACGCCTTCCGCGACACGGCCACCCCGGCGGACGCGCGCGTGGACCGCGACGCGTTGGATCGGGTCCTTGGGGCGGCGCTCGGCGGAGGGGGGTGGGCAGTGATCGGGAGGTGGGCGATCGGGCGGCGGTGACCGTTCGCTCGAACCCACTGCCGAAGGCGGTGGTCCGCCCAGCGGCCGTGCAGGCACCCCCTGCCGGGCAGGTACCCGGCCGACGGCCGCCACGCCGCACGCACCCGGGTCGCGGCCGCGGGCCTGTGAATGCCGGCACGGCGACCCAGCGGATCGCGCTCCTCCCCGGAAGCAACCCTGCCCCGCAGCGGCCGCGCGTCCTCGCGCGGTCCGGCTGCCCAGCTCCTGCCTCAGAACTGCCGGACCAACGAGAGCCGCCCGTCGTACAAGCGACGGATGTCGTCGATTCCGTAGCGGAGCATCACCATGCGGTCAAAACCCATGCCGAAGGCGTAGGCCTGCCACTCGTCAGGATCGTGGCCGCACGCGCGCAGCACGTTGGGGTGCACCAGGCCGCCCGGGATGAGCTCGATCCAGCCGGAGTGTTTGCACACGCCGCAGCCGCTGCCGCCGCAGAACACGCAGCTCACGTCCAGATCGAGGCCGGGCTCGACGAACGGGTAGAAGGCGGGGCGGAAGCGGGTCTTCAGGCCGCGGCCGATGACGCGCTCGACCAGCGTCTCGAGCGTGTGCTTGAGGTGGGCGACGGAGACGTGACGGTCCACCAGGAGGCCCTCGACCTGGTGGAAGCTCGCGTGGTGCGTGGCGTCAATCGTCTCGTTGCGGAACACGCGGCCCGGCGCGAGGATCCGCAGGGGCGGCGTGCGCGAGAGCATCGTGCGGATCTGCACCGGCGAGGTGTGCGTGCGGGGGATCTCGCCGCGATCGGTGTAGAAGGTGTCCCACACGTCGCGCGCGGGGTGGTCCTTCGGGATGTTCAACGCGTCGAAGTTGTGGAACTCGTCCTCGATGTCGGGGCCGCTCGCGACCTCGAAGCCGAGGCCGGTGAAGTGGTCGATGACCTCTTCGAGCAGGAGCGTGATGGGGTGCAGGCGCCCGAGGTGCCGCGTGGGGCCCGGCGCGGTCACGTCCATCCAGCCGGCGTCGATCGCCGCGGCCTCGGCGACCTGCTCGAGCTCGCCCCGCCGCGCGTCGATCCGCGCCTGGGCCTCGGCCTTGAGCGCGTTGACCCTGGCGCCGAAGCCCGCGCGCTCCTCGGGCGCGAGGGCGCCGAGCTGCTTGAGCATCCCGGTGATCTCGCCCTTCTTGCCGAGCAGGCGCACCCGTACGTCCTCGAGCGCCGTGAGGTCGCCCGCTTCCGCTACGGTGGCCGCGATCCGTTCGGTGTCCATCCGCCTAGCCCGCGGAGCCGGCGGGGTTGGCGAGCTCCCGGTCGATCACGGCCTTGAAGCGCTCGTAGGGCAGGGCGCCGTTCAAGAACACGCCGTTCACGAAGAAGGCGGGAGTGCCGGTCACGCCGGCCTTCGCGCCGTCCGCCATGTCCTTCTTGATCTCGTCCTCCATGGCGGGATCCTTGCGGCAGGCCTGCCACTTGTCGATGTCGAGCTTGGCTTCGCGCGCCACGCGCTCGAGATCGGCCTCCTCGAGGGCGCGCTGGTTCTTCATGAGCGCGTCGTGAACCTCCCAGTACTTGTCCTGCTTCTCGGCGCAGTTGGCGGCCACCGCCGCGGGGATGGCGCGATCGTGGAAGCCGAGGGGGAAGTCACGGAAGACGAAGCGGACCTGGCCCGGGTAGTTCTTCTGCACCTCGTCGAGGGACTCGCGCGCGGAGCCGCAGTAGGGGCACTGGAACTCGGCGAACTGCACGATGGTGATCTTCGCGTCCTTCGGGCCGATCGACGGATCGTCGTCGGTGGAGACCTCGATGCGCGGCAGGTCCGGGTAGGGGAGCTGCACGACCACGCCGTACTGCTTGCGGAGGTCCGCCATGTAGACGGCAAAGCGCTCGCCCTGCTTGCGCTGGCGCACGGCGCGCTCGATGTCGGGGCGCACTTCCTCGAGGGTCTTGCCGCGGAGCTTGCGCGCGTTCGCGTCGAACAGCTCCTTGATCTCGCCCTCGGTGGGGGCGGCCGCCTTCTCCTCGACTTCGCGCTTGAGGAGGGCGCCGGGGTCGGCGAGGCCCTGCTTCTTCGCCTCGGCGTCGAGCAGGCGGGTGTTGACCTGGTCGTCCAACGCGGCGGTCTCCGCGTCGTAGCGGGCGGTCAGGAAGTCCGCCTCGAGCCGGAGCAGGTCCGTCGCGATGTCTTTCTTGATCTCGGCGTAGGTGAGCGAGCCCCCCTCCCACGCGGCCACCACGCCCTCGTCGGGGTTGGCGGCCGGGGCCTGCACGGCAGGGGGCGGCGCGCCGGCGGTCACGGCCTTGGGGCCGGCCGAATCAGCGGGCTGACACGCGATCATCCACGTGAGGAGGAGGGACACCAACATCGATCCACCAGGGAAGCGGCGCCCCTAACCGGAAACGGGCGCGCTCGTCGTCGAACAACGGGGCGCCCGCGCGAAGCGTACGTCGCGCGGGTTGAGTACACTCCGGTGGATCAAGGGCCGGTGGATCAGGCCGGTGGATTAAGGGGGCGCGGATGAACGGGGCCGACACCGTCCCCACGCATGTGGGGCCCTTCCGCGTCGTCCGCCTGCTCGCGCAGGGCGGCATGTCGGTGGTGTACGAGGTCGCCGACCCGGACGACGGCCGCGCCCTCGCCGCGAAGGTGCTGATGGAGCGCGGCCAGGGCGTGCCCCGCTTCGGCCGCGAGTACCGCGCGCTCACCCGGCTGGACCACCCCAACATCGTCCGGGTCTACCGGTACGGGATGACGGAGGAGGGGCAGCCCTACCTCGTGATGGAGCTTCTCCACGGCGTGCCGGCGCAGGTCCGCGTGAAGAGCATCGGGCGCCCGGGGGATCCGATCCGCACGGGTGAATGCGCCCGCATCACGATGCAGGTGTCCAAGGCGCTCGAGTACATGCACGCGCGCGGCATCGTCCATCGCGACCTGAAGAGCAGCAACGTCATCGTGCTGGGCGACGGGCAGGTCAAGGTGCTCGACTTCGGCACGGCGCGCCTGTTGAACACGCCCGAGGTGCTCACCGATCCGGGCGAGTTCGTCGGCACTTTCCACTACGCGAGCCCCGAGCAGCTCACCGGCCAGGAGGTCGGCCCCCGCAGCGACCTGTACGCCCTCGGCGTGCTGCTCTACCGCATGCTCACGGGGCGCAGGCCCTACGAGTCCGATCACCCGCCCACGCTCGCGCGCATGCACCTCGAGGTCGTGCCCCTCCCGCCTCGGCGGGTGGTGCCGGCGTTGCCGGAGGCGCTCTCCGCCCTCACGATGAAGATGCTCGCGAAGCGCCCGGGCGATCGGCCCGAGAACGCCGCGCGCGTCGTGGAGGCCCTCCGCGCCCACCTCCCCGTGGCGGACACCTCGGTCGCCGCGGTGCTGCCGCTGTTGCGGACCATCGGCCGGGGTTCCCAGCTCCGCGCGATCCACCAGCTCCTCGATGATCCGCAGGTCGGCGCCGCGCTCTTGTTCACCGGCGCCGAGGGGAGCGGGCGCAGCCGCCTGGTCCGGCTCGGCCTCGAAGAGGCGCAGGTGCGCAGCTTCCGCACGTTCGAAGTGCCGTTCGGTTCGCACGCGCGCCCGCTCGCGGCGCTCGCCGAGCAGGTGGTCGCGACCTTCGCGGCGCCCGAGGACCACGCGGCCGTCCGCGCCGCCCACGCGGTGGCGACCGGCGCGTCGGTGCCCGATCCCGCCGTGATCGCGCGCATGCTCGCGGCCCGCGCGGACGCCGACCCGCTGCCGATCGTCATCGGCGCGCGCGCGATGGAGGACGGCAGCCGCGCCGAAGTGGAGTGCCTGCTGGGCGCGCTCGCCATCCTGCACGCGGAGGGGGCGTCGGTGATGCTGTTCGCGTCGTGGACGGAGCGGCCGGTGCCGCGGGTGTGGCCGGGGGCGCGCGCGGTGCCGGTGCCGCCGCTCACCGCCACGGAGGTGGCCGTGATGGTGAGCCAGTGGCTCGGCGTCGCGTCGGTGTCGCCCGAGCTCGTCCGGCGCCTGCTCACCGCGAGCGGGGGCATGCCGGGGCCGCTCGCCCAGCTGGTGCGCGCCCTGCCCCAGGGCCGCGAGCAGCGCGAGACCCCCTTCGCCGTGCCCGCGAGCGTCCGCGACGCCCTGCTCGTGCGGCTCGAGAGCCTGTCGCGGCTCCATCGGCGCACGGCCGAGGCCGTGGCCCTGGCGGAGGGTGACCTCGAGCTGGCGCAGCTCGCCCACGCGATCGACGAGACGGAGGAGGACATCCGCGCCGCCCTCGACGCCCTCGTGGCCGACCAGCTGCTCGTCGAGCAGGAGGGCCGCTGGAGCTTTCGCATGGGCGTGGCGGGGGCGTTGGTGCGGGAGCGCCTGCGGCCGACGCGGCGCCACGTGTTGTGCCGTCGCATCGCGGACACCGTGGTGGGCGCGACCCCGAGCCCGCGGATCGCCGCGGTGCTGCTCGACGCGGGGCTGGTCGAGGCGGCTGGGGCCACGGCGGTCGCGTGGGCCACGCCGCTGGTGCGGGCGGGTCTGTACGCCGAGGCGTTGCCGCTCCTGGAGCGGATCGCGGCGGCGCGCGGCAACGCCTCGGCCGACTCGCCGATCTGGAGCCTGTACGCGGAGTGCCTCGCGGAGGTCCGGCCCGAGGGCATCGCCGCGGACCAGGCGATCGGGCGCGCGCGGGCGCTGGCGGCGCACGTCGGCGAGCTCGGCGACACCGATCTGGTGGCGGCGCGGCTCGCGCGCGGGCGCGGCGACACGAACGAAGAGCGGGAGATGCTGGTGCGCGCGGTCGAGCGGCTCGGGCGCATGGGCGATCCGACGCGCGCCGGCGTCGCGGCCGAGCGCCTCGCCGAGCTCGAGCTGCTCTCCGGGGCGCTGGACTCGGGCCTGAAGCAAGCCACGGTGGCGGTGCAGAGCCTGCGGGGCCCCGATGCGCGCCGGGCCGCGGTGGTGCTGGCGACGGCGCAGATCTGGCGCGGCGAGCTCCGCGCCGCCGAGGTCGTGTTGTCCGAGGTGCTCGCCTCGCCCGACCTCGACACCCTCTCCGGCTGGCGCGCCGCCACCGCCTTCGCGAGCGCGCTGCGTCCGCAGGGGCGGTTCTCCGAGGCGCGGGCCCGCATCGAGGCCGCCCTCCCGGTTGCCCGCATCCAGGCGCCCGCGCCGCTGTTCGCGGGGTTGCTGCTCGCGGCGGCCGAGATCGACGTCGACCTCTTCCGTGTCGGGCAGGCGCGCGATCGGCTCGCGCAGGCCCAGGACGCGGTGCCTGGCGGCGCTCCCGCCGGCCTCGACGCAGCCGCGGCCGTGCTCGGCGCGCGGCTCGCGGGCCTCGCGGGCGACGTGCCGGGGGCGCTCCGCATCCTCGAGCCGGCGCTCGAGCGGGCCTCGTCGCGGCAATTCTTCGGGGTGGAGGCGCGCCTGCGGGCCGCGCGCGGCCTGCAACTGCTGCGGATCGGCCGCGTCTCGACCGCCAACGCCGACCTCGAGGCCGCGCGCGACGTTCTCCGCACGGCCGGGGCGCTCCCGGCGCTCGCGGAGATCGCGGTGGGCCGCGCCGAGATCGCGGACGGCAAGGACGATCCGAACGATCTGTTCGCGGACGTCGGCGCGTGGATGGAGATGCAGCCGGTGCGCGTGGTGCGGCTCGAGTTCCTGCTGGCCGCCATGCGCCATGCCGAGCGGCTGGAGGACCACACCCGCGCCGACACGCTGCGCGTCGAGGCCGAGGCCGTGTTCGGGCAGATCCGCAAGATGCTCTCGGCGGAGGACGAGACGAGCCTGGGCGTGCATCCGTGGAGGCAGATCTTGCGGTGGGGGTGAGGGCGCGGCCGCCGCGATAGATCCCGCGCCGAGGCCTCCCCGTGGACCCCATCACCGACCCCGGCATCCTCGACGGCTACCTGACCGACGCCTCCAACCTGCACGGGCGCGCGTCGGGCCTGTACCGCCCACGAACCCCCGAGGAAGTCGCCGAAGTGCTCGCCGCGTGCCAGCGCACGGGCACGCCCGTCACCGTGGTCGCGCGGCGCACGTCCACCACCGGCGCCCCGGTGCCCGACGGCGGCGTGATCCTCTCGACCGAGCACCTCGATCGGGTGCACGCCCTCGATGACGTAGATGCTGGCGTGCTCCTCGGCGAGTACCAGGCCGGCGTGGAGCGCCAGGGGTGGATGTTCACCCCCGACCCCACCTCGCGCAACGAGTGCACCGTCGGCGGCGCCATCGCGTGCAACGCGTCGGGCGCGCGCACGTTCAAGTACGGGCCCACGCGCCCGTGGGTCGAGGCCGTTCAGCTCGTGACCCCCACCGGCGAGATCCGGTGGATCGACCGCACGACCCCGCTGCCCTGGCCGCTGCCCGCGTGGGACGAGCCCAAGGTCAAGACCGCTGCGGGCTACTACCCGGCCACGAACCTGCTCGATCTGATCATCGGCGCCGAGGGCACGCTGGGCGTCGTCACGCGCGCCCGTCTGAAGCTCCTGCCGCTCCCGGCCGCGGTGCTCACGGTGTTCACCTACTTCCCCGATCGCGCGTCGATGCTCGCCTTCGTCGTGACCGCCCGCACGATGGGCCCGCGCTGCATCGAGTACTTCGATCGCCATTCGCTCGATCTGATCCGGGGCCGCGTCCCCGCCGTGCCGGTCGCCGACTCGGCGATCCTCCTCGAGATCGAGCATGACGGCGAGCCGCCGTTGGACGCCTGGTTCGAGGCCCTCGCCGCCCACGGCGCCCTCCTCGACGACACCATCGTGGCGGATGACGACGCGGGCCGCGCGAAGCTCCACGCCGTCCGCCACGCCCTGCCCGCGACGGTCAACGAGATCATCGCCCGCAACGGCGTGCAGAAGGTCGGCACCGACTTCGCCGTGCCCGCGGCGGCCCTCGCGGAGATGATGGCGGCCTACGACCAGCCCGCCCAGGGGTCTGGGGCCATCGCCACGGTCTGCTTCGGCCACATCGGTGACTCCCACCTCCACCTCAACTTCCTCCCGAACGACGCGGTCGAGCTCGCCGAGGCCCGTCGGCGCTACCTCGCCCTCGCGCAGAAGGCCGTCGCGCTCGGCGGCACGGTGAGCGCCGAGCACGGCATCGGGCGCCTCAAGAAGGCCCACCTCGCGCTGATGGCCCCCCCCGCGGTGATCGACGGATGGCGGGCCTACAAGCGCGCGGCGGATCCGAATTGGATCCTCGGGCGCGGGGTCATGTTCGATCGGTAGGGGGGGCACGAGGCGGAGCACGTGTAAGGATGCGCGGATGCTCCTCCTCGCGCTCCTCGGCTGCTTCTCGATCGATTCCACCGGCATTCCGGTCCTCACCGGACTCGTTCCGAGCGCAGCCGCGTCTCCGGGAGCCCTGAGCCCCGCGGACCGCCTCGGCGACTGCACCGCCGTGCCGTTCCCCGGCCTGAAGGTCGACTACCAGTGCGGCGACGTGAAGGTCGCGTACGTCGAGTTCCGTGGCTTCGACGACCCGCTGCTCGCCGCGGGCGCGTTCCGGTCCCAATTCGGTCGGGAGGTCGGCCCCGGGCGCAGCGTGTCCGTAGACGGCGTGACGGTCGACGTGCGCGCCTTCGCGTTGCCCGGCGACGACGGCCCCGTGCCGATGTGGGCGGCGTTCTCGGTCGTGGGCGGGCGCGTGCGCGAGGCGCTGTGCAAGCCACACCAACCGAGCGCCTCGGCCGAGGCCGACTGTTTGCGGGTCGTCTCCATCCTCGCGGTACACGGCGCCGTCGAGCCCCGGGCCGGCGCGGTGCCCCCCTTCGCCGGTCGCACCATCACCGCGCCGGCGGGGTGCAGCGGGCGCGCGGAGCCCGGGTGGGCCGGCGTCGTGAGCTGCCCCGACGGCACGGAGCTCCGCTGGCGCAGCAGCCCCATCGTGAAGGACGTGGACCGGCACCTGGCCGACTACGACAACGCCTCGTTCCTCGGCACCGGGGCCGAACCCGCGCAGGTGCCGTGCACGCTCGACGGCGCGGAGGCCACCTGTCTCCTCCGGTCCGGTCCGGGCAGCGGGGGCACGGCCATGTGGAACGCGCTCACCGCCTACGCGAACGTGCGCGACGACGGCGTGACCGTCGCGTGCTTGTGGATCGGGGCGCCGGTGCTTCCGGAGGCCTGCGCGGCGGTGATGGACACCCCCCAGTAGCCGGATGGGGTACGGCGGATACGGTCGCGCCCCCGATCAGCCGTCCTCTTCTTCCTCGCACGGCGATTCCCCGCCCACCACCTCCACCGTGCACTCACCGGTCGCGACGGGCCGGGGCTCCACGTGGTTGCTGGTGGGGGAGTGCACCGTCGGCTCGGTGGGCTCTCCGCGCACACGCGTGGGGCCGGGCGGCTCGGTGAGATCGTCGCCCTCCAGCTCGAGGGGGAAGCTCCCGTCGCGCCCCTGGGAGAGCGGCGCGCGCACGGCGGCCCCGATCAGGCCGACGCTCCGATCCTCCGCCTCCGTCGACCGTTCACGCCTGCGCGCCATCGTTCCCCCTGCAGAGGAGCGTAGTCACGGCGACGGTGGGCGCGACCCGCGGCGCGGACGCCGGGGTCGGTGGGCGGGCGGGGTCGGCCTCCGGCCTCCGTCGGCGCTCCCCGCCGCTCGCGCGGCGGGCGCGCCGGACCGGCGGCGCCCGCGCCGCCGCCCTCTGCCCACCTCGCGCGGGGGCGCCCCTACTCCGCGGCGGCTGTCGCGATCGCCGCCACGATCGCGTCCATCGGGCGCGGGGCGCAGTCGCCGTCCATGTCCGTGAGCGGCTCGTAGAAGCCGTCCGTGCTCGCGGCGAGGCCGAGGTACCGGTCCACGCCCCACTCCTGCGCGGCGTTGAGGCAGCTCCCATCCGTGCCGTCCCAGGCCGGGCCGATGGTGGACACGCGGACCGCGTTCGGCAGCGCGGCGAAGAGCGCCGTGTAGGCGTTCACCACCGTGTCGACGTCTCCGGGGGCGGCGGCCTCGCCGCTCTCGGTGCGGAGCGAGCTGTCACCCTCGTCGGACACGACGATGACCAGGGTGGCGACATCGCCCAGGCCCACGTTCGAGCGCTCGTCCCCCTCCTCGAACGCCACCGCCGCGCTGCCCGTGAAGGTGTAACAATCCTCCGGGGGGCTCTCCATGGTGCGGCACATCGCGATGTACGCGGCCTCGATCGGCTGCTCCTGGCCGGTGCCGCAGTTGCCCCGCCAGACGCCGGCCCCACACTCGCAATCGAGGTACTCCTCCGACGGGGCGCCCACGAGCGCGTCCCCGCAGACGTAGTCCGGGTCGGACGGCATGCTCTGGTCCCAACAGGTGGCGCCGCAGAGCAGGTGCTCTCGGAGCTCGGCGACCGTCGCGACCGTGGTGCCCCCGACGAGGGTTCCCGCCTCGCCCGGATCGATGTCCGCCGTCGGGCCGTCATCGTAGAACACCGAAGACGTCGTGATGCCGGCGCGCCAGGTGGTCACCCCGGCATCCGCCAGGGCATCCTCCAGGAGCTCCAGGCTGCCAGCGAGCTCGGTGGCCTCTTCCTGCATCGAGTCGCTGTTGTCGATGACGAACAGCAGATCGACGGCGGGGGTGCCAGTGTCCGCGGAGTCCTCGCTCGCGGTGTCTCCCCCGAAGGAGGCGCAGGCGAGGAGCATCACCAGGGACGCGAGGAGGAGCGGAGGGGTGATGCGCATGTGGACAAGCCTACTTGCAGATGCCGTTGGTCTCGATGGTCACCACGTCGGTCTTGTTGATCGACAGCTTCGACCCTTCGGGGCTGATGCCCTTCACGTACTTGTCGTCGTCATCGAAGTCCCCGCAGAACTTCATCGTGCCGTTGCCGCGCGTCGTGATGATCGTCAGCTCGGGGTAGTGGCGGCCGCAGGCCGAGAGGCCGAGAGATAGCGTGAGGAGAGCGAGGGTCGGCTTGATCATTGGGTTTCCTGACCACCGTCATAAGGTAGGTTCAAGTAGGTGAAGACCGAGGCCGCGCGCTGAGCGCGTGCGCGCGCGGGAACGGTCATACCACGAATCTCCACGCGAGAATCATCCAGCTCGTGGACTCGCGGCGTTCGCCCCCCCGACCTCCCGGCACACGGGTTGCCGGATCTTCACGCCACCGCCGGATCGCCGTGTCACGGTGGCCTCGTCTCCGGGCCCGCTCAGGGCCTCCCCATCGACGTCGTGGCGCCCGGCACGGCGCTTGCTTCGGAGCAAGGCACCCCCGAGGTTCCCATGCGTGTCCTTCCGCTGCTCGCCCTCCTCTCCGCCTGCTCCACCGACTCCGCCCTGAGCTCCGGCCAGTACGGCGTCTCCCCGGGGGGGAGCCAGGACATCGCGCTCGCGCACGACCTCATCGAGGCCGGCCAGATCCCCGCCCGGGACCACTTCACCGCCGAGGGGCTCTTCTCCGAGCACGACCTCCCGCTCGAAGGCGCGGCGTGCACCCAGCTCCTCTGCCCGCGCGCGGCCGCGGCCTACCAGGCGCCCGTCGACGGCGGCCCCGCCCGCTACGTCGCCCAGCTCGGCTTCGGCACCTCCATCAGCGAGGAGACGTTCACCCGCGCGCCGGTGCGCATCGCGGTCACGATCGACACGAGCGGATCGATGGAGGGGCCCGATCGCCTCGGGGCCGTGCAGGACGCGGTCCTCGCGATGATCCCGCAGCTCGACGAACACGATCAGGTCGCGTTGGTCGTGTACGGCTCCGAGGCGCGGCTCGTAAAACCGATGACGACGATGGACGCCGCCGGCCGCGAGGCGATGGAGCGCGCGGTGCGGGACCTGACCACGGAGGGGAGCACGAACATGGAGGCGGGGATGGTGATCGCCTACCACGCCCTCGCCGAGGGGTCGGACGGCGCCGGGGTCGAGGAGCGCCTCATGCTCTTCACCGATGCGCAGCCCAACACCGGCGATGTCTCGCCCACCGGCTTTCTCGGCCTCGTACGCACCGGTGCGGATGACGGCATCGGCATCACCGTGCTCGGCGTGGGCCTCGATCTGGGCTCCGAGCTCGCGGACGCCCTCGCCCAGACGCGCGGCGGAAACAGCTATTACCTGCCCGATGCGGCCTCGGCCGCGACCCTCTTCGAGGAGGAGTTTCCCTTCATGGTCACGCCGCTCGCCTACGATCTGGCGGTCGAGCTCGTGCCGGCCGAGGGGGTCACCCTCGGGGAGGGCTACGGCATGCCGGTCGACGGGCTCACCAGCGCGTTCGGGGCGAGCACCCTGTTCCTTTCGCGGAGCGACGGGGCCCTCGCCATCACCCTCGACGCCCCCGCGCTCGATCCCGGTGCCGCCCTGGGGACGCTCTCCCTCTCCTACGCCCCCGCGGACGGCGCTCCGGTGGTCTCCGACGCGCTCGCGTTGGCCTGGGAGGGCGGCGCGGCCTGGTCCGGCGCGGCCGGCCTCGGCGACGACCTCGGCGCCTACAAGCTCTCCGTGCTGCTCGACGCCTACCAGGCGCTCCTGGCCGGCGCGGACCTGTGCGCGGGCACGCTCCCCCGTCCGGACGCCGTCGCGCGCATCGAGCTGGCGACCGAGCGCCTCGACGCCGTCGCCATCGAGCTCCCCGACGCGCCGATCGCCGATCTCGGTGTGCTCATCGGCATGCTGGGCGACCTCGCGGCGGCGGACCCGCTGCCCTGCGCGGACGCCGACGCGTACATCTACTGAGGAGCATCCGTCGGGGGCGGTCCCGATCCTGGACGCCCGAGGAGCAGCGGGTCGAGGTGCTCACCCGCAACCCGGATGGCACCTGGCTGCTCACCGAGGCGCGCGAGGGCGAGATCGCCGTGCCGCCGCTCGGCGTTCGCCTGCTCATCGCGGACGTGTACGCGGGGTTCGACACCCTGGCCGGCGAGGGGTGATCCCCGATTGGTAGTCGGCCCTGGCGGCGCGAGGTGCCCGCCCCGTGGGCGCTATTCGCCCGGCTCCGGCTCGGCCTCGATCAACCGGAACTCGACGCGGCGATTCTCGGCGCGGCCCGCGTCCGTGCCGTTGTCGGCGATGGGCACGGTCTCGCCGTAGCCGACGGCGCGGAGGCGGGACGGATCGAGGCCGTTGGCGATGAACCACGCGATGACGGCGTCGGCGCGGGCCTGGGAGAGCTCGAGGTTGAACTGGTCGTTGCCTACGTCGTCGGTGTGGCCCTGCACCTCGAGGCGCACGTCCGGGTACTCGTCGAGCACGTCGAGCGCGTCGAGCAGGGTGCCCTGGGACGTCGTCCGGATGACCGCCTTGTTCGTCTCGAACGTGATGCCGCGGATGACGCCGGTGAAGCGCGTGACCTCGACCGGGACCTCGTCGGGGCAGCCGTCCTTGTCCTCGAAGTTGTTCTTGGTCTCGGCCTCGTCCGGGCACTCGTCGCGCTTGTCGGGGATGCCGTCGCCGTCATTGTCGCGCTCGGGGCAGCCGTCCTCGTCCTCGAAGCCGTCCTCGTCCTCCGCCACGTCCGGGCACTCGTCCTTCTTGTCGCGGATGCCGTCCCCGTCGTTGTCGGGCTCGGGGCAACCGTCGCCGTCCTCGAAGCCGTCGCGGTCCTCCGGGACGACCGGGCACTCGTCGCGCGCGTCCCGCACGCCGTCCTTGTCGTTGTCCTCCTCCGGGCAGCCGTCCTCGTCCTCGAAGTTGTCGAAGTCCTCGGGATCCTCGGGGCAGTCGTCGAACTTGTTCTTGATGCCGTCCTTGTCCTTGTCGGGCGGCTCCTCGTAGCGAAAGTCGATGCCCAGCGTCCACTCGAGGTTCTGGTAGGTGTCCGCGCGCGCGGCCGTGGAGTCGGACCCGAAGGTGCCGAACCAGCGCAGGTCCGTGCGGATGTGGAGCGGGCCGGCGAGGTGGAGGAGGAGCCCGGGGCCGGCGTTCATGACGAAGTCGGTGGAGGGGTTGACGTAGAGCGCGCGGTCGTTGAAGTCGGGGTTCTCGGCCTCGGAGTCGCGGTTCACGTTGACGTACTGGATGCCCGCGCCGATGGCGACGAACAGGTCGGCGCGCTTGTTCGGCGTGAAGTGGTAGAGCGTGTCGAAGCGCGGATCGACCATCCAGTAGACGATGTGCAGATCCCGCGTGTCGCCCTCCATCCGGCCGACCGACACCTCCATGTCGAACACGGGGAGGATCGAGACGCCGAGGCGGGCCACGAGCCCCGGCGCGCGGTCGAGCGGGTTCGCCTCCTCCGTGAACAGGAACCCGCCGGCGATGCCGCCGGTCGGGCCGGCTTGTGCGAAGGCGGCGGAGACGAGGAGGGGAAGCAGCACGGTTGACCGTTCGAAGGCGCCGACTCTACTTCGTCCACGGCCGCCCTGGCGCCACAAACAGCCGCTCGGGCAGCACAAACAGCAAGGATCGGCGTCCCCGACACCCGCGCCGTGTAAGAATCCCGCCCGTCCGACCGTTGTCGCGTCGGGTGCTCGAAGGAGGCGCCCTGACTGACGAAGCAGAGCTCGCCCCCCTCACCGACGAACGACACGTGGTCGATCTCCTCAAGCGGGGAGATCGCGCGGCCGCTGGCACGCTTTACGCATGGTACGGCGACTGTCTCTTCCGTGAGGTGATCCTCCCTCGCCTGCCCGTTCGCGAGCTGGCGGAGGACGTGCTCCGCGACACCTTTCGCCTGCTGCTCGAGCGCATCGGGCAGTACCAACCGGAGGACAACAAGAGCATCTACTTCTGGATTCGTCGCATCGCGATCAACCGCGCCACCGACGTGTGGCGAGCCTGGCAGCGCAGCAGGCGCCTGGAGGAGGCCGTCGAGGCCGAGACCAAGGTGCATGGCGCCTCCCAGGCGCCCGACGACGGCCTGGAGAAGGACCAGCGTCGAGCCGCGATCGAGGATGCGCTGACCCAGATCAACCCCCGCTACGCCGAAGCCCTTCGGCTCCGCCTGCTCGATGATCTCGAACGCGAGGAGTGTGCCGCCCGCCTGGGGGTCACACTAGGGAACTTCGACGTGATTCTGCACCGCGCCTGTGCGGCCTTCCGCAAGGTGTACACCGAGGATTGAGGACCGTGGACGACCAGATCAAAGCACAGCGCCTGGCCTTGTGGCTTTCGAGCCCGGCCGGCACCGATCCGCCGGAGGACCTCGACCCCGAGGTGCTCGGCGCGGTGTGGACGCTCGTGCCGGATCGGGCGCCGGCGGCGCGGGTGTCGATCGAAGACATCTTCAGCCTCGTGACGGAGGGGCCGTTCGCTCGGACAGCGGGCATCGTGGTCGGGTTCCCAGGGATCGAGCGCTCCGGCCCCGAGGATCGCGCCGCGGATCGCGCGGACGACGAGTGGGGCGACGAGGACGTGACGCGGATCGTGTCCAGCGCGCCGATCGTATCCAGCGCGCCGATCGCGCCGGCGCCGCCGGTGGCGGAGCCTGCGCTGCCCGGCGTGCCCGTGCGCCTGGTCGCCCACGCGGGCGGAAAGGCGGAGGCCTCCGCGGCGGGGCCCACCGTCGTGCCGCCGCGGCGCGGGGCCCCTTCGCGCGCATGGATGCTCCCGACGATCGGGCTGGCGCTCGCCGCGGCCGCGGCCACGCTGATCGTGATCCCGACGATCGGAAAGCTCGCCCCCGCGGATCAAGCCGAGATGGAGGCCGGCCGCGACATGATGGCCGGCCGCGCGCTGCAGGCGCCGGCTGACGCGCGGCCCGACCAGGAGCTGCGCGCGCCCTCGCCGATCGCCGAGATGGCGGCCGAGGAGAGCGCGGCGCCGGTCGCGGCGGCCCCGCCCGCCCCGCCGGTCACCACGGCCTCGCCGGTGAGCCCCGCCCCGGCGGTCACCGCGCCGCCCCTGGGTGCCGCTCAGCGCGCGGACGAGCCCGCCGCCCAGGCGCAGCTCCGGGCCGGTGCCGAGTCCGGCGCCGCCGAAGGCTTTGGCGACGCGGGGCTCGCGCAGCGAGGCGCCGCCGGGGGCGTCGGCGCACCGTCCACCCCCGCCGTCGAGCGCGAGGCCCCGTCGCGGACGCCCCTCGCCGAGATGGGCGCGGCGGCCACGGAGCCGGTTTCGTCATCGTCCCGGTCGTCGTCGTCGTCCCGGTCGTCGTCGGTCGCGGAGAGCACCAAGCGTAGTCGCGACGCGGACGCTGATTCGAGCGCCGCGCGCGCCAAGAAGGAGGACAGCTCCGGGGCTCCGGCGAGCGGCTACTCGCCCGGCGCGGCTCCGGCTCCGGCGGTGGCGGCGAAGACGGCGGGCCGGGCCCCGAGCGCGAACGCGCCGGCCGAGAAAGCCTACATTCCGGAGGCGGCCGGGCCCACGGCGCCGCGCGAGGCGGCGGACGACTCGCTGCAGGACGGCGCCCAGAGCTTTTTCAGGGAGGGCGCGGCGGACGAGGAAGATCGGTCCGTCATGGCGGAGCAGGCCGAGGAAACCCTCGCGCTGGGCCGCGCGGAGAAGGAGACGAAGGACACGCGCTCGACCGCCTCCGCGTCGTCGGGCTCCAAGTCGTCGTCCTCGAGGCCGTCGGCCTCCAAGCCGTCGGCGCCCAGGTCGTCGGCGCCGGCCTCCAGCGCCGAGCCCGCCCCTGCACCCGATTCCAGCAACGTCCTGACGCCCTCCGCGCGCGCCTCGGCCTGGCCGAACGACTACGACCTCAACTGGTACCGCTCCGTTCCGGACGTGGCCCCGGCATTCGACGCCGCGCGCGTCGACGAGGCCGCCGGCCGCTTCGAGGACGCGTTGGCGCGCTACCGCACCCTGATCGCGGATCGTCGCGCCAACGTCTCGCAGGACGCCGCGCTGCGGGCCGCCAAGGCGCAGAAGGCGCTTGGTCGCACCGCGGACGCGCTCGCGACGGTCGATGCCGGCCTGGCCCGGAGCGGCGCGAACACCGCCTATCGATCCGCGCTGTACGCGCTCCGCGGCGACCTCCTCGTGCTCCTGGGCCGCAGCGGCGAGGCCGAGGGTGCCTGGGCGGCGGCGGCGAAGTTGAACGCGGCGCGGTAGGGCGGCGGTGGTCGTCGGGTCCGACACCTCGCAACCTGGCGGTCAGGGTCCCGGGTTGTGGGATGCCACGAGGACCAACCCCCGCACGCGCGCCAACAGCGCCGGCATGCAGCGCTCGATCACGTCGAACATCTCCACGAAGTCGGCGGGGCCGCCGTAGTAGGGGTCCTCCACGTCGCGGGGCGCGTTCGCGTCCGGATCGAAGGAGCGGAACAGCACCACCCGCCCCGCGTCGAAGCCCGCGGGTGCGAGGCGGAGCAGATCGCGGCGGTGCTCCGTGCCCATGGCGACCACGAGCCCCCGCGGGTCGAAGTCGCCCGGGCGCACCACCCGCGCGCGGTGCTCGACGGTGTGGCCGCGCCGCTTGCCCTCGGCGCGGGTCAGGGCCGTCGGCAGCTCGCCCGCGTGCCAGCTCCCGGTGCCCGCCGACTCGACCACCACGCCAGCCGGCCAGCCCTCGCCCTGACGGAGCTCGCGCGCCAGCCAGGTCTCCAAGACGGCGTGGGCCGAGGGCGAGCGGCAGATGTTGCCGGTGCACACGAACACGACGTGGACGGGGTTTGGCATGGGGAAGGATAGCCGCATTCGCTCGAAAGCGGGCCGGGTCCCGCGGCTCGCGGACTCGCCGCCGCGCCTCCTCCGGGCTCGCGGCAAAGCCGCTCGGTCGTCGCGACGGCCGCCCTACCGGGCGGCCGTCACGCCGGACGCGCCGCCCGAGGCGGCGCCCCTCCGGCGCCGCTGGGCCACGTTCTGCGGGCGGGCGGCCGGCTGAAGTGGATTCTCCTCTCGGCCACCAGTTCGTTGATCTCCCCCCCGAGATGGCGCCGGGGACGCCCGGATGGCGCCATCTCGGCCACCAGATCGTTGATCTCCCCACGAGATGGCGCCGGGGACGCCCGGATGGCGCCATCTCGGCCATCCGATCGTCGATCTCCCCCCCGAGATGGCGCCGGGGACGCCCGGATGGCGCCATCTCGGCCACCCGATCGTCGATCTCCCCCCCGAGATGGCGCCGGTCCCCGCACGGCCGCCCCACCGGGCGGCCGCCAGGCCCACGCGCGGCTCGATGCGCGAGGTGCCTGGAAGGCGGCCGCGCGCTCGGGCGCGGCCGGTCCCGACCGCGCACCGCCTCGGTGGGCGGGCGGACCAAGGCGCCACGCGCCGCGCCTGGAAGGGACCGGCCCGGAGGGACGCGCCCTCCTGCCCGAGGGTCACCCCTCCGTGTCCTCGACCACGACCTTGCCGTACCCCTCCGCGCGTACCCAGCGGGCCACGCGGTCGGTCTCCGAGCCGAAGAAGAACCGCGAGAGAAAGGGCTGATCCGAGCGGGAGAGGAAGATCACGTCGTACTTGCCGGTCGAGACGGCCTTGCGCACCTCGGCCTCGTAGCTGCCCGTCACGTGGCGCTCGGTGGTCAGAAAACCGCGCTCCTCGACGGCGCGGCGGGCCTCCTCGATGCGCTTGGCGGCGACGCGGAGGTGCTCCTGGAGGAGCAGGCTCGTGATCTCGGCCTGCGGGCGGACGCCGAGGAAGCCGGAGTCCCCCACGGAGCGGTACACGCGATCGAGGTCGTCCTGCTCGATGATGTAGAGGACGTCGAGCTCGACGGTCTCCCCGCGCGCGTCGGCGCCGGCGGCCTCCTCGATCGCGTGGGCGGTGAGCGCTCGGCTCCATCGCGTGGTCCCCATGACGATGAGGATGCGGTACGACGACGCGGTCATGGGGCTCCCAGAAACGCGCTGATGCCCATCAGCGGCCACACCCAGTACACGATCCCAACCATGCCCACGCTTCCGAGCAGCGTCAGCGTCACGCCCGGAACGAGCGAGTCCTGGGTGCGGAGGTAGCCAGTGCCGAAGACCATCGCCATCGCGGGCGTGGACATCGGAAAGGCGTAGGCGAGGCCCGCGGCGGCGGGCAGCAGGAAGACCAGCGCCCGCCCGTCGAGGCCCACTTGAGGCGCGAGGGCGAGGCACATCGGGAGGAACAAGGCGATGACCGCGGCGTTGGAGACGAACTCGGTGAGCACCGCCGCCGCCACGGAGACGATCAGCACGAACGCGAAGGGGGTGAGGCCCCCGACGGGGAGCCAGGTCTCGACGATGATCTCGATGGCGTGCGTCTTCTCGAGGGCCGCGGCCACCGCGATCGCCCCGCCGTACAACAGCGCGACGCCCCAGTTCACGAAGTTCTCCGCGTCCTCCCACTGGATGATCTGCGCCACGAACAGCACCGCCGCCGCGCAGAGCGCGAGGGTGCCGAGGCCGTAGGTGGGCCCGAACAACACGAGCGCGACGACCATGAAGCCGATGGTGGCCGCGGTGAACCACTCGCGCAGGCTGACCGGCCCGAGCGCCGCCGCCTTTTCCGCGAGCCGCTGCAGCGCGGGCGCCATGTCGAGCCCCTCCGGCTTGTGGGCCCACCGCAGGAGGAAGTAGCCCGCCACCGCCGTGAACACCGCGATCCACGCCGTGGCGCTCGAGTACTCGAAGAAGCCGATGGGCGCGGCGACGACAGCGTGGGTGGTGTTCCACGACTCGTAGATCCCGACGGCCAGCGACGCGCGGGCGCTCGAGAGGAGGGTCAGGTTCGACCCGCAGATCGTGCCCCACGCCATCGAGAGGAGCATGCGCCGCGCGAACCGGGAGCCGGGCTCGAGGCCGAGGGCGCGGAGGGTCTCCATCATGATGGGAAGGAGGAGGGCGGCGACGGCATGGCTCACCACCACCGCGGTGAGCAAGGTGGCGACGAGCAGGATGGCGCCGCACAACACATCTTCCGAGCGGGCGAGGCGACGGAGCGCCCAGAGCGTGATCCGGGTGGACAGCCCCGTGCGGATCGTCACCGCCGCGATGATGAAGGCGGCGATGACGAAGAAGACGGCCTGGTTGCCGAAGAGGGCGACGGCCTCGTTCTTGTCGAGCACGCCGAGCAGCGGGAGGAGCGCCATGCCGAGGAGCGAGGTGATGGGCAGCGCCACCGGAGAGGTGAGCCACCAGACCATGCACAGGGCCATCACCCCGAGGGCGCGCTGCGGGGGGCCGGCGAGCACCTCGGGCATCGGCCCGAACGCCACCGCCACGAAGAGGGCGGGCCCGACCACGATCCCGACGCGTCCCGCGGGCGTCATCCTCCGGAACCGGGAGAACCATTTCGGCCGCGCGGCGTCTTCCGGAGAGTCATGGGCTGCGGGTTGTACCGCGTGGATCGTCCGGGCGAAAGGGCTTGTCGGGTTTCTAGGCGCGCAGGCGGCCGGACGGTGCTATTGCCGAAGGCTCGAGGGGCCCAATGGCGGTGCAACGAGCGGACAGCGAGCGCCTGCGTGAGAGCTTCGCCGAGGTGCTGCGATCACAGGCGTTGGAGGCCAGCCATCTCGCGGGGATGGTCGGCGGGGATGCGGACCTGCGTGACGCCGTGGGCGAGATGCTCGAGCGCGTGCAGAAGACCGCCCGCTCGCTGCACCTCGACCACGTGGAGCAGGTGGCCGCTGCCGCCGCGCGGGCGATGGAGGCGGGGGGTGGCGCGGACGCCCTCACGGGGCTGCTCGACGCCTGCCGGGCGATCGACCCCACGGCCGAGGCGCTGCGGCGGATCCTCGTGGTGGGCGTGGCGGAGCCCGAGGGCGGCGGCGATCCGCTGTTGCGCTTCGTGCCGACGATCGACGCCGCCGTCGAGGCGGCCCGTCAAGAGGCTCCGCTCGCCGTGGTGCTCCCGATCGCGGCGTTCGACAAGGTGGGCGCCGGCGCGGGCGGCTCCGGCGCGGGCGGCTCCGGCGCGGGCGTCGATGCCGGTAGCCTCGAGATCGGCGGCGCCGAGCGGTTTGCCGACGTGCCTCGGTACGCCTGGGGTCACGACGATGACGTCCCGTGCCGCCTCGCCGCCGCCCGCGCCGGCGCCCTGGCCTACTTCGCGGCGCCGCTCGAGCTGCGGACCCTCGCCGCGCGCGTGCGCGTCAGCGCCCTGACCTCCGGTGACCCCGATCGCCTGCTGCTCGTCGGCCCCGCCGAGGCCGTGGCGAAGCGGTGGGTGCAGGCGCTCGCGGGCCTCCCGGTCGAGGTGTCGGTGCTCCACGGGCGCGCCTCGCTCCTGGCGACCCTCGAGGAGATCGATCCCACGCTCGTCGTGTTGGCCGGCCCGCACGCGGCAGAGCTCGCGCTGGTGCTGCGGGGCCACCCCGACTGGTGGGACCTCCCGCGCGTCCTCGTGGCGGACGAGCTCCCGGTCGGCCTCATCGAGCTCGTGCTCCCGGCGAGCCTCCCGGTCGACCGCTTGCGGATCCAGGGGCTCGCGCTGCTTGAGCGCGCGCGGCTGGACAGCGAGCTCCGTGCGGCCGAGCGCTCGACCGGGGTGCTGCCCCGCGTCGCGCTGATCCGGGCCGCCGAGCGGGAAACCGCCATCGCCCGGCGCACGCGGCAGCCGCTGGCCGTCGCGCGCATCGATCTGGATGAGCCCGCGGCCCTGCGCCGCACCCACGGCAGCGCCGCCACCGGGGCCGCGGTCCGCATCCTCGCGCGGGCCCTGCGCGAGGCGCTCCGCACCACCGACATCGTGGGCCGCGTGGGAGACCACGGCTTCGGCGTGCTGCTCCCGGGCGCCTCCGCGTCGTCCATCCGGGGCCGCCTCCAGGGCGTGGAACGGCGGTTCCTCGAGCTCGCCGCGTCCGACCCGCGCCTGGCCCGGGCCACGGCCACCGCCGGCTTCGCGGACCTCGACGAGGGCGCCGACGGCCTGTTCCAGCGCGCCGATCTCGATCGGGTCCGCGCGCGCCGCGGGCGGTAGGGGCGGGGGCCCTCCTCGGGAGGGGCGGGCCCGTCCGCACCGCGCATTCATGCGGTTATGGGGCGAAGATGGCCCTTCGCCCCGTGCCCGACCCTTCCGTCGCCCGGCGGGCACTGCTCTGGTGGTTCGCCTGGCCGAGCAACCCCTACGTCACGGTCAACTTCGCCGTGGAGTTCTCGGGCGCGCTGGCCTACCTCGAGGGGCTCGGGGAGCCCCGGGTGTCCGTGGGCGCGCTGATCGCCGCGACGATCGGGCGCGTGCTCGAGGAGCACCCCCAGGCCAACGCCCGGATCGTGGGCCGCCGCATCGTCACCTCGGAGCATGTCGGCATCGCGATGCCGGTCAACCTGCTGGGGCACGCCGCCGGGGAGCGCCGCGAGGTCGGCATGGCCCTGGTGGAGAAGGTGGAGACGCTCTCGCTCCGCGAGGTCGCGGCGGCGTCGCGAGCCACGGTGCGCGCGGAGCGGGCCGGCGCCACCGAGAATCCGTTCATGCGGCAGCTGCTCGGCATCCTCGAGGGGGCGCCCCAGCGCGTGGTCGACGCCACGCTCGCCACCATCGATCGCGCGATGGACCGTTCGGCGCTCGCCGAGCGGATCTACGGCCGCTACCCCGTCACCACCGCCCTCTCCAACGCCGGTGCCGCCATCGGGAAGACCCCCGGCATGATCTTCCGCGGCGCGGACATCGCCATCCCCCAGCGGCTGGTGCACATCGGCACGTTCTGGGGCGTGACCTCGATCCAGCAGGAGGTCGTGGTGCTGGACGGCGCGCCCGCGGTGCGTCCGATGCTGCCGGTGTTGTTTCTCTTCGACCACCGCCTGATCGACGGCGTGATGGGCGCGCGGATCGCGGCCCGCTTCGGTGCCATCCTGAGGGATCCCGCGGCGGCGTTCGGCGCTGACGGCGAGCGGCGGCCCGCGTAGGTGGCCGAGGCGCCCGCGACACCGGCGGACCCGACGTCCCGGCCCCGCGTCCTGCTCGTCGAGGACGATTGCCTGCGCGCCCTCCGCGCGGTCCCCGACGGCTGCGTGCGCCTGGTGCTGTGCGACCTCCCGTACGGCACCACCCAGAACCCCTGGGACAGCGTCATCTCGCTCGACGCGCTGTGGACCGAGTACCGTCGCATCCTGGCGCCCCGGGGCGTGGTCGTGCTGACGTGTCAGGGGCCGTTCACCGCGCGGATCATCCTGTCGCAGGAGGGTTGGTTCCGCTTCAAGCTCGTCTGGGTGAAGAGCAAGGCGACCAACTTTCTCAACGCGAAGAAGCAGCCGCTGCGGCGGCACGAGGACATCTGCGTGTTCTACGCCGGCCAGCCCCCCTACTTTCCGCAGATGGGAGAGGGCGCCGCGTACGACAAGGGCGTGCGGAAGGATCAGCTCACCGGGTCCTACGGCGACTTCCGCCCGGTCCATGTCCGATCCGAGGGCGGCCGCTACCCGACGGATGTCATCTACTACAAGACCGCGGAGTCCGAGGGCCCCGTGTGGCACCCCACCCAGAAGCCCGTGGCGCTCGGCCGCTACCTCGTGCGGACCTGGTCCTCGCCGGGAGATCTGGTGCTCGACAACGCCTGCGGGGCCGGCAGCTTCGTCGTGGCGGCGGCGGCGGAGGGCCGTCGCGCCGTCGGCATCGAGCTCAACGAGGCGGGCCAGGCCTTCAAGCGTGGCGATGTCGATCTGGTGGGGGTCACCGCGGCGCGGGTGGCCGAGGCGTGTCCCGAGGCGGAGGTCGAGGTGGTGAGGCGCGGAGAGGCCGATCCCGCACGGCGAATCGGGGCGTGGTTCGGGTGAGGGGTGCGGAGCGGGAAACGGCGGCGGTGGCGGGGCCGCCGCGGTAGGGTGCGCCCGCATGCAGGCTTGGCGCGATCTGTGGAATTTGCCGCGCTCCATCTGGGTGCTGTTCTTCGCCACGCTGGTGAACCGCACCGGCACGATGGCCCTGCCCTTCCTCGTGCTCTACCTCACGCGGGACGCGGGCTTCAGCGTCAGCGAGGCGGGGGCCGTGCTCGCCGCGTACGGCGGCGTCGCGCTGCTGATGGGACCGATCGCGGGCCGGCTCATCGACCGGGTCGGGGCGAGGCGGGTGATGCAGGCCTCGCTCGCGCTCACCGGACTCCTGCAGGTGGCCTTTCCGCTGGCGAGCACGCCGACGAGCGTTGTGCTGCTCACGATGGCCTGGTCGGCCACGTCCGAGGCCTATCGGCCCGCGGGCCTGAGCGTCACGGCGGAGCTGGTGGAGCCGGGCCAGCGTCGGCAGGCGTATGCCCTCATCCGGATGGCCATCAACCTCGGCATGAGCATCGGGCCCGCGGTGGGAGGGCTGCTCGCGGCGTGGGACTTCCGCGCGGTGTTCGTGGTGGACGGGATCACCAGCCTGCTCGCCGCGGCGGTGCTCATCGGGGTCGGGCTGGGCGGCGTTGCCCCGGCGAAGGGGGGATCCGGAGATGCGGTGGCCGCCGAGGCCCCGGTGGTGTCAGCGCCCTCGGACGGGCTCGTGGCGCTGCGCGACCCGCGCATGCGGGCGTTCCTGGTGGGGCTGGTAGTGCTCGCCATGGTGGCCTTTCAGGGGGAGTCCTCGATGGCCGTGTTCCTGGTCGACGACCTCGGCTTGTCCACCACGACCTACGGCCTGCTGTTCACCATCAACACCGTGCTGATCGTCGCGTTGGAGGTGCCGCTCACCGCGGCCATCGCGCGCTGGGATCCGCACCGCACCCTCGCCCTGGGCGCGTTCCTCTACGCGCTTGGCTTCGGCGCGCTCGGCCTTGTGCACGATGTGTGGGGCGTGATCGCCTCGGTGGTGGTCTGGAGCTTCGGCGAGATGGTGTTCTCGCCCACGTCCACCGCGTACGTCGCCGAGGTGGCGCCCGAGGGGCAGCGCGGCCAGTACATGGGCCTCTACACGTCGGGGTACGCGCTGGCGTTCATGCTCGCCCCGCTCCTGGGCATGCTCAGCCTGGAGCACCTGGGCGCGGGCCCGCATTGGGCGCTCGTGTTCGTGGCCGGCAGCGTGGCCACCGCGATCCTGTACGGGGGCGCGGTTCGGGGTGGTGGGGAGGCGATCCTGCAGGGCGCCGAGGGGCGGAGCGGCGATCGCGTGGGGTGAGGTCGGCGGGCCGGCGTCACGTCGCCCGCGTTTTCCGCGCGACTCCGGGCGCTTCCGTGCGTAGTGGAAGAGGACGGGCCCGCCCCCCCTCCGCGCCCCGAGGCTTCATGGACACGCTCGAACCGCCGCGCCGCGGCCCCCTCCCGAAGGCCTGGCTCGACGCCGAGCGCCGCTTCATCGTCCGCCTCGCCCAGCCGCCGCGCGCCACCGTGGTGCTGCTCGGCCTGCTCATCGCGATCCACGTCCTCGGCGGCGTTCTCGTCCCGTCCGATTCGGGCACGTGGCAGCGCATCTTCGGGCTCCGTCCCGCCGAGATCATGGTGGCCCTCGGGGCGCGGGACGGCGCGCTCGTCGCCGAGGGCGAGGTGTGGCGCCTGGTGAGCAGCGGCTTTCTGCACTGGGACGTGGCCCACCTCTTCATGAACGGCCTCGCGCTGTGGGGCCTCGGGCGGCTGTGCGAGGTCGTGTTCGGGCCGGTGCGCTTCTTCTGGTTGTTCCTCCTCTGCGTGATCGGCGGCAACGTCCTCTCCCAGACCGCCCATGTCGAGATCGTCTCGGCGGGCGCCAGCGGCGGCGTGTTCGGGCTGCTCGGGGCGCTCGTCGCGTTCGGGCTGTCGCGGCGGGCCTCGCTCTCCCCGCCGCTGCGCGAGGTCTTCACCAAGCAGCTCTTTCCCTGGATCCTCCTCAACCTCGGCATCGGGATCCTGCTCCCGTTCATCGACAACCGCGCGCACATCGGCGGCCTCGTGACCGGGGCGGTGGTGGCCCTGGTCCTGGGCGACTCGCTCACGGACGACCATCGGCCCTGGCCCTGGGCCACCGTCGCGATGGCGCTCGCGTTCGGGCTCGCGGTCGGGTGGGCCGGCAGCATGGTGGCGTTCCACGCGGGCTTTGGGGCGGCCCCTTAGCCTACGGACGCGCTCGCCACGACCGAGCCGAGCACTCCCACCGTCACCGCCAGCGCGGCGGACGCCCCGAAAAACAGCCGCGCGATGCGACGCGCGGCGGGGCTCGAGGCGGGCGCCGGCCCGAACACCAGCGCGCAGCCGCCCCACGCGAGCACCATCGCGTAGAAGGCGAGGTGCTCCTTGGTCTCGAACAGGAGCGCGACCTCGAAGGCGCCCCTGAGCAGCCGCGGCTTGTCCACCGCGCGGTAGCCCGGGTACAGGCCCCACCCGGCGGACACGGTCGCGGTCACCAGGGCGGTGGCCAGCGCCACGCTCCAGCGGGTGCCGGGACGCAGGCCCGCCTGGGCCATCCGCGCCGGCCGCAGCGTGATCGCCGGGTGAAGCAGGGCGATCGCCGCGAGCAGCCCCAGGTGGCCGTGCAGGGTGCGCGCGAGGGTCACGAGGTCGATCAAGGGCGTTCGCTCACCACGATGCATGTTATCGGGCCGGCCGAGCGCAGGAGTACGCATGCCCAGCCCGTTCGGTATCCGCCGTCGCATCAAGGCTCTCCTCGGCATCGAGAAGGCCAAGGCCTCCGAGCCCGAAGTCGAGCCCGAGAAGATCACCCTGCACATCCTCGGCCCCAAGGGGGACGAGCAGTCGGTCACCACCTACGCCGGGTCGACCATCCTCGGCGCCTCGGGGCAGCTCCGCCACCCGATCGCGTCGGGCTGCTCGGACAGCACGTGCGGCACCTGCCACGTCGACATCCTCGAGGGCGCGGACAACCTCTCCGAGCCCACCGCCCGCGAGCGCGGCACCCTCAAGGACGCCGGGTACCCCGCTGGCCAGCGCCTCTCGTGCCGCACCGAGATCCTCAAGGGCACGGTCAAGGTCAAGGCGTTCGAGCTGGTGTAGGCGCGGCGTCGGCGTCGGGACCGCGGGAGCGGGTGCGCCGCGCGACGGTGATCGTCAGCACGTGCGCGCAATCGCTCTCGGGTTTCGTGCGGGTCAAAGGTGAGTTCGGTTGCGAAACGCAACCGAACTCGGGTTTCGTGCGGGTCAGAGGTGAGTCCGGTTGCGAAACGCAACCGAACTCGGGTTTCGTGGGGGTCAAACCGGAGATCGGTTGCGAGACGAAACCGCTCCCGCCCTTCGCACCCCTCGAAGCCAAGCTCCCCCGCGCCCGGCCGACCGGCGCGCGCCGGGCGCCTCGCCCGGCGGTCCCGCCCGCCTCGGGCGGACCGAGGCCGACGGCCGAGCGCGGAGGGCGGCCTTGGGCGCCCAAGTCCGGTACACCCGGCTCGACGCACGGCCCCAGTATCACCGCCGCAACGCCACCATTCCCGCGGCCCAGGCCAGCGTCACCGTCAGGGTGAGGGCCATGGCCACGGTCCCCGAGGGGGTGCGCGCGTGGTTGTCGGTGATGCGGTCGCCGAGGAGCAAGGCGCAGACGGCGCCCGCGACGAGCCCGCCGAGGTGGGCGCGGTTGTCGAGCGAGGGGCCGTCGCCGAACGCGATGCGGCCGGGGAGCCCGTGGACGAGGGGGCGCAGCGTCGGGAGCGCGGCGGTGTACGCCATCGCGAGGACCCAGGTGATGGCACGGTAGGCGTAGGGCAGGAGCACGCCGGCGCCGAGGTTCAGCACCAGCCAGGGGGCCAGGCGCCGCACGAACAGGTCGGCGAGCGAGGGCCCCATCTGGGCGCGGCGCGCGAGCCCGAACGCGACCAGCGCCCCGAGCAGCCCGAACAGCCCGCCGCTCGCGCCGGCGGACACGACGCTCGGCCCGGCGGTCTGCGACAGGAGCCCGCCGCCGACCACGCTCACCAGGAACAACCAGTACACCCTCACCGGCCCGAACACGACCTCGCCGAGCCGGCCGAGCCCGAAGAGCGCGAGCGCGTTCACCAGCAGGTGCACCACATCCCAGTGGAGGAACCCGTAGCTCACCAGGCGCCACGCCTCGCCGTCGGCCACCGCGGCCCCGCCCCGCGCGCCCCAGCCCAGGAGGCGGCCCTCGGCGCGCGGCCCGAACAGGCGGAACCACCACACCAGGCGCGAAGGCCCCGCCACGCCGATGGCGAGGTGGATCGCAAGGAGCGTGCCGACCAACGCGTAGGTCGCGACGGGCCGCGCCTCGACGTAGAAGTCGAAGCGGCGCTCGGCGCGATCCCACGAGGCGGGCTGCGGCGGCATCGGGAGGGCGCCCTCCCCCGAGCCGCTCACGGCAACACTCCCCTCACCCGGTAGACGGTCGCCCCCTCCAACGGCCCCCGCCCCCATCCGAAGGGCAGCGCGCCGAGCGTCTCGGCGTAGAGGCCGACTCCCGCGTCGAGGTCCACTACGCGCACCGGAAACGTGTCGACGGACGCGACGTGGCGGTAGGGCTCCAGCGCGTCGAGGTCCATCGCGCCGGGCGACGCGTTTTCGGCGATGACGACGCAGGTGCCGGCGGGCAGCACCTCGTCGGGGCGGTAGCGTGTCCACCCGGCCGCCTCCATCTCGCCGCGGAAGCTCCACTCCCCCGCGAAGCGCCCGCCCGTCGCGCCCACCGAAGCGGCCTCGACGATGGCCGCCCGCGCGACCTCGACGCCCGCGGCGACGAAGCGGTAGTCCGCCACCGCAAGGAGGAGCGCGACGGCACCCGAGAGCACCGCGGAGGCGCGCAGCAGGTTCTTGCCCCACGGCACCTCTTCGCCGCTCCGGGTGAGCATCAGCGCCACGGGCGCGGCCGCCGGGAGCAGGTAGCGGGCGGACGCGTAGTTGTGCAGCAACACGACGCCGAGGAGGGTCGCCAGGAACCACCCGCCGAGGAGGAGCGGATCGCCGCGGTCCCCCTTGCGGCGCTTCAGCGGGCTGCGGAACAACGCGACGATCGCCCGCACGAGCAAGGCGCCGCCGAGGCCAGCGAGCAGGACGAGCGTCATCGAGGTCACGATGGGCATCTCGGCCGGGCGGGCGGCGACGAGCGCCATGAGCCCGAGCGCCAGGCCGCCCGCGAGCATTCGTGGATCCGCCCGTAGCAGGACGAGCGGCAGCGCCAGGAGCCCGCCGCGGACGAGCGTGCCGAGGGCGCGGCCGGCGAGCCCGCCCGCCTCGATCTCGTGGCGTCGCACCCACACCTCCCAGGGGTGCGGGCGGCCGTAGAGCGCCCAGAGCGGCCCCTCCACCGCGGCCACCACGACGAACATCGCCACCCACAACCACGGCCGCGGACCGAGCCGCACCATGTGGACCGCGAGCACCGGCACCAGCACCGCCATCGAGTACTTCGTCTCGATCGCGAGCCCGAGCGCGATGCCGCTCGCGATGAACCACGGGGGATGCTCGTCGACGAGGCCCTCGCGGTAGGCGGCCATCGCGAACGTCGCGAGCGAGACCGCGGGCAGATCGATCATCCAGGTGTCGTGCAGGCCGAGCAGCACGATCGGGCTCGCGAGCCACACGGCGGCGGCGAGATCGGGGTGCCGACACGTCCGCGCGGCGAGCCGCACGACGCTCCAGGCGAACAGCACGATCCAGGGCAGGCCCGCCACGGCGCGGAGCGCGACGCCCGGCTCCGGCGCCACGAGGGAGCAGAGCTTCAGCCACAGGACGTGCAGCGGCGGGTGGGCCCACGCGTAGGCGTGCCCATCGTACGGCGCCCACGCCCGCACCCAGTCGTACGGGCGCATCGTGTCGAGGTGGGCCGCGATCCAGAGGTAGCCCTCCTCGTCGATGGCGGGCGCCTTGCCGAGGAAGGGCAGCGTGACGAGCACGGCCGCCGCCACCAGCCAATAGGGTGGGTTCGCGACGGTGCGGACGCGGGCGAGCTCGACGGGCCCGGCTTCGCCGGGGCGCAGGCTCTCGCGCCCGCGGGGGCTCACGGGGTGCTCAACAGGTGCGCGAGCTGGTCGTAGGCGGCGTGAAGGAGCCCGACCTCCGCGTATTCGCCGGCCTGGTGGGCCTGCGCGGAGCATCCCGGCCCGAAGTTGACGGCGTCCACGCCGGCGTCGGAGAGGCGCGCCACGTCGGTCCACGCCTGCTTCGCGGTCACCGCGTTCCCGGTCTGCGCGAGGAAGCGCTGGAGATGCACGTTGTCGGTGACGACGCGGCCGGAGGGCGCGCGCTCGGTGATCAGGATCTCGGGGGCGGGCGCTCCCGGCGGTAACGACGCGGCGACGAACGCGCGGAGGTCGGCCTCGGCGTCGTCGACCGAGCGGCCGGGCGCGAAGCGGAAGTTGACGTTCACGAGGAAGCGGTCGGGGATCACGTTCCGAACGCGCCCGCCGCTCGCGAGGGTGGCGCTCTTCACCTCGCGGAAGAGGTGCTCGCCGCACCACACGTCGACCGGGGCGAGCGCGCCGAGCGCCATGAGCAGGCCCCCCGCGGCGTGGATCGCGTTGACGCCCTGCCAGGGGCGCGCCGAGTGCGCCGCGCGGCCGACGAACGTGATCTCCGCGTGCAGCGTGCCGAGGCAGCCCACCTGCACGTCGTTGTCCGAGGGCTCCAGGCAGAAGGCGAGCGCGGCGGTCTTGAGCCAGGGCGCGGCGTCCAGCGTGGGGCCGAGGCCGCTCTCGGCCCACGGGCCCTCCTCGCGGTCGTAGAACACCATCCCCACGTCCCAGGGCAGCGCCGCGAAGTCGAGCCGCTCGGCGAGCGTCAGCATGACCGCGAGCCCGCCCTTCATGTCGCTCGCGCCGAGCCCGACGATGCGCGATCCCTCCCGGCGGGGCGCCTCCATCACGCCCTCCGTGCCGCCCTCCGCGGGGCGGGCGGGCGGAACGGTGTCGGTGTGCCCGACGAGCAGCAGCAGCGGCCGCCCGCGATCCGGCCCACGCGCGAGCACGGTGGCGCCGACGCGGGAGAGGGTGAGCCCCGTCGGCCGGAGCGCCGCCTCGATCCACGCGGCGCACGCCGCCTCGTTCCCGGTGACGCTGGGGATGGCGCAGAGCGCCAGGGTCAGCGCCTCGACGCGGGCGTGGGCGTCGTCGGACAGAGACCCCTCGGACAGAGACCCCTTGGATAGAGACCCCTTAGACAGAGACACTGTGCTCCCGAAGCGCGGCCTCCAGCGACACCTTCTTGTCCGTGCTCGGCTTTCGCGTGCCGATGATGAGCGCGCAAGGCAGCCCGTATTCGCCCGCCGGGAAGCGCTTGTTCCGCACTCCCGGGACCACCACCGAGCGCGCCGGGACGCGGCCGGTGTAGCGGACCTCTTCCGGGCCCGTCACGTCGAGGATGGGCGTGGACGACGTGAGCACGACGTTGGCGCCGAGCACGGCCTCTTCCTCGACGATCACGCCCTCCACGATGACGCACCGGCTCCCGATGAACGCGCCATCCTCGACGATCACCGGGCGCGCCGAGGCGGGCTCCAGCACGCCGCCGATGCCGACGCCGCCGGAGAGGTGCACGTTGCGCCCGATCTGGGCGCAGCTCCCGACGGTGGCCCACGTGTCGACCATGGTGCCGCTGCCGACGTAGGCGCCGATGTTCACGAAGCCCGGCATCACGATGGCGCCGGCCTCGATGAACGAGCCGTACCGCACGGTCCCCGGCGGCACGACGCGCACGCCCGCGGCGGCGAGCCCGCGCTTGAGCGGGATCTTGTCGTGGAACTCGAACGGGCCGACCTCCATCGTCTCCATCTTCCGCAGGCGGAAGTAGGCGAGGATCGCGGTCTTGACCCAGGCGTTCACCACCCACGCGCCGCCGATCTTCTCGGCGACGCGGAGCTCGCCGCGGTCGAGCGCGGCCACGGTTTCTTCTACGGCGGCGGGATCCTCTTGGTCCACGCCGCTTCGCAGGCGCTCGAGCTCGGACGATGACAGCATGGGCCTCGGCGGGAGGGAGCGTCCTAACCGGGCGGGCAGCCGTGCTGTAGGGACCCTACAGGATCGCCCGCCACGCGGCGACTGCCTGCCGACACGTCTCCACGTCGGGGACCAGCGCGAGGCGCACGTAGTCGTCCCCCGCGGACGTCACCGCGAACGACGCCCCCGGGTAGGTCAGGATCCCGGCTTCGAGCAGCTTTTCGGCGTATTGCATGCCGGTGGTGCCGCTCGGGGCGCGCACCCAGAGGTAGAAGCTCGCCGCGCTCGCGACGACGTCGAGCCCCGCCTCCCGAAGAAAATCGAGGAGGATCTTGCGCTTGGCCGAGAAGATGTGGCGGCGCTCCTCCGCGTGGTCGTCGTCCGCCCAGGCCGCGGCGGCGGCGGCATTCACGAAGTCCTGCGGGGCGAGGCCCGGGTTGGCCCGCAGCTCGCGCAGCTTGCGCATCACCGCCGGATCACCGGCGACGATCCCGGATCGATAGCCGGTCATGCCGCTGCGCTTCGACAGGCTGAAGATCGCCAGCACGCCCTCCCGCGCGACCTGGAGGATGGACGGCGGCGGCTCGTCGAACCACGTGTCGACGTAGCACTCGTCCGACACGAGCAGGATGTCGTGGGCCTGACAAACCTCCCAGGTGCGACGCAGATCTTCGTGGGACATCACCGCGCCGCACGGGTTGTGCGGCGTGTTGATCCACACCATCCGGGTGCGCCGGAGCACCTCGTCCGGCATCTCCCAGATGCGCTGCACGAAGTCACCCGAGAGGCGCTGCGGGATTGGCTCGCCGCCCGCGAGCACCGCGCCCCGGTAGTAGACCGAGTAGCCGGGGTCCGGGAAGATCACGCCCCGATCGGGGGCGTCGGGATCGATGACCAGCAGGGGCAGGTGGAACACGGCCTCCTTGCTGCCGGCGGTGGGCAGGATCTCGGTCGCGGGATCGAGAGAGATGCCGAGGCGGCGCTGTGCGTACCCCGCGAAGGCCTCGCGCACGTCGGGCTCGCCGAGCACGGTCGGATACCGACAGTTGTCCGGGACCGACGTGCGGAGCGCCTCGCGAATGAACGCCGGCGTCGGCTCGGTGGGGTCGCCGGTGCCGAAGTCGTAGACCGGGCGGCCTTCCGCGCGGAGACGGTCGCGCACCCGATCGAGGGCGACGGTGGGGTAGGTCGGAAGCTGGCCGAGGCGGGGATTGGGGCGCACGCGCTGCCCTATTGCCGCGCCGCTCTCTTGTCGCCCCCCGCGCGCGAAGCTACGCCGGGCCCGCCGGACGAGCCCGGGGTAGGCTCGACGCGAGGGATCCATGGACATCGACGAGGCTTTTTCACCGATGCGGGCGCTTCGGCACGGCGCCGACGCGCTCCAGCGGGCGCCGGTGGGGCTCCTGCTCGGCGGGTTCCTGCTGTTCGTGATCGACTCGTGCTCGGGTAGCGGCGGCGGCGGCGACCTGTCCGAGATCACGCAGCGCATGGATGCTGCCCAGGCGCGGCTCCTCGTCAGCCTCGTGTGGATCTCCGCGCTGCTGGGGATCGTCATGTTCGTCGTGCGTTGCTGGTTCGTGGTCGGCTGGATCCGCCTCCAGCGCACGGTGCTGGAGACCGGCGCGGACTCCGTCGGCCTGCTCTTCGCGGGGGGGGACGCATTCTTTCGCATGCTCGGCTGGCGGCTCCTGAACCGCCTCATCCTGCTCGGCACGACCGCGGTCGCGGCGATCCCCGGCGGCGCCCTGGTGGCGCTCGGCTCCTCGCAGGAGATCGACGCGATGGCCTCGCTCGGCGTGGTGGTCATGCTGCTGACCGTGCTGCCGGTGGTCGTCTACGTGTGGCTCGGCCTCGCGCTCGGGGACCACGCGGTCGCCCTCGACGGCCTCGGCCCGGTGGGGGCGCTCGATCGGAGCTGGGAGCTGGCGCGCGGCCACCGCCTCCGAATCGGGGTGTTCGTCGCCGTGACGGATCTGTTCAGCGCGCTCGGGCTCCTGGCCTGCTGCATCGGCTACTTCGTGACCCGTACCATCGCGGAGATCGGGCTGACCGAGGCGTATGTGCTCACGACGATCCCCGGGGCGGGGGGGTGGGTGGTGCCGCGGGAGGCGGTGTAGGCGACGCGCCATTCATGTCGCGGTTGCGACGCGATGCGCCCGCGGTACATTCGGGGCGATGAAGCGCCCCTTGCTGATGATGTTCCTGACGGCGTGCGCGCCCGACCCATGGACGACGGCGAGGGCCACGTGCGGATTCGACGAGGGGGAGACCGTGGAGTGGGCGGTGGTGCTCCCCACGGACGGGGCGCGGAACGGGCTCTCGGTCGATGGAGACTGCGCCGCCCAGCTGCTCCGAGACGTCCACGGAGACCCGGACGTGCTGCTCACGGCGTTCGACGGCGGCGCCGACCTCGGAGCGTACGTGGGGGCTGCCCGGTTCGCGGAGGAGCCGATGGACGGGCTGCCGGTGGCCATCTGGGGGCTCTACTGGCTGGCTGGCGCCGACTTCGGCGCGGTAGGCGCGCTCGACGAGGGCCCTTATGTCGACGCAAAGTGGGTGGCCGTCGTGGGGGACGCCGCGGCCGCGCGGGGCCTCGACGAGGGCGCGCCCTTGGCACAGGTGCTCTACGATCTGGTCGCCACGAGGATCCGAGGGCTGGATGTCCTGCCGCCGGACTTCCTCCTGGCGAGCGCCGGCCTCGGCTCGTCGGACGACGTGCTGTACCTCCCGCGCTCGATCGACCCCGACTTCCCGTACGCGGAGGATCCCTACGCCGCATCCGGCGCGGCATGGGTGATCGCCCACGAGTCGGACCACGCGCTCGAACCGTACGTGCCGCACGTCGACTGCGGCTCCTGGCCGGAGCCCGCGTGCGACATGGATCTCACCGGGGCGCACGGCTTCGAGGTCGCGATGATGTGGGCGCAGGCGACCGCGTTGCTCGACGGGGCCCCCTGCCTCGACGCGAGCGATTCGGACCACGTGTTCGCGAGCGAGGTCGAGGCGAGCATCCAGGGGAGGATCGACCAATTCGTCTTGATTGACCTGCCCGAGCGCGTGCTGGTGTCCTGCGACTGAGGGCCCAGTAGCCTGGAGGGCCGGTGACTTCCCGCGCCCGGCTCGACCGCACCCCTGCGCGTCCGGTTCTCCGCGGAGGGCCGGCCGACGCACAGCTCGTCCAGGCCGCGGCGAACCGGACAATTCTCGCGCGCTCGATTCGAGCCGGCGACATTTGTCCGGTTTCGGCGCCGTCGCGGGACGATTCCCAGCCAGCACGAGGCGAGCAGGTGACAATTGTCTAGGCCGATGGATAAAAAGCGGACAATTGTCGGGCGCTCGATTCGAGCGGGCGACATTCGTCCGGTCTGTGTCGGGCGGAGGGGATGGGGCCGCCGAGCCACCCGTGGCGATCGTGCGAGACGCCGTCGGCGTCCGTCGGGCCGGAGCTTCGACCGCGGGCTTCTCCGTCTATCGACGGCGCCGATCGCGCCGCAGCGTGCGGTTCTCTCACCGCGCGAGGCAGGGCGGCCCGACGTAGAGCCCGTCGCACGCGGCCAGCATGTCGCGCACCTCGGGATCGTCGGCGCCCACGCCTGCCGACTCGCAGCGCTCGGCGGCCGCCGTCCAGGCATCCACACAATCGCCGAGGATGCACCCGTCGAAGCAGGTGGCTTCGAACGTGTACCGCTTGCCGGCGGCCGCCGTGCAGAGGTCGTAGCCGTCCTCCGTGACGCCGCAAGACGCCAGATACCGGCAGTTCGAGGAGACCTGATCGGGCACCCCCGCCTGCCAGGACGGGTAGCATCCGTTCGCGCCGCGCTCGAACGCGGGTGGGGCGCACGCGAGGAGCGGCGTGAGGAGGAAGGCGGCGCGGCGGCTCATCGCGCGGCGGCCCCGCCGTCCGCGCACGGGGCGGAGAGCCCCTCGCAGGCGGCTGGCCATTCGACCGCGTCGGCGTCCCCGCCGCCGGTCTCGGCGCATGCGTCCGTGCGTTCACGGAGCGCGGCGATGCAGTCCACCACCGCGCAGTCGTCGAAGCACCACCCGTCTGGAAGCGGCAAGGCCGCGGTGCCCTCGACACACGCCGCGACGTACCCGTCGGTGGGCTCCGCGAACCGGCACGTGGCGTCCCACGCGCAGACCGCCGCGGCGTAGTCCGCTCGGGCGGCGGCGTAGCTCCCGTAGCAGCAGCTGGCGCTCCCCAGGGTGAGGAGGATCGCGGCCCCCCGAGAGGCTGCGCCCGCGGGGAGCGTCGGCCGCACGCGGTTCCGGTAGAGCAACATGCCCGCCCTCCTACCTCTCGCCCGAGGCGCGTGCCCCCCCGCCCCATCGCGGAGATCGGGCTGACCGAGGCGTATGTGCTCACGACGGTTCCCGGGGCGGAGGGGTGGGTGGTGCCGCGGGAGGCGGTGTAGGCGTGTATAGAATCTCCCCTGGAGTATAGAAAGCCACATGCCCCTCTCCATCAAGCACCCCGAGGCCGACCGCCTCGCGCGGGAGCTCGCCGCCCGTACCGGGCAATCCCTCACGGATGCGGTGGTGATGGCCCTGCGCGAGCAGCTCAGGCGCACGCCGGGCGCGGCCGGCCCTGCGTTGGCTGAGGAGCTCCTTGCCATCGGTCGCCGGTGCGCCGCGCTCCCCGTCCTCGACTCCCGCAGCCCCGAGGCGGTCATCGGCTACGACGACGCAGGGCTTCCCGGAGGATGGTGATCGATACGTCGGCCATCGTCGCCATCCTCGCGAACGAGCCCGAGGCTTCACGATACGCCCTCGCGATTCAGGCGGATCCGGTTCGGCTCGTGAGCGCCGCGATCTTGCTCGAGCTCGGGATCGTCCTGGAGAGCCGATTCGGAGACGCGGGAGGTCGTGAGCTCGATCTGTTTCTGTACGCGGCCCGCGTCGACGTGGTGGACGTGACACGGGACCAGGCCGAAATCGCGCGACGCGCCTGGCGTGCGTACGGCAAGGGGCGCCATCCGGCGGGTCTGAACTACGGCGACTGCTTCTCCTATGCCCTCGCCCGGGCCCAGGGCGAGCCGCTGCTGTGCAAGGGGAACGACTTCTGCCGAACGGACGTCCGCCTCGTCATCGTCGGGGAGAGCGCGTCGTAGGGCTCCCCGCGGCTATTCGCCGCGCGAATCCAAAACCACCGGGCTCAAGAAGATCTTCAGCGTGGGTGGGCAGGTCTATTGCCGGGTGTGCCTCGAGTGCGGCGCGCTCTCCGGGCTGCGCGGCGACCCGGTGGGGCTCGCCCGGACGCTCGCGCCGGCTGAGTAGGCCGGCGCCGCGTGTGTCATGCTCGGGGGCCCAGAGGCTCTATGCGCACGTGGTTCCCCTTGCTTTCGCTCCTGTCCTCCCTGCTCTCGGGGTGCGAGTCCGCGCAAGTCAAGTTGGGCGACGGCACGGACACGTCCGACTCCGGAACGGAGCACCTGGGAGACGATACGAACGAGCCCGCCCCGGCGACAGCGCCGCTCTACGTGCACGACGCCACCATGCTCTACACGTGGGATCCGGCGACAGCGGCGGCCACGCCGGTCGGCGCCTTCCTCGACGCGGCCACGGGTGCGCCGCTCTCCTACGCGGCCGACATCGCGATCGACGGGGAGGGGCAGATGTTCGCCTCGTCGGGCACGTCGATCTACCGGGTGGACGCCGCGACGGGGGAGACGACGTTCGAGCGCACCGTGAGCGAGACCGGCACCGGGCTGACCGTCCTGCCGGATGGCCGCCTCCTGGTCGCGGGCGCGGCCCTCACCGCGTGGGACCTGGAGTCCGGCGCGTCCGAGGTGATCGTGGCGGCGGGGCCGCTCTCGACCTCGGGGGACGTGGTCGCCGTGCCGGACGGCACCTTGCATTGGAGCGTGCTCGGCGCCGAGGGGGACGCGTGGGTGGTGGTCGACCCGAGCACGGGGACCCTCGAGGAGCGCGGCAGCGTCGGGGTGAGCGGCCTGTGGGGCGTCGCGTACGCCGAGGGAACGCTGTACGGCTTCAGCTCCTCCGGCGGTGTGTACTCGATTGACGGCCCGACGGGCCAGGGCGTGCTGGTCGCCTCGAGCACGGTGTCCTTCTACGGGGCGACGACCAACCCGGTGACGTGGTAGGGGCCGAGCCCTGCCGCACCCGCTCGAGGTGCGCTAAGAGGAGGCCGTCGCCGGTTTTTGCTTCGGGGCCCGCCTCGTCGCGGTTCCTTTTCCAGAGGTGTCGGATGTTGCTCTTCGCGCTGCTCTCCGCCTGTGTCACCGAGGAGAAGCCGACACCCGTGGTCGACGCGCCCACGTGGCACGCCGACATCGCGCCCATCGTGCAGGAGCACTGCACGTCCTGCCACGTCGCCGGGGGCGTCGCGCCCTTCGAGCTCGACGGGTACGACGCCGCCGCGCCCCTCGCCGCGAGCCTCGCCGCGGCGGTCGAGGCCGGGACGATGCCGCCGTGGGGGGCCGAGTCCACCGACGAGTGCCAGCCCCGCTTCGGCTTCGCGGACGACATCCGGCTCTCGGACGCGGAGAAGGAGCTGCTGCGCGCCTGGGCGGACGCCGGGGCCCCCGAAGGGGATTCGGCCGCCGCCGCCGAGCTGCCCGCCGCCCCGGTGCTCGATCTGGTCGACGCGGACGTGCAGGTGGCGCCCCTGCTCCCCTACGTGGCCGCCGGCGAGGCCGACCAGTTCCGGTGCTTCTCGGTCGACCCGGAGATCGCCGAGGACGTGTGGATCACCGGCCTCCAGGTGGTGCCCGGGAACCCCCAGGTGGTGCACCACGTGCTCGTCTTCGCCGACCCCGAGCGGGAGTCCGCCGCGCTCGTCGGGGCGGACGGCACGTACGACTGCTTCGGCGGGAGCGGCCTCTCCTCCGGCGGCGCGCTGCTCGGCGCGTGGGCGCCCGGCGCCTTCCCCTTCGAGTCGCCCCCCGGCACCGGCATGGCGCTCTCGGCCAACTCCCTGCTCGTGATGCAGATCCACTACCATCCCATCGGCCAGGTCTCGGACGCCGACACCACCGCCGTCCAGCTCCGCTACACGGCGGAGGCCCCCGCGCGGGAGGCCGTGCTGGCCCTGCTCGGCAACGCGTCGAGCGCCGCGGATGGCCTCGACACCGGCATGAACGATCGGGGCGCGCGCGCCGAGTTCCGGATCCCCGCCGGCGCGGCGGACCACGTGGAGTCCATCCGCTACGTCATCCCCGAGGGGGATGGCCCGTACTCGATCTTCATGGCCGGCACCCACATGCACTACGTCGGCACCGACATGCTGATCCAGGTCGACCACGCCGTGCCCGTGGGCGACGAGCCCGCCACCGAGTGCCTCGTGCAGACCCCCCGTTGGGACTTCAACTGGCAACGCGCCTACTCGTACGACGCGCCGCTCGACCAGGTGCCGGTCATCCGCGGGGGAGACACGCTGCGGCTGCGCTGCACGTACGACAACACGCTCGACAACGCGGGCGTGCGCCAGGCCCTCGACGATGCCGGGCTCTCCGAGCCGGCGGACGTGTACCTCGGCGAGGAGACGCTCGACGAGATGTGCCTCGGCGTGTTCGGGATCGTGCTCTGACGTAGGCGCCGGGGGGGGCCTCGTCACCGCCCGATCCCCAGCCGCGCCGCGATCGCATCGTCCGCCGCGAACGCCTCGAGCACGGCGGTGGCGAGCTCCGCGTGCCCGAGGGTGTTGGGGTGGATGTCGTCGGAGAAGCGCGGCGCGTCCGTCGGGTGCGCCGCGAACCACGCCGCGCCGTCGATGAGCGGCGCGTGTTCGGCCGCGGCGACGGAGCGGAGCGCGTCCCGGTAGGACCGCTCGACGGGGCCGACGCCCTGCTCCGCGTCGATGGGGTGGGGGAGCAGGAGAAAGGCGGGCAGCCCCCCGGCGGCCCGCGTGGAGGCGGCGAGGGCGTGCAGGTTCGCGACGTATTCGTCGAGGGGGACGCGGGAGAGGGAGAGCGCCTCCATGCCTCCCTTGGCGGGCGGGGCCTGGCCCGGCTCGGGCACGAAGAGGTGGGACCAGCCGATCTCGTTGGCCTTTCCCTTGCCGGGCGAGACGCGGTCGTGCACGGTCTTGCGGAGGCGGCGGGCGAGCGCCGAGTGGTCCGTGAGCAGCGCGAGCGGCGCGACGATGGGCTGCCACGGGCCGTAGGCCCCGGCGAGCTCGGCGGCCCAGGCACGGTCGGTGATCGCGGCGCGGCACGCGTCGCTCCACAGGTTTCCGACGATGACGACGTCGGGATGGACGATCGGGGCGAGCCGCGCGAGGAGCCCGAGCGACTGGAAGGTGGAGTACCCGGGCACGCCGCCATTGACGGCCTCCACCCCGCCGGCATCCTGGCCCCCAGCGCCGCGAGCAGCGCTGACGCGGGCGGCGACCACCGCGCCAAACACCTCCGCGGTGGCGACGCCGTGCCCGTAGATCGACGAGTCCCCGAGGGTGAGGATCCGGGCGGATTTTCCGCCACCCGGGGTGCCCACGGAGGCCAGCTCGTCCCCGCGGAGGCCGAGCGAGTTGACCGGGTATTCGGGCCGCTCCCCGGGCCCGTTCCCCAACCCCCACATCAGGTCGCCGTCGAAGTCCATCTGGATGTACTTCTGCTCGTCGGGCGCGCCCACGCGACGGCAGAGGATCTCCACGAACGCCAGGAACATGGTCAGCGTCAGCGCGGACCACGCCGCCTTCCGGAGGCGCTCGACTGCGAAGGGCGGGGCGGCATGCACGGCTCCCAGGCTAACCGACAGGGCCCCAGGGGCGGGCCCTGGAGACCGGGATGCCGGCGGGCTACGTCTGCGGGTGCCTCCCGACCCGACCGTTCCACGCCGCCGGCCCGGGCTGCTCGGCGGGCCCCGCCTGGCCGACGGCGCCGTGGTGCTCGCGCTGGCGGGGCTCGTGGCGATCCTCGCGGCCGCGGGGCGCGTCCCCACGGGGGATGGTCCCCACCTCGCCGCCCTGACGATGGCCGTCGCGGACCAGGCGCGCGGCGGCGATCCGTGGGGCGCGATCGGCACGTTCGTCACCCGCGTCGCGCCTCAGCCGCCCGTCGGCTACCTCCCCGGCGTCCTCGCCACGCTCCTGGTCGGCAATCGTTGGCTCGCGATGCTCCTGCCGGGCGCGGTGGCCCTGGGCGTGTGTTGGGATGCGCTTCGCCGCCTCGGCAACGGCGGCACGCCGTGGGGCCCCGCGCTGGTGCTCGCGGCGAGCCCGATGGTGTGGCTCTACACCGAGCAATACGGCTGGGACCTGCTCACGGCCGCCGCCATGCTCCAGGCGCTGTCGTGGCTCCACCTGTCCGACGGGCTCCGGGACCGGAGCGCCGCCATCCGGTTCGGGCTGTGGATGGGGGCGGGGTTCCTCACCAAGTACACCTTCGGGATGTACCTCTGGCTGCCGTGCCTCTGGGAGGCTATCCGCATCGCCCGGGGCCCGGATCGCGCGCGAAGGCTCCGTGTCCTCGGCGTGGCCATCCTGGCCTTCGGGTTCGTCTTCGTGCCGTGGATCGTCGTGAACGGCTCGGAGCTCTCCTGGTACCTGCAGCGGTCGGTCGGGGCCGGCGCACTGGCGGCGGTCGACACCACGCGGGTGGGCGCCGCGCGGTTCAGCCTCGGCTCGTTGGCGCTCTACCCCCTCGCGTTGAAGGACGCGCTGGGGTGGCCGGGGCTCGCCGCGCTCCTCGCGGTCGGCATCGCGGGGAGCGTGCCCGCGCTCGCCCGTCCCGCCGCCGACGCGGGCGGGCGCACCGGCGCCGGGCTGGCGCTCCTCGCCGCCCTCGGCGGGGTGGGCGTGCTCTCGTGCCTCGAGCAGTCCCAGGACCGCTACGCCTTGCCCGCGCTCGCCGCGCTGGCCGCCCTCGCCCTGCCGATCGGCCGCTTGCGATGGGGCCAGGAGGTCTTCGGCGGCGTGTTCGTCATCCAGCTGATCGCGACCCTCGCGACGTTCTGGCCCGGCGCGCCGGCCGGGGCGGAGCCGCGCTTCGACCACGGCCTCGCGACGGCCGCCGCGATGTCCTGGCCGCGCACGCGCTCCTACCTCCCCACCCACCTCGATCTGGACGCGTGGCACGTGGACGCGGTGCTCGAGGGCCCCGCCAGCGCCACACTCCCCGGAAGCGACGCGCGGGTCGCGCTGGTGCTGCCGAACGATCCGCGGCTGCCCGAGCCGGGGATCTACCTGATGCGCGCCCGCCAGCGTGGGCTCCTGCTCGACCTGCGGATCTTCCGCCCGGGCGACACGACGCCGCCCCCCGAGGGATGGCCCTCCGTCGACGTGCGATGGGTCTACGCGACCGTGCGCCCCGGCCGGGACCCCTCCACCGAGGCGTGGTTGGCTGCCCAGCCGCGCCCCCGATCGGAGGTCTTCACCCTGCCGGGCGGCGCCACGGGGGGCGTGTACGGCCCCTGACTACGGGCCGATGATCAGAGCGGGGAGACCCGCCGGCTCGGAAAGTCGATCTCGGCGACGGCGTAGTACTCGTCCTCCACGTCCGCGCTGCCGCTCACGCTGTCGATGAGCACGCCGCCCCAGTAGAAGTCGACCGTGAACGCGTTCGCCCCGTCCACGCTCGAGCCCGGGTAGTCGTGCACGTACACGGTGTAGATGCCGGAGGCCGGGGCCTCGATCTCGATCCGCTCGGGCCCGGTGCCCGGGATGTCGTCCAGCACCAGGGTCGGGTTGTCGCTCGTGCCGGTTCCGCCCCACTCCAGCCCCTCGGTGACGGTGCAGTTGCCGTAGTAGCAGTCGTCGTCGGTGACGAGCGAGCCCCCCGGATTGAGGAGGTGAAGGTCGAGGTCGTCCCCCGCTTGCGTCCAGGTGAGCTCGATCGCGAGCCCGCCCGATCCTTCCTCGGCGACCAGATCGAGGGTGGCCGGGGCCGAGTCGATCCCGCGGCTGTCGCGGATGACCAGCTCTACGGTGTAGTCCCCGACGAGGTCGGGCGTGAAGGTGGACCGGCTGCAGGAAGTGGTGGACGAGAGCGCGGCGGCGGATCGCGACGGGCGGGTCGTCAGGGTCCAGGTGCACGACGCGAACGACTCGCCCGCGGTGTCGTAGCTTTCGCTGGCATCGAGGGTGACCAGGCTGTCGACGACGATGATCGACGAGTCGGTCTCGATGATGGCGTACGCCGTCGAGTCGGTGTCGGTGTCGGCATCCGTGTCGGCATCCGTATCGGTGTCGGTGTCCGCATCCGTATCGGTGTCGCTGTCGGCGTCGCTGTCGGCGTCGCTGTCGGCATCGGTGTCGGCGTCGCCCTCCTCTGCTTCCACGCACACGCCGTCGACCTCGACTTCGCCCGTCGCGCACAGGACCACCTTGGGACCAGGGCAGCCCGCCGCGGCGACGAGCAGACCGAACAGCGGAAGACCAGGGGGGATGCGGAGGGTCACGGCTTCATCCGGGGGCGAGGGACGGCACTATCGCACATCGGGCGGCGCTTCGCAGCGGCGAGCGGGGGTCAGAGGCCTCCGCCGAGGATGAGGTAGGCCGCGCCGGTGGTGCCGTTCTGCCAGTCGCCGATCAGGAAGTCGGAGAAGCCGTCGTCGTCGAAGTCGCCGGCACCGGACACCGAGGAGCCCGCGAGGTCGGCCGTGCTCTCCCCGGTGTAGGTGAGGTCCGCCGAGGAGAGGGAGAGCGACGAGACCACGCTTCCTCCGAGCACCAGGTAGACCGCGCAGGTGCCGTCGGCACCGATGATCAGGTCGTCGTAGCTGTCCCCATCGACATCGCCGACGCCCGAGACGGAAGTGCCTGCGTTGTCGTCTCCCCCGACCCCTGTGTATTGGGCGTTTGCGGAGGAGAGGCTCCGCGAAGCCGGCGTGGCCCCGCCGAGCACGAGGTAGGCCGCACCCGCTCGGGTGCCGCCCTCATCGTTCTGGTCCGCGCCGACGAGCAGGTCGTCGTAGCCGTCCGCGTTGAAGTCTCCAGCCCCCGACACCGACCCGCCCGCAAAGTCGCCCGCGGCCTCCCCGGCGTATTGGGCGTCGGCGGATGCGAGGACCAGGGAGGCCGGCGTGGTTCCCCCGAGCACGAGGTAGGCCGCGCCCGCGTTCGCTCCGCCGTCATCGTTGGCGTTCGCCCCCACGATCAGGTCGTCGTACCCGTCCGCGTCGACGTCTCCTGCGCCCGACACCGCGGTGCCCGCTTGATCTCCGGCCGATTCTCCGGTGTATTGGGCGTTCGCGGAAGAGAGTCCCCAGGAGGCAGGCGTGGCTCTGCCGAGCACGAGGTAGGCGGCGCCCGCGCTCAACCCGCCGTCATCGTTGGCGGCCGCCCCGATGATCAAGTCGTCGTACCCATCAGCGTTGAAGTCTCCGGCCCCCGCACCCGACTCGCCGGCAGCATCGCTCGCGGCCTCTCCGGTGTACTGGGCGGTCGCGGCCGAGAGGCCCCCCGATGTGGGCGTAGCGCGGCCGAGCACGAGGTAGGACGCACCCGCGTCGACCCCGGGGCCGTCATCGTTGCTCTTGGCATTGATGATCAGGTCATCGTAGCCGTCCCCGTTGAAATCCCCCGCCCCTGACGCCGACGCACCCGCGGAGTCGCCCGCCGCCTCACCGGTGTACTGGGCGTCTGCCAGCGCGAGGCTGCGGGAAGCAGGCGTCGCCCCGCCCAGCAAGAGGTAGGCGGCGCCCGCGTCCACGCCGCCCTCGTCATTGCCGGACGCGCCGACGATCACATCGTCGTAGCCGTCATCGTCGATGTCTCCGGCCCCTGACACCCAGGAGAACGCGTACTCGGAGCCTGTCTCCCCCGTGAACTTGACGTCCGCGCCACCGAGGTTGCCTCCGGAAAGCGCGCACCCGCCCGCCCCACCGTCGCAATCATCGTCGATGAAGTTGTCACACACCTCCGTGTCGTCCGGCGAAATGGAGCTGGAAGCGTCGTTGCAATCCGTGCCCTCGACGTAGAGCGCGCTCACGGTCTGGTCGCCGTAGCCGTCATTGTCGTCGTCGTTGGTGCAGGAGGTGATCAGCTCCAGGGCCGCCGAGCCGGGAAAGGTGTCGGCGTCCGAGTCGTCGCAATCGGTGGAGGCCGGGGCGCCGGTGCCCGTCGTGCAGTTGAGCGTCGAGCCATCCACCACGACGGTGGTGCCGTGGTTGTCCCCATCGGCGTCCGTGTAGCAGGAGTCGACGCCGTCGCAGTCTTCGTCGTCGCTGTTTGCCACGGTCTCGGTGGCGCCGGGGTAGTCGGTGCTCGATGCGTCGTCGCAATCCGTGGACACCGGGGCGCCGGTGCCCGTCGTGCAGCTGAGCGAGGATCCGTCGACCACGACGGTGGTGCCGTAGTTGTCACCATCGGCGTCCGTGTAGCAGGAATCGACGGTGTCGCAGTCCTGGTCGATCCCGTCCGCGGTGATCTCGGCGTCGGCGGGGCTGATCGCGGCGCTCGTGTCGTCGCAGTCGGTGGAGACCGGGGCGCCGGTGCCCGTCGTACAGTTGAGCGTGGAACCATCCACGACCACGGATGTGCCGTAGTTGTCTCCATCGGCGTCCGTGTAGCAGGAGTCGACGGTGTCACAGTCCTGGTCGATCCCGTCCGCGGTGATCTCGGCGTCGGCGGGGCTGATCGCGGCGCTCGTGTCGTCGCAATCGGTGGAGACTGGGGCGCCCG
>JAUXQH010000019.1 GCA_030685065.1 Pseudomonadota bacterium | reverse complement strand
GGCGGGCGGCGCCGTGCCGGCGGCGCTCCGGACGAGCGCCACCGCGGCCCCTCGGCGCGGGATAGTCAGCCGGAATGCCGCGCGACCTCCTCATCTCCCTCCGCGATCCCTCCGATCCCATGGCGCAACAGGAGCTTCGCTGCTTCCGCGACACGACCGGGCTGCCGCACCTCGAGATCCTCCACGCCTCCGCCGAGCCGCTGGACGACCGCCTCCTCGACGAGACGCGGATGTTCTTTTTCGGGGGCTCCGGCGCGTACTCGGTGCTCGACCCGCACCCCTGGGTGCGGCAGATGCTCGACTTCCTGGTCCGCGTGGTGGACCACAAGACCCCCGCGTGGGCCTCGTGCTTCGGCTTCCAGGGCCTGTCGCTCGCCCTCGGGGGGGAGGTCAACCGGGACGACGCGCGCCAGGAGCTCGGCTCCTTTCCCATCGATCTGACGGGCGCCGCCGCGAACGATCCCGTGTTCGGTGACCTCCCGCCCACATTCCACGCGCAGCTCGGCCATCACGACCACGTCGATCGTCTCCCCTCGGGCGTGACGCTGCTCGCGACCGGCCGCAAGATCCACAACCAGGCCTTCAAGGTCGACAACGCGCCGTTCTGGGCCACGCAGTTCCACCCGGAGCTCAACAAGACCACGACGTTCGAGCGGTGGACCTACTACCGGGGCCACTACTCCGAGGATGAAGCCGCCGCCCTCGTGATCGACCGCGCCATGGCCGAGGCCTCCGACACGCTCGAGGTGCAGACGGTGATGCGCCGCTTCGCGGCGTGGGCGGCGGCAGCGCGCTGATGCGCGCCACGCTGCTCCGCGCCTTTCTTCGGGGGGTGCTCGCGATCCCCGCCGCGATCACCCGCCTCCGGGTCGGCGATCCTCCCCGGAACGATCGGGGCACGATGCTCGATCGCGAGACGCACCTGCTGGTGTGGCTGGAGAACCACGCCCCCGCCCGGCTCGGCGGCGGCGGCATCACCCGCGGAACGCCCGCCGAAGCGCGAGCGGCGATGCGCCGCTCGGTCTCGATCGTCGCGTCGCAGCCGAGCGCGCGGCTCGAGGTTCACGACGATCGTGTCCCCGGCGGGCCGGCGGTGCGCGTGTATCGTCCGGAGGGGGATCCTCGGCCCGTGCTCGTCTACCTGCACGGCGGGGGCTGGGTCCAGGGAGACCTCGACACCCACGACGCCCTCTGCCGGCGCCTCGCCGCCGAGGGAAATCGCGCGGTCGTGTCGGTCGACTACCGCCTCGCGCCCGAGCACCCCTTCCCCGCCGGCCTCGAGGATGTGCTCCAGACGCTGCGGTGGATCCCGACCGCCGACCTCGGCGGTCCCACGCTGGCGGCGGAGGGCCGGGTCTCCGTCGGGGGCGACAGCGCGGGCGGCAACCTCGCGGCCGCGGCGTGCATCGCGCTGCGGGACGGGGGCGAAGCGCTGCCCGAGCTCCAGGTGCTGGTCTACCCGGGCCTGGACCAGACGCGCGCGCTCGCGAGCCACCAGAGCTTCGCGCGCGGCTTCTTGCTCACTGCTGCGGACATCGACTGGTTCCAGCGGCACTACGCGGTGACCGACCTCCGCGATCCGCTCGCCTCGCCGCTCCTCGCGCCCGACCTGCGGGGGTTGCCGCCCGCCATCGTCACCACCGCCGGCTTCGACCCCCTGCGGGACGAGGGCGAAGCCTACGTCGCCCGCCTGCGTGAGGCTGGAGTGCCGGTGGTGCACCTCGACGAGTCGAGCCTGGTGCACGGGTACGCATGCATGGACGGCGTGGTCGCGGAGGCGGACGCGGCGGTGTCGCGGTTGGCGGCGGTGATTCGGGCGGGGTGATGGGGGGGTCTGACCTTATGACTTATCACTTGGAACAGACGAACGCCGGTTTTCGCGTAGGGGGGTCTGACCTTACGACTTGTCACCTGCGGAGGGGCGCTCGATGGAGCAACGCCGGGAATCCGGCGAGTGGCCAAGTGATAAATGATGGGGTCTGACCCCACCACCTGATTGTCGGCGTTGCCCTGTTTCAAGTGATAAGTGATAAGGTCAGACCCCCTCGGCGCGGCCCCTCGGCGCACGCCCCCGTCGTCGGCACCTCCACCGTCGTGCTCTCCGCGCCGTGCACGATCAGGTAGCTCCCCGCCGCGAGCGGCCCGACGTCGCAGCTCGCCGCGAGCATGCCGCAATCGGCCGTGCAGTCGAGCGTCTCGCCGGTCGCCTCCTCCCAGGCGAATTCGCTGGTGACCGTGATCGTCGTGCCGTCGAGCGTCGCCGCGCACGACGCCGTGGCGTTGCGGCTGCAGGACGACGAGAGGCACACGTTCGCGTCCACCGTGATCGTGCCGGTGCCATCGGCGGTCGCCGCCTCGAGGCAGCTCGTCCCCTCGTCGACCTGGATGATGGGCTCCCAACCCTCGGAGTCACATGCGAGCAGCGCGAACAGGAGCGTGATGGCGATCATGGAAGCCCTCCGACCCGGAAGCGAAGCACGAAGCATGCCACCCGCACCGCCGCGCCCGACGCTACAGCTCGAGCCACATCGGCGCCCGCCCGATCGCCTCGAGAAACCGCACCAACTCGGAGACCGCGATCCGCACCGTGGCCTCGTTGTGGAGGGGGTGAACGCCCACGTAGGCGTGGCGCTCGAGCCCCCGGTCGAGCACGAGGCGCACCGCGGCGTCGCTGCCAATTACCGGCGCGTTCACGATGGCGAGCGGGCTCACCGAGCCGGGCTCGATGCCGAGCACCCGCCGGAGCCGGTCGGGGCTGCCGAAGCTCACCGAGCCGTAGGCGTTCAGGTGGGCCCGCAGCGCGCGGATGTCGATGGGGCGGTCCTCCAGGACGGTGACCACCCACATCTGCTCGCGCTTGTCGCGCAAGAAGAGGTTCTTGACGTGCGCGGCCTCGATGTCGCCACGCAGCTGCTTGGCGTCCTCGACCGTGCGGAGCGGCGGGTGCCGATGCACCGTGTAGGGCACGCCGTGGGCATCGAGCTGGGCCAGGACGAACCGCTCGCGAGGGTCCACAGCGGGCGCCCAATCCCTGGACATCGTCAGAACGCCCACCCGATGTTGGTGTGGAGCGCAGGGAGCACACCGTGGATCCCGTACGCAGGGCCGTAGTCGAAGTACGACACCCCGGCCCCGCCCGACAGCACGAGCCCCGGGCCGAGGATGCCGGTGAACCCGACGAGCGCGCTCGTGTAGCCGCCGAGCTCGCCCTTCCCCTCCGCGACCACGTCCGCGAGCACGCCCCGGGCCATCACCCACGCCCCCCGGGGCGCCTTGCCCCACACGAACCCGCGAACGCCGACCTCGCCGCCAAAGCCGACGTAGGGGTGGGCGGACGGGCCGAGCAGCCCATCGTAGAGGCGAAGGCTCGGCCCCACGTAGATCGAAGCCCGCTCTCCGAGCGTGTGCTCGACCTGCACGTGTACGAAGCCGAGCGCGACGGTGAGCGGGTCGACGGTCACGGTCCATTGCTCAGGACCCGCAGGAGCCGCCGCGAGCGCCAGCCCCGACCACAACAGCATCATTCGCGCAGGTATCCGCGCCCGAAGATGACCTGCTCGATGCGGTGGGAGCCGTGGAGCCCCTCGAGGCGGCGCAGCAGGTCCTCCATGGCGGCCACGGAGGAGCGCCCCATGTCCACGTGGTAGACGACGGCCCGGCCGTCACGGCGCACGTCGGGGTCGGAGATGTAGTGCATCCGGCCGCCGTCCTTCGTGCCCCACGCGCCGTCCCAGCCGGCCATGTACCAGTCCCCCATCAGCGCGTCGGCGTCCTCGATGGCGCCCGTGCCGGCGAAGAGGATCTGGATGGGGAGCTGGTCCCACGGCGCCTGGGTGGAGACGCGAAGGTCGAACGCGCGGTCTCGCCACGCGAACAGCACCTGCGCACGGGCGAGGGCCTGGTAGTCGGCCAGGGCCACGACCATCGGCTGATCGCCCACCTGGCCGATCTCCGAGGTGTTGGGGTTCACCAGATCGACGCGCACGGCCGCGTAGGGGCGGGCCCCCTCGGGGATGATGGGGACGATGCGGCCGTCGGGCGCGCGCCTCATGCGGGCGGCTTCGGCGACCCAGCCGAGCTTCTCCTGCGTCGCGGCGTAGTGGTCGAACATGTCGACGTAGCTGCCGCGGTGGGCGTTGAGGATCTCGCGCGGGTGGATGTCCTCCTTCACGAACCGCGCGACGTCGTCCAGGAAGGCGCGGGCGCCGTCGATGTAGGGGTCTTCGTCACGATCCTCCTCGACGTAGCGGGACAGCTCGCGGCGCCCCGCGTCGAGATCGCCCCAGGCGAAGAGCAGGTGCGCGAGGCCCTGGCGGGCGCGCGGCTGGCCCGCGGTGGCGACGAGCACGCGGAGGTAGGCGGCTTGGGCCTCGCCGGGAAGGTCGAGGTCCTCGCAGGCGGCGGCGAGCGAGAGCAGGAAGCCCTCGACCATCGTGTCGGCCTGCACCTTGCGGTCGGGGTGGGCGGCCACCTCGGCGAACAGCACGGCGATGGCCTGCTCGATCAGCGGCTTGCCGAGCTCGGGCTCGCCGAGCTGCAGGTGCACCACGCCCAGGGCGTTGAGCAGATCGGGGCGGTCGGGCGCGGCCTCGACGGCCTCGAGCAGCAGCTTGCGGGCCTCGCGCGGGTTCTCCTCGGACAACGCCTTGAGCGCGCGCTCGGCCAGCGCCTCTGGGGTTTGCTGGGGGGGGTCGATCGTGGCCATGGCTGCTCCGAAGGGCCCGAATCCTACCACGCGCGCGGGCGCCGGGCGTCGGGTCGACGACCGGTTAGACCGCCCCGATGCCCCCTCTCCCCGATCCGCTGTCCCCGGAGGCGCTGCCCGCCGAGCAGGCCGCCGCCCTCGAGGCGCAACGCGCCCAGCGCAGCGAGACCCGCCGGCCCACCGTGCCCGCGCTCGAGGAGCGGCTGTTCACGCCGATCCGGTGCCTCGACCACGGCTTCGTGCGCGCGGTCGACTACATGGGAGACGACGGCGCGGTCGTGCAGGCGGCGCGCGTGTCCTACGGCACCGGCACCAAGAAGGTGAGCGAGGATCGCGGCCTCATCCGCTACCTCATGCGCCACCGCCACACGACGCCCTTCGAGATGTGCGAGCTGAAGCTGCACGTCAAGTTGCCCATCTTCGTGGCGCGCCAGTGGATCCGGCACCGCACGGCTTCGGTCAATGAAAACTCCGGTCGATACTCGATCCTCGACAAGGAGTTCTACATCCCCCGCCCCGAGGATCTCGCCGTCCAGTCGGCGAACAACAAGCAGGGTCGGGGAGACGTGCTCGACGCGGACGCCGCCGCCGAGGTGCTCCGCCTGTTGCGTCGGGACGCGGAGCAGTCGTACGACACCTACGAGGCGATGCTGGACACGCACCACCTCGCCCGGGAGCTCGCGCGGATGAACCTCGGGGTGAACTACTACACCCAGTGGTATTGGAAGATCGACCTTCACAATCTCCTCCACTTCCTCTCGCTCCGAATCGACGCCCACGCCCAGTACGAGATCCGGGTGTACGGCGAGGCCATCGCGGGCCTCGTGAAGGTGTGGACCCCCCACGTGTGGGAGGCCTTCGAGGACTACCGCGTCGGCGCGCTCACGCTGTCGCGCCAGATGCTCGACGTGGTGCGTCGCCGCCTCGCCGGAGAAGTGGTGACGTTCCAAGAGAGCGGCCTGTCCAGGCGCGAGTGGGACGAGCTCGCCGAGGCTCTGAAGGCGTGATGTCGGCCCTCCTCCTCACGCTCCTCGCCTGCGGTGGCGACCAGCCCCTCGACCAGCCCAACGCCCCGCCGCCCCCGCCGCCGATGTACGGCGCGGTCGAGGCCGATGTGGCGCGCTACACCGGGCTCGCGACCGAGATCCACGGCCCCACCCGCTCGTTCGTGCTCACGGGCGAGGGCAAGCGGGTGATCGTCATGCTCGCCGAGACCGCCACGCTCCGCCTCGGCGGCATGCCCTCCCAGGTGCAGGACCTCACGGTCGGCACCACGCTCTACGTCGAGGGCCGTCGCGACGGAGACACGCTCCTCGTCCTGCGCGCCACCGACACGCCCAAGGCGGGGGACGCCGCCGGCGTGCCGATCGAGGCCGTGCCGGTGGAGCCAGCACCCGTCGAGGGCGTGCCCGACGTACCGGTGCCGCCCGTGCCGGTGCCGCCCACGCAAGCGCCGCCGGCGGACGGGCCGGTCGTCACGCCCTGACCCTCGGGGCCTGGGTGCTCACCTTTACCGAATCCTGGAGCCGCGCGTGTCCCTGACCGAAGCCCTCGCCCCCCTCACCGTGCTCGATCCCGACGGTCAGGAAGTGGTGCTGGGCTCCCTCTGGGCCGATCGTCCCGTCGTCCTGGTGTTCATCCGCCACTTCGGTTGACTGTTCTGCCGCGAGCAGGTTCGCTCGCTGTCCAGCTACCTCGATCGCTTCCGCGCGCTCGGCGCTGACCTCGTCGTCGTGAGCACCGGCAAGCCCGAGGAGGCCCGCGCCTTCCAGCAGGAGCGCTCGCTGGCCTTCCCCGTCCTGGTCGACCCGCGCATGCGCGCCTACCGGGCAGCCGGAATGCGGCGCGGCGTCGGCGCCACGTTGAACCTCCGTACGGTCGCCAATGCGCTCCGCGCGCTCAAGGAGGGCGAGCACCAGGGGCTCACCCAGGGGGATCCGTGGCAGCTCGGCGGCGCCTTCGTCATCCTGCCCGGGGGGCGCGTGGTGTACGAGCAGCGGAGCGACTCGGCCGGGGATCACGCCGATCCCGAGGCGATGGTCGCGGCGCTCGCGGGGGCGTCGGTCAGCTCGAACTCGTAGCGAGGGGCGCCTGGCGTGGGTGTCCGTGCCCCGTTCCACGTCTTTACTCCTGCCTTCCTCTATTCCTGCCTTCCTGATTCTCCTGATCCGGCTCCGGAGAATCAGGAATGCAGGAAACAAGGAACGCAGGAAGGGGAACGGGAGACCCGAACCCTACGGCTCACGGCGCGATCGTCGAGGCGCTCACCGGGACATCGGTCGGCTCGGACTCGTAGCTCGAGTCTTCGGGCGACCCATACGCCGCCCGATACGCCTCGTGCGTCGCGACGAGGGTCGCGTGGGTCCCCCGTGCTTCGGCGCGGCCCTCGCGGAGGTAGAGCACGATGTCGGCACGCGCGAGGGTGGCCGGGCGGTGGGTCACCACCACCACCGCGATCCGCGGGCGGTCGAGGTTGTCCCAGAAGCGGGCCTCCGTGTCCGCGTCGAGGGCCGAGGTCGCGTCGTCGAGGAGGAGCACCGGCAGCTCCGCGGCGAGGGCACGGGCCAGCTGCACGCGCTGCTGCTGCCCGCCGGACAAGGTCACGCCGCGCTCGCCCACGGGGGTCTGCAGGCCGGTCGGCCAGCGGCCGACGTCGTCGGTGAGGCAGGCGGCGGCGAGCAGATCGGTCCACCCGGCCCCGCCGCGCTCGCCCCCCCCGAGGAGGATGTTCTCCCCGACCGTCACGGAGAGGATGACTGGATCCTGGGGCACCCACGCCGGTGCCGGCAGCTCGATGGGCTCTCCCGCCAGCCGCACCTGGCCCGCAAGCGCGGCGAGGAGCGTGGACTTGCCCGCGCCCACCGGCCCGGTGATCGCGAGCAGTTGCCCCGGGTGGACGCTCAGCGGGAGGCCGAGGTCGAGGCGGAGATGGGAGGTGTGGAGGACCGCCGGAAGCGCGAGGATGGCGGAGTCGCCGCGAGGCGCGGGCGCGGCGGGGGGGAGCCCGACGAGCGCCTGGAGCCGCGCCATGGACGCCGAGGCCTGGCGGAAGCGCACGACGAACGAGCCGAAGTCGAACATCGGGAACACGAGCGTCATGACGAAGCCGTTGAAGGCGACAAAATCGCCGACGCCGAGCGCGCCGTCCATCACCCGGAGCCCGCCGGCGAAGAGCAGCGCCGCGAGCGCCACCTGCCAGCCGTACCCGAACTCGACCATGTGGTAGTGCGCGAGCCGCGCGTTGTTCACCTCGGCGTCCACCTGGCCCGCCGCCGCCTTGCTGAACGCCCGCCGCGCGAGCGGACCGAGCCCGCGCGCCTGGACGACGCGCACGCCGTCGAACACGTCCTGCACGACGCCTCCGACACGGGAGACGGCCTGCTGGACCGCGTCGGCGCGGCGCCCGAGCTCCCGGCCGGCCACGATCTGCGAGATCACCAGCAGCGGCAACGGCGCGATCGACCACAGGGTGAGCACCGGATCGAGCAGGACCATGCCGATGACGCAGGCCACGACGATGAGCAGGGCCTCGTAGGCGCGGAACACCCCGCTGCACAAGAACCAGGCAAACTTCTCCGTGCTCACGTCGTCCGTGAGCCGCGTGACCAGGTCTCCCGTGCGCCACGTCGCGAGCGCGCCCGGCTCGGCGGCGGCCACCGCGGCGAGCACGCGGCGGCGGGCGGTCTGTTGGATGCGCTCGTTCACCCGGGTCCGCGTGCCCTGGACCGACACGTAGAGGACCGACTGGGCAACCCCCACCGCGAGGCACGTCAGCGCGGCGCGGGTGAGCTCCCCGCCCTGCGCCGCGTCGAGCACGGTCTTCCAGAGCCACGCGAAGCCCGCGTGCATCGCCGCGGTGAGCGCGCTCCCGACGAGCAGCCAGGCCATGGCGCCGCCGTGTCCCCGCCAGACGAACCGGAACCAATGCCACGTGAGTCCGGTCATGCCGCGGCCCCTTCCGCCGCGAGCTGGGCCCGCCAGAGCAGCGCGTAGCGGCCGCCGTGCGCGAGGAGCGACGCGTGGGTGCCGCTCTCCGCGAGGGCCCCCTGGTCGATGACGTAGATGTGATCGGCGTCCGCGACGGTGCGCAGCCGGTGGGCGACGGTCACCCGCGTGCAGCCCGGCCGGGCGGCGAGCAGGGCCTGGATGCGGCTCTCGGTCGCGGGGTCCATCGAGGCGGTGGCCTCGTCGAGCACGAGCACCGAGGGGTTGGCGGCGATGGCGCGCGCGAAGCAGAGCAGCTGGGCCTCGCCGCGGGAGAGCGCGGGGGCGCCTTCTCCGACCAGGGAGTCGGGCGCGAGGCGCCCGTCCAGGCCGACCTCGGCGAGCAGGCGTGCCGCGGTGGGTTCGTCGACGCCGAGGTTCTCCGCGACGGTCCCCGGGAGCACGTGGACCGCCTGGAGGACCAGCCCGATGTGCGCCCTGAGCACGGCGGGATCGAGCTCGCGCACGTCGACCCCATCCACCGTGACACGGCCGGCGTCGGGGTCGCGGAAGCGGAAGAGGAGCTGCACGATGGTGGACTTCCCCGATCCGGTGGCCCCCACGAGCGCGACGTGCTTGCCGGCGGGCACCGAGAGCGAGAGGCCTCGGAGGATGGGAACCCCCGCGGTGTAGGCGAGGTGCACGTCGTCGAGGCGCAGCGCGGAGCCGAGCCCGGGCCACGCGGTGGGGACCTCGGGCGCGCGGATCGTCGGTGCCTGCGCGAGCAGCTCGCGGATGCGCTGCTCCCCCACGCGCGCCTTCTCGAGCGTGACGATGTGGAATTGCAGGCGGATGAACGGCTCGAACATCTTGCGGAGGTAGTCGAGCGTCATCAGGAGGACGCCGAGCGTGAGCGCCCCCCGAGACACGGCCACCGCGCCCACCCACAGGATCGCGGCGTAGGCCACGGTGCGCACGGCAAACAGGGCGTTGAAGAACCAGACCATCGCGAGGCCGGCACGGTAGTCCGCCTCGAACTTCTCCTCGGAGAGGTGCTCGGCGCGAGCGAGCATCCAATCGACCCGGCCGTAGGCGCGCAGGAGCGGCAGCGCGCGGAGATGCTCGGCCACGAACCCCGTCAGGCGCGACGCGACCTCCCGGGAGAGGATGAACCGCTGCGGCGAGATGCGACGGAACCCGTAGAGGAGCACCGCGTAGATCGGCAGGGTGGCCGCCACGAGGGCCGCCATCAACGGCGCCTTCACCGTCAGTACGCCGAGCAGCCCGAGGAACAGCAGGAGATCCGGCCCCGCCTGGAGGACGACCTCGGAGAGCAGGGTGCGGAGGGCCTCGGTGTCGCCCTGCACCCGGGTCATGAGGCGCCCGGGGGGGTGCCGGTCGTGGAAGGCGAGGTCGTGGTCGAGGAGGTGGGCGAAGAGCCGCTCCTTGACGCCGCGCATCACGTCCTGGGCGATACGCTCGATGCCGACGCGCGCCGCCCAGGTGAGGCCTCCTGCGCCGACGACAGCGCCGGCGTAGAGGAGCGCGGTGCGCAGGAGGCCGTCGCGATCGCCGCTCGCGACATCGACGTCGAGCGCGCGGCCCACCAGCCAGGAGCTGGACAACGAGAGCGCGGTGGCCCCGACGAGGAGCGCCTCGTAGAGGACGAGACGCCCCGCGTGGGGCCGAAACCAGGGCAGGAGCCAACGCATCGCGCCCGCGGCCTAACCCGCGCCTCGTCCGCTACTTGGTGATCGTCTGCCGGAACAGCTCGTTGCCGCTGTCGTCGTAGAAGACGCCGGTGAACACGCCGCTGTTGATCTCGACCCACATGAAGCCGAGCTGGGACTGCTCGTACTGGGTGGGGTTGCTCCCCATCCCGGTGTCGCGCAGCTTGGCACCGGCCCCGCTCACGATGAACTCCGTGCCACAGGTGGGCTCGAGCCACTGGAGGTCGTGGTCGTGGCCGCACAGGTAGACGTCGACCTTCCCGCAGAGGTTGTCTTCGAAGAACGGCCCGAAGTTGTCGTTGGCGTTCCCGTGGTCGCCGTTCGAGATGTACGGGTGGTGCCCGTAGGCGATCGTCCAGGTGGTCCTGACCTCGGCCAGGGCGCCGGGGAGCCAGGCCGCCTGCTCCTGGGACCGCCCCCAGTCGAGCGCGGTGGTGTCGAGCCCGAAGAAGGTCGCGTTGCCCTTCACGTGGCTGTAGAACGTGCTCGGCATCACGAACTTGTCCGACTGGGACGCGTACTCGACCTGCGCGTTGGCCCGGTCGACCTCGAAGCCGCCGCCGCCGCTGCCGTAGTCGTGGTTGCCGAGCACCGCGTAGAAAGGGAACTCGAGCGCCGCGTAGGGCAGCTCGAAGCTCTCCTGCCACTGGGCGTCGTCGACGCTCGAGACGCCGTCGTTGTAGAAGTTGTCACCGAGGTAGAGCGCGAAGTCACAGCCGTGGGCCGCACAAACCATCGCGACCGCATCGGCGACGGCGTACTGATCGCCGCTGCCGGTGCCCGCATCGCCGATGGCGATGAAGCGGATCGGCGCGCCCGAATCGGTGCCCGGGTCGCCGTCGGGAGCGGTGTCCGCGTCGGTGTCGGTGTCGGTGTCGGTGTCAGAATCGGTGTCGGTGTCGGTGTCCGAGTCGGCGTCCGTGTCGGCGTCGCTGGGGCCTTCGCCCGGGCGATCCGGGCTGGCGGGGTTGCCGAACGCGGCGCCTTCACTTGGACTGTCACCCTGCTCGCCGGGAGAGGTGCCGCACGCCGACGACAGAAGAACGATCGCGACGAGCAGGCTGGAGTGCGGTGGGAGCATGATTTGCCTCGGGGTGGATTGCGGCGACCCGGACCGGGCCACGACATCTCTTCCCCCGCGAGGAGCCGCGCCGCCACTGCATCGGCGTGGCCCTCTCCGTGCTGATCGAGCGCTCTTCGAAGGCAACGGCTCGGTTGGCGCTGGTGGCGAATGGCAGGCAACCAACCCACTGTTCCATTGTGTAGGATGTCACCGCTCGCCACCCTTCGCATCGTCAGAGACAGCGCGTGGGACGGCGTGTCAAGAAAAAGTGGATTGTGACGCCACGGCCGAGGTGGCGCCGCCTCCGAGCCCTCCGCTACTTCGTGAACGAACGGCGGAACATCTCCTCGCCGTTCTCGTCGTAGAACACCCCGGTGAAGGTGCGGCCGATGATCTCCACCCACATGAAGCCGAGGTGCGAGTTCTCATAGAAGGTGGGGTTGCTCCCGGAGACGTCACGCAGCTTGGCGGCGGCTCCGCTCACGATGAACTCCGTGCCACAGGTGGGCTCGAGCCACTGCAGGTCGTGGTCGTGACCGCACAGATACACGTCGACCTTGCCGCAGAGGTTCTCTTCGAAGAAGGGGCCGAAGTTCTCGTTGGCGTTGCCGTGGTCTCCGTTCGAGATGTACGGGTGGTGCCCGTAGGCGATCTTCCACGTGGTGGTGGCGGAGGCGAGGGCCCCGGGGAGCCACGCCGCCTGCTCCGCGGTCCGGGCCCAATCGAGCGAGGTGGTGTCGAGCCCGATGAAGGTCGCGTTCCCCTTCACATGGGTGTAGAAAAGGCTCGGCATCTTGAACTTGTCCGACAGGGCCGCGTACTCGACCTGGGCGTTGGCCCGATCGACCTCGAACCCGCCGCCGCCGCTGCCGTAGTCGTGATTGCCGATCACCGCGTAGAAGGGAAACTCGAGCGCCGCGTAGGGCTGCTCGAACTTCTCTTCCCACTGCTCGTCGTCGACGCTCTCGACCCCATCGCCGTAGAAGTTGTCACCGAGGAAAAGCGCGAAGTCACAGCCGTTCACCGCGCACACGGCGGCCACCGCGTCGGCGACCAGGTACTGATCCTCCTCCCCGGTGCCGGCATCCCCCATGGCGATGAAGCGGATGGGCGCGGTGGACTCGGCGCCGGGCAGTGCGACGGTGTCAACCGGGCCATCGCCGGGCCGATCCGCGCTGGCGCGGCGATCGAACGCGCCACCTTCACTTGGAGTGTGCCCCTTGTCGCCAACGGACGAACCGCACGCCGAAGACAGAAGGAAGAGCGCCGCGAGCAGATTGAGGGTGGGAGGGACCATGGATTTCCTCGGGGTGGGTTGCGTCGGCCCCGGCCGGGCCGCGGCACCTCCTCCCACGCTACGAGTCGCACGGCTACTGCATCATCGCGGCGATGGCGGCGTGATTTGGGCACCATCCGAGGGCTACGAACGAGCCCGCGCTGCCGCCGGATGGCAGGCAACCAACCCAGAGTACCGTTGTATAGGGTGTCAGCCCCCGCACGTCTCGGCGTCGGCAGTGGTGACGCGCCGAGCGGCATGTCAAGAAAGCGTCGATTGTCACGACGCGGCGGAGGTGGCGCCGCGATCGCCCGGCTCCGCTTCTGGTACCCTGATCCGGTGTGGTTCGCGCTTGCCCTCTCGTTCGCCCGCTCGAGTGACGCGGGCAACTTCTACGCCTACACCGCCCCCGACGGGACGGCGGTGCTCACCGACTCGCCGCGACATGCCGGCTTCGAGGTGTGGTGGAGCGACACGGTCCCCGACCGCACCCTGCCGAACGGCGTGCCCATGCCGCGGCTCGACCGTATCAGCAACCTCGACAGCTACGACGATGCCTTCTTGTTCGCCGCCGCGGCCAACGGGCTGCCGGCCGAGCTCATCAAGGCGGTCGCGGTGGCCGAGAGCCGGATGAACCCCGCCGCCTTGTCGCCCGCCGGGGCGCAGGGCCTGATGCAGATGATGCCCGCCACCGCGCACGCGCTCGGCCTCACCAACCCGTTCGATCCGGAACAGTCGATCAAGGCAGGCGCCGCCTACCTCGCGCGGCAGGTGGGCGCGTTCGGGAGCTTCTCGCTCGCCCTCGCCGCCTACAACGCCGGTCCCGGCGCGGTCCGGCGCTACGGAGGCATCCCGCCCTACGAGGAAACGACGACCTACGTCGCGCGCGTTCTTGGCCTTTACGCTCACTTCCGGGATACGCGCCCCGTCTCCCGCTGAGGCAACTCCCGTGTCCGTGAACCCGTCGTCGAACCGGCCGGCCTGGTTCAAGTTTCCGGCTTGGTTCAAGTCGCGGGGCTTCTGGAACCTCCCGAACACCATCACGGTCGTTCGCTGCCTGCTCGTGCCCGTCATGGTCGCCCTCCTGTGGGACGAGCCGAAGCGCTACGAGGCCGTGCTGGCCTGCGTCATCTTCGTCGGCGCGATGCTCTCCGACATCGTGGATGGCTGGCTCGCCCGCAAGTGGGGCCTGCAGAGCACCATCGGCGCCTTCCTCGATCCGCTCGCCGACAAGCTGATGGTCATCACCACGCTGGTGATGCTCATCCCCCACGGCTGGGTTCCCGCCTGGATCGTGGTGGTGTTGGAGAGCCGCGAGCTCGCGATCTCCGGGCTCCGCTCCATCGCCATGAGCGAGGGCATGGTCATCGCGGCCGGCAGCATGGGGAAGTTCAAGACCGCCTACCAGTCCACCGCGCTCGGCTTTCTCCTCTGGCACTACCCCACCATCGGGATCGACGCGCACAGCGTCGGCATCCTCCTCTTGTGGGTGTCGATGTTCTTCTCGCTCGCGAGCGCGGCCGAGTACTTCTGGGGCTTCTGGAAGTACAACCAGCGGGCCGCGGCCCGTCCGGCCAACGGTACCAACGCCGGCGAGCCTAGCTCCGGATCGTGAGCGAGAAGGTCGAGCTGCAGGAGCTCGACGGCCAGGTCGTCGCGTAGACGCGCACGCTCCAGTCGTCCTCGTCGGTGTCGAAGACATCTCCGGAGAAGCTGACCGAGAGCGAGCTGGTGCCGGCGTCGGAGTCGACCACGTTGCCGTCCCCGTCGTAGAGTTCCAGCACGTACTCGCCGCGCGCGGTGAGGCCCGACGCCGTCACCGTGATGGCGATGTTGTCCCAGACCTCGTCGTCCGCGTTCCAGGCGAACCAGTCCTCGTCGGCCTCGTCCGAGATCGTGAGGCCGGAGAGCGTGAGCGAGGAGTTGCTCCAGCCGAAGGAGGAGTCGACCTCCCCGAGGTCGTACGGAGTCGAGATGCTCTCGTTCCGCTCGTAGGTGTCCCAGTCCGGGTCGTTCACGTAGCCGGAGCAGTCGTTGTCGGCGGCGTCACACAGGTCGGAGGCGCCGGGGTTCGTGCGCGGATCGCCGTCGTCACAGTCGCCCGCGTTCTCCGTGTAGCCGTCCCCATCGTCGTCCCGGTCGAGCGGGTCGGTGACGGTGATGACGACCGCATCGGAGCCGGTGAGCCCCAAGGCGTCGGTGGCCGAGAGCGTGATGGTGTGGATGCCCGTGGGGAGGGCGTAGGACGTGGAGGAGGCGCCGCTGGAGTCCGCGGCGTTCGTGGCGAACACGCCCACGACATCGCTCGACCAGGCGATGCCGAGCACGTCGACCGGGGTCTCGTCGTCCGCCACGATGCCGCGGAACGACACGAGGGTGGCCAGGTCGAAGCCCGCGCCGTCCGTCGGCTCGGTGATGGCCACGGTCGGCCGGCCGTCCGCCAGGATCTCGAAGGCGACGCTGGCGGTGCCCGTGTTGCCGTCACTGTCGACCGCGTTGACGGTGAGCGCGTGGGGGCCGGGCGTGAGCGTGAGCGGCACGGACAACGAGCCAGTGGCGCTCGGGCTGCCGGTCCACACCGAGCCGTCCCGCACGTCGATGACCTCGACCATGAGGGTGTCGAAGGCGTCCTCGCCGTCGGTCACCGCGGCCACGAGGTTGACCGCCTCCGACGGTCCGAAGAGCTGGCCCGTGGTCGGCCCGAGCAGCACCACGGTGGGGGCGCCCTCGCCGTCGAAGCCCGGCGCCACGGAGAGGGTGATGCTGGTGGACGCGCTCTCCGCGTCCGTATCGACGGCGGTGAGCGTGATGACGTGGTCCCCCGAGGAGAGCAGATCGGTCGCGAGGTAGACGTTGCCGTCCCCATCGGGGGGATCGGCTCCGAGCACGCCGTCGAGCGTGCTCTCCCAGGAGATGGCGAGCTCGTTCGCGTCGTCCTGCGCGTCGTTCGCGCCGCCGTAGAACTCGACCAGGGTCCCGGGATCGACCCCCGCGCCGTCCGCCGGGGAGAGCACGCTGACGGCGGGAGGCGTGTTGTACACGCTCACCTTGTTGTCCTGGCACGCGACCAGGAGGAGCAGGAGCGGGACAGGTCGCATCGTGGACACCGAGACTGCCGGATCCTACCTCATCTCTTTCCCAGCGTCCTGTATCGCTCGTAGAGGTCGGTCTGCCGGCTGCGAACCGGCAGCTCGGCCCCGCGGCCCCAGTGGCGGAGCACGCGCGTACGCGGCTGCAGCGGGTCGCCGTCGGTCATCACGAACGTGGCCTCGTGCCCCGCTCGGACCAGCCCCACGTCGAGGCCCCAGAAGCCGGGGCCGTTGCCGGTCAGCGCCGCGATCGCGGCCGGGCGCGGGAGCCCGTAGGCCACGGCGACGCCGGCCTCCGTCGTCAGATCGCGCGCGTTGTGCGCTCCCCCCACGCGGAACGCGAACCGAACGCCCTTGGCGTGCAGACGTGCGGCGTTCTCATAGGCGGCGAAGCGCGTGTCGAAGGAGGACGGCTGCGTCGTGACCGGACCGAGCAGCACCGGCATGTCGGCGGCGGCCAGCGCGTCCGCCACGAGGTGGGCCTCGGCCCCGCCCAACACCAGCGCGTCCAGATCGTAGGCCTCCGCGAGCTCGATCGCGAGCAGGATGTCCGAGGCCCGCTCGGCCGCGAAGATCGCTTTTGTCTCCCGACGGCGGAGCGCGTGGAGGATGCGCTCGGTCGAGGTCGGCTCCTTCTCGGCGGGCTTCGCGTCCTTCTTGGCCCGCTTGGGCTTCTTCCCCTCGGCCGCTTCCTCCGGCGCGGGGTTGGCCTCGAGCAGGTCGCGGATGGCCGTCGCGACGCCCATGCGCGAGGTGGGGCCGCCGGCGCGCCCGGTGCCCGCGTGGCCGAGCCCGAAGCAGACGCCCGCGGGCGCCCGGATCAGCGCGTCGTCCACGGTGTCGCCGAAGGTGCGCAGCCACGCCGCCTGCCCGGCGACGACGCCGCCGGCCGGGATCACGAGCGCGCCCATGATCCCGCCGGTGCGGCACACGGGGATGACCTCGGAGCGCGGGTTGTACGCGTCGATCACCCGCGCGTGGGGCGTGTTCACGCCGCCGCCCTCGCCGGTGTCGCTCGAGGCGGCCTCGAGATCGACCTCGAGCAGCCCGAGCGGCGCCCCGGCCAGGTAGATCCCGGGGTGGATCACGGCGCCGCCGAGGTCCTCGCCGCCGGTGACGTCGGGCCCCACGGCCTCGATCCGCCCGCCGCGCACGCGGATGCCACCGGTGATCTCGGTGCCGTCCCCGACGAGGATGCGCGCGTTCGAGACGATGTGCGCGTCTTCGTCGGCCGCGGCCCAGGCGCGCGGGGTGAGGCCGAGGGCGGCGGCCCCGAGGAGGAGCTGGCGGCGGCTAACGGACGCCATCGGGGGTGCCCTCCTTGCGACGGTCATACACGACGTTACCGTCGATCCAGGTGCGCTCTACACGGCCGTAGACATCGAACGGATGGCGGTCGAACAGCGCGAGATCGGCGTCCTTGCCGACCTCGAGGGAGCCCACGCGGCCATCGATCCCGAGCATGCGCGCCGGATCGAGCGTGATCGCCTCGAGCGCGTCGAGCTCGGACATGCCGTAGCGGAGCATCTTCGCGGCCTCCAGGTTGAGCCGCTGGACGTGGCTGGCGGAGTCGGAGTGGATCGCGACCGGCACGCCCACGCTCGACACGAGCACCGCGTTCTGGGGGATGGCGTCCCACGCCTCCATCTTGAAGCCCCACCAGTCCGCGAACGTCGCGAGGCCGGTGCCGTGGGCGGCGAGGATGTCCCGCACCTTGTAGGCCTCCAGGGCGTGCTGCACGGACGTGACCTTGAAGCCGAACTCGTCCGCCACCCGGAAGAACATGTCGATGTCGTGCGTGCGGTAACAGTGCAGGTGGACGCGGATCTTGTCGTCGATGACGTCCAGCAGGACCTCCAGATCGAGGTCCTTCGGCGGCCGCTCCCCGGAGGCTTCACTGCGCTTGCGGGCCTCGCGGTAGTCGAGCGCCGCCTGGAATTCACCCCGGAGCGCCGCCGCGAGGCCCATGCGGGTGAGGATCTGGTCGTCGTCGTTCACCGCGCCGTACACGCGCTTCGGGTTCTCGCCGACCGCCATCTTGATCCCGCGGGGCGCACCCTCGAACAGCATCGGCGCGATGGTCGTCTCGGGCCGGAGCTTCACGACCGCGCTCTGCCCCCCGATGAGGTTGGCGGAGCCGGGCAGCACCTGGATCGTCGTGACCCCGCCCGCCCGCGCCCGGGGGATGGCCGGATCGTCGGGGTCGAACCCATCGCCCGCCCACACGCGGGGGGTGAAGGCCTCGACCATCTCGTTCCCGTCGCCGTGCGCGTTCGCGTCCGGCCAGGGGTACACGCCCATGTGCGAGTGGATGTCGATGATGCCGGGCATGAGGAACATGCCGGAGGCGTCGATCGTGGCCGCGCCGGCGGGCACGGGCGCCCCGGCGCCGATGGCCGCGATCTTGCCGTCCGTCACGACGATCGTGCCGTCCGCGATCGGCGGCCCCGACACGGGCAGGATCGTGGCGTGGACGATTGCGAAGGACGCCGCGTGCGCGCCCGCGAGGAAGGTCCACAACATCCGGGATCGGCTCCGCTCGGAGCGGTAGCCTACAACCAACGGAGCCGTAGCGTACAACCAGTTGAGGCAGTCCGGCGGCCCGGCACCGCGATAACAAGCCCGCCATGCTGCTCGACACGCTCTACCGCGTCGCACGCCCCGCCCTCTTCGCCATGGACGCCGAGACCGCCCACGAGCGCACGTTCCACGCGATGGGCGTGGCGCGGCTGGTCGCGGAGGGGGCGCGCCTCCGTCCGGACCCCCTCCTCGCGCGCCGCGTGGGCGGCCTCACGTTCGCGGGCCCGCTCGGGCTCGGCGCGGGGCTCGACAAGAACGGCGTCGCCGTCCGCACGTGGGACGCGCTCGGCTTCGGCGCGATCGAGCTCGGCACGGTGACCGGGCAGGCCCAGCCCGGCAACGACCGCCCGCGCCTGTTCCGCCTCGTCGAGGAGCGCGCGCTGATCAACCGCATGGGCTTCAACAACCTCGGCGCCGCCGCGCTCGCCGGGCAGCTCCGCGCGCTGCGCGAGGCCGGCCACTGGCCGAAGCACGCCCCGGTCGGCGCGAACCTCGGCAAGTCCAAGGCCGTCCCCAACGAGGAGGCCGTGGGCGACTACCTCGTGAGCCTCGCGGCCCTCCGCGGCCTCGCCGACTACTTCGTCGTCAACGTGTCCTCCCCGAACACGCCGGGCCTCCGCGCGCTCCAGGAGAAGGAGCCGCTCGAGCGGCTGCTGGGCGCGGTGATCCCCGCCGCCGCGGGCACGCCGGTCTTCCTCAAGCTCGCCCCCGACCTGCCGGACGAGGCCCTCGTCGAGGCCGTGGACGTGGCGGTCGCCGCCGGGTGCGCCGGGATCCTCGCCACCAACACCACGCTGTCGCGCCCGGGCACCACGGGCCGCCTCGACCAGGCGGGGGGCCTCTCGGGCGCGCCCCTCGCCCCGCTGGCCCGCGCCAAGATCGCGGTGGTCGTCGGCGCGGCGGCCGGCCGCGTCCCGGTCGTCGGGGTGGGAGGCGTCGCGACCGCGGATGACGTGCTCGCCCTCCTCCGCCTCGGCTGCGCCGCGACGCAGCTGTACACGGCCTTCATCTACGGGGGGCCGACGCTCCCTTCGAAGATCCACGCGGAGCTCCTGGAGCGGGCGCGGGCGGCGGGAAGCCTGGACGCCCTGGTCGGGGGCTGAGCCGATGCCTCGCCTGATCCAAGCGCTCCCGCCCGGCCCCCTCGCCCTGGTCGGCGACATCCACGGAGAGGTCGAGGCCCTGCTCGCCCTCCTCCACCGCCTCGGCGTCGATCCCGATCGCCTCCGCGCCGCGCGGCCCGTCGTGTTCGTGGGGGACCTGGTGGACCGCGGGCCCGACAGCATCGCCGTCCTCGAGATCGTTTCCCGCCTGACCGAGGCGGGGCTGGCCCACAGCGTGCTCGGCAACCACGAGCTCAACCTCCTCCAGGAGGACCGCAAGGAGGGCAACGGCTGGTACTGGGGAGACGCCAACGATCACGCGCAGCTCCGCGGCACCCCCGTTCCCTTTCGGTCTCGCCTCGCGACGCACGCCGAGCGCGCCACGATCCGGAGCTTCATCCGCGACCTGCCCCTGGTGCTCGAGCGGGACGACCTCCGGGTGGTCCACGCCTGCTGGAACGCCGCGGAGGCCGCGCGCCTGCCGGAGGCGGGGGACCACGCGGCCCTGGCCGACGCCTTCGCGGAAGAGATCGAGGCCGACCTCGCCCGGCGGGGCATCCCCGACCGCGCGGCCGAGGAGCGGGCGGCCTTCGAGCAGCTTCGGGACTTCGGCGTGCGGCCGGATCGCCATCTTCCCGCCGTCGCGGAGGAGGACGCCGCCCACCAGGTCCGCAACCCGATGAAGCTGCTCACGTCCGGCGCCGAGGTGGAGGTCCCCCAGGGCGGGCACTTCTTCGTGGGCGGAAAGTGGCGGTTCGTCGCCCGGGACCGATGGTGGAGGCGCCCGGTCGAGCGGCCCACCGTGGTGGGCCACTATTGGCGGCGCCGGGGCCCGCCGATCGAAGGAAAGATGGACGTGTGGGACGATCTGCCGCCGTTCGCCTGGGCGGGCGGGTCCGCGGACTCCGAGGAGAGCCCGGGCGGCGTGTTCTGCGTCGACTACAGCGTGGGCCGGCGCTTTGCTGAACGTGCGCGCGGTCGCGACAGTGACTTCGACGGCGGCCTCGCCGCGATGTGCTGGCCCGAGCGGGTGCTGGTGTTCGACGACCGCGAGGCGCCCGTCCGGACGGTGTGACCGGGGCCGGCTCTCAGAGGCTCTCAGGTGCCCCGCGCCGAGCCCTTCTGGCCGTAGGCACTCCGCCGCTTCATCTCCTCGCCGCGCCGCTGCCGCCGCGTGGTGTGCCCGACGCCCTCCGCCGGGCCGTACCCCTCGCTCTCGAGGACCTTCGGCCGCGACGGCGCCGCGACCCACGCCGCGAGATCGCGCCCGAGGCGATCGCCGCCGGGCTCCCAGGGGGGCATGTGACCGAGGTCGTCGTAGCGCCAGGTGACAGCCTCGTAGAGGTCACCCAACACGCGGGCCTGCCGCCAGGGCACGAGCGCGTCACGGCCCCCGAGCGCCACGAGGACCGGCACGTTCACGAGCGCCGGATCGACGACCGGGCGCGCGAACACCAGGTCGCGGCAGAGACGGTTCGGCCAGGGAACGATGCGCGCGTGGATGTCGCGCGCGGTGGCCTCCTCGAGGAGCTCGAGCCCGAGGGCGCGGTAGAGGCTCCACCCCAAGCGCAGGGGCGCCCCCGCGAAGAAGGGCCGCGCGAGCGCCAGGCCGCCCGGCAGCGCACGCCGCGGCGGGAACACCCGGACCTGCCCCGCGGCGAGCGGACAAACGAGCGCCACGGCGCCGAGCGCCCGGCGGGACGCCAGGATCTGCGCCACGAGCCCGGCCATGCTGTGCCCGACGAGCACCGGGGCGCCGCCGATCGCGTCGAGCGCGGCTTCCACCGCGGTGACGGTGTCCGTGAGGCCGATGTCCGCGTCCCCCGGGCCGTGACCGGGCATGCGCAAGGCGATGGTCCGCACGCCGGCCGCCGTGAAGGCGGGGATCCAGGGCTCCCAGAACCAGGGCCCGAGGCCGATCCCGTGGAGCAGCACGCAGACGACCGCAGCGTCGGGAGGGCCGTACACCACGCCGTCCAAGGTTCCGAATCGGGTGGTCATCCGCCGTTCCCTAGCGCGGTGGGTGGCGGTCCGGCAAGGCAGGGGAGGGGGGCGCGGCGGAGGGGCGCCGACACGCCGGCTCCCCGAAAGGGGGTTTCGCGGCGAGAACTGGCTACGTTGGGGCATGCTTCTCCTGCTCGCGGCCTGCGCCCGCCCCATCCCGCCCGCGCTCGAGATCGAGGCCTCCGGCTCCTCCGAGGCACCGCCCGAGCCAACGGACCCCGCCGCGCTGCTGGCCTGGATCATCGGGGACGATCCTCTCGCCCGCCGCACCCGCACGCCATCCGCCGCCGGCGACACCGCGCTCGCCGCCTGGAGCGCGGTGGCCCAGAGCGCGGCGCCGAGCCCCACCGAGTGGGCGTCCATCGAGGCGGCGCACCGGGGCACGCCGGTGGTCGCCCTCGCGCGGGGCGCGCGGCTCGCCGCGCTGGAAACAGCCCTGGCGGACCCACCCGCCGCGCTGGGGTGGGCGGTCCCGCTCCCCTCGGGTGACCCGAGCCAGGACCAGGTCCGGCCCGCGCTCGACTGGCTCGGCGCGAAGCCCGAGGCCCTGCTCGGCGTGGTGGAGCGGCAGGTGCTGCTCGGCTGGCTCGACGCGCCCGGCATCCCCGTGGGCGCCGCCGCGCGCGCGCTCTCGGCGCCGACCTACGATCGCGCCTCCGCCACGCCCGCCGGCGCCCTGCTGCTCGCGCGCGCGGCGCTCCCGCGGGACCCCGACGCCGCCGCCGCCGGCCGCGTCGCGCTCGAGGAGGCCACCTGGCTCGCCCTGATGGGGACCGCCGCCGATCGGGACGCCGAGCAGGTCACGCTCAAGGCGCTCCGGGCGGACGCGGGCGCGCGCGCGGGCGTCTCCGGAGACCCGACGAACACCCTGCTCACCCGCGCCTGGCAAGGCCTCGCGGCGGACGCGGGCGCCAACGACTCCACCGGCCTGGCCCTGGTCGCGCAGGCCGCCCTGCGCTGGCGCAACGCGTGTACGGACGCCCCGTGCGGCGGCTTCGACCGCGTCGCGGTCATGGAGGACGCCAAGCGCTGGGATCCCACCGTGGCGCCGCTCGCGGACGCGTGGCGCGTGATCGCCGCCAAGGACGCGCTCGACCACCTGCAGGCCGCTTACGACGATCCCTCCTTCCCGCACGCGCTCGACGCGATCGTAGAGGTGCTGCTGGGCACGGGCGGCACGGTCGACCGGTCGCTGCTCCTCTACCCGAGCCCCGGCGCGCCGGTCCAGCTCGCGCTCTCCCGCGCGGCGGGCGGCGGGGACCTCACGACGCGGGAGGACCTCTTCCGCACGCTGGAGGGCCGGCTCGCAAAGCAGGCCCGCGCGGCCGCCGCGACGGCTCCGGAACGATTCCGGGAGCCCCTCACGCGCATCGCGAAGCGAGCCGAGTAGCTCGGCCGGGCGCCCGCCCGATCAGCACCCGGCGGGCCCGCCCGATCAGGACCCCGTGCAGTTGTAGTTCACCTTCAGGAAGTCTTCCGAGGTGGCGCCCATGCAGTCGGTGACCACGAGGCCGACCTGGACCGACTGGCCGTTCGTGGAGCCGTAGGTGGCCGTGAGGCCCGAGACGTTCAGCGTGACCGACTCGCCGGTGGAGCTGGCGAGCGTCCCGTAGGTGCCACCGCCGAGGACGGTCCAGGCGTAGGTGAGGTCGTCGCCGTCGGGGTCGGAGCTCCCCGAACCGTCGAGGGTGAAGGCGTGGCTGTCGCAGTCGTCGCAGCTGTAGGCCGTGCCGTAGCTGATGAGCGAACAGACCGACGTTTCGTCGTAGGTCTGGTCGGCGCCCGCCACGCTCGTCGGCACGCCGTTCGTCTCGCGCGGAACCACGGTGATCGACGTCGAGACCGGAGTGGCATCCGTGCCGCCGTCGTTCACGGTGAGGGAGAACACGTAGGTGCCCTCCACGTCCGGGTTGAACTGCGGGTTGGCCGAGGTGGCGGTTGCGAGGTCGGCGCTCGTCCGCACCGAGTCTGCGGGGGCGCTCACGAGCGTCCACTCGTAGCTGAGCGGGGCGTCCTCGATGTCGTAGGAGCCGGCCGAGGAGAGCGAGATGTCGTCACACGTGTACCCGGTGCCCGAGGAGGACGCGACGCCCACCGGGGCGGTCTCTTCGGCTCCGTCGCAGTCGTTGTCCGCCGGATCCGTGCCCTCCCACGCGTCGGGGTAGGTGGTCGTGTCGTCGTCGTCGCAGTCGCCCTGGTCGGGGGTGTAGCCGTCCCCGTCGTGGTCGAACGTGGAGCAGAACTCGTTGCCGGCGCCCGGCGAGCCCCGGTCGGAGGTCGGATCGTCGGTCCACCGGACGGTGGCGACGCACCAGCTCGCGTCGTCGTCGTTCGTGAACGCCGAGTAGTTGCCGAGATCCACGCCCATCGACGCGCCGTCGGGATCGGGCATCTGCACGCCGTCATCCCAGTCGACCGTGTCGAGGACGACCCCGTCGGCCACGAGGACGATCTCGTCCGACTCGTTCGAGAGGACCATGTGGTCGTAGACGTAGCCGACGCCGACGTCGCCGTTGGTCGACGTGTTGTCGTTCTGGGCGAAGACGAAGAACTCGCCGGGCTCCAGGAACACGAGATTGTCCGACCGGACCATGTGCTCTTCGCCGTCGAACGAGGAGCTGATGATGAGGCCGTTCAGGATGAGGGTGCGCTCGGAGGCGTTGTAGACCTCGAACCACTCCCCGTCGGGATCGGAGGTCCGCGCGGGGTTGGTCATGATCTCGGTGATCGCGAGATCACCCTCGGCCCACGCGCCCTCGTCCACCTGCCCGTCGCAGTCGTTGTCCACCAGGTCGCCGGTGGTCTCCGACGCGGTCGGTGCGATGGTCGCGTCCGCGTCGTTGCAGTCGGCCGCCGCGGTGGAGCTGCCGCACTGGGTCGCGCCGTCCCCGTCGGCGTCGTAGCCCTCGTCGATCCGGCCGTCCCCGTTGTTGTCCAGGCCGTCGCAGGACTCGGTGCCGACACAATCGGCGACGCCGTCGCCGTCGCTGTCGCCGTAGCCCTCGTCCACCTGGTGGTCCCCGTTGTTGTCGAGACCGTCACACTCCTCGACATCCATGCAGTCGGCCGTGCCGTCGGTGTCGCTGTCGGACAGCCCCTCGTCCGCCACGCCGTTGCAGTTGTTGTCGATGCCGTCACAGTCTTCGGCGCGGCCCGGGTAGAGCGCCGCGTTGTTGTCGTCACAGTCGTCCGCCTCGACGACCCCGTCCCCGTCGGCATCGACAGGGAGCACGTAGGTGTCGGGACCGGCCGAGTCCGGCTCGGCGCTCTCCTCTCCCTTGTCGTCGTCCGCAGGCCCATCGCAGCCGGGCAACGCGGCCGTTGCGACAAGGGCGATGAGAAACGAGGCGGCGGCGTGCGTCATGCGGGTCATCGAGGCTCCGAAGGGGGCGCGGAAGAAGCGCACTGGCCACGATAGACGATCCTCAGGTGCTTGTCATCCGATCCTCAGCCGGGCTCCGTCGCCGCGACACTCGAAGTCGAATTTCGCGCCCGCCGCGCCTTGACGCCATCTGGGGGACGGTTAATTGGCCGTCACCCAACGCGGGAGTAACTCAGTTGGTAGAGTACAACGTTGCCAACGTTGCTGTCGCCGGTTCAAGTCCGGTCTCCCGCTCCAAACCATGAACGCCGGCCTTCGCAAACACGAAGGCCGGCGTTCTCGTTTTTCCCCCTGCTTCTCGGCGCCGCCGCGCTCCGCTCCGAGCGGTGAGCCGGCCATGATCAGCCGGCCATGATCAGCCGGCGATGATCAGCCGGCTGATGATCAGCCGGCGGCCTTCCCGTCGTGGAAGCGGCGCCCCTTCCACGTCGTCTCCACGGCGAAGACCGCGCGCAGAAGCACCGCGCCGAGCACGAGATTGCCGAGCGGGTGCGACCAGGCGTACCAGCCGCCGCGGCCATCGACCCTCTCCACCCGCCACCGGAACAGGACGGGGAGCGCGCACACCAGCGCGATCCACGCCACCCAGAAGCCCACCGGATCGAGCCCCGTGAGCAGGGCCGACGGGCGGGCCACCACGATGGCGAGAAAGATCCACGGCGCGACCGAGCCGATGAACAGGAACAGGAGGGCGCCCAGCGCGAGGAGCGGCCGGCGGTCCATCCCCTCGTAGAGGTTTTTCCCATAGCCGCGAAGGATCTCGCCGAGCGACCGGTACAGGCGCACCCGGAACAGGTCCGGCGCCGCGTAGAGCCCGAGCGCATGACCGCGCTGCTTGGCGGCCCGTGCGATGCGGACGTCCTCGAGGACCTCGCCCCGAACGGCCCCGTGCCCCCCGATCGCCTCGTAGGTGGCGCGGTCGAAGAGCAGGAACTGTCCGTTCGCGAAGGCCTCGGGCCGACCGGGGGTGTTCACCGCGCCCACGTCGGTGGCGCCACGGATGAACCAGCCGATGACCGGGATGGCGACGCGCTCCCAGAACGACTCGAGCCGCCAGGTGCCGAACAGGCTCATGACGCCGAGCCGGCGGTCGAGGAGCACGGTCGCGGCGCGGCGGGCCGCCTCCGGGCCGAGCTCCACGTCGGCGTCCACGAACAGGAGGTGCGCGCCCGCGGCCTCGGCGGCGGCGCGCTGGCACGCCCACGGCTTGCCGGCCCAACCGGGGGGCGGCGGGACGTTGCGGACCACCCGGAGCCGCGCGTCGTCCGGGGCGACGGCCCGCGCGACGTCGCCCGTGCCGTCCGTCGACCCGTCGTCCACCACGATGACCTCGATGTCCGCGTGATCCTGGGCGAGGGCGGCGCGCACGCAGGCGGCGATCTGGTGCGCCTCGTCGCGCGCGGGCACGCAGATGGACAGGCGGGGAAGGGGCCGCGCCGCCGCCGCGGGAAGCGCGTTCCGACGGTGCCAGTGGCCCACACCGGCGATCATCGCACCCCACAACAGCGTGAGCATCCCGAGGTAGCCCCCGAGCAACACCGCCGAGAATCCGTCGTCTCCCCAGCGCATCAGACCGGCTCCAAGCGGCCACCGCGGGCCTCCGCACGTCCACATCCCGGGGGAAGGTCCAGCCGGGTCAACACCTGGGCGGGATCGCCGAGGATCTCGAGGCCCGAGGGGATCACGCGGCCCGGAGCCACGCGGATGCCGCTGGCGAGCACGGCGCCGTCCCCCACGCACACCCCGCAGAGCCCGTGCGGCGCGGCCCGCAGCTCGCTCCCGACGCGCACCCGGACCGCCTGTCCGAACGCCATGTCCATCAGGATCGCGCCGTGCTTGACGGTGGCGCCCCGGCCGACGATGCCGAGCTGCATGATGCCGGCGAAGGCCGCCCCCGCCTCGATCACCGAGAACTTGGCCATGGCGAGGCGTTGCACCCGCGCGCCGGCCCCGAGGACAGACCCTTCGACCAGGGCGAGCTCTTCCACCACCGCGTCGTCTCCGAGCACCGCGCCCCGTACCACCGCGCCGGCCCCGACGCGCGCACGGGCGCCGAGAATGCACCCCTCCACCGTCGCGGTTCGATGGATCCGAGCGCCCGGCCCGAGTTGGTTGAGCCGCGCCGCCACGTCCTCCGGGGCGAACGAGCCCGCGCGGAGGGCCGCCCAGCCGATCCGAACCGGGGCCATCACGCCGCCGCCGACGAGGCGCTCCCAGAGGAACGGCCCGAGCGTCAGCAGGTTGGCCCAGAGGAGCTGGGTCCAGTGTCCGACCGGGAACATCCAGGCATCGGCGACGCGCACCGGGCCGGACGGGAGCGCCACCCCGGGGAGCACGCGCTCGCGCGCGTCGAACCGCAGCTCCGGCGCCGCGAGGGCCCGCGCCATCCGCTCGGCGGGCGTCCCCGCGCCGTCGGCGAGCCGCGCCAGCCACACGGGCGCGTCGGTGAGCGCGGCGATCGGGCCGAGCAGCGCCATCTCCGGCGCGCCGCGGACGTCGCCGGCCATCGCGGCGACCGTGGCTGCCGCCGAGGCCGACCACACCAGCCCGGGCGGCGCCACGAGCGCCGGGACGGCGGTGCGCAGGCGCCACTCCGCGACGGTGCCATCGAGGAACGTCCGCTCCCCGAGCGGGCCCAGAAGCCCCTCGCACGTCTCGTTCACCACAGCCGATACACGCGCACGCCGTCCCCCTCCGCGATGGGTGTGAAGGCGTACTTCAACGCGCGGACCGCGGGGTCGTGCATGTCGGGGCGCGCCATCGCATCGATGTGTACGACGAGGTAGCGCACCCCTCCCTGTCGGGCCTTGTTGCCGACGGCCTCCGCGAGGGCTTCCGGCGCGGCGTTGACGTTGAGCAGGGCCTCTTTCCACACCTTCCGCGACGCGTTGTTGTTGGGAAAGTTGAGGCCTCCGGTCAGCGGCTTGTGGTGAACGGTCTGCTCGTAGAGGAAGGCGCGGCCCCCGGCGACCGGGAAGTTCATCAACGCCCCCTCGGGCTCGGCCGCCAGCGCGACGATCGCGGCCGGCATGATCGCGTCGGTGGTCTCCCGTTGCCCCGCCATGGGGGAGACCCACACCGTCTCGGCGAGCGCCGCGACCGCCACGAGGGCCGCGATCCCGACGCTTCCGCCCGCGGCTCGACCCGCGAGGACCGCCACCGCGAGGACCGTCAGCTGCGCGAGGCGCCAGAGCAGCGACAGCGAGGAGAAACCGGGCAGGGCCTCGACGAGGAAGTAGGGAAGCGGGATGGCCAGGTTACCCGAGAGGATGACCGGGGCCCCCTTCTGCGCGAGCACGGGCCCGCAGGCGAGCGCGGCCGCGAGGAGCGCCCCCGCCCACCACACGCCCGTGTCCCGGCGCCGCCGAAGCGCCGCGAGCATCGCGAGGAGGCCCACCCAGCCGAGGTAGTGGCAGTGGATGTACTGCTCCCCATACCGGGAGAGCTCGCGAAAGTCCGGCGATCGGTAGTCCCCCGGGTGCACGAAGCCCAACGGATCGGCGGGCCCGATGGTGCGCCGCACGGTCGCGATCTCCCGGTCGCTCTTGATGCCGACGACGTTGTCCTCGGTGGTGGCCGCGTTGCGCGCGAGCCACGCCACCGGCAGGACCAGCGCGCACGCGAGCGCGAGCGCCCCCACGAGCGTGACGAGGCGTGGACGGGTGCGCGCACGCAACAGCATCAGCCCGGCGAGCAGGAAGATGCCGACCCCGGCGTACCAGTGCGCCACGGCGGTGAGCGCCACCGCGAGCCCCGCGAGGCCCGCGTTCCGCGGCGTCGGCGCCGCCTCGAGCCGCACGAGGCGCAGGGCCGCCCAGGCCATCCAGCCGGTGCCCACGGCCTCGCTCGCGCCGTTGTGGACATGCGCCATCAACAGCGGCGCGCTCGCGTACAGGACGCCGGTGACCCAGCCCGCCCAGGGGCGATCCGGGGAGACCGCTTCACCCAGGCGGTGGGCGGCGATGCCCGCGAACGTCAGGTGACCGAGCACCAGCACGGTCCACGTGGCCGCCACGCCCACGAGGGGGATGAGGGGGAGAGCGAACACGGCGTTCACCGGATCGGCCACCCACAGGACGCCGCCGGTCGGGTGATCGAGGAGCCCGTCCACCCGGTAGGGCAGCTCGCCGGCGCTCACCCGCACCCAGAAGTACCAGAGCGACCACAGGCTGTCCCACAGGTCCGTCCGATCCGCGCCCGGAAGATCCCGCACGGGATGGAGGGCGGCGGGCCACGTGAGCACGACCGCGAGGGCCATGTAGACGGCAACGGGGAGGAGGCGGCGCATGCGCGGATACGTCTAAGCTGCGAGCGTTGTCCACCGAGGCGATGCGGACGTCAAGCCCGAGCCCGGCCCGTACCTCCGGCCGCCCGGCCCACGCCCGGAGCCCCGGCGGGACTTCTCCCCCGCGACTATGGACAACCGGGACCATCCTGGGGCCCGACGCGCAGAGAACAGAGCAAGGCAGGCACATGCAGACGGTATGCTCATTTTTTGAGCACATTCTTAGCCATGTGATATCGATGCCTTAGGTGAGATTCAACCAGTTACGCACCCCGGCACCCAGTTATCCATACCTGTGGACAAGACGACGGGCCGTGCGGGCTGCGGACCATCAGATTAGGGGGCGCCCTTCCTCCCGGTGCCCCATGATTCGCTCCGCCCTCCTCGTCACGACGATCCTCCTCGCCGCTTGCGGCGCCAAGAAGACCGAGCCCACCGCCTCCGGTTCCGACGCTCCGGCGCAGGAATCGATCGAGGGCGCCAAGTTCCCCGACGACGCGTCGAGCAAGTCCTTCGCCGAGAAGCTGATCAAGTTCGACGCCAAGGACTTCAAGCCGACCGACGGCGCCGGCCCGGTGTTCATTTACCGGTCGATCGACTTCAAGCCGAACAACACCTGGCTCGCCATGGCCGAGATGTCGGCCGACGGCGAGACGATCGAGTGCAAGGAGGAAGGCACCTGGGAGATGGACCCCGCGGCGGACGAGCACACCGCGGCGATGACCTGGACGCTCGGCCGCACCACGTGCGCCGGCCGCCCCGAGAGCAGCATCCTCCGCCTCAAGGTCAACATCGAGAAGGGCGAGTACCGGATCGTCTTCCGGTAGTTCAGGCTCGCTCGTCAGGCTCGCTGGTCAGCCTCGCTGGTCAGCCTCGCTGCGCGGCCGCGATGACCGCTTCGGCGGCGCGGAAGCCGTCGAGCGCGGCGGACACGATGCCCCCCGCGTAGCCGGCGCCTTCTCCCACGGGGAGGAGGCCCGGGAGCGACGGGCTCTCGAGATTGTCGCCGCGAAGGAACCGGAGCGGCGCCGTGGTCCGGGTCTCGGGGGCGATCAGCACGCCCTCGGGGCCCGAATAACCCGGGATGTCCTTCTCGAAGTTGCGCAGCGCCCGGCGCATCCCCTCGACGACGGGCGCGGGCAGGATGGCCGCGAGGTCGGCGGGTTCGACCCCGAGGGGGTAGCTCGTGCGCGGGAGCTCGGTCGAGGCGCGCCCCGCGAGGAAGTCGACCACGCGTTGGGCAGGCGCCTTGCGCCCATCGGTCGCCGCGGCGGCGCGGCGCTCGATCTGGTCCTGGTACCGGACGCCCGCGAGCGGGTCGGTGGCGCCGTAGTCGGCGGTGCCGACCTGGACGATGAGCGCCGCGTTGGCCCACATCGCGCGCCGGGCGGCGAACGACATGCCGTTTACGACGACGCTCCCCTCTTCGTTCCCCGCCGGGACGACCATGCCGCCGGGGCACATGCAGAACGTGTAGGCCGACCGACCGCCGGGCAGGTTGTCGGTCAACCGGTAGGACGCGGGCGGGAGCTCCCCGCGCCCGCTCGGGTAGCGAGCGGCGTCGACGAGGGCCTGCGGGTGCTCGATGCGGGCCCCGATCGCGATCGGGCGCAGGTCGGCGACCGCGCCCGCGTCGAGGAGCGCGCGCATCGTGTCCCGCGCGGAGTGGCCCGCCGCCACGATCACGGGGCCCCCACGGATCTCCTCGCCGCTCGCGAGCCGCACCCCGACGCAGCGACCGCCCTCGACGAGGAACGCGGTCACGGTGGCGCCGAAGCGCACTTCGACGCCGCTGTCGATCATCCGCTGGCGCAGCGCCGGTAGGATGGCCCGCACCTTGTCGGTGCCGAGGTGGGCCCACGCCTCCTGCAGGATCGCCGGGTCGGCGCCCGCGGCGACGAGCTGGCGAAACACGTACCCGAGCTCCCCGTCGCGTCGGCGCGTGTAGATCTTCCCGTCGGAGAAGGTGCCCGCGCCGCCCTCCCCGAAGAGGATGTTGTTCTCGCGGTCGAGCGGCTTCCCGCGCCAATAGCCGTTCACGGCGGCCACCCGCGCGTCCACCGCGCCGCCCCGCTCGAGCAGGATCGCGGGGGCGCCGGCCTCCCCGAGGCGGAGGGCCGCGAAGATGCCGGCGGGTCCGGCCCCCACCACGATGGGGCGGGAGCGCCAGCCGATCCCCTTCGGCATCGGCACGTCCCCCGTGCGCTTGAGCTCGTCCCTGGCCGTGAACGCGCGCACCCCCGGGATCCCCCGCGCCAGGAGCTCGGGCTCCCCCGCGTCGAGCTCGACCTTGAAGGTGCCGCGCCAGGCGGGAGGGCGCGCGCGCGCATCGAGGGAGCGGCGCAAGAGCTCGATGCTCGTGATGCGCGCGACGGAGACCCCGAGGAGCGCGGCCACGGCGGAGGTAGCGTCCCCTTCGGGGAGGGCGAGATTCGATACGAAGACGGCCATCGACGCGCTCCCTACGCCGCGATTCCCCCCCGCGCCACCGGCCCGTTGGGGTTAAGCCCTGGCCCCTTCCCCCGGTGTGTTCCATGGCTCTGCGCGTCGCCATCAATGGCTTTGGTCGAATCGGTCGTTGCGTCCTGCGGTCGGCGCAGGGCGTGCCTGAGATCGAGATCGTCCACATCAACGATCTGACCAGCCCCGACCAGCTCGCGCACCTCCTCACGCACGACAGCGTGCACGGCGGCTGGAACGTGCCGGTCGCCGTGACGGACGGCGGGTTCACCATCGGCGGCCGGTTCGTCTCGGTAACCGCGGAGAAGGATCCGTCGAAGCTCCCCTGGCGCGACCAGAAGATCGACGTCGTGCTGGAATGCACGGGTCTGTTCACCAAGCGCGACAAGGCCGCGATGCACCTGGATGCCGGCGCCAAGCGCGTCATCATCTCGGCGCCGGGCGAAGGCGAGGACATCACCCTGTGCCTCGGCGTGAACGACGACAAGCTCGACCTCTCCAAGCACTTCGTCATCTCGAACGCGTCCTGCACCACGAACTGCCTCGCGCCCGTCGCCAAGGTGCTCGACCAGCACTTCGGCATCGAGCAGGGCCTGATGACGACGGTCCACTCCTACACGATGGACCAGAATCTCCTCGACGCCCCCCACAAGAAGGACCTCCGGCGCGCCCGCGCCGCCGCGCTCAACATGGTGCCGACCAGCACCGGCGCCGCCAAGGCCGTGGGCCTCGTCCTCCCCCAGCTCAAGGGGAAGCTGAACGGCCTCGCGATCCGCGTGCCGACCCCCAACGTCTCCCTCGTCGATCTCGTGATCAACACCACCCGGCCCGTGACGAAGGAGGCCATCAACAACGCGCTGATCGAAGCCGCGAACGGCCCCCTCAAGGGCATCCTGCTCGCGGTGAACGCGCCGCTGGTCAGCGGGGATCTCAACGGGAACCCCGCCTCCTCCATCGTCGACCTCGAGCTCACCTCGGTCATGGGCGACCACATGGCCAAGGTCCTCTCCTGGTACGACAACGAGTGGGGCTTCTCCAACCGCATGGTCGACCTCTGCCGTAAGATCGCCGCGATGGAAGGTGCCGCATGAAGCTCCCCAACCTCGACACCCTCGACCTCGACAACCGCCGCGTTTTCTTGCGGGTCGACTTCAACGTCCCGCTCGAGAACGGCCACATCAGCGACGACACGCGCATTCGCGCGGCGCTCCCGACCATCCAGGCGCTCCGCGCGAAGGGATGCAAGCTCGTCATCGCCTCCCACCTCGGCCGCCCGAAGGGCATCGTCGTCCCGGAGCTGTCCCTCGAGCCGACGGCGGCACGCCTCGCCGAGCTCCTCAACGGCGAGGTCATCTTCGCCCACGACATCGTGGGTGAAGATGTCGAGCTCTTGAGCAAGGAGCTCACGCCGGGCGGCGTCATGATGTTGGAGAACCTCCGCTTCCACCCGGGTGAGAAGGGCGGGGACGAGGCGTTCGCCACCCAGCTCGCGCGCCTCGGCGAGGTCTACATCAACGACGCGTTCGGCGCGATGCACCGCGCGGAGACCTCGATCTCCGCCGTGGTCTCGCACTTCGAGATCGTGGGGGTCGGGCTCCTCGTCCAGAAGGAGCTCGACGCGCTCACGCGCTGCCTCAGCGGGGCGGCGAAGCCCTACGTGGCGATCCTGGGCGGCGCCAAGGTCTCCGACAAGATCGGCGTCATCGAGTCGCTGGCCCACCGGGTCGATCACCTGCTGATCGGCGGGGCGATGGCCTACACGTTCATCAAGGCGCAGGGGTTCTCGGTCGGCGCCTCGCGCGTCGAGGCCGACAAGCTGGTGCTCGCGCAGCGGTTGCTCGAGCGCTGCGCGGAGAAGGGCGTGCAGGTGCACCTGCCCGTCGATCACGTCGTGAACACCTCGCTGGACAGCGATGCGCCGGCCCGCACGGTGGACGTGATCGGGGAGGGAGACATGGGGCTCGACATCGGTCCCGCCACCCTCTTGCGCTACGCGGAGGTCATCGCCCAGGCGAAGACCGTCTTCTGGAACGGCCCCATGGGCGTGTTCGAGCGGGAGGCCTACGCCGCCGGGACCCGTGGCGTCGCCGAGGCCTGCGCGGCGTCGTCCGGCTACACGGTCGTCGGCGGTGGGGACTCGGCGGCGGCCGCGGAGAAGTTCGGCCTCGCCGACAAGTTCTCCCACGTCTCCACGGGCGGCGGCGCGTCCCTCGAGTTCCTGGAGGGCAAGGACCTCCCGGGCATCAAGGCGATCCGCACGAAGAGCCGCTCGTGACGACGAGCGCATCCAGGCGGCGCCCGTTCATCGCGGGCAACTGGAAGATGTACAAGGGCCCGGCGGAGGCTGACGCCCTGGCCGAGCTCCTCAAGCGCTCGCTGACCGGCCAGGCCCAGGTCGACGTGGCGGTCGCCCCGCCGTTCCTCTCGATCCCCATCGTGGTCGCGCGCCTGCGTCACAGCGGCGTGCACGTGTCCGGCCAGAACCTGCACCCCGAGCCCGCCGGCGCGTTCACCGGGGAGATCAGCGGCGAGATGTTGCGGCAGGCCGGCGTGGCCTATTGCATCGTCGGCCACTCCGAGCGGCGCGCGCTGTTCGGGGACACCGACGCCGTGGTCGAGAAAAAGGTGCAGGCGTGCTTCCGGGCGGGCCTGCTCCCGATCGTCTGCGTCGGCGAGACGCTCGAGGAGCGGGAAGGCGGCCAGGCCGAGGTCGTGGTCCGGCGGCAGCTCGCGGCGGCCCTCGGGCGCCTCACCGCAGACCAGCTGCCTTCTGTCACGCTTGCGTACGAGCCCGTGTGGGCCATCGGCACGGGGCGCGTCGCCACGCCGGCGCAGGCGCAGGAGATGCACGCCACCATCCGGGAGTGGCTCGCGGAGCGCTACCCGCCATTCGTCCCGCGTGGCATGCGCATCCTCTACGGGGGGTCGGTCAAGGCCAGCAACGCCGCGGGCCTCCTGTCCCAGCCGGACATCGACGGCGCGCTCGTCGGCGGCGCCGCGCTGGTGGCGGACGAGTTCCTCGGCATCGTCGCGGCGGCGACAGCGTAGCATCGCCGGTCCGCGATCCTGGCGATCCATCCCCCAGCGCGATAGCGCGGAAACTTCGGAAGGTTCATGTACATCTTCGTCGTCACCCTGCACGTAATCCTCTGCCTGATCCTGGTGCTGGTCATCCTCATGCAGCCGGGCAAGGGCGGGGACGTCTCGTCCGCGTTCGGCGGCGGCTCCTCCTCCCAGCTCTTCGGAGCGGCCGGGCCCGGCAACTTCCTCACGCGCGGCACCGGCCTCGTCGCGGGGCTGTTCATGGTCACGAGCATCACGCTCGCGCTCTACAGCACCGAGTCCGCCCAGGGCGGCGCCGGCGTCGAGGACGAGCTGGAGAAGGTGCTCGAAGAGGGAGAAGAAGGCTCCGGATTCGGCGCTGGCGGCACGAACGCGCCGGCACCGGCCGCTCCCGCCGACGCTCCTGTGCCCGCGCCTGCGGCTCCGAGCATGGCGCCCGCACCCGGCACCGTGCCGGAGAGCGCGACGCCGCCCGCGGACCTTGCCCCCGCGGCGCCGGCCCCCGCGCCGACGGCCCCCGCGACGCCGGCCCCCGCGCCGACGGCCCCCTCCACCCCGCCGTCTCCTTAGATCGCACGAGAAGCCTTGACGCTGTGTGGGTGACAAGCTAACTGTCCGGGTGCGCGCGGATGGCGGAATGGTAGACGCGCAAGTTTGAGGTGCTTGTGGCCGAAAGGCTGTGCGGGTTCAAGTCCCGCTTCGCGCACCAACCTCACCAAACGCCGCAGGGTCAACCCCTGCGGCGTTTGTGCTTTTTGTCCGCACTCTACGCGTGGAGTCCGGCCGCTTCCGAGGCACTGGCCCGGCAATACCGGTCCCCTCGGGAGACGGGCGCCCCTGGGCCTCACGGACAGCGCTGATCACACGCCGTGCGCGTGCGTCCGCCCCCCGGCGGCCCCCACTGGGGGGCACCAGGCCGACTAGCCCACGAGCCCTACGACGGGCGTGCGCGGTCTACGTCGGGCGTGCGCGGTGGCGACACGCATCCGGCGCGATGCAGCTCCCGTAGATCTCGTGCCGATGGTGCACCACGCGCAGCCCGTGGGCGGTCGCGATGTCCGACTGCCGCTTCTCGATGATGGGATCCTCGAACTCGAAGATCGTGCCACACGTCGTGCAGATGAGATGGTCGTGATGCTCGTCATCGACGACCGGCTCGTAGCGGGACTGCCCGTCATCGAAGTGGCGCTCGTGCGCGACGCCCGCCTCGGAGAACAGCTTCATGGTGCGGTACACGGTGGCGTACCCCACGCCCGCCATCCGCTCCTGGACCTGCCCGAGCAGGTCGTCGATCGACACGTGGCCGCCCGCCGCGAAAAAGGCCTCGAGGATCTGGTCACGCTGGCGCGTGTGCTTCAGCCCGCGCTCGCGCATGTACACGCTCAGCTTGCGCTGTGCTTCCTCGACGGCCACCTTCATTCCCCCTCCTACCGCGACGTGTCGATCGCAGGCCACCGTCGCCACTGAAACCGGAGGGGTTTTGGCCACGCGCCGCCTACCAGCCGGGGCACCGCCTCGCCCAGAAACCCCGAGCTCACTCGTTGGCCACCCGGCCGCGCCGCGAGGCTTGGCGGCAGCACCCGAGACTCGTACGGTCAGCCCAGACACACGTCCGCCCACGACACTCTTTCGAGCGCCGTGGGCGGACTTGCGCACCAACCCTAGAGAGCGGGCTGTTGCTCGCCTTCGGTCGCGGCGGCACCCGTGGTCGCCTTGGCCGGGTAGGCCTCGGTGACCATCTCGAGCAGGTTCATCTCGGCCTGGTCGCCGGGGCGACGCCCAAGCTTGAGGATGCGAGTGTACCCACCCGGGCGGTTCTCGTAGAGAGAAGCGTACTCGGTGAACACCTTCGTGAGCACGTCACGATCGGTGATCCACAAGCGCGCCAGGCGGATGGCGTGAACCCGGTCGGCCTGAGCCTTCCGGAGCTCCTCGCCTTCGAGCCCGATGAGGCTCGAGGGAGGAACCTTCTTCGAGAGCGTGATGATGCGGTCAGCGACCTTACGCACTTCCTTGGCCTTGGCTTCGGTGGTGCGCACGCGGCCGTGCTGCATGAGAGAGGTGACCATGTTGCGGAACATGGCCTTGCGGTGGGCACCGTAGATGCTGAGCTTACGGCCGGCCTTGAGGTGACGCATGGGATCCTCCGAACGGAGACGCGGCTAACCGCGGCTCTTCGGGAAGTTGTGGAGCTTCATGCCGAGCGAGAGGCCCAGCTCAGAAAGGATTTCCTTGATCTCGTTGAGAGACTTGCGGCCGAAGTTCTTGGTCTTCAGCATTTCCGCTTCCGTCTTCTCGACGAGCTGCCAGATGAACTCGATGCCGGCGTTCTGGAGGCAGTTCGCCGAGCGCACCGAGAGGTCCAGCTCGTCGACGCGCTTGAAGAGCGCATCGTTGAACTGTTGCTCGGGCACGCGCTCCTCACCCGCGGAGGGCTCATCCACTTCCATGAAGTTGATGAACACCTGCAGCTGCTCCTTGAGGACCTTGGCGGCAAAAGCCACCGCGTCTTCAGGGGAAACGCTGCCGTTGGTCAGCACCTCGAGGGTGAGCTTGTCGAAGTCCGTACGCTGGCCGACGCGAGCGTTGGTCACCGTGTACTTCACGCGGCGGATCGGGGAGTGGATCGCGTCGATCGGCATGGTGCCGATCGGCCGATCGTCCTTCATGTGGCGGTTTGCCGGGACGTAGCCCTTGCCCATCGCCACGCCCATCTCCATGTGGAGACGGCCGACGCCCGTGAGCGTCGCGATCGGATGGTCCGGGTTCAGGATCTCAGCGGCGCCGTCGAAGCGGATGTCGCCCGCGGTCACCACGCGGGTGACACCGGCGGTGCCCTCCACGTCGATCGTCGCGTTGAAGGGCTCGGTCCGATCCGTGCGGATCAGGATTCCCTTCACGTTGAGGATGATGTCCGTCACGTCTTCGATGACGCCCGGAATCGACGAGAACTCGTGAAGAACGCCGTCGACCTTGATGGAGGTGACGGCGGCCCCTTGGAGGCTGGAGAGGAGGACGCGGCGGAGGGCATTGCCCAGCGTGATGCCGAACCCGCGCTCGAGGGGCTTGACCACGAACTTGCCGTAGGTCTCCCCCGACTTCGCGTCTCGCTCGATGCGCTTGGGCTTGATGAGGCTGCGCCAATTGCTGTAAACGTGTTCACCGACCATTTGATGCTCCTGTTCGGGCTTCTGCGTCGTGGGCCGATCGACGCTCATCACCCGTTCAGAAACCGCTCCTCGTCATCACGACGCAGCTGGCCCAGCCAACGGAGCGGTAAGGCGACCGGGAGTTTTCCTCCCGGTCGGGTGGATCAGACGCGGCGCCGCTTGGGGGGGCGGCAGCCGTTGTGCGGGATGGGCGTCACGTCCGTGATCATCGTGACCTTGAGGCCGGCGTTCTGGATCGCGCGGAGCGCGCTCTCCCGACCGGCGCCCGGGCCCTTGATGACCACGCCCGCGGACTTCATCCCATGCTCCATCGCCTTGCGGGCGGCGTCTTCCGCGACGAGCTGCGCCGCGAACGGCGTGCTCTTGCGGGAGCCCTTGAAGCCCTTCACGCCAGCGCTGGACCAGGCCACGGTGTTTCCACCCGGGTCGGTGACGGTGACGATCGTGTTGTTGAACGTCGACTGGATGTGAACCATCCCGTGCGGCACGTTCTTCTTGACCCTCTTGGGGCCTTTCTTCTTTGCGGCAGCTGCGGTGCTCATTTCCGTTCCCTCCCGCTACTTCTTCTTGGCGACAACGCGACGAGGACCCTTACGGGTACGTGCGTTGGTGTGGGTGCGCTGACCGCGGGCAGGAAGGCCGCGCTTGTGGCGACTTCCCCGGTAGGTGCCGAGGTCGATCAGCCGCTTGATGTTCATTGCGACCTCCTTGCGGAGCTCGCCTTCCACGCGGTACTCGCGCTGAATCACGTCGCGGATGCGGGCCACGTCAACCTCGGACAGGTCCTGCGTGCGGATCGCAGCATCAACCTGTGCCTTGGTGAGGATGTCGACAGCGTTCTTGCGACCGATGCCGTAGATGTACCCGAGTGCGATGTCGATGCGCTTGTTGCGCGGAAGATCGACGCCTTCGATGCGTGCCATACGTCCTCCTTATCCCTGGCGCTGCTTGTGCTTGGCGGTGACGCAGATCACGCGGACGACGCCGCGCCGACGAATGACGCTGCACTTGTCGCAGATGACCTTCACTGAGGCCTTTACTTTCATTTGAGTCTCCTAGCCGACCGGAGTCGGTTCATCGGATGTGGGGGGAGGGATCGAGGCTCGTTAGAATCTCGGGACCCGACGGGGTGATGGCGACGGTGTGTTCAAAGTGCGCCGCTCGGCTTCCATCCTCGGTGACGACCGTCCATTCGTCTTTGAGGATCCGCGTACGCGGGGAACCGAGCGTGATCATGGGCTCGAGCGCCAGCACCATTCCCGCCTTGAGCAGCGGACCGGTACCGGCCTTTCCAAAGTTCGGAACGCTGGGCTCCTCGTGGAGCTTGCGTCCGATCCCGTGACCCACGAACTGAGTCACCACCCCGAGGCCTCTCGATTCGCAGTAAGACTGCACCGTATGACCGATGTCGCCAATGCGATTGTTGACCCGGGCGCGGGCGACGGCCTCATATAGGGACTTCTCCGTGGTGTCAAGGAGGAGTGCGGTCTGTTCGTCCACCGGCGGCATGGCCATCGAGAACGCCGTATCCGCGTAGTACCCACCGTAGACCAGGCCGAAGTCCAGCGAAACCAGGTCCCCCTCTTGGAGCCGGCGCTTGGACGGGATCCCGTGCACGACCTGCTCGTTGATGGAGACACAGATGGTGGCAGGGAAAACCGCGCGACCCACCTTGTAGCCCTTGAAAGCCGGTTTCGCCCCGGCGGCCAGGATGGCGTCCTCCGTCATCCGATCGATGTCCAGCGTAGACGCCCCGACAAGCACGCGCTCGCGAAGTCCGGCCACCACCTCAGCCAGCTTCCGCCCGGCCGTTCGCATGACGCCGAGCTCCCAGTCCTCTTTGATCAGGATCACTGGGCTGACTACGAGAGGCCGAGCGCCGCGAAGACGCGCGCCCGGATCTCCGCCACGTCGCCGGTGGCCGGAATTTCGTGAATCGTCGTGACCGGACGCAGTACGGGCAGGACCGGAACGGTCTCGCGCGCGTAGGTCAGGAGGCGGTTCGCGACGACCGAATCCTTGTCGTCGTCACGCTGGATCACCGCTGCGCCGCACCGCGTGCAGCGACCGTCAGCGGGAGGTGCAAACACCACATGGAAGGTCGCGCCGCACGAGGGACACGACCGGCGGCCCGTGATGCGCTCGAGGATCACCTCGTCCGGAACAACGAGGTTGACCAAGGCATCGACCCGCTGGCCCCGCTTCGCAAGCCAACGCACCAGCCACTCGGCCTGAGCCGCCGTACGGGGGAATCCGTCCAAGAGGACCCCTGCCCCCGCGTCGGGCTCCTCCAGACGGGACGCCACGATTTCGCACGTGAAGTCATCGGGCACGAGCCCACCGCCCTGCATGTAGCCCTTGGCTCGCAGGCCGAGCTCCGTCCCCTCCTTGAGGTGACGCCGAAAGATGTCCCCGGTGGCGACGTGCGGAACCCCGAGCGCAGCCGCCAGGTCCTTCGCTTGGGTCCCCTTTCCGGAGCCAGGAGGCCCGAACAGAAGAACGTTCATCCCGCCTCCTGGGCCCCACCCAGCAACATGCGCCGACGGCCGGCAACGCGACCCCCGCCGCCGGGCCCCTGGAGTCCGTCATAATGACGGGTCAACAGTTGAGCCTCGACCTGGGCGACCGTATCGAGCGAAACGCCGACGACGATCAAGAGGCCGGTGCCACCGAAGTTGAAGGGCACGCCGTACTCGGTGATGAGCAACGTCGGGAGGATGCACACGCCCGCGAGATACAAGGCCCCTGCACTGGTCAACCGAGTGAGCAGGCGGTCGATGTACTCGGCGGTCTGCTTACCAGGACGAATGCCCGGAATGTATCCACCGTGCTTCTTGAGATTGTCGGCCACGTCCACTGGGTTGAACATCATCGCCGTGTAGAAGTAGGCGAAGAAGACAATCAGCGCGATGTACGCGTAGTTGTACAGCCAGTGACCAGGGGCGAGCGCACCGGTGATGGCGGTGACCGCCTCGGTCGGCCAGAAGGCACCGAGGGTGGCCGGCGCCATCAATACCGACGAGGCAAAGATGGGCGGAATCACGCCCGTGGTGTTCACCTTCAGGGGAAGGTGCGTCGTCTGACCGCCGTACACCCGTCTTCCCACGACGCGCTTTGCGTACTGGATGGGGATGCGCCGCTGCCCGCGTTCGATCCACACGATCAGCCCGACCACCGCAACGATCAGTCCGAGGAGGATGGTCGCCTGGAGGAGGTTGATCTCACCGAGCCGGATCTTCTGCACCGTGCTCATCACACCGGCGGGAAGACGCGAAACGATGCCGGCGGTGATGATGAGGCTCGATCCGTTGCCGATGCCTCTCTCCGAGATCTGCTCGCCGATCCACATCACGAAGCAGCTTCCCGCTGTCATGGTGATCATCGTGAGGAGCCGGAAGTCCCAACCCGGGTTGAGCACGACATCCGCGTTCGCCGCAGTCTTCATCTGCTCGAGCGACACCGCGATCGCGAAGGACTGTGCCACGGCGATAGCGAGCGTCGCATACCGCGTGTACTGGGTGATCTTGCGACGACCGGCTTCGCCTTCCTTCTTGATCTGCTCGAAGGCGGGCAGCACGTAGGTCAGCAGCTGCATGATGATCGATGCCGAGATGTACG
>JAUXQH010000063.1 GCA_030685065.1 Pseudomonadota bacterium | reverse complement strand
AGGGGGGCCTGGGCGCAGGCCCCCCTCGAAGTGGCACCTCGAGCCCCACGGCACGTGCCACATCCGGGGGGCCCTGCCGCAGGCCCCCCCGGATGTGGCACTTCGACCCTGATCTCGAGGTCCAGCAACGCCGTGACGGTGCGGCTCCGAGAGCTACCGGCTGTCTACGGGGGGCGCCCCCCGCCCCACGAGCGCCCCACCGAGCTGATCACAACGCGAAAAGCGCGTCCACGTCCACCTGCTCCAAGGGGCGCTCGTACACGCGCACGTCGTCCATCGCGGCGGGCACGGCCGGGAAGTACGGGGAGCACGCCATGTACCACCGGTTGGTCGACGAGTAGAGCGAGGGGACGTTGTCTCCGATGACGGTCATCGGAACGGCGTTGCGCCACACGCGGGTCGGGGTGCCGTCACCGGCGCTGCTGATCACGAGGTGCACCCAGGAACCCACCGGCTCGTCCTGGGTCACGCGCGCCGTCGTTACTCCACGGGGCTTCGCCGTGTAGATCTCGATGTAGTAGCCGCCGTTGTTGTAGTCGAGGCTCAACACCCCGTTGCCCTGCCCGCCGATGAGGTTGCGGGAGGCCAGCGTCCCGTCGAGCGGCGCCGTGGGGTTCAGCCAGACCGAGTAGGCGAACCCGCCGCGCGTGCCGTCGAAGGGGACGTCGGGAACGTTGACGCACCCGTCCGCGGCCAGGGCCCGTTCCGCGACCCCGTGGCGGTCGGTGGTGAGGGACAGCGTCGAGGTCGTCGCGTCCCAGGGCCAGAGGCTCGTCGAGGCGTCGTCGAGCGAGCCATCGAACGGGAGGTGCAGGAGCAGGCGATCGGTGAGGTCCGGACCGGGGACGTCGGTGTCGGTGTCGGTGTCGGTGTCCGTGTCCGCGTCGGTGTCGGAGTCAGAGTCAGTGTCGGTGTCCGAGTCCGTGTCGGTGTCGGTGTCCGTGTCCGTGTCGGTGTCGGTGTCGGTGTCGGTGTCGGTGTCGGCGGGAACCGACGTGTCCGTGTCCGTGGGGGTACAGCCGGCGAGGGCGAGAAACAACAACATGGCGGCTCCGAGGGTAGGAACCGGCCCTGTACCCGAGCCGTCGCGTGCTGTGACCCCCACTGGACCCCCAATCGGGGCCGCGGTCGACGCCGTCCGCGGCGGCGGGCACCGCGGCCCACGCCGGTCGCCCGATCCGCTTCTATGCGCCGCCCGTCAGGCCGCGTTCTCGTCCGGCGAGCCCATCCCGAACGCCGTCTTGAGCATGCTCAAGCTCGGCTTTTCGGTGTTGTAGAAGAGGAACGAGAACAGGCTCGAGGCCGAGGCGTACTTGTACACGTCGCGCCAGCTGTTGATGGTCTCGAGGTGCCGCGCGATGGTGATCGGGCGGAAGTAGAACTCGCGGTAGAACTGCCGGTGGAAGCTCACGATGTCCTCGGGCTCGAGGCCCCACGGCACGAACGTCGGCTCCCAGAAGCTCTTCTCGTCGGTCGACTCGTTGATGAGCCGGCCCCACTTGCTGCCCTCGCGCTCCCAGACCTCCATCTGTGGGGTCTTGGGAAGGAGGGTGTTGATCTGCACCGTCACGTCGTGAAGCGGGATCGTCTTCGCGAAGTCGATGGTCTCGCGGATGGTCTCCTTCGTGTCGGGCATGTGGCCGATGATGAAGAAGGCCTTGGGCCGCAAGCCGACCTCGTGCGCGGCGGTGATGGCGGCGCGGATCTTCTCCTTGTTGATGCCCTTGCTGATGAAGTCGAGCACGCGGTCGGAGCCCGACTCGATGCCGAAGCGCGTGCGCCAACAGCCCGCGTCCTTCATCCGCTGGAGGAGCTCCTTGTCGACCACCTCGACGCGGGACGAGCAGGTCCAGCTCACCTTGCTCGCGATGTCGCGGCGGATGAACTCGTCCATGATGCCCATCACGCGCTTCTTGCTCGCGCAGAAGAGCGAGTCGACGAAGGCGATGTCGCGGGCGCCGAAGTCGCGGGCGAGGTGCTCGACCTCGTCGGCGATGTACTCGGGCGAGTGGCTGCGGTAGCCCGACTTCGCCTTCTGGCAGAAGGCGCACGCGTGCGGGCACCCGCGCGAGGTCATCATCGCGAACTTGGGCGAGGCGTGCTCGTCGATCGGGATGGGCCGGTACAGGTCCTGCGGGAGCAGGTGCCGCGCGGGGAAGGGCAGCTGGTCGAGGTCCTTGAAGCGCGGCCGCGAGGGCGTGTAGTGCAGCACGCCGTCGGGCTTGCGGAAGCAGATGCCCTGCACGTCGTCGAGGGACTTGCGCCCCGCGTAGGCGTCGCACAGGTCCGCCATGGTGTGCTCGCCCTCGGAGAGCACGCCCACGTCGAAGCAGCTGTGGCTCATCGCCTCGTCGGGCAGGAGCGTCACGTGGTAGCCGCCGAGGACGACCGGGATGTCGGGCAGGGCGCCCTTGAGCGCCGCGCCGAGCATCTTGGTGGTCTCGAACACCACCGTGGTCGAGCCGATCCCGATCACGTCCGGGCGGGTGGCCTGGACGGCCCGCACCGTGCCCGCCACGTCGAGCATCTCGGCGGCCGCGTCGAGCACGAACACCTTGTGCCCGGTCTGCTCGAGGACCGCCGCGATGTAGAGGATCCCCAGGGGCGCCGAATTGTAGAAAAGGTAGGCGGTGACCGGGCTTACGTGCCCGTTCGCGAGCACCGAGTCGAGCGGCGGATTGATCAAGGTGATGCGCATCGCGGGAGCCCTCTCGTGCACCCCGATGTACCACGTGCAGGTATAGACGACAGTATTGGGCCCTACGGGCGTGCTACGGTGCCGCTTTGGTCCGCCATCAGGGCGGTACTGGCGGCTCTGCCGCTGCCGGTTGTTCGACGCCCAGAACGAGGGACTCGATGGCGCAGTGGCCTCGGTGAGGGAGTAGATGGGCGACGCATCGAACAGACCGCTAGCGCGGAGCGCTGGCCTGGTCCTGGCGGGGATCGTCCTCCTCCTCGTCGGCATCTTCGAGTCCGGAACGGCGATCGCGAAGGACGACTTCGGCTACCTCATGTGGGGCCTCCTCACGCGCGGGGACCTGCTCGCTTGGGTCGACGGCCCCAACTGGTTCACCTACAGGCGCCCGCTCAACGCCCTTGCCTGGTGGCTCTCGGCGCAGACGGGGATCGACGCCGAGCTGGTTCGTTGGAGTCAGGTGGGCCTCTGGGCGCTCTTCGGCGCGGCCCTGCTCCTCACGACACGGCACTCACGACGCGGCCTGATCACCGTTGTGCTCCTTCTGCTCACGAACCAGGTGTTCGTCGACCTGCTTCACTGGCGGAGCTGGATCACCACTACGGGCACCCTGGCGTTCCTGGCCCTCTCAGCGCTCGCGATGGAGCGGCGGTCGCCCGCGCTGACCGTAGCGCTGCTCGGAACGCTCGCGCTTGGCTTCAAGGAGGTCGGGGCGGTCGCTGTCGCGATCATGGCGCTTTCGCGGCCCGGATACCGCTTGGTTGGCGCGGTCCTCGTCGCTGGGCTGTGTGTCGGGTCGCTATCCTCGGCGCACAAGCTGGGCTTCCACTTCCTGATGGACAACGTCAGGTTTCACACCGAGACGGTCGCGCTGTTCGCCCCCGTCGTGCCCGTGTTGATCGCGGCACGGTTCCCGAAGCTGCCGGCCTGGACGCTGTTGCTCTGCGCTGGAATGGTTGTCCTTCCAGCTCCCGTGGTGGCGGTGGCCGTCGTGGGTGCTTCCCTGCTGTTCCTCCTCGAGGAGGCACGATGGCTTCCTGCGGCCGCGGTCGCCTTCGGCCTGCCGTTCGTCGGTGCCTACCACGCCCGCCAGTACCTGTTGGAGAGCTGGGCCGTGGTCCTCCTCGCGCTCGCGACGGCGAAGCGGTTCTCCGTCCCGACCACGGCGTGGCTCGCCATGGTGGTTCTGGCAGCGCCCTCCGCGGTCGACTTCGAGCGAAACCGAGCCAAGCTCCGTGAGGAGTTCGCGTCACAACGCGCGTTCTTGCGGGACTTCAAGCCTCCGCCGGCCCGATACCTGTACCACCCCGACATCGTGTGGTCGTGGGATCTTGACGCGCTGACTTGGGTGCAAGGTGGCGCAACCCTCCAGGGTCAGCCTCCTCCGGGGGCCCGCCCGGCCCAGACCGGACCGCTGTCGGGGGTGTGGGCGGATCTCGAACCGGCCTCCGAGCCTACCGGGGAACCGGCACCGTGAGCACCGCGCCCGCGTCGGTCCCGGCTTCAGAATCGCTGTACCCTCCCACGAGGATGTCCTTCCCGCCATCCCCGTCGACATCGTCGGAGAGCGCGACGCGATAGCCAAAGCGCCCGTTGCTGCGAAGGGAGGCGGCGGTGAGCGTCGAGTCGGCGATGTCGACCGTGGCGCGAACATCGAGCAGATCACCGAACACGATCGCCGCGAATGACGACTCGATCCCTGGGTACCACTGCACGGGAACGTAGGTCTCGGCCTTTCCATCCCCATCGATGTCCCCGATGTCGAGGACATCGTAGGCGAGCGATCCTTCACCGAGCCAGATGGTGGCGGTCTCCTCCTCTACCGTGCGAACCGGGGCGGCCGCGAGCGTCGTGAACACCCGAAGTTGGTTGAATTCGAAGAGGAGCGCGAGGTCCCGCGCGCCATCCCCGTCCACGTCCCCCAGCATCTCGACGCTGCCGGTCTCGTCGGCAAACGCCGCGGTCAGGCGAAAGATCGCGTCGTCGGGGAGGATCGGAGCCTCCACCCCGCCCGGCAGGACGTACGCCAGATCCCCGTAGGACGCCGACACCAGGTAGTCATCGACGCCATCACCATCGACGTCGCCCGCGGGGGCCACGAGATTGCCGATCCCGGCGTCCGCGTACGGGCCCGCGACGAACACCTCTCCCTCGGAGACGCGCGAGCTGCCGAGCGCCCTCGCGTCGTGGACGGAGACGACACCCGCGCTCAGGTGCGTCCCGTTGTCGGCGAACAGGGAGGAAACGGCGAGATATTCTCCGCCATCTCCCATCACATCGCCGAGGAACGCGGCGCCCGTGCCACCGTAGTCCCCATCGTGATCACCGCTCACGAGCCCCAGCGCCGCCTCTGGCAACGACAACGAGGGGGAGGTCGCGAACGCGGCCCCGCTCACGAGGAAGGCCGCGCCAGAGGCGCTCTCGTACCCCGTCGCGGTCGCGACCAGGTCGGGTACACCGTCCCCATCCACATCCGGGCCCCCCTCGACTACCTGCGGGAGGAACCAATTGTCGGCGCCCGGGAGCAGGACGTTGGCGTCCGCGAGGTCACCGCTCGGGCTCCCCCCCTCCACCAGGTAGACAGCGCCCCCGTAGGCGTAGTGGCTCCCCTGGTACACCGCCCCGACGAGGTAATCCACGAGGCCGTCCCCGGTCACATCCCCGAGGGCACCAAGGCGACGCCCCGCCTGATCACCAGCGCTCTCGCCGACCCAGGCCTCGGTTCCGAAGTCCAGGCGAACGGACTCCAGATCGCCGTCACAGTCGTTGTCCGTGAGGCCGTCCGCCCAGGTCTCGGGCGCGGCGGGAAACCTCGTCGCGTCCGTGTCGTCACAGTCCTCTCCGCCTGCCTCGGGAGGAGTCGACCCGTCCCCGTCGAGGTCGTCGGCATCCCCGCCCTGGCAGTCTTGATCGACCCCGTCGTACGGCTCCTCGCTCGCGGCGGGGTTCACCGTTGCATCGGTGTCATCGCAGTCGCCGCCTCCGGCGATGATTGCGGGCCACCCATCGTGATCGACATCGTCGAGATCGGCGCCGTCGCAGTCATCATCGATGCCGTCGTAGGGCACTTCGGTGGCATCCGGACGAATTCCGTCTTCATCATCATCGCAATCGAGGGAGTTGGCGACGGAGCCGGCGGGAGCGTCACACGCGACAACGGGCGTCGCGACGGAGGCACCGTAGCCGTCGAGGTCGCCATCGGGAAACCAGGAAGGCGCGTCCGCGGCGTCCACGTCGACGCCGCCTTGGCAGTCGTTGTCGACCCCGTCGCACACCTCCGTGGCCCCAGGAAAGACGCTTGCATCCGCGTCATCGCAGTCGTCCTGCCAAAGGAAGGAGTCCCCGTCATGGTCGGTGAGCTCCTCCTTCCGGCTGTCGTACAGCTCGGTGTTGATCAGACAGGCGGGAAGGAGGGCGACGAGGAACATCGGGACAAACCGGGCGGCTCTCGGAGACTACCCGATGCACGCGCACCGCGAAAGCCGACCGCCGGCAGTACGGCGTGCCGACGCCCGAAGCGGGGTCCGCCGGGCGTCCCCGACGATCGCCGCCCTACGGGCGTGCTACGGTGCCCCCTCCCCAGGCACCCATGGCCGACACCTCCTTCGCCGACATGCTGCTCCCCGGAGAGATCGTGACCGCCCAGGTCGCGGGCGAGGGGCGGACGATCGAGCGCGGTCACGGCCTCGAACGCACCTGGTGGCAGGTCGGCCTGACCCGCGATCGCCTGCTGGTCGTCCGGATGAAGCAGGCGGCCGGCACCGATCGATGGGACGTCATCGCGCGGCTCGCGGGCCCTCGCGCAAACGTTCGGGTGGCGCACTTTCCGCGCACGGCGGAGGACACGGCGCGCCTCACGATCGACGGCACGGGTGACCCGATCGTGTTCATCGACGTCGACCGCCCCCCCGTCCAGGAGCAGGTGCGCGCCTTCCTCCAGGCGTGGGGCAAGCCGGTCATGGGCGGCGACACCGTGGGCCAGGCCGAGGTCGACGTGTACAATACGGACGCGACGGGCCAGAAGACCTTCATCTACATCGCCGTCGCGATGCTGGTGATGTTCGTCCTCTGCTGCGGGTGCCTCGGGATCGGCGGGGTGCTGCGCACGGTGTTCGCGATGTTCTTCGCCCCGTACTAGCGGTACAACCCGTCGATCACGTCCCGGTAGGCCTCGTTGATGATCCGGCGCTTCAGCTTCATCGTCGGAGTCAACATCCCGTTGTCGACCGAGAGCGGGGCCGGCAGCCAGGCGAAGCGCTTGATCTGCTCGAAGGGGGCGAGGCTCGCGTTGGCCTCCTTCACCCGCGCTTCTCCCGCCGCCTGGAGCGCCGCGCGATCGAGGCCCTCGGCGTGGTCGGGATCCGGGGCGAACAGCGCGACGAGGTAGGGGCGCTCGCTGCCGATGACGACCGCCTGCCCCACGATGCCGCCCTCGAGCCGCTTCTCGATGTTCACCGGCGGGATGTTCTTGCCGCCGCTGGTGACGAGCAGCTCCTTCTTGCGGTCGATGATCTTGAGGTAGCCGTCGACCAGCTCGCCGATGTCGCCGGTGCGGAAGTAGCCGTCCTCCGTGAACGCGTTCGCCGTCGCGACCGGGTCGTTCCAGTACCCGGAGAACAGGCCCGGGCCGCGCACGAGCACCTCTCCGTCCGGCTCGAGCTTGAGCTCGACCCCCGCCAGCGGCTTGCCGACCGTGCCGAAGCGAAAGTCCTTCGGGCAGTTGAGGGTGGCCGGCGCGCACGTCTCCGAGAGGCCCCAGGCCTCGAACACGCCGATCCCCATGGCGTGGAAGAAGCGACCCACGCTCGGATCGAGCCGCGCCCCGCCGACGGCGAACAAGCGCAGATTTCCCCCGAGGTTGGCCCGAACCTTGGTGAAGACGATCCGATCGGCGAGCGCCCACTTCCACGCGGTGAGGCGGGGGACCGGGCGCTGCTCTTCGAGCGCAAGCGATCGCTCCAGGCCGACCGCGATCGCCGCGGCGAAGATCCGCTGACGCACGGGTGAACTCTTGGCGACGCGCGCCTCGATCCTGGCCTTGATCTTCTCCAACATGCGCGGAACCGTCGCGATGACGGCGGGGCGCGCGAGGGGCAACACCTCCGTGATCCGCTCGATGGACGGACAGAAGTACGCGCTGATCTCCTCGAGCAGGCTGCGGTACGCGGCCATGCGCTGGAGGGAGTGGGCGAGCGGGAGGAACACGATCGAGCTCTCGCCCGGGAGCATCGGCATCGGCACGAGCGACGCGCGACACACCGAGACCATCGCCCTGTGCGTGATCACGGCCCCCTTCGGCTCCCCCGTGGTGCCGGAGGTGTAGAAGATGGCGCACGGCTCCTCCGGCCGAACGTCGCGAGCGCGGGCACGGAAGACCTCGAGGTCGACCGGCTGCGCGGGGAGCTCCCACAGGCGCACGGCCAGCTCGGGGAGGTCCTTCAGCACGTCGGCGAGGCGGTCGATGTCGGCCTGGGACTCGACCAGCAGCACCTTCGCGCCGGAGTGCACGAGCTGGTAATGGACCGCCTCGGGCCGGAGGGTCGGGTAGATGCCGACCGTGACGCCGCCAACGCACAAGGTGGCGAAGTCGGCCTCGAGCCAGCGAGGATGGGTGCCGCCGAGGATGGCGACGCGGTCTCCCCGGCGGATCCCCAGCCCCCACAGCGCCGCCGCCGTAGAGGCCACGCGGGCCTCGGCCTCGCGCCAGGTCTGCGACTTCCAGACCGCCGCCCCATCGGCCCCACGCTCCTCGTAGTGCATCGAGACCGCGTCGGCCGAGCGGCTGAACTTGTCGACCAGCACGGAGGCGAGGGTGTTCATCGGCGGTACCTCGAAAGAGGGCCAAGTTGAGCACGGTTTCCCCCTCGTCCAGGGCGAGATCCCTGTTTTTCGCCGGTTCTCCCCACCTCTGCGGGCCCGGAGATCCGTTAGGGAACGGCGCGATGCCCGCTCGTGCCTCCGCCACCGCTTTCGTGCTCGCCGCCGGCCTAGGCACGCGGCTCCGGCCGCTCACCCTCACCACGCCGAAGCCGCTCCTCCCCGTGGCGGGGCGGCCGATGCTCGACCACGTGCTCGACCAGCTGCGGCGCTACGGACACGACGAGGTCGTGGTGAACGCCTTCTGGCTCGCCGACCAGGTCGTGGACTGGGCACGCGACAAGCCCGGCGTGACCGTGATCGTGGAGGCGCCGGGCATCCTCGGCACCGGCGGCGGCCTCAAGAACGCGGCCCCCCACCTCGCCGAGCGCTTCGTGATCGTCAACGGGGACATCCTCTCCGACATCGATCTGGGGGCGCTCTGGGCGGTCGATGCCCCCGCGGTCATGGCGCTTCGCCCGCAGTCGGAGCCCGTCCACACTGGCGTGGCGCTGGTCGGCGGCGTGGTCCGCGGCATCCAGAGGGTCGTCGGCGAGGGGGATCCGGCGCTGCACTTCACCGGCGTGCACGTGCTCCATCGCGACGTTCTCGATCGGGTGCCACCCGGCGAGCAGTGCATCATCCGCACGGCCTACCGGGAGCTCGTAGCGGAGGGGAAGGTGCGGGGAGTGGTGCACCACGGCCGCTGGACCGACATCGGAACGCTCGACGAATATCAAGCGGTGGCGACGCTCTCCGCGGCAACCGGCGGGTGGTGATCTCGGTCGTCATCCCGACGCTGGACGAGGCCGCGGCGCTGCCCGCGCTCCTCGGATCCCTGGGCGGGGTGGACGAGGTGATCGTGGTGGACGGCGGGAGCCGCGACGACACCGTCGAAATCGCCGCACGCGCGGGCGCCACCGTGGTCACCGCTCCACGGGGCCGGGGGAGCCAGCTCGCCGCCGGGACCGCGGCCGCGCGCGGAGATCTCCTCTGGTTCCTCCACGCGGACACCGGCGTCCCCGTGGGCGCGGCCGCGGCCCTGCGGGCGACCCGCGCCGCGTGGGGCTGCTTCGAGGTGACCATCGCCAGCGAGGATCCGCGCCTGCGGCTCGTCGCCGCCGCGATGAACCTCCGCGCGCGGCGCACGGGCAGCGCGACAGGCGACATGGGGATCTGGGCCCGGCGGCCACTCCTCGCGAAGGTGGGCGGGTGGGTCCCGCTCCTCGCCTTCGAGGACCTCGTGTTCACCGATCGCGCGCGACGCCTGGCGCCGGCGGAGGTGCTCGCCCCCGCGGTGACGACGTCCGCGCGGCGGTGGAACGCCCACGGGCTCACCCGCACGGTGCTGACGATGCTCGCGCTGCGCGCGGCGTACCGCCTGGGCGCCGACCCGGCGCTGCTCGCGGAGCTGTACCGGGGGGAGCCGCGCTGACGTTGGGAGGCGCGGAGCCTCGGGGCTGGGCACGACAGGGAGGATTGGGTAGACGCACGAATGCCTCCCGTGGCCGGTCCGCTCGGACTCTCCGCACGCCTCTTGGGACTCGCCCGCGCGGCGCTCGCCGCGGCGAGCTTCTTCCTGGCCGCGGAGATCGCGCTCGCCTTGGTGCCGCGCTGGGTCGTCAGGCGCCACCAGGGTGCGCCGGTTCCACTGGGCACGAGCAGCCCGGTGGTCGTCCTGCTGGGGGACTCGATCACCGCCGGGTACGGCGTTCGCCGGGGCGGGGGCTGGGGTAGCCGCCTGGACGACGCGCTCGTGGCGAGGGGCATCTCCGGCGTCTACATCGAGAACCGTGCCGCCTCCGCGACGTCGATCGCGGACCAGGTGGAGATGGTGAGCGGGGCGCGGCGCAACGCCACGTTCCTCGCGATGGTGGGCCACAACGACTTCATGCGGTGGAAGGACCTCGTCAACACCCACCAGCCGATGTTCGACGGCGGTTTAGCCGAGAGGGTGCTGCGGTGGGCGCCGCGCCTCGTGCGGCTGGGATGGTACTTCGTGGAAGACCACTCGGCGGAGGCCGCGCTCGGCGCCCCGGACGTCACCCGTTTCCGCGCGGAGATGGCCCGGCTGATCGCGCAGGTCGCGGACCGACAGGGGCGGCTCGCGCTGCTCACCTACGTCGTGCCGGGGATGCCGGGGTTGTCAGGGACGCCGGGGGCGCCGGACCCGAAGGCGATGGTCGTGGTTCACCAAGCGCAACAGGCCATCAACCAGCTGTTGCGTTCCCTCGCCTGGGAAGCCGACCTGCCGCTCATCGACCTGGAAGCGACCGTACCCGTGTCCGCCGAGTGGACCCCCACGGAATTCGTGGATGTCATCCATCCGAGCGCCGCCACCCATGCCCGCATCGCCGCCGCGGTCGCGACGGACCTCGTGGACAAGGGCCTCGTGGACAAGGGCCTCGTCGCTCCGTAGGCGTGCGCGCTCGGCTACGAGCAGCCGCTCGGCTCAGCTCACCGCGCCCGCGAACGCCGGCGACCGGAGCGCCACATGCGGGCCGGAGAGCGAGCGGACCCGACGGATCACGCCGGAGAAGAGGAGCGCGGGATCAACGTCCGGATCCTCCGGCTGCGGTGCCCCGTCGAGCAGCATGGTCAGCCGGTCCGCGGTGGCCGGGGCCGTGAGCGCGCTCTGCACCGCGCCGCGGATCTCGTTCGCGATCGGGCCCATGGCGCGCAGGTAGTCGGCGGGCGTGTTCGGAAACCCCTGCCCCGCGCCGTGCACGAGGGCCTGCACGATCGCCGGGACGCCGCCCGAATACCGCGCGGCGCGCTCGAGCTCCAAAGGATCGATCATGCCGAGCTGGAGCACCAGGCTGTCGGCGGCCTCGAGCTCGCCGAAGTCGGCCAGATCGATGCGGGAGGACCCGCCCACGTCGAGCGCCGGCGTATCCACGGAGCCCGCGAGCAGGAGCGTGCAGCGGCGGTCCTCGCTGGTCTGCTCGGCGTAGCGCGACCACACCTGGGCGATGTCGTCGAGCACCTCGACCGGGAGGTGTTCGGCCCCGTGCGCGAGCAGCGCGATCGGGTAGGGCGCCTCTTCCTGGGCCTGGTCGAGCAGCATCGCGGCGGCGTTGAAGAAGCCGCGCCGCTCGCACACCATCGGCACCGATCGCACGCCCCAGTCGCCGCCGCCGAGCTCGCCGAGGACCCGGAGCAGGAAGTTCCAGGACTCGGCAGCGGAGCGGCCCATGAGCGGGCGGAAGGAGATCGTGCGGCAACCGATCTCGGGCTCGCCGACCGCGAGGTCGAGCGCGAGATCCTCGAGGAAGGCCTGGGGAGCGGACCACCGCGGGGTGAGCATCGCGATGGGCTCGAGCCGACGGAGGTGACCACGGATCCGCCGCGCCAGCCGCGCGCGCGGGGCCCCCTCGATTCGAAGCTGCTCGGGGTCGAAACCAGCGTCTCGACGGCCCTGGAGCAGCAACTTGCGTCGCTCTGCCCGGTGCATCGTCGCGGACAATACGATCGTTCTCCTTGCCACGTCAAGATCAAAGATCAGACTCTCTCGAACCAACGGGCCGATTCGGCCGCGGACACCGAACGCCGCGCCGATCCCGCGCGACGGCCATCAGCCGAGGGCTCCAGCGCGGTAGAGTGCGCGCGGCATGCTGACCTTCCCTCACGCCACCAGCCCGCGCGTGCTGACGCGGCTCCTCGAGCAGGTGGCGGCCGGGCATCGCAGGCAGCGCGCGCTCGGCGAGGTGCTCGGGATCGAGGCCCCCGTCCTGCGTTCGTACCTGCTCGCGGCGAGCTGGCTCCGCCTCCTCGACCTCGACGACGAGCCCACGCTCACCCGCGCCGGGCTGGCCTACGTCTACGCGGGCGCGCGCCGCCCGCTCGTGCTCGCCGCCACCATCGCTGCGCACCCCGTCCTCGGCCCCCTCGGAACGCACGGCCCGATCGGGCTCGACGAGCTGGCCCGCGCCGTCTCCGCCACCGACCCCTCCCTGGCTCCGCGCACCGTCCGGAAGCGCGCCCTCGCCCTCCGGCGCCTCCTCGGGCCCGGGCTACGCCCGCCCGTTCGCGTCGCGATGCCGCCCCCCGCCGACCTCCGCGCCGACGGCCTCTCCGACCTCCCCGCGTCCGAACGATCGGAGCCCGCCCGCGCGCCCGAGCAGCTCTCCCTCGGCTTCGCGAGCGACGCCGCGCCTCCGCCGCCGCCGCTCGATCTGCGCGCGGGGGCGGACGACAACCCCGACGTGTACACCCACCTGCTCCGCGCGCTGCTCGACCACGGCGAGCTCGATCCGCACCAGGTCCGCGGGCTGCTCGACGCCGCGGGCGGCACCCACTGCGGCATCGGCGGGTACCTCGCGATGGCGACGCGCCGCGGAGACGCCACGCGTGTCGGAGACGTCCTCGTCGTCTCCGCGGGTGCGGCCGCCCGGCGGGAGCTCGCCGAGTCGCCCGTCTCGGTGGCGCTCTCCGACCCCGATTTTCGCCGCCACCTCGGGGAGCTGCTCGCCGGGCGCCCGGGGGATGCCCGCCGCTTCCGCCCCTGGATGAACCGGCTGTTCCAGCCCGGCACCGTCGAGGAGAACCTGGAGCGCCTGCTCTTCGGCCGCCGGCTCGCCTCCTTCCCGCTCGCGGAGCAGCCCGGCGAGCCCACGCCGGTCCACGCCGATCCGTTCCTCGCCTCCACCGATCGCCGCGGGCTCGTGCTCGCCTTTCCCTCCACGCTCGGGGCGCTCGCGGGGGGCCTGGGCACCGTCAACCAGCTCCTGCGCGGGGCGCGGCAGGGCACGGTCGCACGGCCCCCGCACGCCCTCGATCGGCGCGTCTGCTCGCACGGCGGCCTGGTCCACCCCGGCGAGCCGCCCGTGCGCGTGGTCCCCGACATGGTCAGCCTCCGTGCCCGCGCGCTCAAGAACGTGCCCGCGTTCGCCATCCTCGCGGCGCTCGGCCTCCTCGACCGTCGCGGCGTCCTCGAGCTGCGGGTCTACGGACCCGACGTGCTGGTCCAGACCACCGCGCCCGCCACCGGCTCGCGGCGCCCCCGCCGGCTCGACGCGGTGGTCGACGCCCTGGGGGCGTCGCGCGGGTGGGTGATCGCCCGAAGCCCCACGGGCCCGTCGTGGACGTTCCTCGCCGAGATCGCCGAGTCGCTGGGGCTCGTCGTGACCGTCGGTTCGTTCCTGACCCTCGACGAGACCCTCTTCCGCAAGCTCGGCACCGATCCCGAGCACCGCGACCTCCTCGACGGGCTCGAGCCCCTGGCCGAGCACCTCGCCGCGCGCCTCGGGCGCCGGTAGGGGATAGGCCCCCCGCATGCCGACCCTCTTCCTGTACGGGACCTCGCTGCCCGGCCAGCCCGACAACCGCTGGATCGTAGGGCTGCCCACCCTCCCGGCCACCGTTCGCGGCGCGTTGTGGCGCGGCCAACGTCATCGGCCCGTGCTCGTACCGGATCCCGCGGGGCGGCCGATCCGGGGCGTGCTCGTCGAGGTCGACTTCGACCGGCTCGGCGTCATGGATCTGGTGGAGACCGTGGGGGACGGCCCGCTCCGTCGCGAGCGCGTGAGCGCCGCCCACAACATGCGCGGCGTGCCCGCGGAGGCGTGGGTGTTCCCGATGGGGACGCGCCCACCGCGCGGCTGGCGAAAGCTGGCGACCGAGGACTGGGCGCAGATCGCGCGCTGAGAGGCTGGGGTGCCCCGCGCGCCGCTACGCGCCGGCCCGCTCCCGCAGGAGCCCGTGGAAGTGCGCCACCGCGTCTTCGTGGCCCGGGGCGTATCCCCCGCCCCGATAGAGCCGCGATCGCACGCCGTGCGCGACGGCCTCGACCACCACCTCGTCCTCGTGCTCCACCCGGTCGAGATCGGCGCCGGCGCCGGCGCTACGCAGGTCGGGGCGAGCCACCCAGGAGAGAAAGCGAACGCGCGTGCGATCGGGGCCGAGCGGCTCCACGACGTTTACGGAGAGGCCCCACGGGTAGGCGTTCACGAGGGTGGTCGGGAACAGGTGGAACCAGAACGCGGCGATGCGCCGACCCGCTTCCGGGTGGCCCGCCGGGAGGTCGAACGCCGGCTCGCCAGACGCGGCCTCGCCCACCTGGAGCGAGCCGTGCGGCGAGAGGTGGATGCGGTAGCCGCCGGGCGCGAGCGCGCCGTCGAGCGAGCGGTGCACGTACGGGATGTGGAGCCCCTCGAGGTAATTGTCGAGGTAGAGCGCCCATGGAGCCGCGACGATCCACTCGCGCGTCCCCGCGGGGTCGTGGACCAACGCGTCCGTGTAGAGACCGTCGAGGCGGGCGCGGATCGGTGCGATCCAGTCGGCGAACGGCACGTCGGGCGCGAGCGACACGAACGAGAGCGGGCCCCACTCCGCTTCGGGCACGACCGGGAGCGAGTCGTCGGGGCCCGGGAAGCCGGGGTTCCGAGAGCCGGGCGTCGGGGAGCCGGGCGTCGGAGAGGCGGGCGTGCCGTCGAAGCCGGGGGCGCTCTCGAGCGCGCCGTCGAGGCGGAAGCGGCGGCCGTGGTAGCCGCAGCGGAGGCGCCGCCCGTGGCCGGGGCACGCGGCGAGCACCATCCCGCGGTGGGTGCAGACGTTGGAGAGGGTGCGCGCGACGCCGTCCTCGTCCCGCACGCGCAGCAGCGGCTCGTCGAGAGAGCCGGGCGAGAGCACGAACGGCGCCCAGCTTCCCGGCGCGTCCGGTGCCGGCGGCGCCAGGTGCCAGGCGGGGGCGAGCACGCGCGACACGACGGCCGGGTGGCGCGCCGGATCGGCGTGCGCGGCGCCGATGGGTGCGCGCGGAGGCGAAGCGGACGAGGCTGGTGTCACGCGCCCTCCGTAGCGCCTCCGCCCGGCCTATGCTCCCGGGATGCCGCGCCCCCTCCTTCCCACCCCGCTCCGAGAAACGAACGCATGATCGCCTGGGAGCCCTGGGGAGACGCCGCGTTCGCCCGTGCGAAGGCCGAGGGCAAGCCGGTCCTCCTCCACATCGGCGCCACGTGGTGCCACTGGTGCCACGTCATGGACGAGGGGAGCTACCCGCACCCCGCGGTGATCCGGCTCGTGTCGGAGCGCTTCGTGCCCGTGCGCGTCGACACCGACCAGCGTCCCGAGATCAACGAGCGCTACAACATGGGCGGCTGGCCCACCGTGGCGGTGCTCGACGCGGAAGGCGAGGTGCTGGTGGGCCGCACCTACGTCCCCGCGGTGGAGCTCGCGATGCTCCTCTCCAGCGTCTCCGAGCCGGGCCAGCGCTGGTCGATCGCGCCCTCGTCCCCCGAGCCGCCGCCCGAGCCCTCGCCGGGACCCGACGTGTTGTGGGACCGCGTGAAGAAGGCGTTCGACCGCTACCATGGCGGCTTCGGCGACTACCAGAAGTTCCCGCACGTCGGCATCTGCGAGTGGCTGCTGGACCGGCGGCTCCGCGGCGTCGACGGGGAGGACGGCATGCTCGCCAAGACGTTGGACGCCATGGCGGACGGCGGCCTCTGGGACCAGGAAGAAGGCGGCTTCTTCCGCTACTCCACCCAGGACGACTGGAGCGTTCCCCACTACGAGAAGATGCTCGAGGACAACGCCCGGCTCATCCGGCTGTACACGCGCGCCGCCACCGCGTTCGGCAACCCCACGTGGCGGGCGCGGGCGGAGGGCGCCGTGCGCTGGGCGGTCGCGACGATCTGGCAGGACACGGCGGGGCCTGGTGCAGGGGGGGCGTTCGGCGGCAGCCAGGACGCGGACGAGGCCTACTACGAGCGCCCGCTCCCCGAGCGCGGAGAGGCGCCGCGGGTCGATCCCACGGTCTACTCGGGCTGGAACGGCCTGATGGTGCCGGCGCTGATCCGGGCGGCGGCCGCCTGGGATCGGCCGGGGCTCGCCGGGCTCGCGCGGCAGGTCGGAGAAGCGCTCCTCGCGCGGCTCGAGGAGGACGGGCGCATCGTCCGCGCCCCCGGCGGCGTGGCGGGCCTCCTGTGCGATCAAGCCGAGGTGGCCGAGGGCTGGCTTCACCTCTGGCAGCATTCGGGCGAGCCCCGCTGGCGTGACGCCGCCGTTCGCGCGCTGACGTGGGCTCGCGACGCCCTGCACGCGCCGGACGGGGGGTGCTTCGACGCGCCCGTCGGCCCCGGGCTCCTGCGGCAGCGGCGGCGCTCGATGGTGGGGAACACCGCGTTCGCCGAGGCCTGCTGGCGCCTGGGCGTGCTCACGGGCAACCGTGACTGGCTCACGACGGCCAGCGCCGCCGCGGACACCGCGCTCGCCGAGGGCGAGGCGTGGGGCTTCATGGCGGCCAACGCGTGCGCCGTCCGCGAGCGGCTCGATCGGCCCGCCGTCACCGTGAAGGTGTGGCGTGGGCGGCCGCTCCTGAACGCGCTGCTGTCGGATGCGCATGCCGACGTGCTCGCCCTCGCCCTCGACGCGTCCGAGGCCGACCGACTCGGCCTCCAGGAGGGCCACGCGATGGCGTGCACGCTCTCGGCGTGCGCGCGCCCGTCGGGGGATCTGGCGGAGGTGCGGCGTTCGATCCGGGGATTGTTGGGGTAGGAGCGGCTCGGTCCGCTACTCCCCGGCGCCGATCCCCGTCGCGAGCCCGCGCTCCTCGGCCTCGGCGGGCGGCGTCCATGCGATGCACGTCACCGGGCATGCGTCGATGGCGTCCTGGATGAGATCCATCGGGCCGTCCTGGGCGATGGGCGTCGCCTTGCCGTCATCCGGCAGGTAGTACACCTTGTCGGTCTGCTCGACGCAGGTGCCGCAGCTGATGCACTCGAACTGGTCGATGGTGAGCACCTTTCCGGCGGCCTTGGCGCGGGAGGAGTCGTTGTCGACGGGGCCCCAGTAGGCCTCGCCGTCCTCCGCTGCGTTGATGCCCACGCCGCCGGTGACCGAGTCCGCCGAGCGGCCGTTGGCCTTGGCGCGCGCGAGGTAGGACGCCACGTCGGTCGAGCCCATGTCCGCGTGGAGGACGCGGCTGGCCACCTTTCCGGACGCCGCGGCGGCGGCGAGGGACGCGACGGAGGGAGAGGCCGCGTGCGGCTTGGCGGCGATCGGAGGAGGGGGCGCCGGTTCGGCGGGCTCGACGGCGGCAGGCGGAACCGGGGCGAGCTGGACCGGCGCGGGCTCGACGGGGGCGAGCTCGACGGTGGCGGGCTCGACGGGGGCGAGCTCGACGGGGGCGAGCTCGGCCGGGGCCACCTCGGCGCGAGGCGGCTCAACCGGTTGGGGCACGCCCACGACGGACGCCGCGGCCGGCACCCGCTCGGGAGGCGGCCGCGCCACGACCGGCGCGACCACGGGGGCCGGCCGCGCCGCGACCGGCGCCGACGCGGGCCGCGCCGCGACGTAGGGATCCGCGGCGTCGACGCGGCGGCCCTTGATGTCCTCGACGACGCCCTTGATGCGGCTCTTGAGGTTCGACTTGAGGTTCCCGAACATCGGTCAGCTCTCCGCCAGGACGAGGCGCGCGACGGGCCGCCCCTCGATGAAATGGGACTGGACGATCTCCCGCACGTCTTCGGCCTTGACCGCTCCGTACCAGGTGTTCTCCGGGTAGACCACCAGCATCGGGCCGCTCCGACAGGGTCCGAGGCAGCTCGAGCTGTTCACCTTCACGGTCTCGAACAGCTCGAGCCGCTCGATCTCGTCGTTGAAGGCCATCAGGACGTCGCTGGCGCCCCGCTCGCCGCACGAGCCCTTCGGGTGGCCGGGGGGGCGCTTGTTCGTGCACACGAAGACGTGATGCTTCCAGGTCGGCATTGGCTCATCCTACTCGCCGGAAGGCGAACTGTCGGTAAGCTACCCCTACTCCACGGGTGACCTTCCGAATGCCGTCCCCCCGCCGGCCGGGCCTCGCGCTGAAGCTCGGGTCCCTCCTCACCCTCGCGGTGGTGGCGGCCATGCTGCTGTCCTCGGCCTTCACCCGCGCCTATGACGGCAGCGGGAGCACGGCCTGGGTCGCCGTCGCCCTGATCGTGGCCATCGCGAGCGCCTTCATCTTCGCCGCGGTGCTGGACTGGCTGGTCGTCCGGCCGCTCGTGCGCCTCGCCCTCCAGGTCCGACGCATGGAGGCCACCGACCTCGCCGAGCCGTTCGTGGCCACCGGTATCGACGAGCCGCGAGAGCTCGGGGAGGCGCTCGAGCGGCTCCGCCAGCGCGTCCTGCTCGAACAGGAGCGCCAACGGCAGCTCAATGTCGACCTCGAGGCCCGCGTGCGGGAGCGCAGCACGGCCCTGGCCGCGGCCCAGCGCGAATTGTCCGACGCCGAGCGGCTCGCCAGCGTGGGCCGCCTCGCGGGAGGGGTGGCCCACGAGATCAACAACCCCGCCGGGGTCATCCTCGGCCGCGCGAGCTTCCTCCGCACGGTCCTCGAGGAGTCTGGCGGCGACGCGGAGCAGATCGCCGATCTGAAGGTGATGGAGCGGCAGGCGGAGCGCATCCGGCAGATCACCGGTTCGCTCCTTCGCTTCGCGCGGTCGTCCACCGGCGAGCGGCACGCGATCGATCTCGCCGACGTCGCGCGCGACGCCATCGCGCTCGCCCGCCTCGAGGCGCGGGCCCGGAACATCGATCTGTTGGACACGCTCGCGGCGGCGCCGGTTCACGCCGACCCGCAGGCGCTGGAGCAGGTCGTCTACAACCTGCTCCGCAACGCCGTGCACGCCGCGCGCACCACGGTGTGGGTACGGACGGGCGCCGATGGCCTCGTGATCGAGGATGACGGCGCCGGCATCGCTCCCGAACATCTCCCGCGGGTGTTCGAGCCGTTCTTCACGACCAAGGCCCGTGGCGAGGGCACGGGCCTCGGGCTCGCGGTCGTTCACGGGATCGTGGGCGAGCACGGCGGCACGATCGTGGCCGACAACGGGGTGGGCGGCGGGGCGCGGTTCTCGGTGACCCTGCCGGGGTAGACGCCCCCCCTCCCCCCTTCCACCACCCGGCTGCTACCCTACGGCCATGGCCAGGATCCTCTGCGTTGACGACGAGATCGAGATGCTCGACACCACGCGGCGCATCGTCGCGCGGGACGGGCACGAGGTAGTTGCGTGCTCCTCCGGCGGGGAGGCCCTCGCGGAGCTCGAGGGGGATCCCTTCGATCTTGTGCTCACCGACCTGATGATGCCCTCCATCGACGGCATGGCGGTCCTGGCCACGGCGCTCGAGAAGTCGCCGGGCGTGCCCGTCGTCCTCATGACCGCCTACGCGACCATCGAGACGGCCGTGGTCGCCATCCGCGCGGGCGCCTGGGACTACATCACCAAGCCGTTCTCGCTGCAGGAGCTGCGGATGGTGGTCGAGCGTGCGCTGGAGCACGGGCGGCTCGCCCGCGAGAACCGCCGCCTGCGCGCCGAGCTCGAGGCCCGCGGTGCGGCGCCGGCGTTCGTCGGCCGCTCGGCGCCCATGCGCGCGATCGACGACATGCTCGCGCGCGTCGCCCCCACCGATCTGACGGTGATGATCACGGGCGAATCGGGCACCGGCAAGGAGGTGGTCGCGCGCGCGGTCCACGCCCGGAGCAAGCGCGCCGAGGCCCCCTTCGTGCCGGTGGACTGCGCCGCCATCCCGTCCAACCTGATGGAGAGCGAGCTGTTCGGGCACGAGCGCGGGGCGTTCACCGGCGCGTCGACCGCCCGGCGCGGGCTCGTGGAGGAGGCCGACGGCGGCACGTTCTTCCTCGACGAGATCGCCGAGATGGACACCTCGCTCCAGACCAAGCTCCTGCGCCTCCTCCAGGATCACGAGTTCCGGCGCGTGGGCGGAAACAAGCTGCTCCACGCGAACTTCCGCGTCGTCGCCGCCACGAACCGGGATCTCGAGGCCGAGGTTGCCGCGGGCCGCTTCCGCGAGGACCTCTTCCACCGCCTCAACGTCGTGCGTGTGCGCCTCCCGCCGCTCCGCGAGCGCCCCGAGGACGTGGGGCCGTTGCTCGACCACTTCGTCGAGCGGTTTCGCCAGGAGAGCGGCCGCGCGACGTTGCACCTCACCCCCGAGCTCCGCGCGCATCTCGCCGGGCACCGCTGGCCCGGCAACGTCCGCGAGCTCGTCAACTGCGCCCGCTACCTCGCCGGCCTCGCGCCCGGGCCCGAGGCGACCCTCTCCGACCTCCCCCCCGCGCTCCGCGCCCCCCGCCCCGACCACGCGGGCCTCCCGGTGACGCCGCGCGACGAGGACGCACCGCCCATCGATGTCATCCGCCCCGAGGTGCCGTACAAGAACGCCAAGCGCCTGTGGTCCGAGTGGTTCGACGAGCGCTACATGCAGCGCCTCCTCGACGCCCACGGCGGAAACGTCTCGGCCGCGGCGCGCGCCGCCGGGATCGACCGGAAGTCCATCCAACGGATGATGAAACGGCAGGGCGGGGGCGATCGCCTCGACGCGGGAGACGACCTCGACGACGACGACCCCAGCGACGCCGACCGCCGGGACGACGAGCCCCGCAAAGACGAAATGCGGTAAGGTTCGCGCCGATGTCCGAGATCACGAGCACGATCGCGAGCGCCGGAAGCCGGCAGATCCACCTTCGGCGCGCGCGCCTCTCCTGCATGGACGGCGTGAACGCCGGGCAGGACTGGCAGATCGAGCGGGACGTGATCCGGATCGGCACCCGCGAGGACAACGACATCCGCCTGGGGGACACGACGGTCTCGCGCCTGCACGCGGAGATCGTGCGCGGGCGGGAGGGAACGATCCTGCGTGACCTCGGCAGCACGAACGGCACCTTCGTCGGCGCCGTGCGGGTGAGGGAGGTGTACCTCGCGCCCGACACGCGCTTCCGCGTCGGCAAGACCGACATCATCTACAGCCCGGCCGACGAGATCATCGACGTCGTGCCCTCCGAGAGCGATCGCTTCGAGGGGCTGGTGGGGCGTGGCATCGCGATGCGCGAGGTGTTCGGCATCCTCGAGCGCGTCGCTCCCACGGACCTGACGGTGCTCGTCACCGGCGAAACCGGCACGGGCAAGGAGCTGGTGAGCCGCGCCACGCACAACCGCTCGAACCGCAAGAACAAGCCGTTCGTCGTGTTCGACTGCGGCGCGGCCCCCGAGACCCTCGTCGAGTCCGAGCTCTTCGGGCACGAACGCGGCGCGTTCACCGGCGCGATCGCCATGCGCGAGGGCCTCTTCGAGGTCGCGGACACCGGCACCATCTTCATCGACGAGATCGGCGAGCTCCCGCTCGAGCTGCAGCCCAAGCTTCTACGGGTGCTCGAGCAGCGCGAGGTCCGCCGGGTCGGCAGCACGAAGGTACGCCACGTGGATGTGCGCGTCGTCGCCGCCACGAACCGCAACCTCCGGGACGAGGTCGCCGCGGGGCGCTTCCGCGAAGACCTCTACTACCGCCTCGCCGTCGTCGAGCTCCGCCTGCCCGCGCTCCGCGAGCGCCGGGAGGACGTGCCGCTCCTGGTCGAACACCTCCTGCATCGCGCCGAGCACTCCCAGAGCGGCTCGCGCGGGCGCGGGGTCAAGGGCCTCTCCCCCGAGGTTCGCGCGCTGTTCGACGCGTACCACTGGCCGGGCAACGTGCGTGAGCTCAACAACGTCATCGAGCGCGCCCTCCCGTTCACCGATGGCACCCTCATCACGCTCGACGCGCTCCCGGAGGCGCTCCGCGCGTCCCGTCCGGCGGCGCCCTCCATGCCGCGGCCGAACCTGCCGCCCGACAGCGTCATCTCCAGCCTTCCCCTCAAGGACGCGAAGGACGCCCTCATCGAGGAATTCGAGCGGCACTACCTCATCGACCTCATCGAGCGCCACGACGGAAACGTGTCCCGCGCCGCGCGCACGGCCGGGATGGATCGCAAGTCGATCACGCGGCTCCTCAAGAAGCACCAGATTCGCTACCGGGACGTTTGATGGCCACTTTCCTCGTGCCAGGGCTGATCGCAGGGGTGGGCTTCACCGTGACGACCGCGTGTGTCGCGCTCGCGGTCCGCGCGTTCGGCAACGCGCGTCTCCTGGCGGACGCCGCGCCGACGCCCGTCGCGGAGCTGGACGACGGCCTCCACGAGGTGTCCGGCCGGCTCCAGGCCGACGGGGAGCTACAAGCTCCGCAAACGGGTCGCGCGGCCGCGTTCTACCGCCTCGTCCTCGAGCAACGGCGTCGGAATCGATGGGAAACCGTGCTCGACCAGCGCGCCTCGCTCCCGGGCGCCATCGGGGACGACACCGGCGCGGTCGCCCTGCGCCTGGACGACGCCGACGTGGTCGTCGCCTCCCCGGATCGCGTGCGCACCGGCGTCTTCGCCGTGCCGAGCGCCGAGCTGGACGCCCTGCTCGCACGCGTGGCCCCGCCGAGCATCCCGCCCGCCGGCCCCTTCCTCCGCTGGCGCGAGGAGATCCTGCTCGCCGGAGACCGCGTGTTCGCCGTCGGGACGGCCCGGAACATCGAGGGCGAGTGGGCCCTCCACCCGGTCGACGGGGCGCCCCTCCTGGTGTCGGATCGTGGTGAAGCGGACGTGGTTCGCCACCAACGCCGGGCTGGCCAGCGGTGGGCCGCGATCGGGCTCGTCGGCATCGGCGTCGCGTTGTGGGGCGGCTGGGGTCTGTTGCCGCTCTTGTAAGGCGGCCCGCTCGCTACCCCCGATGGCGCGCCAGCCACGGACGCCCCGGGAACAGGCCGCGGTCGAGCGCCGCCAGCGCGGCGGTCGCGGTGGGGTCGAGGGTCAGCTGGCTCGGCGGCGGCCCCCAGCCGAGCACGCGCGCGCCGGGACGAAGGCAGCGCGTGAGCGCATCCGCCTCTTGCGACGAAAGTGGGCGCCGACCCAGCACCGCCGCGGACCATGCACCCCGCGGTGCCGCCGCGAGCACGCCCGGGCGGTCCCCGATCGCCAACGACAAGCCGGCCGCGCGCGGCTTCAGCGCAGCCAGCCCCGCGGTCGACATCCATGGGGGCGCGCGCTCCGGATCGCCCCACGTGCCCCCCAGGAGCCACCCGACGAACGGGCTCGAGGCGAGCGGGACCCGCTCCATCAGCGCGTCGAGGTGGGCGGCGGTGCGGTCCTCGTCGGCCTCCGCGAGCCGGGCGAGCCGAGGGAGCCACACCCGCGAGACCGCACGCCATCGCACGCCGCGCCACTGGGCCCGAACGACCTCCCGTTGCGTATCCAGGGTGGGCGCCGCGAGGAGCGCGGCAACGGCGCCGCGGCCCACCGCGAGGGGAAGTACGCGCGTACGCAGGGTGGCGATCGCGCGCTCGACGACGCCTTCGCCGGCGATGCCGGCGCGGATCGCGCCCTCGCGGGCATCCCACCACCCCTGCACCTCCGTGGAGAGCTTCGGACGAAGGAAGTGGTAGAACCAGACGCGACGCCCGAAGTGCCCCAGACCGAGGAGCGACCACACGCTCTGCGTCGGGAGCTCCCGCGACGCCGCCTGTTTGAGCTCGACCAGGGCGCGAGAAGCGAGGTCCGGGACGACCGCGTGCACGGAGCGTGCGCCGATCGCGCACAGGGCCAGCGCATCGTCCCCCGAGGGCTCGAACACGGCCACGTCATCTTCGGGGCCCACCGCGAGGAGCCCGAGCAGCGCGGGGTCCTCCCACGACCATGCCCGAACGAAGGAGGACGCGGGCGGTGCCGGGGGCCTCGTGCTGGCCGTCGAGTCTGCGCGCATCCGGCTTTCGGCGCCCTCCTGCGCGCGCCTCACTAACGCGCGTCGCGCGATGCGATAGCCTGCGGCCCCGACCACCAGGTTCCCGTTGATTCGCACCTCCGCCGCCCTCCAGCCCGTCCTCGACGCCATCGCCGGGGCTCGACGCGTGGCCGTCGACACCGAGTTCCATTCGGAGCGCCACTTCCACCCGCGCCTGATGTTGATCCAGCTGCGCGCGGATCTCGGTCCGGCGTGGCTGGTGGACCCCCTCGCGGACCTCGATCTCGCCCCCCTCGGCAAGGCGCTCTCGGAAGTGCCGCTCCTGCTGCACGGCGGCGTGATGGATCTACAGATCCTCCACCGGGAGATCGGCATGCGTCCGATCTCGGTGTTCGACACCCAGATCTCGGCCGGCTGCGCGGGGGGCGGCTTTCCCATCCGCCTGCAGGAGCTGGTCCGCCGCCACCTCGACATGCGCGTCCCGAAAACGGAGACCCTCTCCGACTGGTCGCAGCGCCCCCTCTCGGCCGACCAGCTCCGGTACGCCGCGGACGACGTTCTCCTGCTCGAGCCCCTGGCGGGCGCCCTGGAGGCGAAGGTCGCGGCGCTCGGGAACACGGAGATCGCGGCCGCCTGCACCGCGGAGCACGTGGCCCGCGCCCTGCTCCCCGAGGATCACCAGCAGGCCTGGCGCACCGTCCCCGGGGCCCATCTCCTCGACGACAAGGAGAGGGCGGTGCTCCAGGCGCTCGCGGCCTGGCGCGACGGCGCGGCCCAGGATCGCGACGTCGCGCGCTCGAACGTGGTCTCCGACTCCATGCTGCTCGATCTCGCGCGCCGCCAGCCGACCAGCTTCGACGCGCTCCGAGCCAACCGGCGGATGCCGAGCCAGGTGTGGAAGCGCGAGGGCTCGGCCGTCCTCGCCTGCGTTGCCGCAGGGCAGACCGCCACGCCGCCGCCCGGCCCGGTGTCGCGGGGCCGCCTGTGGCGGGAGCTGGTGGGGGTCGCTGCCCGCACCTCGGAGGCGGAACGTGGCGTGGCCCCGGAGCTCGTCCTGACCGAAGCAACGATCGACCGCCTCGCCGCTGGCCTCCCGATCGAGAGCTGGCGCCAATCCGCGCTAGGTCCAGAGTTCTCGGCGTTCCTGGAGGGACGGAAAGGGATCTTCCTACCTGGAAAATGGACGACGTGACATTTCGAGGTTTAACGTTGCGCGGGCAGCGGGGACTCCGCTATGATCCGTGGCAGAGGCATCGCGCCTCTGACCGGATAGTGCGCGCTGGAGGGAGGCACGCATGACGTCACCGGTGAAAATTCCCTTGTAATCAGGAGCATCACATGTTCACCCAGCTCATCCGCGACGAGTCCGGCGCCACCGCCATCGAATACGGCCTCATCGCCGCCCTGGTGGCCGTGGCCATCATCGTCGCGCTGACCGCCCTCGGCGGCAGCTTGGACGACCTGTTCACGGGCATCTCCACCGAGCTCGACGCCGCCTCCGCGCCCTAATCTCGCGTGGCCAATCGACGGGCGCCCCCGGCAACGGGAGCGCCCGTCTTCGTTTTTCGCGCGACTTTTCGGGGAACGGTGGGGGCCTCCGTAGGGACGCTGCGAGGGGACACGGCGAGGGAGGCTTGGCGATGCCCCTCCGGAACAAGCTTCCGGCCGACCTACCGAGCGGTTCCCGCGTCTCGCGGATGTGCTCGGTTGGATCTCCGAGCAGCCCCGCCACGGCGACGTCGGCCCTTGACCCCCCACTTACTCAGCCCTCGTCGACGTTTGCCGATCCCGGGCGCGCGCTTATGTGTTGCCCGCCCCAAGCATGACCGTGGCCGAACGCCACCACCTTCGAAGGAGCCAGGATGCAGCGCCAGCAATCGGGTGGACGCACACGCGCCATCATCTTCCTATTGGGTTCGCTGCTCCTCGCCTTCGTGGCCGCGGCCATCGTGTTCAACGTCATCCGCAAGTCGCAGGACCAGATCAAGGAGGCCCAGAAGCCGAAGGAGACCATCACCGTCGTGGTCGCCGTTCGCGACCTGTACATGGGGCTCCCGATCGCGCCGGAGGATGTCGTGCTCCGAAACGTGATCCCCGAGATGGTCCCGCAAGAGGAGGTCTTCTCCGACCTCGACAAGGTGCTGGGGCGCACCCCCCGCGAGCGCATCCTGGCGAACGAGCCCGTACGTGACGAGCGGCTCGCATCCGCCAACGCGGGCGTCGGCCTCAACGCGATCGTCACGCCCGGCAAGCGCGCCATGACGATCGCCACCGACACCGAAACCGCGGTGGCGGGCCTCCTCCAGGCCGGCAACTTCGTCGACGTGATCGTCACCATCAAGCCCGAGGATCCGCTCGCCGTCGGCGCCAAGTACGTCGCGGAGACCATCCTGCAGGAGATCAAGGTGCTCGCGGTCGGCTCGAGCCTGGGTGGCAACGCCGCCAAGGAAGCCGAGGCCAAGGACACGAAGAAGAAGAAGGGCGACACGAACAAGAAGCTGAAGCCCTCGATCACGGTCGAGCTCACCCCCGATGAGGCGGAGAAGCTCGCGCTGGCCCAGAGCCGCGGCGAGATCCACGTGGTCCTCCGCAGCGACATCGACATCCTCCAGATCGATTCGCAGGGCGGCCTCAACACGATTGACAGGCTCATCGGCTTCGACCCGGTCGACGTGGCGGATCCCTCCCCCATCCGCCGGCGCAAGGACGTGCCCCAGGTAGCCGCCCCCGTGGTCCCGAAGGCCGAGGTCATCTCCGGCGCCTCGAAGACCGAGGTTTCGTTCAATCCCGACGGTACGAGCGACGAGTCCACCGAGAAGAACAAGAGGAAGAAATGAGTTCCTTCCAGCTACTCCGGAGCCTGCTCGGCGCCGGCCTCCTCACGCTGGCGCTCGCCGCCGTGGCCCCTTCGGCCGTGTCCTCCGCGGCGTTCGCCGCCGAGCCCGCCCCGAACCTCATCGACGTGGGCGTCGGCGAGTCGGTCATCCAACGGGACAGCCGCACCATCTCCCGCGTGCTCATCAGCGACCCCGCCGTGGCCGAGCTGCGCCTCCTCGAGGAGGGGCAGTACCAGGTTCGCGGGCTCTCCGTCGGCTCGACCGACCTCTGGGTGTGGTACCGCGACGACGTGTCGCGGCCCGTCACCTACAAGGTGGTCGTGTCCACCGATCTCACCGACATCGGGCGCCGCATCCGCGGGGCGGTCCTCGGGCCCGCGCCCAAGATCTACCCGGTGAAGAACCGCCTGGTGGTCGAGGGCCCGGTCGACGACCTGGAGACCCTCGAGCGCGTCTCCGCCATCGCGAGGATCTACGACGAAGACTTCGTGAACCTCATGACCGTGCGGGGCGACCACCAGGTCCAGCTCAAGGTCGTGTTCGCCGAGGTGAGCCGCACGGGCCTGCGCGAGCTCGGGCTCTCCGTCCTGTTCGACAACAACGCGGGGATCGGCGGGCAGCTCGCGGGCTTCGCCCCGGGCACCGACGTGATCACGCTGCTCGGCAGCTTCTCCGGCGCCTTCGACGTGAGCGCCATCCTTGCCGTCCTCGAACAGAACAAGCTCTCGCGCACCCTGGCCGAGCCCTCCCTGGTCGCCCTCTCGGGCCAGCAGGCGGAGTTCATGGCCGGCGGCGAGGTCCCGATCCCGGTCGGTCAGCGGGACGATCGCATCACGATCGAGTTCAAGGAGTACGGGGTCAAGCTGGTGTTCGTCCCCACGGTCCTGTCGGGGAACGTGATCGACATGCGCGCGTACGTCGAGGTGAGCGAGATCGATCCCAACACCACGATCCGGTTGCAGAGCATCGAGGTCCCTGGCTTGCTCGTCCGCAAGGGGGACAGCCATCTGCGCCTCGAGAGCGGCATGACCTTCGCCATGGCCGGCATGCTCCACGAGCGCACCACGTCCACGCGCGCCGCCATCCCGATCCTCGGTGACCTTCCGCTGGTCGGGGCGCTGTTCCGCTACGTGAAGCACAAGCGTGAGGAGACCGAGCTCGTGATCTTCGTCACGCCCGAGCTCGTGCGCCCGATGGCGCCTGGAGAGGTGCCCACGGCACCCGGCCGGACCGAGGGGTACAATCCGAGTGATTTCCAGCTGTTCATCATGGGACAGCTGACGGTTCCAGGTTCTCGAACCGCGGAGCCGACGGGTGAATACGGAATGAAGCGCTAGAGGCGGGGACATGAGGCAGGCGGGAAGCTCGAACAATGTCGCGTCCGTCGTCGTGATCGGGGTCGATGCACGGGCGATGGGGCAAATCCGGGAGACGCTCGGCGCCGAGGCGGCGCTGCCCGCTCAGGCAACCAGGTACGAAGACGCGTTGGCCGTCATCCGGAAGCTCCGTCCCGACGTGGTGATCGCGGGGTTCGATCAGGACTTCGAGGAGGCCATCCGGATCGCTCCGCAGATCGTGGCCGACAACGGGCGCTGCCAGCTGGTCGCGCTCGCGTCCCACGCCAACCCGGACCACATCCGGGCCGCCATGCGCGCCGGCTATCGCGAGTTCGTCGTCCTCCCGGACGACGCGGAGCTGCTCCGGCAGGCGGTGCACGAGGCGATCTACCAGGAAGGCGGGGACGAGGACCACGGGGAGGTCATCGCGGTCTGGGGCAGCAAGGGCGGCGCGGGGGCGACGTTTCTCTCCGTCAACCTGGCCGCGGAGCTCTCGCCCGTGCACCGCGTGTGCGTGGTCGACCTCGACTTCTCCATGGGAGACGTGGCGGCCTTCCTCGACATCCAGCCGTCGGTCACGATCGCCGACCTGATGCGGAACCTCCACAAGATCGACGAGCGGATGCTCGCCGGGCATGTCGTCGTGCATCCGAGCAAGGTCCACGCCGTGGCCCAGCCCACGGATCTCGAGCAGCGCGAGGAGGTCAAGGGTGACACCGTCATGCGCATCCTCACCACGGTGGCGCGCACGTACCAATACTGCCTGGTCGACTGCGGGAGCCGCCTCGACGAGGCCACGCTCACCGCCGCCACCGTCGCCGACCGCATCCTCCTCATCGCGACACCGGATGTGCCCGGCATCAAGAACACCTGGCGTCGGCTGCAGCTCATCGAGCGGCTCGGCATCGAGAAGTCCCGCGTTCACGTGGTGATCAACCGCTGGGACAAGCGCGAGGCCCCGTTCTCGCTCGCGGACGTGGAGCAGAACATCCTGCGCAAGGTCGACGCGACCGTGGCCTTCGACAAGGCGGCCGCGCGCGCGGTGAACGAAGGCAAGCTGTTGCGCGAGGTCGACAAGAAGTGTCCCGCCGCCAAGGACATCGAGGCGCTCGTCGGCCTCGTGACGGACGGCGAGATGTCCGTCGAGCGGCGCGCCAGCGGTCCGATGGGGTGGTTTTCCCGCTTCTCAGGAGGGTAGGCAGTGTCTTCGCGACTGATCGACCGAGTCCGCGGCGCCCAACAGCGCTACAAGTCGGGCAGCCCCAGCGCGGACTCCGCGGAGTACGAACGCATCAAGAAGACGCTCCACGGCGAGCTCCTCGAGATGATCGACTTCGATCGCGTCGGCGCCACGCCGCGCGCGGAGCTCGCCGCCCGCCTCCGCGAAACCCTCACGGCCGAGGTCGAGCAGCGCCAGCTGCCCCTCAACCGGATCGAGCGCGACCGCCTCGTCGACGAGATCCTCGACGACATCCTCGGCCTCGGCCCGCTCGAGCCCCTGCTCAAGGATCCGGACATCTCCGACATCCTGATCAACGGCTTCGACAAGGTCTGGATCGAGAAGAAAGGACTCCTCCAACGCATCGATGTGCGGTTCAACGACAACCGCCACCTGATGCAGGTCATCGAGCGCATCGTCAGCGCCGTCGGCCGCCGGGTGGACGAAACCAGCCCCATGGTGGACGCCCGGCTCGCGGACGGGAGCCGCTTCAACGCGATCATTCCGCCCCTCGCGATCGACGGACCGATGGTCTCCATCCGTCGCTTCGGCACCCGCGCCATCACCCCCGACGACCTCGTCGCCTTCGGCGCGTGTCCCCGCCCCGTGATGGACGTCCTGCGCGGCTGCGTGAAGGCCAAGCTGAACATCATCATCTCCGGCGGCACGGGCTCCGGCAAGACGACGATGCTCAACGTCTTGTCGAGCTTCATCCCCGATGGCGAGCGTATCGTCACCATCGAGGACAGCGCCGAGCTCCAGCTCCAGCAGAACCACATCGTCCGTCTCGAGACCCGGCCGCCCAACGTCGAGGGCCGCGGCGAGGTCACCCAGCGCGAGCTCGTCAAGAACTGCCTCCGGATGCGCCCCGACCGCATCATCCTCGGCGAAATCCGTGGTGGCGAAGCGATCGACATGCTCCAGGCGATGAACACCGGTCACGACGGTTCGCTCGCCACTGTGCACGCGAACACGACACGCGACGCGCTGGCCCGCTTCGAGACGATGGTGGGCATGGCCGTGCCCAACCTCTCGGATCGCAACATCCGAGAGATGATCGCGCGCGCGATCGACGTGATCATCCAGCTCGACCGCCTGCCCGACGGTTCGCGTCGCCTCATGGCGGTGACGGAGGTGGTCGGGATGGAAGGCCCGATCGTGACCACGCAGGACATCTTCACGTTCGAGCAGCGCACCGTGGATGACGACGGGCGTGTCCGGGGCACCTTCCGCGCCACCGGAACCCGACCGAAGTTCGCGAACCGCCTCACGCGCCACGGCGTCGAGCTCCCGGCCGACCTGTTCCGCTTCGAACAGGACGTTTGATGAACTCGGAGAACCTGATCCTCGTCGTCGGTGTCGCGATGGCGGTCGCGGCGCTCCTGCTGTTCGCACAGTTCGCCTACTGGACGTTGCAGAGCCGGTCGGAGAAGCAGCAGCGCGAGCTGTCGCGGCGCCTCGGGACCCTGGTCGAGAAGAACGCCGGCCCCGCGATCCTTCGCGCCTCGAGCGCCGAAGGGAAGGGGATCAGCGGGCAGCTCGAGGACATGATCCGGCAGGCCGGCAGCCCGTTCACCCTCTCCACGCTCTACACCCGGATGGCGGTCGCCGCGATCGTCGGCATGCTGGTCCTGCTCGTCGCGTTCAAGAGCGCGATGGGCCTCGCGGGCCTCGCCGCCTTCTACCTCCCGGTGATGCTCCTCTCCCGCACCGCGACGACCCGGTCGCGGCGCCTCACCGAGCAGCTTCCCGACGGCCTGGATCTGCTCGCTCGCTCGCTCCAGGCGGGCCACGGGCTCTCCGAGGCGCTCCGAAGCGTGGCGGAGGAGATGCCCCTGCCCCTGGCGCAGGAATTCGGGCGTGTCTACGAGGAGCACAACCTGGGGCGTGACCTCCGGGAGTGCCTCCAGAACCTGACCCGGCGCAATCCCGGCAGCTTCGACCTCCAGATCTTCGTGGGCTCGGTGCTCCTCCAGCGAGACACGGGTGGCAACCTGGTCGAGATCCTCAACAGCATCTCGACCACCATCCGCGGCCGGTTCATGTTCCACGGCAAGGTGGCGGCGCTCACGTCCGAGGCGCGGTTCACCGCCTACATCCTCGGCGGGCTCCCCTTCTTCGTCATCGGCGTCATCCTGCTCCTCTCGCCGGCGTACCTCACGCCGCTCGCGACCGACCCGCTAGGGCACATGATGCTCCTCGGATGTGGCCTCTCCTTCGCGTTCGGCGTCTTCGTCATGCGCGAGATCTCGAAGGTGGAGATCTGATGGACCCCTCCCTGCTCTACCTGGCCGTCGGCGCCACCCTGGTCGCGATCGGCGGAGTCAGCTTCGCGCTCTACACGGTCCTGAATCCGCAGCGCACGGCCTCCGACCGGCTCGCCGAGATCGGGAACAGCCAGCCGGAGGCGGGCCCCACGGCCATCCGCTCCGCGCGCCTGCACGCCCTCACGGCCAGCGCGGCCCGGCTCGCCGTCTCCGATGACGAGCAGCTGGCCAGCCTCCGCAAGCGCATGCTCCAGGCGGGCTTCCGCGATCGCAACGCCGTCGAGATCTACAGCGCGTGCCGCACCGTCGGCGCCGTCCTGTTCGCGGTCATCGCGTTCTTCATCCTGCCGAAGGACAAGGCGGTCTACATCATCGGCAGCTCGCTCCTGGGCGCGGCCGCCGGCTACTACCTCCCCGCGATCTGGGTGTCGAACCTCCTCGATCGTCGTAAGACCGAGCTGCTCAAGGCCTTCCCTGACGCGCTCGATCTGCTCGTCAGCTGCGTGGAGGCCGGGCTGGGGCTCGACGCCGCGGTGCGTCGCGTCGCGGACGAGATGGAGGGCGCTGCTCCGGACCTGTCCCGGGAGCTCCAGCTGGTCAACGCCGAGGTCAACGCCGGCGTGCCCCGCTCGGAGGCGCTGCGCCACCTGTCGGACCGGACGGGCCTGGACGACATCAACGCGCTGGTCAACGTGCTCCTCCAGGCCGAGCGCTTCGGAACGAGCGTGTCGCGCGCCTTGCGGGTGCACAGCGAGCACGTCCGCGTGCGCCGCATGCAGCGCGCCGAAGAGAAGGCGGCGCAGGTGTCGCCCAAGCTGACGGTCGTGATGATCCTGTTCATCCTCCCCTGTCTGATCGTCATCCTGATCGGGCCCGCCGTCATCAACGTGAAGAACATCCTCCTTCCCACGATGGCGGGCGAATGACGCTGGCGAAGCCCTCCGTTTCTGGCGTTATCGCCGCCGCGTGCCTGGCCGCGTGCCTCGCGGTGCCCCGCGCCGAGGCGGCCGGCCGGCAACCGCTCGCCGACGAGCCCTCCCGCGTGGAGGCGCAGATCGGGGTCCTGACCTCCCTCGTCGACTCCGGGCTCTCGGAACAGGCGCTCCAGGTCCTCGCCCAGGTGCGCGCGCAGGGCGAGACGGACAAGCGACTCGACGTGCTCCAGGCCCGCGCGATGCACGCCACCGGCATGTCCGACGAGGCCCGCGCCCTGTTGGAGGGGCACGTGAAGCGCGCCCCGCGGGACCCCGCGGGTTGGGCCGCGCTCGGCATCGTGCTCGCGGACTCGGGTGACCTCCAGGGAAGCCTCGCGGCCCTCGAACATGCGCGTCGCCTCACTCCCGACGATCCGGTCGTGCTCAACAACCTGGGGTACGCGCGCCTGTCGGCGAACCAGACCGAGGAGGCCGTGCGGCTCTTCCGGGCCTCGCTCACGCGAGACCCCTCGCAGCCCCGGACCCGCAACAACCTCGGCTTCGCCCTGGCCCGCCTCGAGCGCGACATGGAAGCGCTCCAGGCCTTCCGCGCCGCGAACCCCGAGGCCGACGCCCGCTACAACCTCGGGGTCGCCTGCGTGAACCGCGGCGATCGTGGTACCGCGCTCACTCAATTCAACGCCGCATTGGATGCCGCCCCCGGGCACCCAGCGGCTGCCGCAGCCCTTGACCAGCTGCTTTCGGAGGCGACCCCATGACCCTTCTCCTCGCCCTCGCCTGCGCCCAACCTCTGCACATGCAGTACGACTTCGCCCGCGCCACGCGAGAATCAGCCCAGATCCAGGCTGATCTCTCCCGCGAGTCCGTGGCGGCGAGCCTGTACCCGTTGTCCGGCGCGGAGGCTGCGCTCCTGCGGAAAAACGTCGAGAAGAGCTCGACCGACGAAGAGTCGGGCGAGGTCGAGTCTACCCAGTGAGTACGCTTTCGCTCGTTCTCCTGGCCGCGTGCGCGGGCCTGCCCGCCGAAGTGCCGGACAGCCCCGGCGAGATCACGGCGGCGGTGCTGCCCGACCTGGTGACCATCGGGTCGGTCGACCTTCCGTGGCTCCTCTGGCTCACGACGGCCCAGCTCAGCGCCGACGGCTGGCGCGACTGCCCCGAGGCGTTCGAGCAGGAGGACGGCGGGCTCACGTTCCTCGGCAACGACTGCGTTGACTCGACCGGGGTCCAATGGTTCGGCTCCGCGTCCGTCTCCGTCGACGCGACCAGCGGGCGGCAGGTCCTCACGCTCCAGGACTTCGGCGCCAACGACAACGTCGGCGGGTGGACGGCGAAGGGCCAGGTGGCCGTCACCATCACCACGAACGGCTACCTGATGGACACCACGGTCGCCGTCACGAGCCTCGCTCCGGCCACGGACGGCGGCTCGCCGCTGGTGCTCTGGGCCGACACGACAGCGGCGTACACCACCTACGACGACGTCGTCTACGCGGATCGTTCGGACGGCCAGATCGGCGTGGAGGCCTGGGGCACCGCCGAGGTCACCGCGCGGCTCGTCCCCGTCTCGCTGCTCATCGACTGCGGCTGGGCGTCCCCGTTCGCGGGGCGCGTCGGCTTCACCGGCACGAACGAGGCCTCGGTGACCTTCAGCTCCGGTGGCCTGCCCGAGGGGCCGCCCGCTGACACGGGGGACACCGGCGATACGGCCGACACCGCGGCGGACACCGACGATACCGACGACACCGACCTCCCCGAGATCGACGACGACGACGAGCCGGACGGTGTCTGTGGGGTCTGCCGCGACGCGACGATCGACGGCGTCTCGCTGGAGGAGTGCATCGACCTGACGCGAACGCTCTCCTGGCCCTTCCCTGCCCCGTACTGAACACCCTCCGATCGGGCCCCTTCGTGGCGTAGCGATCCGGGGCCTGGTGTCCGTCGCGGTCCTGTTCGCGTTGCTGGGCCTGGTGGTGTTCGCGGCGGCGTCGAGCGACCTCACGGAGGCCGCCGTACGCGCCATCTGGCGCCGCTCGGACCCGCGCGCGCTGGTGATCGCCTTCGCGATGATGACCACCGGGCTGTGTTTCCTGGCGCTGCGCTGGCGCGCGATGATGACCGAGCGGGACGGTGTCGCCGTCCTGCCGCTCACGGGGCTGCTCGTGGTCGGCACCCTGCTCAACTACGCGCTGCCCGGGCCCGTCGGCGAATTCGCGGCTGCGGCGCTGGCGGGACGTCGCTTCGGCATCCGGCCGGAGATGGCCTTCGCCGCGGGAATCCACGCCCGGTTCATCGGCCTTGCCCTGGCCGGCGCGTGCTCGGCCGTCCTCTTCGCCACCACCGACATGCCCGTTCCGGACGGGATTCACGGATGGATCGGCGTCGCGACGCTGGCCATCGGCGGGGGCGCCGTCGCGCTCGGCGTGCTCTCGGCCTACCCCGCGGTGCTCCGAGAGGGCTCGGCTCGCACCATCGGGCGGATCCCCCCGCTGCGGGGCCTCCACGCGTCGGTGGAGCGGCTCGCCGCCTCGCTCCAGGCCGTCGGCCGCCTGGGCCCCCGCCGCTACGCCTGGGGCGCCCTGTGGGCCATCTGCGGCCACTCCGCCGTGGTCGGGGGCATCGCCGTGGCGGCCGTCGGGCTCGGGGCCCATCCCGATCCCGCTGGGCTCGCCTTCACGTACACGGTGTCCACCGCGGGGGCGATCGTCCTGTTCGCCTTCCCCGGCTCCCAGCTCGGCTGGGACGCCATGTTCGCCTCTCTGCTCGTGGCAACCGCCGGCCTCTCGCTACCGGACGCGCTCGCGATTACCCTCCTTGTACGTGTGCACCAGCTGTTCACGGTCCTGCTCGGGGGGGTGGTGCTCCTCCGGGCCGCGTCCGAGCGCACGGATGATACCGGTGCGCTCATCGGTTAGACGGTCGACCCTGGAGAGACGATGCGTGTCCGGTTGCTGGTTCCCTTCCTGTTCCTCTCGCTCGTGGCCGCCAAGGGCGGCAAGAAGAAGGGCGAGCCCGCGCCCACCCCGGCTCCGGAGCCGGCTGCCGCGCCCGTCGAGCCCGCCGCTCCGGCAGAGGAGGCCCCGCCCCCTCCGCCCGTCGCGGTGAGGAACGCCGATCTCGCGATCACGATCGCCTACGCCGACGGCACGTCGAAGGCGGGCAAGGTGACCGGCATCGAGCGCACGGTCGATTTTCAGGGGGACGAGGGGTGGACCTCCGAGGGCGGCAAGCTCACGCTCACGGTCGAGGCCGCGGGCACGGAGAAGCAGGTGCCGTGGAAGGACGTGAGGTCCGTCGCGGTCGTCGTCGGCAAGATCCCCGACGAGGTGGACTGCACGTACAGCTCCGACTTCTCCCCGTGGATGTACGAGTGCACGCTCCGCACGAACGTCACCGCCACGATGAAGGACGGCTCGAAGGGCACCGTCAGCAACCGCCACCGCTGGCGCTTCTCGTACGATGACGGCTCGAAGGTCGAGCTGTCCGTCTACAAGTACACGGTCCGCGAGCAGGACGACCGCGAGCTCCAGTTCGGGGACGAAGCCACGGAGAACTTCGCGCTCTACACGAAGCTCCAGGACAAGCTCCGCTCGGACGCGAAGACCGTGCTCGTGAAGAACATCTCGGTCCAGTAGCGGCCCGGCGCCGGGGGGCCGCCCCCTCGGCATCGGCTTCAGAAGGGCTTCTTCGCGTTCGGCGGCGTGGGGATCGGCTCCTGCGAGAGCCGCTTCGCCAGCGCGCCGACGATCCCGTCAGCGTCCGAGATGGCGTCCCGCGTGAACCCCCCCACGTTCGGGGCGTTCAACAGCTGCACGCAGCCGTAGGCCATGCTCTCGATGACCATGGGCAGGCACAACAGCGAGCGCGTCGTGTAGCCGGTGAAGGCGTCGATCTGCTTGAAGAAGCGGGGATCGGCGTAGGCGTCGCGCAGGCTCACGGCGATGCGGCGCTGCACGGAGAAGCCCGCCACGCCGACGCTCGGGGGGATGACGATCCCGGCGAGGCGGTCGGCACCGGGCCCGTAGGCCCCCTCGAAGCCGAGCCACCCGTCCGAATGGCGGCGGAGCACCGCGCCCGCCTCGGAGGGCGCGAGCTCGCGCAGGGCGCCGAGGGTGCGGCGGACCGCCTCGGCGGCGTCGGGAGCGGCCTCGATGTCGTCGACGTAGTCCTCGAGCCCGACCGTTCCGTAGATGGCGTCATCCGGGATGGCGGCAAGGTCGGCCTCGCCGGTCGGCTCGTCCTGCTCGCCGAGCTCGCCGCCGATCGCCACGACCGAATACCCAGCGCCGCTCCGGGCATCGCGCACGAGGATGTGTCCGTTCGCGAGCGTCTCGCAGGCGATGCTGGTCAGATCCTGCACGAGGCCGAGCTTTCCGAGCCCCGCCCCGAGGGCGGTCAGCCAGTTTTCGGCCTGGACATCAACACTGCCGGCCTTCAGAGAGTGAACACGGAACCATTCCAAGGGTGGCCTTCGCTTTGCACGGCAGATTAGCTGCCGGCCGACGGGATGTAAACGTGGCCTTCTCCTCCTCCTCTCGCGTAGCGACGGTCGCGCTGCTGCTCCTGGCGCTCGCGCTCCGGCTCTGGGGGCTGGACTTCGGCCTTCCGCTCGCCGAGGCCCGCCCGGACGAGCTCACCATCGCGTTTCAGGCCATGAAGTTCGGGCGAGGTGACCTGAACCCCCACTCGTTCAACTACCCGAGTCTGTTCAAGTACTTGATGTTCGCGCTCTTCGGCGCCTACTACGCGGTGGGAAAGGTCGTCGGTCACTTCTCTGGCCAGGAGGACTTCCTCCGGAGCTTCTTCGACGGCGCGGTGCCCTTCCGCCTGCTCATGCGCGGGTGGAGCGCCGGCATGGGCACGCTCGGGGTGGCGCTCCTGCTCCGCGCGCCGGGCGGCCGGTGGGGGGCGCTGCTGCTCGCCGTGGCCTTCCTCCACGTGCGCGACAGCCACTTCGGGGTCACCGACATCACGATGGTCACGCTCGCCACGGCGGCGGTCCTCGCGTGTGACGCCCTCCGAAAGGACGGGCGAATCCGCACCGCGGTCATCGCCGGCGTGCTTGCCGGGCTCGCGACGAGCACCAAGTACAACGCCGCCTTGCTCTGTGCGCCGCTCACGCTGGCCGCGATCCTCTCGCCCGGCTCCACGGTGCGGCTCCTCGCCGCCGCCGCCGCCGCGATGGTGGGCGCCTTCCTCGTGGGCACGCCCTTCGCCCTGCTCGATCCGTCCACGTTCGTGCACGACTTCCGCTACGAGCTCGCGCACCTCGCCGCCGGTCACCACGTCGACATCGGGAACGCCTGGATGCACCACCTCAGCGCGTCGCTGCGATGGGGCCTCGGCGCGCCGCTCCTCGCGGCCGGGCTCTTCGGAATCGGCGTCGCCTTCGCCACCGATCGTCGGGAGGCGCTCGTGTTCTACAGCTTCCCGATCCTGTACTTCCTCGCCATCGGTCGTGGAGAGACGGCTTTTTTTCGCTACATCCTGCCCGTCGTCCCGTTTCTCTGCGTCGCGGCCGGAGCCGTCGTGGCGCGTGTAGCGCGGGAGCGGGGCCCTGCGGCGGGCGGCGTGCTCCTCCTCGCGCTCGCGGCGCCGACGGCCTTGTCGACCGTCCGGGCGCTCAACCTGCTGGCCGCGGGTGACACGCGCGACGCCATGGGCACCTGGATCGAGGCAAACGTGCCCTCCGGGGCCACCCTGGTCCACGCGGGCGCCTACACCGGCGCCCCGATGCTCCAGCGAAATGTCCTGAACCAGACCCGCGAGTACGAGGCGAAGCAGGGGCGCGCCGACAGCGCCGGCTTCCGGAAGCCCGACGAGCTGAAGTGGTACCGGCAGGATCGCCCGATGTACGACGTGCTGTTCGTCGAGAAGGAAGGGATCGACTTCGCGAGCCAGCGCTCCGTCGCCTCGCTCGAAGCCGACCCACCCCCCTGGCTGCTGGTGGAGGAGTACTTCCTGGTCCACTACAGTGCGGTTCCGGAGGCCGTGCAGGCGCTCGCCCAGGCCCGCTACGAGCGGGTCCACACCGAGTCCGCCACGGACGGCCCGACCGCCGATCCGGTCTTCGATCAGCAGGACGCCTTCTACCTTCCCGTCGCCCACTTCTCCGGATTCACCCGCATGGGCCCCACCCTCCACCTCTACCGGCTCAGACCCGCAGCCCCCCAATGAGCGAAGCCCCCGCGATCGACGCCACCCCCCAGAACCTGCTGGTCCGCTTCCGCGTGTGGCTCGCGTGGGGCATCGCCATCGCCGCGCTCCTCTACGTGGGCGGCTCGCTGTACGCGGGCCTGGAGGAGGTCGGCTCGGCCCTCGGCGGGTTCGACTGGTCGCTCTACGTCCCGGTGTTGGCGCTCACCGTGCTCAACTATGGGCTGCGCTTCTGGAAGTGGCACTACCTCGTGGGCAGGCTCGGCGTGCGGCTCCCGGTCAAGGAGAACCTCGTCATCTTCGCCTCGGGCCTGGCGATGGTCATCTCCCCCGGCAAGGCCGGCGAGCTGCTGAAGCCCTGGCTCGTACGCGCCCGCGCCGGGGTCCCGATGGCCCACACCATCCCTGCCCTCGTCACCGAGCGCCTCACCGATGGCATCGCCTGCCTCGCGCTCGCGGCGGTGTCCGTCTCGACCTACGCCGGGGACCGCGCGGTCTACGTGTTCGTCCCCATCGCCCTGGTCGCGGCCGGCCTCGCCGTGCTGTCCCACAAGGGGCTCTCGCTCGCGATCCTCGGCGTGGTGCGGCGGCTCCCCGTGTTCTCCAGGATCGGCGACAAGCTCGAGGAGATGTACCTCGCCATGCGCACCTGCGTCGCGCCGGTGCCGCTGCTGCTCACCGTCCTCGCGAGCCTCGTCGCATGGGGCGGGGAGTGCGTCGGCTACTGGCTGGTGTTCCGCGGCTTCGGGATCGACGCATCGCTGGATGTGTCGACCTTCCTCTATGCGTTCGCGACGGTGGCGGGCGGCGCGATGCCGGGGGGCCTCGGCGTGGCGGACGGCGCCCTCGTCGGCGGCGCGATGGAGCTGGTGCCCGGCGTCACCGAGGCCACCGCGGTCGCGTCGGCGCTGCTCATCCGCGTCGCGACGCTCTGGTTCGGCGTCGTCATCGGCGCGCTCGCACTCCTTCGCGCCGCGGCGCTGCTGGAGCCACGTCCCGGGCCCCAAGCCGAGGGGTGACCCTCCCCGTCAGGCCGCCGCGCACCCCGCGCACCGCCCCGTGAAGCGCACCTCCCCCGCCGCGGCCTGCCCGTGCAAGAGCAGCGTCACGGCGGCGGCGGGCACGTCCTCCAACCGCCCGCACACCTCGCAGCAGCGGTGGTGGTGGTGGGTCGTGTTCGGGTCGTAGCGCATCTCGCCGTCCGTCCCGCGGACGACCCGCACCGCGCCCACCTGTTCGAGCAGGGCCAGCGTGTTGTAGATGGTCGCGCGGCTCGAGACGGGCCGATGGGTGCGCGGGAGGAGGGCCGTCACCGCGTCGAAGATCTGGGCCGCCGACGGGTGATCCAGGTTGCCGTCCAGAAAACGGAGGACGGCGCGGCGCTGTGGCGTGAGCGCACAGCCCCTGTCGCGGAGCACCTGCTCGACCGCGTGGACGTCCATCCCCGCGGTCCTACAAGCACTGCTGCGTGTAGCTGGTCGTCCTCTCTTCGCAGGACAGGAAGCCGCCGCTGCAGCTCGACACGTAGTTCGCGGTCGTGCCGCAGCTCGCCACCGAGCCGCTCCAGCCACGGTCGTCCGTCGAGCAGATCCAGACGGCCCCGGAGCAGCGCCCCACGGCGGTCCAGTACTTGGTCTGGGCGCCGTCGCAGTTCCAGTCCCAGTTGCTGTCCCCGCGGGAGGAGGTGGAGTAGGTCGTGGCCGTCGGGTTCGCGCCGGCGGTGTAGTCGTAACAATCGGTGTTCGTGGCGGAAGTATACGAGCCCTCCGGCGCGCACTGACACCGGCCAGAGACCGAGTCCGACCCGTAGCCGTCCCCGTCGTAGTCGTAGTAGTAGGTGAAGCACCCCGACGAGTCCCGCTCATCGGCCGTGCCGTCGCAGTCGTCGTCATACCCGTTGCAGGTCTCGGTGCCCGCCGGGCTGATGGAGGCCTCGCCGTCGTTGCAGTCGCCCGCGTTCTCGGTGTACCCGTCGAAGTCGTCGTCGGAGGCGTTGGTGCCCTCGTCGATCGAGCCGTCGCAGTCGTTGTCGACGGTGTCCTCGAGCTCGGGGGCGCCCGGGTAGCTCACGGCCGAGGCGTCGTCGCAGTCGCCCGCGATCTCGGCGAGGCCGTCCCCATCGTCGTCGTAGCACTCGGTGGTCTCGTCCACGATGCTGTCGCAGTCGTTGTCCTGGCCGTCGCAGGACTCCGGGGCGCCCTCGAAGGTGACCGGGCTCTCGTCGTTGCAATCGCCGTCGAGCTCGGACTGGCCGTCGGAGTCGTCGTCGAAGCCGACCGTGCCGTCATCGACGACGCCGTCGCAATCGTCGTCCCGCTCGTTGTAGTACTCCGACGCGTTCGGGTTGATCGACCCGTCGCCGTCGTCACAGTCCCCCTGGTCCTCGTTCCAGCCGTCCCCATCGTCGTCCACCGCGTTCGCGGAGACGATGGAGAAGTAGTACTCCTCGCGCGCGGTGAGCCCCTCGCTGTCGGTCACGGCAAACGTGAGCCGGTGATCGCCCGCGGAGAGGGCCTGGTCGCACTCGGCCACCCCGATGGCGTCGGGAGTGGGGGTGCAGAACACGCCGTCGGTGTCGCTCGAGAAGCTGACGATGAGCGCGGCGGCCTCGTCCTGCTGGTCGCTCACCTGCACGACGAAGCCGAAAAGCTCGCCTTCCTGCCCGCTCTCGCCGCTACCCGGATGGACGACGTTGATCTCGGGCGCGTCCGGCACGTCGACCACGGTGAGCACCATGGTGTACTCGGTGCGCTCGCCCGACTCGTCGGTCGCGGAAAGCGTGATCGCGTGGTTGCCGACGCTGAGGCTCCCGGTCGAGAACAGCGCGAGGCCCGTGGCGTCCGCCGGATCGACGTCCGTCAGCAGGCCGTCGATGTCGCTCGACCAGCTGATCTGCAGCGCCGCGGACGCTGTCTGCGCGTCGGACACCAGCCCTTCGAAGAACACCACGCTCCCCTCGTCGACGTTGCTACCATCGGGCGGGGACGAGATGGACACGACCGGAGCGGAGTTGTACACGCTCAGCTTGTTGTCGCCGCAACCGACGGTCAGGAGGAGGAGGCTGGCGATCCCAGTGGCGATCCGAACGGTCATGCGGCCCTCGTACATTCCCCAGGATAGCAGGAACCGAGCGCATGTACCTCGCCGCCTGTCTCCAGCTTCGCACGGGGGCCGACATCCCCCTGAACCTCGACAGGGTCGAGGCCCTGGCCCAGCGAGCGGCTGCTACCGGCGCCGCGCTGATCGCCACGCCGGAGAACACCACGTTCCTCGGTTCGTCCGCGCAGAAGGTGGCGATTGCCGAGCCGATCGGCGGCCGCACCCACCAGCGCCTCGCGACGCTTGCACGGCGCTTGCGCGTCCATCTCCTCATCGGCTCGGTCGCCGAGCGTATCGACGGCCCCGGGTCCGCGGACCGCTGCTACAACACGTCCCTGCTGTTCGGCCCCACTGGGGATCTGCTCGCTCGGTACCGCAAGCTGCACCTCTTCGACATCGACATCCCGGGCGGCCCCAGCTTTCGGGAGAGCGCCCATATCGCCCCGGGGGACGACGTTGTCGCCGTGCGCACCCCGCTCGGCGTCATCGGGTTGTCGATCTGCTACGACCTTCGCTTCCCCGAGCTCTACCGCAAGCTGGTCGACGCGGGCGCCGAGATCCTCACCGTCCCGAGCGCCTTCACGTTGCAGACGGGGAAGGACCACTGGCATCCGCTCCTCCGCGCGCGCGCGATCGAGTGCCAGGCGTGGGTGCTCGCCCCCGCGCAGGAGGGCCGGCACGACGAGGGCGGCCTGCGCCACTCCTACGGCCACGCGCTCATCGCCGACCCGTGGGGCACGGTCGTGGCCGAGTGCGGAGACGGCGAGGGATTCTGCGTCGCCGAGATCGATCTGGAGCGCGTGCGCCGGGTGCGAACGGCGATTCCCGTCGAGCAGCACCGGCGCCTTCGGTAGCGGCGGCGCCGGTAGGGGCGGCGGTAGGCGGCTCCCGTAGCGGGGCTACCCTTCCTCCGGGCCCCTGATCGCCCGCTGCAGCACGGCCTCCTCTTCCTCCGGCGTGGGGTCGACGATCCGCCACTCGTTCTCGGGGTAGAACGCGACCACGCAGCCCTGGGCCGGGCAGAAGTCCATGCAGCTGGTGCCGGTGATCATCACCTGGCCCTTGAGCCCCCGCTCCTTCACCGCCTTCTTCAGATGCTCGCGAAACGCGACCCCGCCGTTCATCCCGCACGAGGGCTTGCCTGTCGACGGATCCCGGAGGTTCGTACAGACGAGAACCTGGCGAAGAGCGTAGGGCGATTTGACGACGCGCTGCATGGTGCGCCTCTTAGCGGGGCGTGCGCGTCGGGGCGACCGAGATAGGCGGGTGGGCTTTGGGGGATGGAATGACCATTCGGGACCGGCTGCGTGACCTCGCGGGAAACCTCTGGTGGTGCTGGGATCCAGAGGCCACCGCCCTTTTCGCGGGGCTGCACCCCGAGCGATGGGAGGAAGTCCACCACAGCCCGCTGGCGCTGCTCGAGGAGCTGCCCGACACCGCGCTCGCCGCCGCGGAGGCCATGCTTCCCTCGATCGAGGCCCGCCGGGAGGCCTACCTCACGTCCACGGACACCTGGTGCGCGAAGAACGCGCCCGGCCTGGTCGCCCCGGTCGCCTACTTCTCGATGGAGTTCGCGCTCCACGAGTCGCTGCCGATCTACTCCGGTGGCCTCGGCGTGCTCGCCGGTGACCACATGAAGTCGGCGTCCGACCTCGGGATCCCCTTCGTCGCGGTGGGGCTCCTGTACCGCGAGGGCTACTTCAAGCAGGTCATCGCCCACGGCCGGCAGGTGGTGGCCTATCCGCCCGTGCCGCTGGAGCAGACGCCGCTCCGGAAGCTCGACATCGTGGTCGACGTCCCGCACGGCAACCATACCTACAAGGCGACGGTGTGGGAGCTCCGGGTGGGCCGGGCGCGCCTCCTGCTCCTCGACTCCGACATCGAGGGCAACCCCGCCGAGCACCGGGAGCTCTCCCAGCAGCTCTATGGCGGAGACGAGAGCACGCGCATCGCGCAGGAAGTGCTCCTCGGGATCGGCGGCGTGCGGGCCCTGCGCGCGCTCGGCATCCGGCCCGGCGTGTTCCACATGAACGAGGGCCACTGCGCCTTCCTCGTCCTCGAGCGCTGGCGCGAGGAGATGGCCACGTCCCGCACGAAAGAGGAGGCCTTCGCGAAAGCCAAGGCGAGCGCCGTCTTCACGACGCACACCCCCGTCGCCGCGGGGCACGACCGCTTCCACTGGGAGCTCACGGAAGAGACCCTGCGCGGCATGCGCGAGCAGATGGGCCTGCCGCAGGGCGGGTTCATCGATCTGGGGCGCGTGCGCGCGGGCGACCTGAACGAGACGCTCTGCATGACCGTGCTCGCGCTGCGCGGGTCACGGGCCGCCAACGGGGTCAGCGCGCTGCACGGGGTGGTCAGCCGGGAGATGTGGAAGGGGCTCTACCCGAACGTGCCGGTAGCCCAGGTTCCCATCGGGCACATCACCAACGGGGTGCACGCGCCCTCGTGGATGCATCCGCGGGTTCAGGCGCTCCTGGATCGGCGCTCGCCGGGGTGGCGCGAGGGCACCCCGCTCTCGCTCGCGGCGGTGTCCGACGAGGATCTGTGGGCGCTCCGGGGCGAGCTCCGTGAGGAGATCGTGCGCTACGCCCGCGCCCAGGCCGGCCGCGACTGGCTCGACGCGAATCGGCTCACCATCGGCTTCGCGCGCAGGTTCGCGCCCTACAAGCGCGGCAACCTCCTGTTCACCGACCCCGACCGCCTCGCGCGGCTCGTGTGCGGCGAGCGCCCGGTGCAGATCCTCTTCGCGGGCAAGGCGCACCCCCGCGACGCCGCGGGCCAGGGCCTCATCCGGGACGTGATCCGATGGACCCGCGACGAGCGGTTCCGCGGACGCGTCGTGTTCCTCCCCGACTACGACATGGCGCTCGGCCGCCGCCTCGTGCAGGGCGTGGACGTGTGGCTCAACAACCCGCGGCGCCCCCGCGAGGCGAGCGGCACCAGCGGCATGAAGGTCCCGTTGAACCTCGGCATCAACCTCTCCGTGCTCGACGGGTGGTGGCCCGAGGCGTACGACGGCACGAACGGCTGGGCAATCGGGGACGAGCGGGAGTACAGCACGCAGGAAGAGCAGGACAGCTCCGACGCCGAGAGCCTCTACCGGCTGCTCGAGGAGCAGGTCGCGGCGGAGTTCTACGACCGGGACGCGAGTGGCGTGCCGCGCGCGTGGGTGCACCGGATGCGCCGGAGCCTGGAGACCTGCTACCGCGCCTTCCACACCAACCGGATGGTCGAGGAATACGCGCTCCGGTTCTACACGACGGGGTAGGGTCGCGTAGGGTCGGCTCCCCATCCAATCGCGCGGGATGCTACTGTCTGGCTACATGTCGCCTCCCGCCCGCACGTCTGTGTCCCAGCGCCTGGGGCTCGTGGCCCTCCTCGCGTTCCTGGCCCCCGCGGCCGGCCTCCTGGTCGCGCCGGCCCATGCCGCGCCCGGGGATTCGGCCGCGAGCACGTCGCGCGCCTCCCTGACCCCGGTGGCCCTGCCCAGCGGGCAGAAGCTCGAGGACTGGGCCGACCCGCTCGCCAGCCGCGGGCTCGCGGCGTCCACCTCCTACGGCCTCCCCGCCTCCGGCGCCGGCGTGTCCATCATCGACCGCAAGGACTACTGGGAGATGACGGTGCGCTCGCACGCGGGCAAGGTGGAGACCGTCAACGTCGCCCCCTGCACCACCGCGGAAGAGCGGGAGGACCTCCTCTTCTACATGTCGACGCTGATCGGGCCCGCGCCCGTCGTGGTCGACATCCGCGCGGCCGAGGCGGCGGTGATCGAGACCAAGCCGATCGCGCCGACGGTGATCGAGCCCGTCGCGGTGAAGCCCGCCGTGATCGAGCCCGTCGCGGCCAAGCCCGCCGTGATCGAGCCCGTCGCGAAGGCGAGCACGACCTCCGCCAGTACGACCTCCGCCAGTACGACCTCCGCCGGGACCAGCCCGAGCTCCGTGGAGGTGGTCGCCCCGAAGAAGGAGCCCGGCTCGGGCTTCTGGATGGGTGCGGGCGGCGGCGTGGGGATGCGCCCGGCCGCCGGTGTCGTCGGGGACCTCCGCATCGACGCCGGGTGGTACGTCACCCCGGGCGTTCGGCTCGGCGCGGGGCTCGCGGGGCGCACCGCCGCCACGCTCTCCATGCTCAGCGCCGGCCACACCATGACGGACATCGATGTCGTCGTAGAGGCGGCCTGGGCACCGCCGAGCAAGGTGGCGCCGGTGGTCGGGCTCTACTTCGGCGGCGCCTCGCGCCAGTTCATGGCCGCGGGCGAGCCCGTCGCGAGCGGGCTGTTCCCCATCGTCGGAGGAGCCCTGGGCATGCAGATCGCCCTCGGCGACCTCCCGATCCGCCTCGAGCCCGCCGTGCGCCTCCAGGGGGACCTCCGCGCGGTCGAGCTCCGCTCGCAGGACGGGCTGGTCCCGCTCTCGCCGATCGAGGTGCGGGCGGGGCTCGTGCTGATCTACCGGCCGGGGTGAGCCGGGCGGCGCGGAAACGCGCCCCCGCCCGTCACCCGGCCCGGCTCGTCACCCGGCCTTTCAGAAGCTCCCGCTCGTGATGTTCCACGTGATCGACTTGTCCGGGATGGGCCCGAGCACGGTCTTGACGTAGGTCTTCGTGGTGGCGTCGTACACGTAGCTCCGCAGCTCGTGCTGCTCGTCCGAGGCCACGTAGAGCTCGAGCTTGCCGTCCCCGTCGAGGTCGGCGCCGTGGGCCGCGTGCTCGAAGCCACCGGACTCCGGCTCGATGTTGGTGCTGGTCCAGACGCCGCCCTTGCCCTGCTCGAGCACCCAGATGCCGGTCTTCATCGCCGCGGCGACGAGCTCGATCTGCCCGTCCCCGTCGAAGTCACCGGGGACGAGGAAGCGGGTCTGCTTGTCGTCGATCGTGGCGGCGACCTCGTGCTTCCACGATCCGTCCTTCTGCGGCGTGTAGTGGCGGATCTCCACGGGCTTGACCACCTTGGCCTTGCCGTCCACCAGCTCGGTCTCCGCTTCGATCACGGCGAACAGATCGGACTTCCCCTTGCCGGTCAGGTCAACCGCGAGAATCTCCTTCGCGTGGCTGCCCGCGAGGTCATCCACCACCGAGCGGACATAGGTCGTGCCGTCCCACCGGTACATGACCACCTGGCCGGGCTGCGACTTGCCGCTCGACTGGTTCCGGCCGCTCGGCGTGGCGAAGAACTCGTTCTTTCCATCGCCGTCGATGTCGCCGATCTCGATCTCGTGAACGAAGGTGTCGGCCGCCTTGTCGAGCTCGATCACCTGGGCGCTGCCGGCGACCACCTTCGCGACGGCGACCACGCCGGAGTCATGGGTCGCCATGACGAATTCGGGGGCGCCGTCCCCATCCACATCGCCGATCTCGAGGTCGCGGATGCGGTTGAACTTGCCCTCCCACTTCGGGTTCCACAGCCCTCCCACCGCCCACTTCCCATCCGCCCACCGCCAGTCCTTCAACCAGGCCTTCTCCGCGCCGATGGTCAGGATCCCACCTTCGTAGGGGAGCGCCTTGTGGAACACGTTGGAGTCGGAGTCCTCGAGCTTGACCGTCTGCCAACCCTCGGGCGCCTTGCGCCACAAGGTGACGAGCGCGGGGCCGGGCTTGGGCTTGCCGTCGGCCCCCTTCACGAACTGCGCCTGCGCCAGGAGCAGGGTGGGGTAGGGCCCGCCCACCAGCGGCTCCTGAACGGCGGCGGCGGGCGGGGCCGGCGGCGGGACCGGCGGGGGCGCGGCGACCACCGGCTCGTCCCCCGAACAGGCGGCGAGGAGCGCCGCCACCACGAGGACCGAGGCTGCGAAGAAGGCAAGGGGGCGACGAGACATGGCCGGGCTCCGGGACGAGCCGCCGCCCTAACGCCCGGCATTCCGCCCCGCATCCTGCCTCTGCTGTCGGCACCCGGCGCAGGCCGTGCTACCGTCCGGCCGTGATCGGATCGCTGCTCTGTTGCCTCGCGTTCGCGCAGGAGCCCGCCGAGGCCCCAGGGCAACCCGCGCCCCCCCTCCCGCTGGCCCCCGCGTCGGCCGAGCCCGCGCCCTCCGCGCCGCCCGATGCGTTCGTTCCCCCGGCTCCGCTCCTGCCTCTGGTGGTCGCCTGGCCCGCCGACGAGCCCGCCCCTCGTGAGGCGACGGCCGCCATCGTCGAGGTAGAGCTCCTCGTCGACGAGCGAGGATCGGTCGAGTCCGTCGTGCTCGTGAGCGGGGAGGAGCCCTTCGCCTCCGTGACGGTGGCCGCGATGCGGCTCATGCGCTTCACCGCGGCGACAGAGGGCGGGGTGCCGGTGGCCGTCCAGGTGCCCGTGCGGCTGGAGATCGCCCCGCCGCCCATCAATGTCGAGGGGATCGTCCGCTTCGCCCCCGGCTCCGGAGAGCCAGGCGGCTCCGAGGCGCCCGCGGTCGGGCTGCTCGTGAGCGTGGCCGGCCAGAGCGTCCGCACCGACGAGGAGGGGCGGTTCGGCTTCCGCGGCGTGCCCGACGGCGCGCAGCTCCTGACCGTGGTGACCACCGGCACCGTGAAGG
>JAUXQH010000057.1 GCA_030685065.1 Pseudomonadota bacterium | reverse complement strand
ACGATCCAACACGGACTCGAGGTTGGTGATCACGCGCGTGAAGCCGTCGGAGAGCGGGCCGTGGGCAGCGGGCGCCGGCGGCGCCCCGAGCGAGGCGTCGAAGGCCTTGGTGGCCTTCACGATGGTGTCCATGCGCCACCCCCCGATCAGGCGGGTGAGCGGGGCCAGGAGCGCGAGCTTCACCGTGAACGCGAGGCGCCAGACGACGCGTGACCCGCCCGAGGTCCCGGGGAGCACCTCGAGGCCCATCTGCAGGCTGTGGAGCGCGCCCTGCGTCATGTTGCGTCGCACCACGAAGCTGTCGGGGGAGTGCCACTCGAAGGGCTCTTCGTCGTACTCGGCCGGAAAGCCGTCCAGCTTCGTCTTGACGTGGAACCGCTCGCTGCCCGCGCCGTCGATCGGGGTCAGCTCCAGCGGCGCCATGCCGACGATCCGGTTCAGCCTCGCTGTGTCGGCCAGCAGCGGCCAGAGCGTCTCCGGCGGAGACGTACAGGCGACCTCCTGTTCGATCTGCACGGTCTTCATCCGCGCACGGTATCGCATTCGCCGCCCGCGTTTCGCGTGACTACAAGCACGGCCGTGCCCAGATCCCGTCGCCTCCCCCCGCCGATTGACGCCGCCGACATCGATGTCGCCGCTCGAACCTACCTCACCCGCTATTTCACCAGCCGCGCGCACCTGCGCCGGCTCCTGATGCGGCGCGTCGACAAGTCGATCGCCGCCAATGGCGGAGATCGCACGGCCTTGGCCGCTTCGGTCGACGCCACGCTCGACCACCTCGTGGAGGTCGGCGCGCTCAACGACGAGGTGTACGCGCGCGACAAGGTCCGCTCGCTCGTGCGGCGGGGCGTCTCGGAGGCTGTCGTGCACCAGCGCCTCGCGTCGCGGGGGCTCGGGGGCGATCGGGTGCGCGCGGGCCTCGAGGCCGTGCGGGAGAGCGGGGCCGACCCCGCGATGAGCGCGGTGTGCGCGTTCGTTCGTCGCAGGAGGCTGGGCCCCTATCGCATCGACGCCGACGTGCGCGTCGCGCAACGCGCGCGGGATCTCGCGGCCCTCGGCCGCGCCGGCTTCTCGTACGCAATCGCGCGGCGTGCGCTCGACATGGAGACGGTCGAGGAGGTGGAGTCCCTCCTGCTCCGCTGAGGGGACCCCCGTCCACCCCCCGGCGGTTCAGCCCTCGATCGCCGCGTCCTCGCACGCCGCGGGCGCCGACGGGTCGAGGTTGTGGCTCTTGAGGTACTTGCCGTCGGCGTAGGCCAGAGGATCGGCGAGGAAGAGCTTCTCGCAGCTGTCGCAACAGAAGTAGTACCGGACACCGGCGTGATCGGCGTAGGACACGGCCTCCTCCGGGTTCGGGATCGCCATCCCCATCACCGGGCACGCGACGTCTCCCGCGCCGTTGCGGAACGCGGCGGGGACTACGGCGGCGGCGTTCGCGGTCGCGATGGCCCCGTCCGCGAGCGGCACCCGGGACCAGGCCTCCCCCGCGGGTGTGGCGGCGGCGACAGCGGGGGCTGCGGGTGCGGCGGCGGCCGTCGGGGCTTCGGGAGGCGCGCCCCCACAACCGGTGAGGACGGCGAGGAGGAGACCGCAGGAGAGGCTACGCATGACGCCCTCCTAACCGCCCTACAGGTCGGCCCCACACCGCCAGCACAGCTCGAACGCGGGCGGGTTCTCCTCGCCGCACTTGGGGCAGGCGTGGGGCGCGCCTTCTCCCGCGGCGTCGATCTCCGCGAGGAGCGCGGTCGCCGAGAGCAGGTACTCGGGCCCCACCCACACCTCCACCCGCGCGTCGGAGAAGGGGATCTCCCCCGCGAGCGGCACGCGCGACTCCCCGCGCACCTCGGAGCGGAACCCCGCGCGCACGAGCGCGGTGTTGACCAGGTGGGCCTCGGGGAGCGAGCGGCAGGCGCGGAGTCGGACCCAGTTCATGACGCCGGGTGACCTAACCGGTAGCCGCGAACCCCCGCGGGCGAATCGGCGTGACGCTAGGCCGGTCGGGGGTCGTAAGGGTCGAGCGTCTGGAGCCGCTCGTCGTCCACCGGCCCGCCGACCGTGAAGTGGTACATCGTCGTCCAGCCGCTCGCTGGCGCGATCCCGAGCGCCACGCGGGTGGCGTCGTCGTAGAAGCAGCCGATCCCCGTCCCGCGGAGCCCGTCGCTCTCGGCTTCGAGGTAGAGGGCGTGCCCGATGGCGCCGGCCTCCCAGTGGACCCGCCGGTAGAACCACGCGCCGTGCTCCGCGAGCGCGCCGGGAAGGTCCGCCAGCATCGCGACGGCGAAGGCACCGTCGCCCGCGATGGCCTGCCCGCACGACACATGCCCCGCGAGCCCGCGGACATCGGCGGCGTCGAGCAGATAGAGGGGAACGCCGGGCTCGACCTCCTCCCAGCGATAGCGAGGCGCGAGGGCCGCTTTGAGCGCGGGGAGCGCCGCGGAATCGCGGACCAGGGCGTAGATGCCCGGGGCCATGCCCTCGACGCGGTGCACGAACAGGGCGAGGTGCACGGCGGGCGCCCAGGGGAGGGGATCGAAGGGGGGCGCGCCCGGAAGCAGCCGCGTGATCGTGCGGAGGAAGGCGTGGCGGCCCATCGGCGTGCGGCCGTCCATCTCGACCGCGCTGCGCCGTTGCCGCACGAGCGAACGGAGCGTGGAGGGGCGGTCGGCGAGCGACACCCGGCGCGGCGGCGCTGGGGCCCACAGCGAGGGCCCGGGCACCGCGAGCTTTCGCGTGCCCGCCTCCACGAGGTCGAGGATCGGCCACTCGTGGTGCTCCGACGAGAGGGGGGTTGCCGCGCCGGCCCAGGCGAGGGGCGGGAGCGAGGGGACGCGGACGTGTCGCCATTGGGGCAGGGGGAAGGAGTTGGGGGCCGGATACACGACGAGGAGGCACTCGGGCACCTCCGCCTCGAACCCCGCCTGCCCCGCGGTGCCGAGCAGCTCCGCGAGGACGTCGTCGGGTACGCTCTCGAGGAGCCGAACGGTCCACCCGAGCCCGCCCGCGGCGAGGGAGACCGCGGCGATGGCGTGCCCCAGATCGTGCTGGCAGTACCGGAACGCCCGCTCGCCATACTTCCACGCCTCGCGCCACACGATGGAGGTGAGCCCCACGAGGACGGCGCCTTCGGGGAGGTCGGCCGCGAGCCGCCGCCACGTCGCGTCCGGGAGCGTCGCGCGCCGCTCGAGCGCGTGCAGAAGCGGGTTGTAGTGGTAAACGGCGGGCGTGTCGCCCAGGTCCGCCACCGGGCCCGCCACGAGGTAGGCCTCGGTGGGGTGCAGGTTGCCGCTCGAAGGATTGACGCGAAGCGACCACCGCGCGTCCCCCGCTTGCTTCCACGCGGAGAGGGCGAGGGCGTCGAAGAACAGGCGGGAGATGCCCTCCCAGTCGAGGCCGGCGGGGGAGGGGAGCGTCCCATCGCACACCGCGTCGTACCGCGGATCCGGGCCGCCCGGCGTCCGGTCGAGCAGCACGAGCTCCGCGCCGAGGTAGCGGCGGAACGGGTCGGGCTGGCTCTCCCAGTCGAGGTACGCGAGGGAGCGGGCGTAGGCGTTCGGCGCGTGGCGGGTGCGCTGGTGGTACGCCAGGGCCGTCGCGAGGGCATCGGTGGACATGGGTGCTGCGCTATCCCGGCCCCAGGTTCGGTCGCCCCCCGGAAGCTGGGCGGTGTATCCTTCGTGTGACGAAACGGAACCGCGTCATGCTCCTTCTCCTCGCGCTCTCGGCCTGCACCGGGAAACAACCCGCCGACGATGGGCCCGAGCTCTGCGAGAGCTGCGACGACACGAGCGGAGACACGACGACCGACTCCGACACGGGCGACTCCGACTCCGGCGACTCGGGCACGGGCGATTCGGACTCGGGTGAGTCCGGGGCCGACGACTCCGGGGACACGCTGCCGCCGTTGGTGCCCCCCCGGGTCATCCTGTTCGTCGGCGACGGCATGGGCTTTCCGCACGTGAGGGGCGGGGGGATCTACGCCTACGGCGCCGAGGGCTCGCTGGTGATGGAGACCCTCCCCAATCAGGGCCGCCTGCTCACCGCGTCGCTCACCGGCGTGACGGACTCGGCCGCGGGGGCCACGGCGCTCTCCTCGGGGGTCAAGACATGGAACTATGTCGTCGGCATGGACCGTGAGCTGGCGCCGGTCACGACGATCCTGGAGGAGGCCCGGTCCCGCGGGCTCGCGGTCGGCGTCGTGACCACGGACACGCTCACCGGCGCCACCCCGTCCTCGTTCTACGCGCACACCGACAGCCGTGGGAACACAACGGACATCGCCGAGCAGCTCGTCGCGGAGCCTCCCGACGTCGTGTTCGGAGGCGGGCTCGCCGCGCTCCGCGAGGGGTTCTCGACGGCCGACGTGCAGTTCGTCGAGACACGCACGGCCTTCAAGGAAGCGACGCCCGACGGGAGGCCGTTCATCGGGCTCTTCGCGGATTGGACGCTGCCCTACGTCGACCAGGGCTACGTCGATCAGCCCACCCTCGCCGAGATGACGGCCGTCGCGATCGACGTGCTGGACGACGACCCCGACGGGTTCTTCCTCATCGTCGAAGGCGCGCGGATCGATCATGCCTCCCACGCCAACGACGACGATCGGGTGCACCTCGAAACCGCGGCGTTCGACGAGGCCGTGACGGTGGCGTCGGACTGGGCCGAGGGCCTGGACGTGACCCCCACCATCGTCGTCACGGCGGATCACGAGTGCGGCGGCCTGGAGGTCCTGGGCGGCGGCCCCGCGGGTACGATCCCGGAGAGCGAGTGGCGCTGGGGCAACCACACCAACGCCGACATCCCGGTGTTCGCGATGGGCGATCTCACGGCCGTGTTCGACGGACAGCGTCTGGACAACACCTGGGTGCATGCGGTCCTGCTCGCGGCGGTGACGGGCGCCGCCACCGTCACCGCCCCCCTGGAGAGCCTCCTGGTGGACGGGCGGACCACCGACCTCGGCGCCCCGGTCACGACGCAGCTGTGGGAGACGAGCTTCGGCGCCGGCTACAATCAGCTCGACGCGCTGAGGGTCACGTCGGACACCGACGGGCTCTGGGTCGGCGTGGACGGGGTGTTCGAGTACGGCGAGAACGCCGTCCTCCTCCTCGTCGATCTCGACTACGGGGCGGGGACCGGCTGGGGCGCCGACGAGACGACGCTCGAGGACACGGACGGCCAGCTCGACGCCCTCGTCACCGCGATGCCGTACACCTCCGGGGTGCCGGGCCTCGGCTTCGACCTGGTGTTCGGGACGATCGGCGCCGAGGAGCTCGCCACGGGGGATCTCTCGGAGGTGGGCGGCGTGCGCGGGCTGCACGGCGAGTGGGGGAGCGCGGAGGACTACTGGTGGCTCTACGGCACCAGCAACTTCGACGATGGAAACCTGGCGGACGGCGCGCCGGCGCGCGACGCGGACGCGACCGGGGCCACGACCGGAGGCTGGGAGCTCCAGCTGCCCTGGTTCACGGTGTACCCGGCCGGCCTCCCGCCGGAAGGGATGTCGGTCGCGATCGTGGCGGTGCTCCTCAACGCCGACGGCACCATCGCGAGCAACCAGGCGCTCCCGCCGTTCGCCGAGGGGACGCTTGCCGGGGGTGCCACGGTGTTCCTGGAGTCCGCGGTCCGGATCGAACTGGACGGCTCCGGGGTGCCGGTCGGGCCGGCATCGGTGGTGCCCTAGCTCCGGCGCGAGCGCGGCCGTGACGCCGCCGCGGCATCGTCGGTATTGCCGCGGCGCCGCGGACGTGTGAGGCTCGGCACCTCCGAGGAGCGCTCGCCATGTATCTCGAGCTCCGGGTGTTCCACGGGAACGCCCACCCCAAGCTCACCTTCGACATCTGCGAAGCGCTCGGGGAAGTCCCCGGGAGCGCCCGCGTCGGTCGGTTCTCCGACGGCGAGGTGCAGGTCGAGATCGACGACAACGTGCGGGGGAGGGACGTGTTCATCGTCCAGCCCACGTCGTCGCCGGCCAACGACCACCTGATGGAGCTCCTGATCATGGCGGACGCGTGCAAGCGCGCTTCCGCCGGGCGCATCACCGCGGTGATCCCGTACTACGGGTACTCCCGCCAGGATCGCAAGGCGGCGCCGCGCGCCCCCATCACGGCGAAGCTCGTGGCGGACCTCCTCACCTCGGCCGGAATCGCCCGGGTGCTCACGATGGATCTGCACGCGGGCCAGATCCAGGGCTTCTTCGACATCCCGGTGGACAACCTGTACGCCGGGCCCACGCTCCGGGCGTACATCGCCGCGGCGCTCCCCACCAGCAACGCGGTGATCGTCTCGCCCGACGCGGGCGGGGTGGAGCGTGCACGTTCGTACGCAAAGCCGCTCGGCTGTGGCCTCGCCATCATCGACAAGCGTCGCAGCGGCCCGAACCAGGCCGAGGCGATGAACCTCATCGGGGACGTGCGGGGCAAGGACGCCATCATCATCGACGACATGATCGACACGGCCGGCACGCTGGTGAAAGCCGCGGCCGCCCTGCGTGAGAACGGCGCCAACCGCATCTTTGCCGTCGCGACCCATGCGGTGTTGTCCGGCCCAGCCATCGAGCGGATCGAGGACAGCGCGATCGAGAAGATCATCGTGACCGACACGATCCCCCTCCGCGAGGAGGCCCGGGCTTGCGGCAAGATCGGGGTGGTCTCGGTCGCTCCGGTCTTCGCCGAGGCGATCAGCTCCATACACTCGCACGACTCGGTCACGCGACTCTTCCGGTAGTGTCGACGAGCAAGGCGTGCTCCCGCTCTTGACGCTGGCGGAATCCAAGACTAAGAGGCGCCCGCTCCGGCTAAGTGTACGCTTCGTCGGTCCACGCACCGGTCCCCACAGCTCTCGAGCGGCGGGGGCCCGACGTCCACGGTGCGAAGCATCCCTCGGGGTGTGGTCCGGCTCTGCCGGGGCGATGGACGTCCCAGCCCCACCCCCCCCGGACTGCTCGTCCTGGAGAAAATGATGGAAAACCTCATCCTCAACGCCACGCCGCGTGAAGACACCGGCAAGGGCGTCGCGCGCAAGGCGCGTTTCGCCGGCCGTACTCCCGGCGTGGTCTATCGGGCCGGTGGCTCCGCCACCCCCGTCAGCTTCGACGTGACGGCGCTCGCCACCATCTTCCGCAAGACGGCGGACCCCAACACGCTCATCTCCGTACAGGTCGAGGGCACCGACGCGCGCCCCTGCCTCGTGCGCGAGATTCAGCGCCACCCGGTCTCGCGCAACGTGCTCCACGTCGACTTCTACGAAGTCGACGTGGACTACGTCGTCACGGTCGAAGTGTCGCTCACGGCGGTCGGCCGCGCCCTCGGCACCCGCGCGGGTGGCACGATGCGCCAGCTCATCCGCTCCGTCACGGTGCAGACCGCGGCGGGCAACATCCCGAAGACCATCGAGATGGACGTGACCCCGCTCGAGAACGGGGCGTTCCTCAAGGTCTCCGAGATCCCGCTCCCCCCGGGCGTCAAGATCCTCTACACGCGCGACTTCAACGTCGTCGCGGTCGAGGGCAAGCGCGTCTCGAAGGAGGAGGTCGCCGCAGCCGCCGCCCCCGCGCCCGCCAAGGGCAAGAAGTAGCTGATGCACCTCGTGGTCGGCCTGGGAAACCCCGGCGCGCGCTACGCACGGACCCGACACAACGTCGGCTTCCTCGCGATCGAGCGCGCCGCGTCCCGAGCCGGCGCGTCCGTAGACAAAAAGCTCTACGGCGCGCTGGTGGGAGATGGGGCCCTGGCCGGCACGAAGGTGATGTTCGCGATGCCGCAGCAGTTCATGAACCTCTCGGGCCAACCGGTCGCGTCGATCCTCGGGTTCTACAAGATCCCGCCGAAAGACATGATCGTCGTCCACGACGACATGGACATCCCCTTCGGCCGCCTTCGCGTTCGCGTCGGTGGCGGCCATGGCGGGCACAACGGCATCCGTGACATCCATCGGCTCGTCGGCACCGAGTTCACCCGCGTTCGCGTGGGTGTCGGCCGCCCCCCCGAGCAGATGGACCCCGCCGACTGGGTGCTCGCCCCCTGGTCGGCCGCCGAGAGCGATTCGCTCGATCCAATCCTGGACACCGCCGCCGCCGCCGTAGAAAGCGTCGTGCGGGTGGGTGTCGCCAAGACCATGAACCTGTTCAACGCGGCTCCGTCCGCCTGATCCTCCGCGGGAGTGGCCCCTGGCCCGCTCCCCCCCACATCGCCCAAGTGGAGGCACTTTGATCCTCAACGAATACGAAACCATCTACGTCGCCCGTCCTGACCTCACCGAAGACGTGATGACCAAGATCACCACGCGCTTCGAAGCCGTCATCACCAACAACGCTGGCGTGATCCTCGTCAGCGAGGACTGGGGCAAGCGCAAGCTCGCTTACATCATCAGCAAGCACCAGCGCGGCCACTACATCTACCTCAACTACGTCGCGCCCGCGAAGCTGGTTGCCGAGGTCGAGCGTACGCTCGGCCTGGAGGACCAGCTCCTCCGCTTCCTCACCGTGAAGCTCGAAGAAAACGTCGAGATCGAGGCCCGTCGCGCGCTCGCCGAGGAGCGCAAGCGCCTCCGGATCGAGCGGATGGCCGCGCTCAAGGCGGAAGAGGAAGCCGAGGCCCGTTACCGCGCCGAAGCCGAAGAAGCGGAAGACGAGCTCGCCGTCGAAGCGGACGCCTAACCAAACGCCGACATCGGAGATCCCATGAAGGTCATTCTTCAGGAAGAAGTCGCGAATCTCGGCACCACGGGCGAAGTGGTCGAGGTCGCGGACGGCTACGGCCGCAACTACCTGCTTCCCCGCAGCCTCGCCGTCCTCGCGGACGAACGCAACACCCGTCGCCTGGATCACCAGCGCCGCCTCGCCGCCGCCCGGCAGTCCAAGGTCCTCGCTGCAGCCAAAGAGCTCGCCGCGAAGATCTCTGGCACCGCCGTGTCGATCAAGCGCCAGGCGGGCGCCGAAGACAAGATCTTCGGCTCGGTCACCAACCAGGACGTGCAGGAGGCCCTCGCGGCCCAGGGCGTCGAGGTCGACCGTCGCAACATCGTGCTCGCTGAGCCGATCCGCAACATCGGCGTGTTCCAGGTGCCCATCAAGGTGCACCGGGATGTCGAGGCCAGCGTCAAGGTCTACGTCATCCGCGGCTGATGAGAGGCCCCCCTCGCGATCGTGGCGACCAGGAGCACAGGCCGGAAGGCCGGCGTCAACCAGACGCGGCTTCGTCGCGCGGCCTCCCTCACAACTGGGAGACCGAACGGTCGCTGTTGGGGGGGCTCCTCCTCGACGCGAGTCAGCTGCTCGAGGTTCGTGAATTCCTCAAGCCGGACGACTTTCATCGTCCGGCGCACCAGCACCTGTTCGAGCTCATTTGTGCGCTCGCGGACGGGGGGGTGCTGCCCGATCCCACCACGGTGCTCGATGACATCGAGCGCCGCGGTGAGACGGAGCGCGTGGGTGGCATCGCCTATGTCGTGGCGTTGCCGCAGGCATGCGCCAGCGTCGACAACCTCACGACGTACGCGAAGCGCGTCCAAGAATATGCGGTTCGCCGCAAGCTTCTCCTGGCCGCTCGCCAGATCGAGGAGGACATCCAGGAGGGTGTCAAGGATCTTCCGGAGCTGATGGACAGCGCCGAGAAGGCGATCTTCGAGGTCTCGAACCTCTCGGGCTCGCGCGACTGGCACGCGCTCTCCGAGGTCATCGACGAGCAAATCCTCGAGATTCAGAGGCGCGCCGACAACCCGGGCGACGTGACCGGCGTCCCGACCGGCTTCATCGACCTCGACCGAAAGCTCGCCGGCCTCCAGAAGACCGATCTCATCATCCTGGCGGCGCGCCCCGCCATGGGAAAGACCGCCTTCGTGCTGAACCTCGCGCTCAACGCAGCGCTGAAGGGGGGCGTGGCGGTGGGGATGTTCTCGTTGGAGATGTCGCGCCACCAGCTCGCCACGCGCCTCCTGTGTTCGCACGCCCGGGTGGACGCGAGCAGCGTTCGCACCGGCACGCTCGATCCGAACGGCGATTGGCGCAAGCTCATCGAGGCCTCGGAGGAGCTGCACCGCCTGCCGATCCTCATCGACGACACCCCGGGTCTGACGATCACGCAGCTTCGGAGCAAGGCCCGCCGGTTGAAGGCGGAGTATCCGAACCTGGGCCTCTTGATCATCGACTACATCCAGCTCATGCAGGGCACGGGCGGGGCGAAAGAGTCGCGCGAAAACGTGATCAGCAACATCTCGCGCGGCCTGAAGATCCTCGCGAAGGAGTTGGAGATTCCCGTCATCGGGCTCTCTCAGCTCAACCGCTCGCTCGAGAGCCGCACCGACAAGCGGCCGATGCCGAGCGATCTGCGTGAGTCGGGTGCGATCGAGCAGGACGCGGACATCATCCTCTTCATCTACCGCGACGAGGTCTACAACAAAGAAGCGAGCGCGAAGAAGGGGATCGCCGAGATCATCATCGCGAAGCAACGAAGCGGTCCGATCGGAACCGTCGAGCTCGCCTTCCTGGACAAGTACATCCTGTTCCAGAACCTCGCGGGTCCAGGCGAGGCCCCGAACGGTTACTTCTGACCGGGCGCTCGGGTCCGCTCCACGCGGATCCCCGACTGCCGTTCGCGCTGGGGTTGACTCCAGTCGCCGCGTCAACTATCAACGCGGTTCTCTCATCACCGGCGCATTCGAACGCCTCACGCCGCCTACCCCTTCAGGAGCCCGTTGGACATGGAGAAGAAGGTACTCCTCGAGATGCTCACCGCGCACGTCGCGCGGTATGAGCAGCACCGCCACTACATCGAGAAGGCGCGCGCGCAGGCGGCCACGGGCAAGTTCAACACCGCCGTCATCGAACGCGTGGTGCTCGATCACGAGATCAAGTCCTCGGACGTAGCCGATCAGGTTCAGCCGCTCCTGCCGCGGTTGCTCGAGCTGCTCAGCACGATCGACGCCGACAAGGCGCGGATCGAAGCGTCGCGGGGCGGCCTCGATGACCAGATCCAGGAGCTCGAGCTCCGGGCGGCCATCGGCGAGATGGAGGAAGCCGACTTCGAAAAGGAAGTCGCCGATCTCCGCGCCAACCAGACGAGCGCCAACGAGCGCATCGGCGTGATGGACACCGATCGCGGGGACCTCCAGGCCGCCCTCGACCGGTGGACCTCCATCGCGGGCCCCGCGGGGCACTACATCGCCTCGCGCTCCGCGGCGGTGGCTCCGATCGAGCTCACCGCCGATCACGCGCCCCAAGCCGAGGCGGCCGTAGAGGCCGAGGTCGAGGTCGATGCCGACATCGAACCCTCGGTGATCGAGGAAGTGTCGGTCGACCTGGACGCGAGCCCCGCCCCCGGCGAGGAGGACGTTCACTACGGCGTGCGCACCCAGAACCGTGAGGACCTGTCGGTGCTGTTCTCGGGTGAGAACGGCGAGCAGGTCGCGCAGGTGCGTGTGGCTTCGGTCGAAGAGGACATCGCGATCGAGACCTCCGAGGTCGGCGAGGAAGATGACGGGGACGCGCCGAGCGCGGACGTGCCCTTCGGCTTCGATGACGAAGTGCTGGGTGGGGACGTGGTCGTTGGCGCGGGTGAAGTCGAGATCGACCTCTCCGGCGAGGGCAGCGGCCCGTCCGTCTCCGCGCCCGCCCCCACGGGCGACGCCGGGGAAGCGCCGCGGCGCGCCCTGCTCCTGTACCAGGAGGGCACGGCCGAAGAGCAGATCTACCCGTTCACGGGGGACGCCCTCACCATCGGCCGCGGTCGTGAGAACGACATCCAGATCAAGAACGACTCGAAGGTCTCGCGGTACCACTGCAAGCTCTTCCGCCGCGGGAACAACTTCTACATCGAGGATCAAAAGTCCTCGAACGGGAGCCTCGTCAACGGCGAGCTGATCACCGATCGTCGCCTCTTCGGCGGCGAGGAGATCATCATCGGCGAGACGTTCTTCCGGTTCCGCATCATGGAGTGACTCGCGCGCGCGATCGGCCGCCCCGGCGGCCGCGCGCATGCGATCGGTGAAGCGCCCCCCAACAGGTGGGGCCTCTACCCAGGAAGGCGGTCGGCGCGAGTGCCGGCCGCCTTCTTGCGTTTCGGACACGCGGATGGGGATGCGACGCGGGACGAGGATTCCCTCCTCCGGATCTCTGATAGGATCTGGCTCGAGGCAGCGGTAGACCTTGAGCCTGATGTACCCGCACCCGGTCAGCACTTCTTGGGAAGCGCTCCCCCTCGCGAACCCGCTCGGGGACGCGCTTCGGAAGCGGGCGTCCCATCTTGCGGAGCTAACGGCCGGTACTCGAAATTATTCCCGTGGAAGCATGTTTCTACGCTGCGCGGCTCCAGGTGCCGGAGTTACGGAGAGGCGCCTTCGCCGTTATTGGGGCGATGTGGAATAGCAAGTCAGAACCTGTTTGAAAACGTCGGTTTTCCAGCAAGGAGATCGTCGATGCCTCGTAGGAAGAGCCAGGATGCGGCACCAGAGTACTTCACCACCTTCCAGGTGGCGAAGATGCTTCATGTGAGCCCACCCACGGTGGTCAATTGGGTGAACAGCGGGCTGCTCACCGCTCACAGGACCCCAGGAGGCCACCGCCGAATTTCGAAGGCCGACATTCTCGCGTTTGCGAAGTCCAATGATTTTCCGGCTCCTTCCTTCGCTTCCCCCACGCCCACGCAGATCCCGCTCCTGCCCCCTTCGGCGCCACCGCCCGAGCCTGCTCCGCGCGCCGTGGCTCCCCCTGAACCACCGCCGCTTCCCGTCCTGAAGCGCATTCTGGTCGTCGACGACGAGCAGGAGTTTTGCCGGGTCGTGCAGGAGTACCTCTCGGAGGTGGGGGGCTACGATGTCGAGGTCGCGTTCAGCGGCTTCGCGGCGGGGCTCACCGTGGCTCGCTTTCACCCCGAGCTCATCCTGCTCGACATCAACCTCGCCCAGCCGCACCAGGTCGCGATGGACGGGTTCCAGCTCCTCAAGATTCTGCAGGATGATCCGGAGACCAGGGCGATCCCCGTCATCGCCTGCACTGGCGTTCCGGATCCGCGGATCGAGGCCCAGGTCCGCCGGGGAACGCTGTACGCCTTCCTGGAAAAGCCGTTTCAGCTCGCCCAGCTCGCGCAGCTCGTGGGGGAGGCGTTGGCTGTGAGCGCGGGGCCGCGGCCCGCGAGCGCCGCGTCAGGCCCCGCGGTGAGCGCCGCGCCCATCCCCGCGGCGAGCGCCACCCCGGTCGCAGCGGCCGGCAACGGCCGCTCGTCCTATGCGCAGCCCGTGCCGCTCACGGCGAGCGGCCCGCGGGTCTGACGGGGGGCTACCGGCGGGGGGCGCCGCCGCTCGCGGGACCCGGCGGATGCGCGACCTCGTCCCCGCCGCGCGCCGGCAGAGGGATGGCAGAGAGCGGGGAGGGGACACGAATCACGCCTCGCCGCACCCGCACGACCTCCGCCGCGATCGCCACGGCGATCTCCTCGGGGGTCTCCGCGCCGAGGTCCAGCCCGACGGGTGCCGAGACCCGCGCGAAGAGCGACTCGTCCACCCCGGCCGCGCGCAGGCGGATGAAGAACTTCGCGACCTTGGCGCGGCTCCCGATGAGCCCGAGCCATGCCCAGGTGCGAGGGAGCAGCAGCTCGAGGAGGTCCTGATCGAGCGCGTGGTCGTGCGTGACGATGAGAATGTAGGTGCGCGCGTCCGTTTCCAACCGTCTGGCGAAGCGGCGGGGATCCTCCGTGACGAGCGTGACGCCGGGGAACCGGGCCGGATCGGCCTGGTCCTCCCGCTCGTCCACGACGGTGACGTCGAAGCCAAGCTCGCGGGCGATGCTTGCCGTGGGCCGCGCCACGTGGCCGGCCCCGAAGACGATCATCCGCTCGCGCGGGCCCAAGGGCTCGATGTAGACCTCCATGGCGCCTCCACAACACATCCCGAGATCTCGCGTGAGGTGCACCGCGTACCGACGGGGCCGCCCGTCGCGCAGGGCCGCGAGCGCTTCGTGGGTGACCTGGTGCTCGAAGTTGCCGCCCCCGATCGTGCCGTGGATGCGCCCGTCGGGCCACACGATCATCCGGGCGCCCGCGGCCCGTGGCGCGGATCCGTCCACCCCGATCACCGTGGCGAGCGCCACGTGCTCGCCCGCGTCACTGGCGGCCAGCAACACGCGCCAGAGCTCGTTCATCGCCGCCCCCGTGCCGACACGGTTGCGACGATTCTCGGGCCGCGGAGGAGGGCGGAGGGGACCGGGATTGCCAGGGCGTGCTCCTCCGGCACCACAACGTCACCGGAGCGCGCATCCTATCGCGTTGACCGCAGCCGAGCGCTTGCGTAGAGTTCCCGCCGATGCCGCTCCGCAGGCTCCTGCTGCTCCTCCTCGTCTCCGCACCCGCGTTCGCGCAGGACACGCCCGACGTCGCGCCACCGGCGCCCGCGCAGCTCGTGGAGCCCCTCGGATCGCGCTTCGTGTGGGAGCTCCGCGCGCCGCTCGGGAGCGGCGTCCGCGCCGCGGGCCTCGCCATCCAGCCCGGCGCCGGCGGGGCGTGGTTCATGATCGACGAGCGGGGCGCCGTGTGGCTCTCCGAGGACGACGGAGGGAGCTGGGAGCGTGTGCTGTCCGCGCGCGACGGGGACGAAGCCGAGGAGCTGCCCGACGACGAGGCGCTCCTGCTCGAGGCCGAGGCCTTGCGCGACGAGGCGCTGGAGGAGCTGGAGGTCGAGATCGAGGGGCCGTCCACCGACCTCTCCGGCGACGCGGCGGGGATCGACGCGCCGACGGTCGAGACGGAGGTCAGCACCGACGGCGGCGCGCTCGACGACGCGGGGGCGATCGCCGCGGAGCTCGCGACCGGTGCGGCGGCCGACGCGACGGTGCTGCCCGCGATCTGGGTCGATCCTACCGAGCCCGACCGGGTGTTCGTCGGCCGCGCCGACGGTGTGTGGCGCTCGGATGACGCCGGGCGCTCCTGGGAGCAGGTGAGCGGATCGTCGTCCGACGAGCCCCGGGTGACGACGTTCTACCGCGGCGCGGACAACGCCTTGATGGCAGGCACGGTCGACGGCGTCCGCTTCTCCCTCGACCAGGGCTACACCTGGTTCGACGCCGAGGATGCGACCGATGGCGCGCGAGTCTTCGCGATCGTCCAGGAAGCCTCGGCCTATTGGGCGTCCACTTCCCGCGGGCTCTTCCGGAGCGAGAACGGCCTGAACTGGGCGGCCGTGCGCCTGGACGACTCGGGGCCCGTGCGCGCGGTCGTGCCCGATCCAGCGTGGGACGCCGGGTTTTGGGTCGCGACCGGCGGGGCGCTTCTTCGCACCGATGACGGCGGGAGGACCTTCTACGCGGCCGGTCGCCAGCCGCTCCGCGGGCTCCGCGACATGGTGCAGCTCGCCGAGCCCGGACACCTCCTCGCCATCTCGGATGACGGCGTCTGGGAGTCGATGGACGGCGGCGTCATGTGGACCACGGCGGACCGCCAGCTCGGCGATCCCGACGTGCGCGCGCTCGCGTTCTCGGACTCGGGCGTCGTCATCGCGACCCCGCGCGGCGTCTGGCGGCTCGTGGCGCCACGCGAGGCGACGCGCGCCGTGGGCGTCCGTCCGGACACCTTGTCGCTGGCCGACTCGATCGACGCCTCGACCACCCGCGCCGGCCTCAACCTCGACCTGGTGTCGCTCGCCCGAATCGGCGTCCTGGCCGCGTTCGCGCCCAAGCTCGAAGTGACGTTCGACTACGACGACAGCGCCGGGCGGATCGCCTCGGTCTCCGCGTCGAACACGGTCGACTCGTTCGATCACGACTGGTCCCTGACCGCCAAGCTCTGCTGGGGCAGCTGCACCGCCACGGTGGTGGTCGACTACGACGGCGTCACGGACGCACTCGAAACGGACGAGGACCTCTACGTTTTCGACGGTGAGGTCTACGACGAGGGCGAGCCCATCGCGGCAGCCGCGAACGTCGCCCAGCGCGTCCGAAGCTATCGACGCTACCTGGGCGAACACGTCGCGGACGCCTGGCTCTCCCGCGGTCGCCTCGTGGCCGAGTCCGGCGCCGTACGGGCCCTCCCGTTGCGCGAGCAGGTCCTCCATACCCTCCAGATCCAGGAGCTCGATGCTCGCCTGGACGCCCTTACCGACGGCGAGTTCAGCCGTCCTTCCCACCGTCCCGAGGAGTCCCGATGATCCCGTTCCTTCTTGCGCTTGCTCTCCAGGCGCCCGCGGTCGCCGCGGAATTCCGGACGGTCGACGAGGTGCTCGCCCGCTTCGAGAACGAGCCCAACGTACGTGCGGTGCAGGAGATGGTGTTGGAGTACTCCAAGACCGATCCCCGGTACGTCGAGGAGTGGATGTCCGCCTCGAAGAACGCCGCCTGGCTCCCCGAGCTCAAGGTGACGTACGACTACGACAACGGCTACGACTACGACTACCTCTACGAGATCAACCCCCAGGGAGAGCTCGACAAGTCCGGCGTGGACAACGACCACGGCGTTCAGGTCTACGCCAAGTGGCGCCTGGATCGGCTCGTCATGTCGAGCGACCGCATCCGTGTCATCAGCGAGACCCAGGACATCGTGAAGCTGCGCGACAAGGTGCTCGAAGAGGTCACGCGCCTCTACTTCGATCGCCGCCGCCTCCAGGTCGACCTCCTGCTGAACGCCCCGGCGGACCTGAAGACCCAGGTCAAGAACGAGATGCGCCTGCAGGAGCTCACGGCGCAGATCGATGCGTACACCGGCGGTCGGTTCTCCTCGGCGGCCAGCGGCAAGTAGGCGTCTCACTTTGTTGGACTCCGAGCGGTTTGACACGGAGCGCGGGTAGCCGGCGCGCCGGCGCCATCCGGCGGGGATAGGAGGGCGGCATCATGCTCGGCCACGACATCGTCCTCATCCTCGACTTCGGCTCCCAATACACGCAGCTCATCGCCCGTCGCATCCGCGAGCAGGGCGTGTATTGCGAGATCCACCCCTGCACGCTCGCTCCTCGCGCGTTCCCGCGGCTCGTCGGGATCGTGCTTTCGGGCGGCCCCTCGAGCGTCTACGATGCCGACGCCCCCCCGTTCGACGTGGGATGGCTCGACATGGGCGTCCCCGTGCTCGGCATCTGCTACGGCATGCAGCTCCTCACCCAGGCCCACGGGGGAGAGGTCCGGGGGTCCGCGCACCGCGAGTACGGCCACGCCGACATCACCCGCGCCCCCGGCGCCGACCGGCTCTTCGCGGGCCTGCCCGACACGCTCCCCGTCTGGATGAGCCACGGGGACCAGGTCTCGCGCGCGCCGGATGGTTTTCACGCCATCGCCTCCACCCCGACATGCCCGATCGCGGCGTTCGCGGACGATGACCGTCGTCATTACGGGCTGCAGTTCCATCCGGAGGTCACCCACACGCGGGACGGCGTCGCGCTCCTGCGCAACTTCGTGTTCTCCGTGTGCGAGGCGCGTCCCGACTGGTCGATGGGAAGCTTCGTGAAGGAGCAGGTCGAGCGCATCCGCGCCCAGGTCGGCGACGGAGAGGTGATCTGCGCGCTCTCGGGCGGCGTCGACAGCTCGGTCACCGCCGCGATCCTGCACGAAGCGCTGGGTGACCGGCTGCACTGCATCTTCGTGGACAACGGCCTGTTGCGCCTCGGCGAGCGGGAGAGCGTGGCCGCGGAGTTCGCGGAATACGATTTGACCGTCATCGACGCTTCCGAACGTTTTCTCGACGCGCTCACGGGTGTCACCGATCCGGAGAAGAAGCGAAAGATCATCGGCGAGGCGTTCATTCGCGTCTTCGAGATTGAGTCGGGCCGGTTCCGCGACGCGACGTGGCTCGCGCAAGGCACGCTGTACCCGGACGTGATCGAGAGCGTGAGCTTCCGCGGTCCGAGCGCCACGATCAAGAGCCACCACAACGTGGGCGGGCTCCCCGAGCACATGAAGCTCAAGCTCATCGAGCCGCTCCGCGAGCTGTTCAAGGACGAGGTCCGCACGCTCGGCCGTGAGCTCGGCCTCTCGGACACCCGGGTGAATCGGCAGCCGTTCCCCGGGCCCGGCCTCGGGGTCCGCTGCCTCGGCACGCTCTCGCAGGAGCGCCTCGACGTGCTCCGCGCGGCGGACGCGATCGTCGACCAGGAGATCCGCGCCGCGGGCCTCTACGACTCGATCTGGCAGAGCTTCGCCGTCCTGTTGCCGGTCCGCTCGGTCGGCGTCATGGGCGACAACCGCACCTATGACGAGGTGTGCGCGATCCGCGCGGTCCACTCGACGGACGGCATGACCGCCAACGTCACCGAGCTGCCGTGGCCCGTGCTCGCGCGCATGTCGAGCCGGATCATCAACGAGGTCAAGGGCATCAACCGGGTGGTCTACGACATCACCACGAAGCCGCCCGGGACCATCGAGTGGGAGTGAGGCGCCCCGGCGCGCCTCCCCGCCGAGCGCGGTGAGCTGGGCCGTCGCCGCGCTCACGGTGCTCGCCGTCGCGCTGACCCCCGGCCTCCCCTGGTTCGTCGCGCCCGCCGCGCTGGGCTTCGCGGTGATCGCCGCGTTCGATCGTCACTGGATCTGGACCGCGCTCGGCGCCACGCTGCTCTGGGCGCCCGCGGTCCAGGGCCCGATGGGCGCGGGCGTGCTCGCGGGGGCAATCGTGCTCGGCGCGCAGCGATGGCGGGTGCTGTCGACCGGCGTGATCGCGGTCGGTCTCGTGGTGGCCCTGAAGCAGGAGGTGGCGAGCGTCGTGTTGCCATCCGCCATAGGCATCGTCGCGTGGCTGGTGGTGACGATGGTGACCGCCGCCGGGGCCGTGTCGGCCGCGCGCGGCGGGAGGATCGAGGCGGCCGCCCTCTTCCTCTCCGGCGCGATCGTCTTGACGCGGCTCGCCCTGGTGTGGACGCTCGACGGCGAGGCCCGTCTGCTCGCGGCTCGGCAGATCGGCGCGGTCGACCTGGTCTACGGGGGCCTCGTCGCGGACGCGGACGAACCGCTCACCATGGCGCTCCTCCGGGCCGAGCCCAACCGGGACGAGGCGGCGCTTCGGCTGGGGTGGGAGCGCGCGATTCGACTTGGATGGCGCCCGGCGCGCGCCGACGGGGTCGTGGTGCCCGTGGCCCGCGCGCTGGACGCCGCCGGCCGGGGAGGGGAGGCGCTACGCCTCCTGGCCCAGCACCCGCGCACGGGAGAAGTGGACGCGCTCCGGGCCATCCTCGAGCGTACCCAGGGGGTCCCGTGCCGATGGCGGGGCGCCCCGATCGGCCCGTTGCTGCCCGGACGCGCGGACCTCGGCGTGGAGTTCGACACCAACGGGTGGGTGGGTGTCGAGTTCACGGCCATGGAGCCGCTCGCCGCGCTCATCGTGACGGGAACCGGCGTCTCCTACGCGGGCGCGCCCCTCCTCGAGGTCCAGCTCGACCGCCTCGCTCCGGTGGACTGGGTGCTGGACGGGCCCGCCGAGCTCACGCTCGGGGGCCCCATCGAGCCTGGGCCCCACCGCCTCGGCCTACGCTTCATGAACGACCGTGTCGACGGCGACGGCGATCGGAACGTCGAGGTGCTGGGGATCCGCGGAGAGTGAAGCCGAGCCGGGCCGAGCTCCCTACCGGGTGCCACCGCCGGCCCCAGGAGTGGCGCCGCCGTTCTCCGCGACCACGATCTGCTGGGCCGTACGCTTGCCGTCGATGACCCGGTAGGTCACGTGCACCGTGGTGCCGGGCCGGATCTCGGTGATGGCGACGATGTTCTCTCCCCGCATGATCCGGATCGTCGGGGTGTACTCGACGTCGAAGGTCTCGCCCGAGGGGAGTCGCAGGTTCACCGTATCGGGGTCCGAGCCCGTGACGACGGCGTCGAACTCGACCGGTTCGCCGCTCTGCTCCAGGTCGCGGAGCTCCTTGACCATCTCCCTCCGCGCCTCCGCCACGTCCTCGCGGCCCTCCTCCGCGACCTGTCGCACGTCCTGGGCGGCCTCCCGCTCGGCCTCCCGCACGTCCTGCACGGCCTCCCGCGCTTCCTCTCGCTCGGTCTGACACCCGGCTACCAGCCCGAGCGCCGCGAACCCGACAAATGTCATCGTCCTCATCTGTTCCTCCAGATTGACACAGGGCCAATGTGGGCCCCGCGGATCGGGGCATCGGCGCCGCCGACAAACGGAGGGAAAGCCAGCCGGAACATTGCATCTTTGCCGGTGGACGACCGGGCGCGGCGCTTAGCCGCGGCCTACTTGCCGATCCGCAGCCTCAGCCCCGCGTACAGGGAGTCGGCGTCATCCCCGAGCACGTCGCGGTTGGCCGCGTGCAGCTCGGGTGCGCGGTCGGCGGAGCCGAGCTCGCGGGCCGCGATGGCCGCCAGGGTCTCCCCGCGTTGAACGACCACCACCCGCCCGGTCGCCGTCCGGTAGCCGCCGCTCGCGGCCGAGGACGCCGTGGCCCCACCGCCGAGCCAGCGGGCCTCGAGCCGGGCGAGCATCCCCTGATCGCCAAGATCGCGGAGCACGCGGTTCACGTCCGCCTGCAGCGCCGCGTCGTCCGCGCGCACCGCCACGTTGTAGGTGGCCACGTTCAGCGCGTCGTCGGCGATGCGCAGGTTGTCGCCGAACGCGCCGAGCTCGTGCCGCGCGAGCGGGCAGTCGTAGACCACCGCGTCCAGCGTTCCCCGCGCGAGCTGCTCGAAGTACCCGTAGTCGGTGAAGACCACGCGTTCGTAGGCCGCGCCGACCGTGGCCGCGACGAGCTGCGTGGCCACGGGATCGTCGTACATGCCGATGCGCTTGCCCCGCAAGGCGCCGAGCGACGTCGCGGCGGAGCGCTTCTGCACCACGAGGCAATGGCTGTACTGGAGGTACGAGGTGGTCCAGGCGATCCCGGGCCACGCGCCGGTAGGGGAGAGCTGCCCGATCGCGAGGTCCGCCTCTCCGGCTCGAAGCCGCTCGGGGAGCTGCGCGTAGGTGCTCGGCACCACGGCGAGCGGAACCCCGGCCTCCGCCGCCAGCGCGGACATCACGCCGTACTCGAAGCCCTCGAGGCCGCCGTCGAGGCCTCCCTCGGCGGAGCGGGAGAGGAACGGCGCGGCGTCGGGGTCGGCGGCGACGCGGAGGGAGCCCCGCTGCCGAACCGCCGCGAGGCCGCCGATGACCGCGACGGTCGGCGTGGCGCGCGTGGAGGCGCCCGAGGGCGGCGGAGAGACCGGCATCGGCGGCGACGGTTCGGGTTTGTGGCTGAGGACCGCCCCCGCGACGACGGCACCGCCGAGCCCGAGCAGCAGGGCGAACGCGACGACCATCAGCAGCACGGCGGGCGCCTTGGAACGTGCGCCCTCCTTGGGCGTACCCCGAGCCGGCCGCGGCGCCTCCCCGCCCGTGGGCACGAGGACGAGGTGGGCCGAGCCGCACGAGGGGCATCGATCGGCATCGGCGGCGACCTTCGATCCGCAGTGCGCGCACTTTTCCCAGGTGCTCACGGCGCGGAGCCCTGCGCCCCTTGGGCGGCGGGCAGGCGAAGGCGCATCCCGGTGTAGATCTGGTTCGGGTCCGGGCCCACGACGTCCTTGTTGGACTCGTAGAGCGCCTTCCACCGATCGGTCTCCCCGAGCTCGCGCTTGGCGATGAGCGAGAGGGTCTCGCCCCGCTTGACCACGACGATCTTCCCCGTCGCGCTCGTGTACGACTCGGCCGGCGCGCTCGCGCCGAGCCAACGCTGTTCGAGCGTGGCCAGGAGGCCCTGGTCGCCGAGCTCCTTGAGGACCGTGTTCACGTCGGCCAGGAGGGCCGTGTCCCAGCTGGGCACCGCCACGTTGTAGGTGGCGACGTTCAGGGCGTCCTCCGCGATCCGGAGCTTGTCCCCGTACGTGGTGATCTCGTGGCGCGCGAGCGGGCAGTCGTAGACCATGGCGTCGAGTTGCCCGCGCACCATCTTCTCGAAGTAGCCGTAATCGTCGAACAACACGCGCTCGTAGGAGGCGCTGACCAGCACGTCCGTGACCTGACGGGCCACGACGTCGTCGTACATGGCGACACGTTTGCCCTTCAGGTCCGAGACGGACTTGATCGCGCTCTTGGCGGGTACGACGAGGCAGAGGCTGTATTGGAGGTAGGAAACGGACCACGCCAGGTCGCCGTACGTGGCGCTCGGCGAGATCTGGCCGATGGCGAGGTCGGCCGCGCCCGAGGTGACCTTCTCCGTGAGGTTGGGAAAGCTCGCCCCGACGATCTCGGCGGGGACCCCCGCGCGGTCGGCCAGGGCGCGCACGATGGCGTATTCGTAGCCCTCCCAGTTGCCGTCGGTGCCCTTCGCGAGGAAGGGGGCGGCATCGGGATCCGCGGCCACCCGGAGCACGCCGCGCCGGCGCACGCCGTCGCGCCCCCCCTCACCGGCGTGCGCCGGCGCCGGGGGCGCGGCGGGCGTCGTCACCGGGGTGGCGACGGGCGCGCGCTCGGGCGGTTGGCCGGCCGTCGGGGCGGTGCCGCCGCCGCACGCGAGCGTGAGGCTCACCAGGCCGCCAGCCGCGACGAGGAGGGCACCTCTCGGGGCGAAGGAAGGAAGGGTGCCGGACATCGTGACCTCGGGTGCGCGCGGGAGGGCGGCGGTGGCGCGCATCATCCCCCGGGCCGCGATCGGCGGCAAGCATCGGCGGGGCTCGGGGTGATAGGGGGCGCGCTTCCCGGAAGCGGCTCGCCATGGACGTCGTCTTTCTCTCGCCTGCCTACCCGCCGGAGATGGCCGCGTTCACCCGTGGCCTCGCAGAGGTGGGCGCGCGGGTGTTCGGCGTGGGGGACTCCGCGCCCGATTCCCTCCCTCAGGCGCTCCGCGGGCACCTCACCGACTACGTCCACGTGCCGCGCATCATGGACGACGCGGACGTGATCGCGCGCGTCGGCCGCTGGCTCGGGGGGCGCCGGCCCGACCGGATCGAGACCAACTGGGAGCCCCTCACGGTCCTCGCCGCCCGGATGCGCGCGGCGCTGGGGGTGCCCGGGCTCTCGGAGGACGTGGTGCTCGGGTTCCGCGACAAGCCGCTCATGCGGGAGCGCGTGGCCCAGGCGGGCTTGCGCGTCCCGCGGTCGGCGCGGGTACGGACCCGGGGCGAGGCCTGGGAGGCCGCCGCGGCCATCGGCTTTCCCCTCATCGTGAAGCCGGTCGCGGGCGCGGGGAGCGCGGACACCTTCCGGGTGGACAGCGAGAGCGCGCTCGACGGCGTGCTCGACCAGGTCCGCCACGTGCCCGAGATCAGCGTCGAGGAATTCATCGAGGGCGAGGAGTACACCTACGAGACCCTCTGCGTCGATGGCGCGCCGGTCTACGAGAGCGTGTGCCAGTACTTCCCGAACGCGCTGGTGGCGCGCCAGAACGAGTGGATCAGCCCCATCATCCAGAGCGTCCGCCACCTGGATGACCCGCGTGTACGCGATGGCGTGACGCTCGGGCGGTCGGTGCTCTCGGCCCTCCGAATGGGCACCGGCTTCACCCACATGGAGTGGTTCCGGACCCCCTCCGGGGAGGCCATCTTCGGCGAGGTCGCCTGTCGGGCCCCCGGTGCGAACATGGTTGACCTGATGAACTACACGAGCGATGTCGACCTGTTCCGGGAGTGGGCGCGCGTCGTGTGCCACGGGGTCTGCGCGGCGCCGCGCGAACGGCCGTGGAGCGCGGCCATCGTGTTCAAGCGCGCCGAGGGACACGGGCGGATCACGCACGTCGAGGGGGTGGACGCCTTCCGGCGCCGGCACGGGAGCGCGATCGTCCGCGAGGAGCTCCTCCCGATCGGCGCGCCCCGTCGGGACTGGAAGCAGACCTTCCTGTCCGACGGCAACGTCGTGGTCCGCCATCGCGACGGAGCCGAGGCGCTCCGCATCGCGATGGACGCGGCGAGCAGCATCCGCCTGTATGCGCGCTGATGCCTGATCCGGACGCCCCCGCCACGCCTGGTTCGGCGGGGGGCGGCGCCGCGGGCCGCTCGGCGGCCTTCCGCATCCTCCTGGCGGCCGCGCTGCTCGGGGTCGGCTGGCTGGTGCACCCGTACTTCCAGGTGCTCACCATCGCCGTGATCACGGCGGTGCTCGCGTCCCCCGTGCACGTCGGTGCGCTACGCGTCCTCCGGGGCCGGTCCTACACGGCGGCGGTCACGACGACCACGCTGCTCACCGTCGGGGTGTTCGTCCCCCTCGCGGGCCTGGCGTGGCTCCTGTCGCGGGAGCTGGTCCGCATCGCGAACCTCGTCGTGCTCTCGATCCGCGAGGGAGGCCTCGATCGGGTCCTCGACGCCCTCGACTCCCCTTGGGTCGCCGGGTGGCTCACGGAGCTCGGGGTGGACCGCCAGCAGCTGGCCGCGGCCCTCGCCGACGGGGTGCAGCAGGTGTCCGTGGGCGTGGCAGGGGGCCTCGCGGCGGGCCTCCCCAACTTTTTCACGCAGACGGCCGGGGTCCTCCTCGACATCGTCGTGTTCTACCTCTCCGTCGTGACGCTCCTGGCGCGCGGGCCCGACATCCTGAACTGGGTCGGGCGCGTGTCCCCGCTCGATCCCCGCTACCTGCAGCGGCTGTTCGACGTCTTCGCGAGCTTTGCCCGCAACGTCGTCCTGGCCGGCCTCGTCTGCGGGGTGCTGCAGGGGTTCGTGGCGGCGGTCGGCTATTGGATCGCCGGAGTCGACCGGCCGTTCGTCTTCGGCGTGCTGACGGGCGTCCTGACCTACGTGCCGTTCGTCGGCACCGCGTTGGTGTGGGTCCCGCTCACGGCGAACCTGGCGCTCGCCGGCGACTGGGGCCGCGCCCTGTTCGTCCTGGCCTGGTCCATCATCGTGACCGCCTCCGTCGACAACGTCGTGCGGCCGCTCATCGTGCGGGGCCAGTCCGGGATCCATCCGCTCCTCATCCTGCTCGGCGTGCTCGGCGGGCTCGAGTGGATCGGGATCGTCGGCGTGCTCATCGGTCCGGTGCTGGTGGCGATGCTCGTGACCTTGCTGACGCTCTACACGGAAGAGGTCGCGCAGAAGAGATAGACGGCGGGCATGTTCCTCCTCCTCGCCCTCTCGACCGCGCGCGCCGAGGTCCCCCCGCCGATCGTCAACGGCGAACGCACGAGCCTCTACCCCCAGGCCGTGCTGCTCCGGCACGCCGACGCCCGCTGGAGCTCCGTGTTCGTGTGCACCGGCACCCTGGTCGCCCCCCGATGGGTGCTCACCGCGGCGCACTGCACGGTCGACGCCTACGATTACGGGCTGACCGAGATGCACGTCTACGTCGGCCACGCGTGGACCTCCGACGAGGCCGAGATCGTAGCGGACGAGTGGTTTCCGCATCCCGACTATTTCGTCTCCTCCAACGGCCTCCAGATCGACCACGATCTCGGCTTCGTGCACCTGTCCGAGGCCGTCGAGCTCGAGCCGATCGCGCTCGCGACGAGGGAGCCGGTGGACGGCGAAGTCCTGCGGTGGGTGGGATGGGGGGCCTCGGGCGACTACGCGGGCGACTCCGGCTACTACAAGCGCTTCGTCGACATGCCCGTCGTCGGCTTCGAGGACGAGTTCCTCCTCGGCTACGACGTGGGGGGTGGCGCGACGTGTGGGGGTGACTCCGGTGGCCCCGTGTTCCGTCTCGATGACGACGACGTGCCCATCCTGGTCGCCGCCCACTCCTTCGGTCGCGACGACGACGGCACGCTGTGCGCCGGGAGCACCTCGGGCGACACCCGGGTCGATCTGTACCTGGACTGGATCGCGGAGACGATCGGCGACCCGGAGGACACCGACCCGGAGGACACCGACTCGGAGGACACCGACTCGGAGGACACGGCGGACACGGACACCGATCCCGGCGCGGACGAGCCATCCGGCTGCGCTTGTGATGGAACGCCCGGTTCCGGTGGGTTCTTCCTGTTCTTCCTCCCCGGGATCGCCCTGTTTCTCCGGCGGGTTCGGTGACCCTCCTCGCCCTGCTCCCTCGGCTGCTCCTCGGCTGCGCCGAGAATGCCTGCGAAGACTGGGCGGCGGTCGCGCTCGCCTGCGCGGACGAGGCGGGAGGGGACACGCGCAGCTACGAACCCGACGCCGCCTGCCCCCTCTGGTCGCCCGAGGCCGAAGCCCTGTACGGCCCGTGGTACCGCTGCCAGGAGGAGGCCTGGGAGGCGGCCGACTGCGCTTCGGCCGAGGGGGTCGACGGCGCGCTGGAGGAGGCCGCGACCTGTCCTGCCCCGTGAGGCGCCCCCGCTGGAATTGAGCCTCTGAAACGCTTATGGTGCGCGTTTCGAGGTGCTCCGTGAGCGTACCCAACGACGGCTCCATCGTGGGCGTCGCGCCCAGCGCGACTCCAGGTGTCTCCCCGAGCGCGGGTCCCGCGGTCCTGCCGGACGCTGACCAGCTCGTCCGCGTGCCGTTCGAGCGGCTGCGGGCCGCGTGGCGCGCGCAGACCACGCCGCCCGACGTGAAGGCGAGGCTGGCCGTGCTCGCGAAGCTCCAGGCCTGGATCGTGGCCCACCAGGAGGACATCGCGAAGGCGATCAGCGCCGACTTCGGCCATCGCTCCCACCACGAGACCATCGCCGCCGAGCTCGCGCTCGCCGCCACGGATCTGCAACACACCCGCGCGCAGCTCTCGAGCTGGGCCCGCCCGGAGTCCCGCGCGACGTTCTGGGGCTTCCTCCCCGCGTCCTCCCGCCTCGTCCGCCAGCCGCTCGGCATCGTCGGCATCGTCGTGCCGTGGAACTACCCGTTCCAGCTCGCGGTGATGCCGCTGACCGCGGCCATCGCGGCCGGCAACCGCGTGCTGCTCAAGCCCTCCGAGCTCACGCCACGCACCGGCGAGCTCGTCAGGGCCATGGTGAAAGAGGTGTTCCCGCCGGACCAGGTCGACGTGGTCACCGGCGGCGCCGACGTGGGGGGGGCCTTCGCCCGGCTCCCGTTCGACCACCTCTTCTTCACCGGGTCGACGTCCGTCGGCCGGATGGTGATGCGCGCCGCCGCCGAGAACCTGACGCCGGTGACGCTCGAGCTCGGCGGAAAGAGCCCCGTGCTCGTGCACGCCTCGTACGACCCGGCGCGGGCCGCGGAGAGCGTGGCCGCCGGCAAGCTGCTCAACGCCGGTCAGACCTGCATCGCGCCGGACTACGTGCTGATCGCGCCCGAGCGGGTGGACGCGTTCGTGAAGGGCTACGAGCGCAGCGTGACGCAGATGTACCCACGCATCGTCGACAATCCGGACTACACCAGCATCATCAACGATCGGCACTACGCCCGCCTCGACGCGCTGCTGGCCGACGCGGTGAAGAAGGGCGCCACGGTCAAGCAGATCAACCCCGCCAACGAGGCCGTGGGGGACTCGCGCAAGTTCTTCCCGACGCTGGTGCTCGGCGCCACGCCGGACATGGCCCTGATGCAGGACGAGATCTTCGGCCCCATCCTGCCGGTGGTGGCCGTGACGAGCGTGGATGACGCGATTCGGTTCGTCAACGACAACCCGCGCCCGCTCGCGCTCTACTACTTCGACGACGACGGGGCGCGCGTAGAGAACGTGCTGGCGCGCACGACGTCGGGCGGGGCCTCGGTCAACGCGACGCTCTACCACATGGCGCAGCACGACATGCCCTTCGGGGGGGTCGGGGCCAGCGGGATGGGGCGGTACCACGGGTTCGACGGCTTCCGCACGTTCAGCCACGAGAAGAGCGTGTTCTACCAGACCCGCCTCAACGGGACCGCGTCGCTGCGGCCTCCCTACGGGAAGATGTTCGGCGCGCTCATGAAGCTGTTCGTGCGATGATCACGCGGATCCTGGTCCCTTTCGACGGTTCGGCGCCCGCGCGTGCGGCGCTGGCGTATGCGCGCCTGATCGCCTCCCCAGGGGCCACCGTCATCCTCGTCTACGTGCTCCCGGTGCGCGACCTCCTGGATGCGCTCGGCGTGGGGAGGGCGGCCGAGCGGGACGCCAGGGCCCTCCTGCTCGAGGCGGCCGCCACGTTCCCGACCGCGCAGATCCACCTCCCGCAGGGAGATCCCGCCCAGGAGATCGCCGCGGAGGGCGCGCGCGTGGGTGCCGATCTCATCATCCTCGGCTCGAGAGGGCGATCGCTGCTCTCCGGGCTCGTGCTCGGCAGCACGGCGCGGAGCCTGCTGCACGCGGCGACCGTCCCGCTGCTGGTCGTGCACGAGCCGATCGGCGCGTTGACGTCCATCGTGGCCGCGGTGGAGGCCGGAGATGCCTCCGTGCGCGTGGCCCGATCCGCCCAGGAGCTCGCGGCTGCCACCGGCGCGCGGGTCACGCTGGTGAACGTGGTCGACGCAGATCCCGCGGTCGTCGCGACCCCCGACCAGTACGGCATCCCCGACCAGGTCTGGAGGGACGCGGTGGCGACGCACGCCGAACGCGTATTCGCGCCGCTCCGATCGCTGGTCCCCGGTGCCAGCGAGGCGCTCGCGTACGGTCGAGCGACGGACGAGCTCCCCGACGCCGTGAAGGCCTACGGCGCGCAGGTCATCGTGGTCGCGCGGCGGGGCGGTTCGGGGATCGGCGTAGAAGCATGGACCAGCGTCGCGGCCACCCTCGCCGTGCGCGGGCCCTTCGCGACCCTCGTGGTCTGAGAGCGGCGTGATCCACGGCAAGCGGGTCCACGTGGTGCTTCCGGCCTACAACGCCGCGCGTACCCTCGCGGCCACGCTCGCGGCGATCCCCGAGGGCGTGGTCGACGCCCTGCTCCTCGTCGACGATGCGAGCACGGACCACACGGTGGCCGCGGCCGCCGCCCTGGGGGTCCCGACCCTCGTCCACCCGGCGAACAGCGGCTACGGCGCCAATCAGAAAACCTGCTACCGCGCCGCGCTGGATGCGGGCGCGGACGTGATCGTCATGCTCCACCCGGACGGGCAATACGATCCTCGCCTCATCCCGGCGATGGCGTCCCTCGTCGCGCTCGGGCCCTACGACCTGGTGCTCGGGTCGCGCGTGCTCGGGCGTGGGGCGCGCCACGGCGGGATGCCCCTGTGGCGGTTGATCGGCAACCAGGCGCTGACGTGGATCGAGAACCTGCTGCTCGATCGCGCGCTCGCGGAGTGGCACAGCGGATACCGCGCGTGGTCGCGGGCCGCCCTCGAGGCCATCCCGTTCGAGCGCAACGCGGACGACTTCGTGTTCGACAACGAGGTGCTCGTGCAGGCGGTGCACCTCGGGCTCGAGATCGGCGAGGTCTCCTGTCCCGCCCGCTACGGGGACGACTCCTCGTCGATCAGCGCCCCCCGCGCCGCGCGATACGCGGGGGGCGTGCTGGCCGCGGCCGTTACCTATCGGCTCGAACGCTTGGGCCTGGTTCGATCGGCGCTGCTACGGGGGCTGCCGAGGGGAGCGTGACTCGCGGACGGCCGCGATGCAAGGGGGGCGACGTGACGGCCGCTCCTCCAGTACACTCCGTGCGCTCGGAGCCCACGATGCGTCTCTTCCCCCTCCTTCTCCTGGCCGCCGCGCTTCCCGGTTGCACCTTCGGCGCCACCTGCGGTGCGGGAACCGAGCTCAAGGACGGCGTGTGTACGTCGATCGAGGCGGACGCGGACACGGACGCGGACACGGACGCCGACTCGGACGCTGATTCGGACTCGGACACCGACTCGGACACCGACGCGGACACCGACGCCGATACCGACGCCGATACCGACGCCGATACCGACGCGGACACCGACTCGGACACCGACTCGGACACCGACTCGGACACCGACTCGGACACGGACTCCGACACGGACTCCGACACGGACTCCGACACGGACTCGGACACGGACACGGACACCGAGCCGCTGGACGCCGACGGCGACGGCTACGCCTCCGATGTCGACTGCGACGACGAGGCCGCCGCGGTGCATCCGGGCGCCACGGAGAGGTGCGACGACGGGGATCTCGACGAGGACTGTGACGGGGCCGCGAACGACGACGATTCGTCGGTCTCAGGCACCACCACCTGGTACCGCGACGCGGATGGCGACGGCTACGGAGGGAGCGCGACCCGGGCCGCGTGTGCCGTCCCGGGTGGCTACGTCGCGGTGGGCGGGGACTGCGACGACACGGACGACAGCGTGCTCGCAGACCGCACCTGGTACCAGGATCTCGACGGCGACGGATACGGCAACCCGGCCGTCACGGGCGCCGGCTGCGTCCCCCCGAGCGGCTACGTAGCGGACAGCACCGACTGCAACGACTTGAGCTTCTACCTCAACCCGGGCGCGTCGGAGACCTGCGACTCCATCGACAACGACTGTGACCGCGCCATCGACGATGCCGACGCCAGCCTCGACGCGTCGACAGGCACCGAGTGGTGCGGCGATGCCGATGGGGACGGCCATTACTCCGACGTGATCACCGAGTGGGCGTGCACGCTCCCGTCCGGGTATGCCGCGTGCGGCGCCATCGACGATTGCGACGATGGGGAGGCGTCCGTGAGCCCGTCCGCGCCGGAGGTGTGCGGAAACCTGGTGGACGACAACTGCGACGATTCCGGCAACGACTGTGCCCTGACCACAGCCGCCTCGAGCACGGCGGACGCCGTCTTCATCGGCGAGGACAGCGTCGACTACGCCGGAAGCGTCATCGGTCTCGCGGACCTCGACGGCGACGGCCTCCGGGACGTGATGATCGGTGCCTCCAACGCGGGGGCGTCATCCAGCGGGAACGGTGCGGTGTACATCTTCACCGGCGGGCACCCATCTGGGAGCACCGACCTGTCCACGTACGACCGCAAGTGGACCGGCTCGGCGGCCGGCTCGCTGTTCGGGGCCACCCTGGCCGGCGTGGGGGACGTGGACGGCGATGGCTACGAGGACGCCGTGGTGGGCGCCCAGTACCACAACAGCCTGCGTGGCTATGCGGCGCTCTTCGAGGGAGGCACCACCGTGCCCACCTCCGGCACGACGGTCGTGAGCGGCAGCACTGCGGCGAGCATCTGCGGTACGGCGGTGTCCGGCGGCGCGGACATCGATGACGACGGCCTCGACGACTACACGGTCAGCTGCCCGGGCGTGGGGAACGGCGAGGTCTACGTGAAGTCGCGGTCGGGCTCCGACACCCTTCAGGGGGTCACCTCGGACGACGAGTTCGGCACCCGCTCCGCGGTTGCCGACTGGGACGGCGACGGCATCGGAGACCTCTTCGTCCTGGCGCGCGGCACCTCCCGGGTTCACGCGTTCAACGGCCCGATCACCAGCTCGATGACGAGCGCCTCGGCCGACAGCTCGGGGAGCATGGACCAGTATGCGCTCTCCGCCGTGGGTGACGTGAACGACGACGGCTACGAGGACATCGCCTATTCCACCTCGACCGCCGCGTTCTCCATCATCGGGGGGCGCGCCACGCCGACGATCACGTACGCCCTGGCGGGCATCAGCGGGTTGACGTGGGCGAGCTCCGTCTCCGGCGCCGATTTGGACGGGGACGGCCGATCCGATCTGCTGGTCGGCGACTACAGCGATGACACGGGCGCTTCCAACGGGGGCGCCGCCTGCATCGGGTACTGGCCGCTGGCCGCGAGCACGACCAAGGCGGACCTGGAGCTGCTCTACGGCACCACCGGGAGCCTGCGCCTCGGCGAGACCGTCTTCGCCGGCGATGTCGACGGGGATGGTGTGGGCGACGTGTTCGCGGGCACCACCTACGCTTCGACCGGCGGGGGTATGGCCGGGGGGGTCTACTTCTGGTACGGCACGTCCCTGTAGGGCAGCGCGGTCAGGCCGTACACATCAGCGCGTGACCAGCACCGGAATCGGGCTCTGGCGCAAGACGCGCTCCGCGACCGAGCCGAGCAGCGCGTGCTTGATGCCCGTGTGTCCGTGGGTGCCCATCACCAGCAGATCGTAGGTGCCCAGCCGCACCTCGTTCAGGATCTCCTCGGGGGGGTAGCCCTCGGCCAGCTTCTGGTCCCAGGTGACATCCGACGGGATCTCTTCCCGCGCGAGGCGCTCCAGCGCCTTCCCTCGCTCGGCCATGAGCTCCCGTTGAAGCTGGACCAGCGACTCCGGCATCGGCACGCCGTACGTCGGAAAGTCGAACGTGGCGGCTTGGGGGAGCGAGCCCACGTGGAACAGCGTGAGCCGCGCCGCACCGTGGCGTGCGATGCGCACCGCGAGCCGTAGCGCGCTCGCGCCGGGCTCCGAGAAGTCCGTCGGCACGAGGAGGTGGCGGAATACAGCTTCCATGGAGCGTTACTAAGCACGGGGCCGGAGGAGCCAAGCCCTCAGGGACCCACGTCGGCGCGGACCATCCCGGGCCACGCCAGGATGCGGGACTCGAGGATTGCACGCGCCGCCGAGACCTCACCCGCCGTGTAGGGGCGCCTGGGGTCGTCCGCGACGAGCGGCTCGCTGACCGCGTACGCCTCGCGCACGAACCCGGCCACGTCGATGCCGTCGAGGGCGGTGAGCGTCGCGCGGATGGCCGCGTAGAGCTTCTCTTCGCAGATCGGGTCGTCCTCGCAGGCCCTCGCGAGCTCGCCGGTGGCGTACCGCGAGTAGGTGTCACCCCAGGACTCGTCCATCCCCCAGGGCACGAAATCGAAGCGCCCGCCATTGCCCGGGTCCGCGTAGACATACGCGTCGTTCAGGTGGAACGGGTAGCCGTCCGTCGCGCCGGTCACCAGGCAGGCGGCCCAGTACCGGAGGAAGTGGTCCACGTCGACCAGGTGCCCCACGCCCTCGTCGAACGAGGGCGCCCCGCTCGCGAGAACGTCCGAGAGCTCGGCCATCGGGGCGGGGTCACCGAGGCCCTCGGAGAGCTCCCAGAAGGGAAGCCCCTCCTCGGTGAAGTCCGCGTCGTTGTTGGCCTCCCACAGATCGCCGTCGGGGAAGTCGTAGCGCCGCTCCAGCCACTCGTCGTCGAGCGCCTCGATGTTTGCGTAGGCGCCGTACGGCACCTCGTCGATCCAGAGGCGCGCCCAGCTCGCGCGCGTCGCGGTGACACCCAGCGCCCGCCACAAGCGGAGGGAGATGACCTCACGCGCCTGCGCCGGATCGCTCACCATGCTGTTGAGCGTGATGCGCTCGAGGCCCGCGAGTCGCGGCCCGGGTCCGAACTCGCGGAGCTTGATCTTGATCGAGGGCTTGTCCGACAGGCCCTGCCAGGTCGTGCTGCCCTTGCGACGCACGCCGGCGTTCGGGAATTCGAGTCCGTCGATGGTGACACGCGCCGGCACCCAGACGCGCCCGTCCGATTCGAGGTCGTCCCGCGCCAGCTCGGTCAGGAACACGTGGACGTCATGGACCGAGTTGGGCTCGTAGTAGGCCTCCCACGCCGGGCTGTCCGAGCGGCTGTCGGGCTCGGGCGTGGCCCGCGCCGCGTCGCTCAGGACCGCGCGAAGCACCTCCGAGGCGTCCGGGTCGTGCGGGGATTGCTCGGGCGTTTGTCGAGGCCTCGGGATCTCGGGCCTCGCTTCGTCATCGGGACCTCCTTGCCCCCCGGGCATCGAGTGCAGGGTGCCCGGCTCGACGCACGCCGAGAGGAAGATTCCCGCGAAGGCGGCACGCCATCGCGGTCGAGAACTACGACGGTGTGGCATACCCAAGGTTGGGTGTCAGACCCAGGTTGGGTCAATCGCCAGCCTGGCTGCAAGTGTCACGGAGGCGCCGGAATTGTCACCGAGGCGGCTCGAAGCGCGGCGGAGAGCCGGCCGCGGTCGGGTAGGATGGTGCGCATGGCACTGAACATCGAGCTGGACGACGCCACGCGCGACGAGCTGGCGGGCTTCTTCGCCCGCCGCTTCCCTTCGGCCGAGGCGCGCGTGCGGCTGGCTCGCACCGCGGGGCTCGTGCTCGAGCCGGTGGATGCGGGAGGGACCGCGCTGGCCGCATGGATCGCGCTGCTCGCCCGGGCCGACCAACGCGGCGCGCTCGCGCTCCTGGCCGACGCCGCGTGCGCGGCGGCGCCGGACGACAAGAACCTCGCGGAGGCGCGGAAGCTGCTCCGTGGAGCCCCGACTCGACCAGCGGGAGGCGGGGGGCGCGCCGTCATCCTCCTCGGGGCAGCGCTGGTGCTGCTGATCGTGGGCGCGGGCGCCACGGGCGCGGTGTGGATGATGGGGGAGGGGGACGAGGTCGAGGTCGAGGTGACCGCCGCGAAGGAGCCGCCCGTGAAGCGTCCGGTTGCGGCCGTCGCCGAGCCGGTTGCGGCCGTGGAACCTCCGCCCGTCGTCGAAGCCCACCCCGCCGCGCTCGCGCCCACCCGGATCCCGCGCAGGACCGGGGCGACGTCGTGTGAAGGAACCCCCGGCGAGATCGTGGGGTGGTGGTACGCGGGTACGACCTCCCCGGGCGCGCAGGGCGCCACGATCTCGTTGCCCTCCAGTGTAAACGTGCGTGACGACTATCCTCGCCGTGACAACGGCTACGCCCTGCGGGGCCGGGTGTTGTGTTCCCTGTCCGTGGGCACCTCCCAGCGGCTGTCCAACGCCCCGGTGGACATCGGCCAGGGCCAGTGGTGGGTGCCCCTGGCGGGCGGCGATCTGTAGTGGGCCCGGAGGCGAACGCGACCGCGGACCGTGCGCCGTTTCGGCACGAATGCCCCGCACACGTCGTCAGGATGCCTCTGACGGGCTAACCGCCGCCCCCATGGAACTGCTACGCGCTCGCGGTATCGAGAAGGTCTACGCCGACCGGCCCATCCTCCGCGGGGTCGACTTGTCGATCGGCTCGGGCGAGCGCATCGGCCTCGTCGGTGTCAACGGATGTGGCAAGTCCACCCTGCTCAGGATCCTGGGCGGGGCCGTCAGCCCCGACCACGGTGACGTGTTCGCGCGTGGCACCATCGCGCTCCTGGACCAGGACCCCGTGCTCCCCGGGGAGACGGTGGGGGACGCCGCGGATGACGCGATCAAGTGGCACGCCGAGCTCCTCGCCGCGTGGGAAGAGGCGCTCACCAACGGGGAGCAGGAGCGCGCGGACGAGCTCCAGGCAAAGCTCGACGATCGCGGCTGGGACGTGTCCCACACCGTCGAGGCCATGCTGTCCCGCGTCGGAGCGCCTCCGCGGGAGGCGCGCTGCGATCGCCTCTCCGGCGGCGAGCGTCGCCGCGTGGCGCTCGCGCGCTGCCTGCTCGGCGCCCCCGATCTCCTGCTGCTCGACGAGCCCACCAACCACCTCGACGCCGACACGGTCGAGTGGCTGCAGGTCTGGCTCGCCGCCCAGCGTGGCGCCGTGGTCATCGTCACGCACGATCGCTACCTCCTCGAGGCCGTGGCCACGCGCATCATCGAGGTCGAGGACGGCGTCGGCGTCTCGTACGATGGCAGCTACGCCGACTACCTCATCGAGCGGGCCGAGCGCCGCTCCACGATGGAGCGGGCGGACGATCAGCGCCTCTCCATGATCGCGCGCGAAGCCGAGTGGGCGTCCCGCTCGCCGGCGGCGCGCTCGGTCAAGCAGAAGGCGCGGTTGGAGCGGCTCGCGGCCCTCCAATCCCAGCGCGGCTTCAAGAAGGATCCGGGCTTCGCCCTCGACCTGCGCACGGGCCTCAAGCACGGCGGCACGGTGCTCGAGGGGCACGGGGTGTGGAAGTCGTACGGTGGCCGCACCCTGCTGAAGAACGTCGACTTCGGGCTCGTCGCGGGGGATCGCATCGGCATCCTCGGCCCGAACGGTGTCGGCAAGACGACCCTGCTCCGGCTCATCATGGGCCAGGACAAGCCCGACAAGGGCACGCTCGTCCGCGGCGCGCGGGTCAAGGCCAGCGTGCTCGACCAGGAGCGGACCGGGCTCGATCTCGATCAGACCGTGTTCGAGGCGGCCGGCGGCGGCAACGACCAGGTCAAGGTGGGCGAGGGGTTCGTGCACGTCGCGAGCTTCCTCGGCCGGTTCCTGTTCACGCGGGAGTTCTTCACCCGACAGGTGCGGGCCCTCTCCGGTGGGGAGCGCGCGCGGCTGTTGCTCGCCAAGCTCCTCCTCCAGGGCAGCAACCTGCTGCTGCTCGACGAGCCGACGAACGATCTCGACCTCCAGACGATGCGCGTGCTCGAAGAGGCCCTCATGGGCTACGACGGCGTCGCCATCATCGTGACGCATGATCGCGCCTTCCTCGACCGCGTCTGCACCGGCGTGCTCGCCTTCGAGGGCGAGGGCAACGTGGTCCGCTACGCCTCGCGGCAGCAATACCTGTCGGCCCAGGCGGCCAAGCTCGAAGCGGCGCGGGCGGAAGCCAAGGCCGAGGCCCGTGGCGAAGCCAAGGCCGAGGTCAAGCGCGCGGAGCCCGTGGCGGAAGCGCGCCCGCCGGCCCCGCCGCGTCGCAAGCTCTCGTTCAAGGAGCAGAAGGAGTTCGAGGAGCTCCCGGTTCGGATCGAGCTGCTCGAGGCCGAGCAGGCCAAGCTCTCCGCGCGGCTCGTCGATCCCGGCAGCTGGAGGGACGCCTCCACGGACGCCTCCGCCCTCTCGCGGCGCCTCGCGGCGCTCCCCGTCGAGATCGATGCGCTGATGTCACGCTGGTCGGAGCTGGGCGCCAGAGCGTAGGTTTGACTTCACTGCCCTCGCACTAGTTTCTCCCAAGGGGGAGAACAATGCGTACGCTCCTGTTGGGGTTTGTCGCGTGGGTCGCCGGGGGCTGCGCGACCATCGGAACGGTACAGACCGCGCGTCCGATCGACCCGGGTACGGTCCAGGTCGGTCTCGAGCCGGGAATGTCGGGCACGCAGGACCGCGGGTGGGTACCGACGGCCAACGTCATGGCCCGGTACGGCATCACGCGCCACCTGGATCTCGGCGTGCGTTTCGGCGCAGGCGGGCTCGGGCTCACGGGCAAGCTCGCCCTGACGGACCCATGGGACGACCGCGTTGCCTTGTCGGTGGCGCCGATGGTGGGCGGCTTCGGGCTGGGCCTCCTCGGGGAGGGGAGGCGCTCGCACTACTGGCAGGTCCCCCTCATCGTGGGGGTGGGGTTTCGCGGCGGGCACGAGCTCGTGCTCGCTCCCAAGGTGACCGGATGGGCGATGTCCGGAGGCGCCGGTCAGGCCAGAGGGCGCTCGGTCCTGGGCGTGGGCGGAACGGTGGGGCTCGCGCTCCGGGTCTACCCCGGGGTGCGCATCCTCCCGGAGATCGGGATGGTCCAGCCCCTCTTCGGGCGCGCCAGCGGCAAGGTGCTGTTGTGGAGGGTCGACACGCGCGCGGGCGTGCCGATCTACCAGGCCACGGTCGGCATCCTGCTCGGAGGCGACCGGTAGCCAGGAGCCAAGGGCAGCCGCCCGTCAGCCCTCGAGCACCTGGCCATCGTGCCCGCGCTCGACGGGGACGCCGGTGGCGCGCACGACCTGGAGGGCTTCGGTCGGATCCACCATCGGGTACAGGTGGGTGAGCACCACCCGCTTGGGACGCGCCGCGTCGACAATCGCGGCCACATCGGTGGCGCAGAGATGGGAGTTCCAGCGATCCGTCGTCTCCACCGCACACTCGGTGACCAGGACGTCGGCGCCGCGGGCGAGCACCGCCAACGCCTCGCTCGGACCGGTGTCACCCGAGAACACGACGCGGTATCCGCTGGGCGAGGTGAACGAGAGGTGCAGCGCCCCCGCGGTGTGGACGGCGGGGAGCGTGTCGAGGCGCACGCCTCCGGGGAGGTCGGCGCCGTCCGCGGCGTCCAACACGAGCTCGGCGATGCGCACCTTCCAGCCCTCGGGCTGGATCCAGCTGCCATAGACGCCCTCGAGCGCCGCGAAGAAGTCCTCGAAGCCGCTCCCCGCCCAGATCGGGTAGTCCCGGCGCCGCGGCTTGTCGATCCCCACCTTCATCGTGAACAGGAGCGGGACCAGATCGCCGCAGTGGTCCACATGGCGGTGCGAGTACACCCCGCCGTCGAGCTCGCGCGCGTCCACCCCGAGCGCCGCGAGCCGGCCGATCGTCCCGGTCCCGCCGTCGACCAGGATCCGCGCTCCATCGGACTCGACGAGAAACCCGGCGGGCCCCCGCGTCGCGTCCGGGAGGGTGGTCCCGGTGCCGACCAGCGTGAATCTCATCCGTCTTCGTCCTCCAGCAGCAGCTCGGCTTCGTCGTGCAGGGCGCGCCGGATGCGCTCCTCCACGTCATCGGCGGAGGTCGCGCCACGGAGCACGTTTCGGCGATATATCTCGATTCGCGGCTGCCGAGCGTCAGGATCGAGCAGCAGCGCATCGACCATCGGGCTCGGCGGCGGGGAGAGGCCCCGGAGGACCTCCAGCGCCGGGAGATCGACCAGGTCGAGGGTCACCCCCGCGAGGGCGTCCCGGAGCGCGGGCTCGAGCGCGGCGGTGGCGGCGAAGGTGAGGGACTCCCAGTCTTCGGCGGGGAGCTCGAGCGGCGGAGGATACCCGGCAGGATCGATGGCCCCGGCGGCCACGAACGCGGCCTTGGCCTGGTCCGCCTCTCCCAGGAGGTCGAGCGCGATGCCCCGGACGAAGTGGGCGCGCGCGTCCGCCGGTTGGCGCTCGAGCGCCGTGTTCGCGGCGGACAACGCCCGCTCGACCTGACATGCCGCCAGCAGGGCCGCCGCCTCCAACGCGCCCACGTCGGCCCCGAGGCGCGCCGCCTGGGACGCGGCGATGGCCCCCACTTCCCCGTGGCCGTAGCTGGGCGCCGCGGCCGCGACGATGAGCAGGGCATCCAGATCGTCGGGCTGCTCGTCCAGCAGCTCCTCTGCGAGCACGACGGCGGCCGCGTGATCGCCGATCGCGAGCGCGTTCCGGCTTGCGTCGAGCAACATGGCGTGGCGCGCGGAGGGCACGAGGGTCCACCCCCCGCCCTGCCCCGGGATGAAGTCACCCAAGGAAGAACAGCCCCACTGCCGCGATGCCCGAGACGACCATGGCCATCACGACGAACGCACCCACCAGCAAGACGACGCGGCTGGGCCCCTTCTCCGGGCCCGGGGCAGCCGGGGCGGCCGGGGTGGCCCGCTGTTGCGGCGGCGGCGCGATCGGGCGGGTGGGCACCGAAGAGGGAGCGACCGTTCGAAACGCCCCGGCGCGCAGCGCCAACGCGAACACACCGAACTCTGCGATGTCCTTGCACAGCGACATGTTGGAGAGGAGCCACTTCTCGAAGTTGGTCTCCTCCGCTGCGCTCGACATCCGGCCGGCCTCGTAGAGAGGCAGCGGCGCGTAGTCGAGGTTGGGCTCGTCCGGCACCTCGGTGAAGACGACCGCCGCGTTCTGTCGCAGCCAGCGCTTCAACGCGTAGCGCGCCCGGAGGACGGCGAGCGGCATGCCGCCTTGGCTCTCGGCTTCCTTGGTCAGCTCGTCCAGCGGCCAGGCCGAATCGTACGCGTGGGCCAGCAGGGTGATGGCCTCGGGCGGGAGGGCCTTGCGCGCGATGGCGAGCAGCTCGGTCGGCGAGCGCCCGGCAGTGATCTGGTTGGGAAAGTCCCCCCCGCCGATCCGCCCGCCCGCGGCCGCGAGCTCTTCCGCGAGGATGTCGTGGGCCCACCCGACCAGCTCCGCTTCCTTCGTGACCCCGACGATGCCCTGCTGGAAGCGCGTGCACGCGTTCTGCAAGGGGACGCGCCCCAGGGCATCGCCCAGGCGAGAGGCGGTCACGGCGTAGTACCAGTCAGAGAACCGCTGGGCCATGTTCTGACCGGAGTCGGCATCCCCGCCGCGCCACTGGCGGAACAACTGCGGCGTGGGAACCGTTCGGAGATCGCTCATTCAACTGCTCCCGTCTACAGATGCGTCCGGGGGGCGTCCGGAGGGCGTCCGGAGGGCTCCCGGAGGGCGCCCGACGCATCTACACTTTCCGGCCGATGATAGGGAGGCCATCCCCGGACCGCAAGGGCCCCGCTCGTGCACCTAAGAAGGAACCTCGAGTCCGTTGCGCTCGCTGCGCTGCTGACCGCCGTGCCCATAGCCCATGCGACGGCGCCGACGGACGCCTTTGCGACCGCCGTGCGTACATGGTTCGACGCGCCGGCCGAGGCAGGAGGGGCGCTCGAGGCGCTCCACACCGCGTTTCCCGAGGATGACGATGTCGCGTGGTGGCTCGCCCGGGTCTGGATCGACCAGGGCCGTGCGGCCGAAGCTCGCGCGCTCCTCGTCGGGCGATCGGGGCGCAAAGTGCCCGAGCATCGCTTCGCGTGGCTTCGCGCGCGAGCGTCGGAACACAGCGACCCCGCGGGGGCGCGCGCGGAGCTCGCGCGGGCGCTCGCGAGCCCCGCCCTCGCGTTGGATCCCGATCGGACGGAGGTGTACACGCTGGGCGCTCGGCTCGCGTGGAGCGCGGGGGACGAGCCCGGCACCCTGGCGGTCGTCCTGGCCGCCGGCGGCACGCTGCCCGGCTTCTCGACGCTGGAGCGGCGCGCGCCGCTCGGGCCCCTCCGCGTCGAGATGGACGGCCACGTCGGCGTCGTGACCACGGGTGGGCTCGTGGTGCAAGGAGCGATGTGCGGCGTGGATGCCAGGGCGCCGATCGAGGCGGCCGGCGCGCGGCTTCAGCGCGCGGACGGCCGGGACTGCCTTGGGGCCGGCGCCCGGGGCCACCTCGCGCCGGCGCCCGGGGGGTGGGGCTACGTGGCGCTCGACGCGCCCGAGGGGCAGGGGATCTTCACGATCGCGGGCTGCGACGCGGCTCCGCACGCCGTGCGGCGAGGCGCCGGGCTCTCCAGCCCCGCGTGGCTGGGCGGCACCCTGTTGTGGGTCGAGGGGGGCGTGGCGCACACCGGAGAGGGCTCCTCCTGGCCCGACGTCAACGTGCTGCGTCTCGCGACGATCCCGGAGGGTGTGCTCGCGGTGGTCTGGGAGTCCGGCGCGCCGCGCCTCCGGTTCGCCCCCTCGCCGGATCAGCCGCTCGCGCTCGTGTTCGCCGAAGATCCCCCGATCACGCGAGCCACCGCATGCCCATCGCCGCGAGCAGCACGAGCTCCCGGAGCTCCACCGCCGCGCCCAGCACATCCCCGTTGATCCCGCCGATCCGCTCCCGCCAGGAGGCCTGCCAGGCGAGCGTGGCGGCGCCCGCGCCCACGAGCCCTACGCCCAACCCCACGACGACGGACGGCACGAGCACGACCGCGGGTGCGACGAGCACCGCCGCGAGGAGCCCGGCCCACGCGGCGTCCCGGGGGCGCACCTCCGCCGCGAGCCGCGCGAACAGCCCCTTTCCGGGCGTGGCCGGCGTGCCGAGGGCGATCTCGAGCGGGAGGAACGCGCGCGCGCACACGCAGGCCGCCCACAACGCGGCGGCGCCGGTTCCTGTCTCCACGCATGCTCCGAGGAGCGCGACCTTCGCGAGGAGCATCAGCGTGGTGCCCGCCGCCCCCACGGCGCCCGCGGCGGGGTCGTGCATGACCTTCAGGCGCCGCTCGGCGTCGCCGTGGCAGTGCATCCCGTCGAGGCAGTCCGAGAAGCCGTCCACATGAAGCGCGCCGGTCACCCACACCATCGCTGCGACGGCGGCCACGGCCCCCACGAGCGGGGTGAGGGCGAAGCTACCGAAGAGGAGTGCGGCCATGCCGACGCTCGCGACGATTGCGCCCCCGAGCGGGAACCATCGCACCGCGCGCGCCCAATCGCCCGGAGCGGGGGCCTCCGACCGGAGGGGAAGGCGCGTGAGGAACGTGACGCCGATCCGGAGGCCGTTCACTTCAGCGTCATCGGGAGGCCCGACACCACGAAGGTGACGTGGTCGGCCACGGCGGCGACGCGCTGATTGCACCGGCCGAGCAGGTCCCGGTAGCGGCGGCTGATGGGGTCACCCGGGACGATGCCGAGCCCGACCTCGTTGGTGACGAGCCACGTCGGTACGGCCACCCGACCGAGGGCGCTCGCCAGGGCGTCGATCCGCGCCTCGGGATCGCTTCCCGCCCTCGGGTGGAACATGAGGTTGCTCACCCACAGGGTCAGGCAGTCCACGACGATCGCCCCGTGGGCGAGCGTGGGAAGGAGCCGCTCCAGATCCAGCGGCTCTTCGACCGTGTGCCATCGCGCGGATCGCTCGGCCTGGTGGCGGAGGATGCGCTCGGCCATCTCGTCGTCCCCGCGCTCCGCCGTCGCGACGAACGCGATGCTCGGGGCGGACGTGGCCTCCGCCTGCGTGAGGACGAAGCGGCTCTTGCCGGCGCGCGCCCCCCCCGTCACCAGGTGGATCACCCTTCGACCCGCGGGCGGATGCGCACGGTGGAGAAAACGCGGCTCTCCACCCAGTAGTGCCGCGCGTCGAACGCGAAGGCGCCCTCGGCGGTGCCCAGGAAGGCCTCCACGCGGTCGATGCCGTCGGGCGAGGGCCAGACGGCGACCTCGCCGAAGCCGATGTAGCGGAGGAGAAAGGGGTGCAATGCCTTGTAGATGGACTCCTTGATCGAGAACCGGATGGCGGTGTCGCGCCACCGGCGCTCGGGCGGCAGCGAGTCGACCGCGGCGAGCTCCTCGGGCCGAAGGACGCGGCTCGCGACGCCGGGCCGCTCCCGGTCGGTCTCCTCGAGATCGATCCCGAGGCCCGGGCTGCCGCGCGCGATCATCGCGATCGCGAGGTCGTTCTTATGCGTGACCGACCCGGCGACGCCCGGCTGGAACTCTGGCGCGCCGTGGACGTTCGTGAGCACCGGCGTGCGGCGCAGGCCGAGCTCCGGGAAGAGCTCCCCGAGCGCCAGCCGCCCACCGACGAACTGCACTTGCCGGAACCCGCCGAGCGTGAGGGCGTGCGCACGCTCGTCCGGATGCAGGCGTGCGAGCACCTCTTTCGGCACGGGATCGGGCCGCGGGGGCAGGTGCATGCCCGCCGCGATCCCGTGCGGAAGCGCCACGATGAACGCGGGGGTGAAGGACACTGCGGGCGAAAGGCGGATCACGGCGGGCCGAGGAGGCGCACATCTTATGCCCGCGCGCGGGCCGGGGGCGTCCGGCGCGACTACAATCGCGCGTGCCCGTGCTCACCCTCCTGCTCGCCTGCACGTCCGAGGCTCCCGACGCGGTGCTCGCCTACGTCCGCGGCGACGATGGCTACGTGATCGAGCCCCGCAGCCTCCCGGAGCTCGAGGATCCGCGCACGGTCAAAGGCACCCTCGGCGACATGCGGCACGGGGGGCGGATCGTCGGCGTCGGGGAGAACGAGCACTACAGCGGGGGGCGTGCGCTGAGCGTCCAGTACGCGCTTCGGGAGGGCGTCGCGGTGCCCCTCGATCAGGACGGGATCCTCGTCTACAGCTTTTACGGCCACCTCGCGGACGCCGTTCGCGCCCTGGACGATCGCGGCGTCGACACCACCCCGATCTTTCCCCTCGTCCTCGCGTGGAACCCCGCGGTCTCCCCCCTCCTCGAGCTCTCCCCCGCGGACAACGCGGCGTACGCGATCGGCGCCAACCTGTTCCTGCTGCTGCCGGACGGGGACGATCGGGATGTGCCCCTCCTCGCCAACGCGGGCGTGGTCACGCACGAGCTCGGTCACGCCCTGCTCCACCTCCTGATGCTGGGGGATCCGCTGCTCGCCCCGATCGTGACGGACGGCACGACCGAGGCCGGGATGTGGCAGGCGTCGCTGCACGAGGGCTTCGCCGACTCGCTGGCCGTTCTCCTCCTGGACGACCCGCGGTTCCTCGACCCCTCGATCGCGATGCCCGCCCGGGACGTCGACTCCAACGCGCTGCTCACCTCCGCGCTCCTGCCCGACCCCGAGGTGCTCGCGGAGTCGGTGCTGCCCATCTACGATCCTTACCCGCTGGGGACGGTGTTCGCGTCCCTCGTCTGGGACATCCGCCTCACGACGGACGACCCGGAGGGCACGCTCGATCTGCTCGTCCGCGGGGTGCAGGCCTGGGCACCGGAGGCCGCTGATGACGTGGAGGGCGGCGCCTTCCTGACTGCGCTGGCGAGCGCCGCTTCGCCCGGGCCCCAGCACGACGCGGTGTGCGACGCCATCGACGCCCGGATGGGCGGCCTGCTGCTGGTCGGGGGGTGCCCTTGATGGAGGCCGCGGAGCCCCCCGGATTGCCCACGGAGCGCGCCGCGGTCGAGCTGGTCGTGGGGGAGGCCCTCGTACGCCAGTCTTCCGGGCGCCATCGTGCCCAGGGAGCCCTCGGGGTCACCGTGGCCGTGCCGGTCCGGGGCGTCTGGGGCGTCGCCGTCGAGGCCTTCGGCACGCTCGGGGTGGAGCGCTCCGCCGAGCTGGCGCTCGACCAGTACCTCGTCCGCCCCGCGATCCTCGGCACCGTGACCTTCGCGCGGGAGCCTCAGCCGGTGGTCCGCGTGAACCGCCGGGGCAGCTTTCCGGGCACTTCGCCCTACCTGGCGCTGGATGTCGGCGTCGGCCCGGCGGTGACGTTCCGGTTCGCGGAGTGGACCGCGCCGGACTTCGGCACCGTCTGGGCGATCGAGCCCGGCGCACGCGGTCGGGCAGGCCTCGCCTTCGGCCTGGGACCACACGCGCGCATCCGGATCCAGGGCGGGCTCGCGTGGCGCCCCTCGGGCGTCGATCACGACTACCAGGTGGGGGCCGCGTGGGCGTTCTGACGCGCTCGCCGCGCCTCCTCGCCGCCGTCTCCTCCGCGGCGGCGTTCCTGGCTCTGGGGAGCGGCTGCACCCACCTGAGCACCGCCACGGGGGCGATCCCCCTCGATCCGGGCACGAGCGAGTTCACGGGCGAGCTCCAGGTGAGCCGCGAACCCAACCTCCTCTCCACGACGACCGGCATCCCGCTGCCCTCGGTCGCGATGCACTATCGGCGCGGCCTTTCGCGAGACCTCGACCTCGGCATCCACCTGTACCCGCTGGGGCTCGGCGTGGACCTGCGCTATCGCTTCTTGGAGGTGGACGGCTGGCACTTCGCCGTCGCGCCCGGCTTCACCGGCATCGGGCTCCCGATCCCGGCGCTCCAGTACGCGCACCTCGATCTGTTCCTCCCGCTCCGAGCCGAACACGCGATCGGGAAGGGGTGGAGCGTGGCGGGCGGGCCGGGCCTCGTCTCCCGGCAGACCTTCCTGAACCTCGAATCCGAGGCGCTGTCCGTGGCCACCGCCACGTTCGAGCTGTACGCGGGCGGCGGTCTCCGTTTGCAACGCACCGGCAAGCGCCTGAAGCTCGGCGTTTCCGCCGACGTCTACGTGGACACGACCCGGGCCACCGGCTTGTACGGCGGCATGGGGTTCGACCTCGGCACGGTCGCGCGTCCCCGTGCGCCGTCGCCTTCCGAACGAGATAGAAACGCGGGCGACGAGATAGATACGCGGCCGCGAGCGGAGACCGAATGACCTTGATCCTTGCGCTGTTCCTCGTTGCTGGCTCGGCTTCCGCTGCCGACGTGGGTGAAGCCGAGCACATTCGCCTCTCGGGCGACATCGAGCAGCTCGCCGGCCGCCAGCTCTGGGCCGGGGTGGAGAAGAAGTTCGCCGAGCTCGAGAAGCTCGGGATCGAGATGTCCTACGACGACCTTCTCCATGGCGCCCAGGCCGCGCGCGCGCTCGGAAACGCGCAGAACGCCTACGATCGCCTCAAGGTCGCGGCCCGCATCAAGGGCACGCGCGAAGTGGTCGACTGGCTCTACACGATCGACGCGAACTACGGCCAGGTGATGCTGATCGCCACGCCGCCGCGGGGGATCACGCTCGAGGTCGCCGAGGTGCCGTTCGATCCGGACCAACGCATCTGCGTCGAGGCCACCGCCGAGCGCATCAAGAAGGAAGGCGGCTTCAGCGGGCTGCTTCCGCGGGGCAGGTACACGTTCGCGGGGCAGCAGTTCACCGTCGAGCCGGGCATCGCCTTGCGCATCGAGGTGAGCCCCAAGATGAAGAAGACCGAGGGTGAGCTGATCAAGGTCACGACCACCCCCATAGAGGGCACGCCTCTCCCCGGGGCCGCCCCCGAGCCCACCCCCTGACAAGGAGGCGCCCTCGTGTATCGGGTCATCATCAATGAAAAGTTGTGCATCGGCTCCTCGAACTGCATGGAGGAGGCGCCGGACGCGTATGAGGTAGATGAGCGCGGCATCGCCGTGCTCGTCGCGTCCTCTCAGCCTTCCGACGAGGCGCTCCTGCGCGGCGCGCGCGCCTGCCCGGTCGATGCCATCCAACTCTTCGACGAGGCGGGCCGGCGCGTCCACCCCTGACCCGAGGCCATCGAGATGTTCTCCGCCCTCCTCTTTTCGACCCTGCTCACCTCGATCGTCCCGCACGCCGCCGCTCTGGACGTGAAGTGGTGGGGCATCGGCCCTACCGTCGGGACCATGGCCGTCCCCGGGAAATACCCGTTCGCCTTCCCCGCGAACGCGAAGGACACCACCGGCGACGAGGATGAACCCCTCGTGCAGAAAGTGAACGGGGACATCTCGTTCGGCGCGCGCGGCGTGCTCTACCCGGCCGCCAAGATCCGGCTCGGCGCGCGGGCGCTCGTGGGCCTGGGCATTGGCCAGCCGTGGACCTCCGGCCAGTTCACCCTCGAGTACGACGGGGCCCTCGTCAACGAGGATGGCTTCCAGCTCCTCGCGGGCGCGGGCATCGGCGCGGGCTTCGAGCGCTTCGGCGGGACCACCGCCGCGCCCGAGGGCTATCTCGTCGCGAACTACTTCCCGGTGCGCGCGCAGCTCTCCGCGCTCCTCCGTGACCGCACCCGTGCCTACGAGGTCAGCCTCTACGGGATGTGGCACATCGTGGCGGACCAGACGTACTACGCCAGCCAGGGTGCGGACGGCGTCACCGGCGCCGACATCGCCACCGTGCCGGGCGCGCTGTACGGCGGGTTCGGCATCGAGGGGACCGTGTTCTTCGGGGACTTCCGCAGCCAGAAGGGCGGCGGCGGTGGTGGGGGCGGAGGCGGCGGGGGCGGGCGAGGGTAGCTACCGGGCCACCTGAGTGCCTGGGCGCTCGCGGGTTTCACGCGACACGCCCAGGCGGGCCGCCATCGCCGCCGCGTCGAACGGCGCGTGCACCTTCGCGTCATTGTCGAAGTAGACGTACAGGTCGCGCCCGGCCGGCGCGGGTGCGGGCGGCACGGAGGAGACCCGGCGCGCATCGTCCGGCTCGGACCCGCTGCGCCAGGCTGCGAACCGCGCTGCCCACCGATCGAGGGCGGCGTCGCTGTAGCCGCTGGCGTAGAGCTCCTGGTCGCCGTGGAGCCGCGCGTAGACGAAGTCGGCGGTCACGTCCTCGAGCGTCGGCCAGCGCCCAGCCGCGTCGGCGACCACCAGCGCGACGTTGTGGCGTCGCAACTGCTCGATGAACGCCGGCTCGGCGAAGCTCGGATGGCGAACCTCCATTGCGTGGCGCAGGGGCAGCGCTCCGACGACGTCGAGGAACGAGCGCCCCTCGACGCGCGTGTCGTGCTCGGTGCCGACGAGCGCGGCGGTGGCCTGATCGCGGGGCAGCAGCCCCAGGAACGTCTCGATGCGCTCGGCGTCGTAGCGGAACCAGGGCGGGAGCTGCCAGAGGAGCGGACCGAGCTTGTCACCGAGGGCCAGCACCCCCGAGGCGAGGAAGTTCGCGACGGGCACCCGCACGTCCTCGAGGCGGCGAAAGTGCGTGATGTAGCGGCTCCCCTTCACGGAGAACCGGAAGTCGGGAGGTGTAAGCTCCCGCCATGATTGGAAATCCTTCGGGTGTTGAAGCCCGTAGAACGTGCCGTTGATCTCGACCGAGGCGACCCACCGGCTTGCGTAGGCCAGCTCGGCGCGGTGGGGCAGACCCGCCGGGTAGAAGGTGCCGCGCCACGGCTCGTAGGTCCAGCCTGAGATGCCCACGCGGACCTGGGGGCCGGGCGGGAGGTGGAGCGGGGCGGGCAGGTCGATCGGGGAGGGTCGAGTCAGGACGTCCGACATGTGTTCCAAGCTAGGGTCGGGACCGAGAAGGTCACGGGGCGCGGTCGGTGGCGGGCGTCCTCGACCGCCGCCGGGCACCGCGCCCCACGTCGGTCGCCCATCCACCTTGCGTCGCAATCACCCCGGCGCCGGCTGACATCCCGGGCACCAGTACGTGCTGCGTCCTCCCTGGATCATCCGCGCGATCGGCGTACCGCACGCGGGGCACGGCTGCCCCTCGCGGCGGTAGATGGGGAAGGGGTTCGAGGAGCGATCCTCCTCGACGTACACGATCTCCTCGGCGCCGTCGAAGAGCGCGAGCGTCGCGGCGAGCTGCTCCCGCACCGCGCTGGGGAGCCGCGCCCGTTGGGCGTCGGTGAGGGCGTCACACGGGGTCGTGGGGTGGATGTGCGCGCGCCACAGGGCCTCCATGACCTGCACGTTGCCGAGGCCGGCGACGAGGGATTGGTCCATCAGCGCGATCTTTACGGGGCGCGCGCCGCGCAGGGCGGGGAGGGGATCGTTCCACGCGTCGGGTCCGAGCCCCTCGCGGAGCAGCGCCTGGCCCTCCTCCCAGCGGGTCGGCACGACGCCCCCGAGGAGGCGCGGATCGCAGAAATACAGGGCGGTGGCATCGTCGAGGTCGAGCCGCACCTTCACGTAGCGGTTGGGCGCGTGCGCCCACTTGCCCGTCATGCCGAGGTGCAGGAGCAGGGCGCCGTCGCCGAAGCGCCAGAGGAGGCGCTTGCCGTGGCGGAGGATCTCCGCGGGCGGCGCGCTGGTAACCACCTTCCGGAGCTCCGCGGCGCCGTCTGGATGCCCCACGGAGGGGCGATCGCCGCGGTTTACGCGGACGGAGCGCGGATCGGGCACGTCGACCCCGACCACCCGGCGTCCGGCCGACCAGCGGATCAGCGATCGTCGGCAGAATTCGACCTCGGGAAGCTCGGGCATGTCGCTCTGGGTGCAGGTTTGCGGGGCGCCCGGCGAGGCGCCGCGGTTCAGCTCATCCGTTCATCGCCGCAGGAACCAGTAGCGCCTGCTCACCACTTCGTCGGGTCGTCCAGGGGGATGTCGAACCCGGGGAGCACGCGCACCTCCCCCTCCCAGGGCGGCGTGGTCTCCCCGTGCATGCGGTGGCGGAGGAACTCGGGCAGGCCGTCGCCGTCGATGTCCAGCGCGAGGAGCTGTTGGTCGCCGGAGGTCGGTCCCTCGTCGCCATCGACGAACGCGAGCCCGACCTCGGGCACGAGGTGGCTGCCACCGATCTCCAGGCGGGAGCTGAACAGGACCCAGCTCGCGTAGTTGTGGTGCGTCTCGACGAAGTCGGCCGCGCCCGCGCACACGTCGAGAAAGCCGTCGCCGTCCACGTCGGCGAGCGCCTCGGGGAGCAACGCGAACTGCCGGCCGTAGACGCTGGTGACGGTGGTGAGGGTCTCGGCATCCCCTCCGGTGGGCACCGCGGCGAGGGACATCACTTCGAGGCGCGCGGGAGACCCCCAGCTCACGACGGCTTCGGGTCTGCCGTCCCCGTCGAGATCCCCGAAGCGGCCGCTCCGCGCGATCGAAAGGTCTCCGCCCGCCTCGGCCAGCCCCGGGGGCGCGACCAGGAGGTCCTCCAGCCGCGCGCCGTCCCCGGCGGCGAGATCCGCGCCGGAGGCCCACATCACGCCGAACTGTCCCGAGTTGAACAACACGTCGTCCCGACCGTCTCCGTCGAGATCTCCCATGGCGACCCCCTCGTCGGCGCCGAAGCCGGAGCCGGCGAGCTCGCTTTCGAGGACGATCGCGTCCGCTGCCGCCTCGTGCTCGCCGTCCGCGGCCCCGCCGAGGGCGATGTAGAGGGTCGGTGGCACGCGATCCGTGCGATAGGCCCCCTCGAAGATCAGGAGGTCTGCGCGACCATCCGCGTCAAGGTCGAGGTCGGAGAGCCACTCCCACGCAAAATCGGTGTCCGCCTGCGACTCGAGCCAGGCGGCGTCGGCCACCTCGTCGATCCAGGCGCCCTCTGCCGGCCACCGCTCCGAGGGGCCGCGCACGAGCCACATCCGGCCGCTGTACACGCCCGCCCCGGGCGAGGCGAACCAGAGGTCTCCGTATCCGTCGCCGTCCACGTCGCCGCCCGAGAGCGGGGGCTTCATGAAGGCATACGACGCCGAGGGCGCCGCCCAGGCGGCCACGAGGTCGTCCATCCACGGGGTCTCGGGCGCGTCGGGGAGCCCGTCCATGAGCAGGTAGGCGCCGCTGGAGGTCGATACTCCGTTGGGGAACGACGCTTCGAGGATGCCGAGCCCGGCCCAGCTGCCGCCCGGCCCGACTGCGCTGCCATCCCTCGGCACGCCTCCGTCGAGCCATAGGTATGCGTCCTCGAACTCGCCGACCCAGCTCGGGAGCGGCATCCCGTTCGTGTCGATCGCGGCGCAGGCGCCCGCGCCGATGGGGTCGCCGTCGCAGTCCTGGTCGATCCCGTCGCACCAGTCCGTGGCGCCGGGGTGGATGGTGGCGTCGGCGTCGTCGCAGTCGAGGTCGGAGAGGAAGCCGTCTCCGTCCGCGTCGGTCGGCGGCGCCGTGTCGTCGGTGTCGGTGTCGGTGTCGGTGTCGGTGTCGGTCGTGTCGCGCGCCGAGTCGACCGCGGTGGGCACGCTATCGCTCGCGTCGTGACCGCTGGTGCACGCGGTCGCGAACAGGAGGAGAGTCACCAGGACATCGTGCCGATCCATCCGCCGGACCCCTCGGTACCATACAGGAGGACGGGGAGCCCCGAGGTGGGATCTTCGCCCCAGCCCGCGGCCGTCCCGACGAGGTTGGGCGGGTAGGTCGCGAGCGGGACCGGCCACCAGGTGGTGCCGGTGCGATCCGCAAAGAAGGGCGTCGCCAGGTCGCAGCCAGAGGCCGAGGTCTCGTAGCACTCGGTCATCGTATCCACGTCCACCTTCGGCGCGATGAACAAACTGTCGATGGTGCTGGGCGCCGCCGAGACCGATCCGATAGCGAACTGGTGGTCCACAGGAGACAGGATCTCGGTCGTCGCCCCGCTGGTGAGGTCCACCGCGCACACGCCGCCGCGGTGCTTCCCGGCCGCCGCGGCGAAGTACGAGTACGTGCCCCAGACGAACGCCTCGGTGGGGGTCCAGGGCGAGGCGATGACGCCGGCCACGTGCTGATCGTCGATGCGGCATTGCACGGTGGTGTCGTTGGTGGGCTCGCCGAGAGTGAACCAGGTCCAGGTCGGCGTCCCGCTCGTGATCGTTACCCGGGCAAGTGCGCAATTGTTGCCCGAGACGTCATACTTCGAGGAAACCAGGACCTGGAGTTGGCCCTCGGCCGCGTCGAGAACGCCATCGAGGTCGGAATCCGTCACGAGCGACGTGGTGCCGGCCCCAATCACGGACATGCCGCGCGTCGTGTTGAAGAAATCGCTCTCGACGCACCCGCTGGTGCCCGGGATGAAGGCCACCGGATGCCAGGTGGCACCCCCGTCGATCGTGTAGTGCAGACCGCCCGTGGTGGAGGTGGTCTCGAAGAGCACCAAGGCGGTGTTCTCATCGATGGCCGCGAGATCGTAGAGGTTGCCGTTCGTGTCGGACAGGAGCGAGGTCGAGGCCGCGACCGAGAACGCGCTCCCGCTCGCCATCGGTTCGGCCCGGTGCAAGCTGTCGCCATCCTTGCAGATGGCGCGTGCCAACCCCCCGTCCACGTACCGGTTCCCGCTGTAACCAGCGCCCTCGTACATCCACGTGTCGCCGCCGTCGAGGGTGCGGAACACCCCCATCTCGTGGGTGTCGGTGCTGCCGTCCTGGTCGTAGAGGCCGATCCAAACGCTGCCATCGGTGCCGACGGAGACCGCCCGCCCGCCCGCGTTGTAATAGTCCCAGAGGCAGTCGACCTCTGCCGTCTCGTAGCCGTACGGATATTGGAAGAGCCCGATGTCGGCCGCGGAGGCCCACACGTCTCCGGTCGGATCCATCGCGATGTCGGTGATGACCGCCGTCTGGTAGGTGAGCGGGTTGGTGTTGTCCGGATCGGGGGCGAACGCGAAGCCCCACTGAGCGTCGGTGCCCGCCCAATAGGCGTGTTCGTGCACACCCCAGAAGTTGAACGTCGACGAGAAGTAGCCGATGGGGTTGACCCACTCGGTCACCTCCGACCACACGGCATCGACGCTGTGGCCGGGCGTGCGCGTGTAGGCGAACGGATCCCGCTTCGTGACCATGTCATCGGTGCCGGTGTCCTCCTCCTCGTCGGAGAGCCAGGCGGCGTCCGGGTACTCGTCCCAGAACACCAGCTCGCGGTCGCCGGAGTCGCCCTCGTCCGTGTTCATCGGGACCCAGCTGTCCGTGAAGGCGTAGAAGTCGCTCGTCTCGATGACATAGACGCGGTCGAAGGCGTACGCGTTGTCGTGGGTGAGCGGCATGAATGCGAAGAGCCGCGAGCCGTCGGGGTAGAACGAGACGCCCGTGAGCTCCTGATCCATCGTGACGTCCCAGGAGTTCGGCACCTCCGAGATGGTGTTCAGGCCGTCCAGGTCTCCGTAGTAGATGCCGCCCACACCGTCCGTGCAGACGCCCGCGTCCGGGTCGTCGCCGCCGTCGGCCACGACGTACCGGGTCGGATCGCTCGGATCGATCTCGATGTCGCGCACGTCGAGCCCCTCGCTCCCGGAGATCGGCACACATGTCACCTCTTCGGTGCCGCCACACTCGAGGTCGACCAGGTCCGTGTCGGTCGGCAGGGCGCACGCGTACACCGAAGGCAGCTCCGCGCTCCCGACCATCTCCCGCCCCGCGTAGCCGACGAGCAGGACCGGGGCCCCCGAAGTGTCGTAGCCGCGCTCCAGCGCGCGCACCAGGGCGCCTTCGGGCAGCGCCGTCTCCCCTCCGGGCAGCTCGCAGACCTCCGTGCCGTCGAACATCCACACCGGCTGGGACACGTCCGGATCGCCGTTGCCGATGTAGACGATCTCGGGCACGTCGAAGGGCTCGGGCTCCTCGACGAGGAGCTTCCCGCCCGAGTACGGCTTGTCGCTGCCGCCGCATGTGGACTGCCGGGAGAGCCCGCCGACATCGTCGTCCATCGAGTTCGCGGCCTTGTACCAGTTCGCTCCGGAGTCGGTCGAGTACCAGAAGCCGCCGTGGTAGTAGTAGGTCCCTTCCCGGCCCGTCAACGCGTACAACGTGCCGGTCGCGGACGGAGGGAGGCCCCACACCGCGAGGTCGGCCTGCGTCGTGAGGCCCGTGGCGCCAGTCCCGTTGATGGTCGTCCAGTTGCCGTAGGCGTCGGCCTTGGCAACCCCGCCCACGTCGCTCGAGGCGTACACATCGTCCAGCAGCCAGACCCCCGAGGTGTCACGGGTGCTGACGACCTGCGCCATCGTCGTGGTCAGGCCGCCTCCCGGCGCCTCGATGTCCTCCCACGCCACGATCGCGTCCGAGGCGGGCCCGACCGCGTAGGGCGCCGCGTTCTGCTGCACGATCCAGTCGATCGTCAGCGAGATGCCGGCGGGGCAGACGATCTTGGCCCCCGTCCACGCACGGGGGGCGGCGTGCACGGCGAGCGCCGGACTCACCTTGATCCCGACGCCGGAAAAGGCCCACGAGGCGTTCATCGGAGTGCCTCCGCCCGGCGGCAGGGTCTCGACATTCGCCGTGCAGGATCCGTTGCCCGAGTACGCCAGCACCTTGAAGGCGATGTGCGCCGCGCCGCGCGCGTCGAACACGTTGAAGCTCCTCGAGAACGCCCCTCCTGCCGAGCTGATGGAGGCCGTATCGCCTCCGAGGGTGGCGCCCCCGGTCGCGGTCCAGGCAGGGCTCGAGAAATTCCCGAAGACGAGCGCGCGTGACAACGCGTCGGTCCCGTCGCAATCCTGGTCCACACCGTCCCCCACGTTCTCCGTGCGGTTCGGATGGCGCGCGGCGTTGCCGTCGTCGCAGTCGTTGGGCGCGCTGTTCGCGTGGTAGCCGTCCTGGTCGGCGTCCAATGCGACTGCGGGGGTGGCCAGCAACAAGAGGGAGGTGACGACGGCGGGGAGGGGGAGGAGGTAGTATTTTCTGCTGACGACGTTTTCGACGCGACGCCTCCTCCTTCGGTGCGCGCCTCTCCCAGGAGCGGACGTCGTGACACCTACGGCAATTGACAGATTGCCGGTAGCGGCGCTTGACGCGGAGCGGCGCGCCGTGGCGGATGAGAAAATGAAACTCCCAGCGTTCTCGCCGGAGTCGCGCCCGCCTACCCGTCCTCTACTCGCAGTTGATGACGAGCGGGTTGGCCGTGGCCGTGCGGGCGATGCCGTCGGCGTCCTCCCAGTGTGTCTCCATCGGAGGGAGGTACTGGCGGCCGCGGCAGGGGGGGATGCCGAGGGTGTAGGTGATCGCGAGCTCGTCGTACAGCACCTGCTCGGAGGAGCCCTGGAGCTGCCACCCGTAGAGCTGGGCGTCGAAGACGTAGATGGTGGCCTGGTCGGCGCCGGTTTCGGTGCGGATGGGCTCGACGGAGAAGCCGGCTGCCGTGTAGCCGGCGGGGACCGCCTCGTGCAGCTCGACGTAGCCGCTCCGGCTGCCCATGTTGAGGGCGCGGATCGTGACGGGGGCGGTGCCGCCGCCTCCGGGCATGCCGATGAAGTTGGTACCCCGCGCGGCGATCATGACCGGGTGCTCGTCCTGCCAGGCCCACGAAGCCTCCTGGTCCTCGGCGAGCATGTAGGTGAGCAGCGGCTCCGGCACGCGCGCGCCGAGGAAGACATAGTCCCTGCTCGGCCTGGTGTACTGCTCCTGCTCCACGCAGTACCACGCCTCGCCGGTGGGCCCGGCGCCGTCGAACTGGAGGTACTCGCCCGGGAGGAGGTTGAGCGAGCCGGCGGGGTAGATGCCGCCGAAGTCGGCGTCCATGTCGCCCGCGCCCAGGTCCTGGGACTCGGTGGAGACCCAGACGTACCAGTGGTCGATGCAGATCTCGTCGTCCGTGGCGAGGCTCTCCAGGCCGAACGTGCCGCCGTCCGCCTCGGTGTGGCCGTAGAGCAGCCCGCGGTCCCACGCCTCTCCAAGGCCGATACACGGGCGGCCCTCCCGCGCCTCGAGCGGCACGATGGCGTAGCCGATCGGTGTGTTCGTCGTGAGCCAGACCTTGCCCGAGGCGGTCTCGCCCTCCCCCTCGGGGGTGTAGGTGACGCGAACGGTCGTAGTCTCGCCGGGGGCCAACACCGTGGGGATACCACCCTCGGCCACGAACTGGGGGCCCTGGACGACCATGTCGGAGAGCTCGAGATCCGTGGTCCCGATGCTGTAGACGATGAAGTCCTCGTAGGCCGACTCGCCGTACTCGCTCTCGAAGTAGAGCGAGTACGGCGTGATCTCGATGCCGGGGTAGAGGCCGGCGCCGAGCAGCTGCACTCCCTGATCGGACTCGACGGCGTCGCTCCGGACGACCACCTGGCCCTCGTCCTCGAAGCTCGCGGGGGCGTACGTGACGATGACCTCGGCGCTGTCCCCCGGCTGGAGCACGAGGTCGGCGGAGGCCCAGGTGATCGAGTAGGCGGGCGAGCCCGAGATGTCGATCGTCGAGACAGCGACGGGAAGATCGCCCACCGAGGTGAGGGTGATCACCCCGGTGACCGGCGCTGCGGAGGCGACCGTCCCGAAGTCGATGATGCGCGGCTCGACCTCGAGCTCGCGCACGCCCTCTTCTGCGTCGGACTTGACCCCTTCGAGCGTGGTGTCGATACAGCCGCAAAGAACGAGCACCAGTGCGACCGATCTCATTCGAGCTCCGGGAAGGCCTCACGCAGTCTACGCCGCTGCCGACGCTCCTGCCCGGGATTCGGTTCTTCTATATCGACGAACCGAGAAAGCGCTAACGCTATGGGCTGCACTCCAGCTCGTCCCCCATCTCCTCCACGCCCGCGAGCAGCTGCCGCTCGGGCGAGTAGGTGTAGTCGTGGCAGAGGAGCGACGAGACGGACGACCACTGGTCTGTGAACACCCGACAGAACCGCCAGCGGTGGAGCCCGTCCTCCTCCCACGCGAGCCAGTCGTAGACGTAGTTCGCGTCGTACAGATTCGTCCCCGTCGCGGGCCCCCGGCGTCGGTGCCAGGAAGCCTCGACCGCGAGCAGCAGCTCCTCCACCTTCCCCGCGTCGGTGCCGTAGGCGAACTGCCAGCCCACCGGCAATCCGTCGAGCCCGTCTCCCTCGCCGATCGTGGAGGGGAAGTCTGTCCACCGGACGAAGGCGCAGTCGGGGTAGCGCATCGTAGAGGCGCTCCCGTCGACAACGTAGTCGAACCAGAACCCGGGCCGGACCTCCGTCTCCACCCCCTCCTGGCCGTACCACTCGCCGTCCTCCTCGGATGAGATGCAGGTGTCCTGCCACCAGGTGTCCGCCGTGGTGCCCACCGCGGGCAGGGTGAGCTCCCAGCCGCCCCGCTTGATCGCCGCGCACACCTCGTCGGCGGTGGAGCACGAGTGGTCGTCCTCCAGCTCGTGCTCCTCCGCAGGCCCTGGCGCGGCCGCGCACCCGAAGAGCAGCGCGGCGATCGATGGGATCATGCCATCCTCAAGGGCAGGATACCGCGATGAACTCGGCCGCGTCGAGGTACCTGCCGCCGCCGATGCACAGGCCGCCCCCGCAGAGCGAGGGCCCGCTGCCGGTGAGCTCCGTCGACCGGTCCTGCGCCGAGCCGAGCAGCGCGGTCCTCAGCACGGACCCGTCGACCGGGTCTGTGCACGCGGCGAGGCGCAGGGCCGCCGCCCCACCCACGATGGCGGACGCGGCCGAGGTGCCGCTGGTGTAGGAGCGTACTGCCGCCGAGTACTGCACCCACGTGTAGTCCGCGAACCCGTTCGCGATCGACGGGAGATCCTCCCCCCCGGGGGCCGCGATGTCGATGGTGTCATCCCCGAAGTTGGAGAACGTCGCGTACCCGGTCATCATCCCGCTCGGGTCGCCGGTCACGGTGTCCTTCTCGAGGAGGTTGAGCGTCGCGCCCACCGCCACCAGGTTGTCTGCCTCCGCCTCGCCGGGGAAGCAGAGCAGGTCCGGATCGTCGCAGTTGGTCGCCTCGTTGCCCGCGGCGAACACGAACAGGGCCTCTGTCCGGGCCTCGTACTCGGCGCCGACCTCCGCCGCGAAGTCGACGGCGCACTCGGGCGGAATATCCATCACGCTCCCCCACGGGCAGACGATCACGTGCGCCCCCTCCGCGATGAGGTAGTCGGCCGCCTCCATCGTCTGCGAGAAGCTCAGGATCGTCGAGACGTCGGCGTTGTCCGACCGGGCCTCGAGAATCCGGACCTGCCCGATGACGCCGGCGATGCTCCGGGCGTTGTTGCCCTCGGCGGCGGCGATGCCGGCCATCTGCGTGCCGTGTTGGATGCCGAACGTCTCGTCGCAGTGCGGGAGCCCCGTGTTGCAGCGGTCGTCCGGATTGATGTCCCACGGGTCGCACGTGGCCGCCGCGAAGGTGCCGTCCGCGCATCGGGAGTCGAGCGACCTGAAGTTGGCCCCGAAGAAGTCGTCCACGAAGCCGTTCCCGTCCGTGTCGTCAGCGTCCGCAAAGGTCTCGAGGAAGTCGTCGGCCTGCACGATGGGGTTCAGGGGATCGTAGTCGTAGGCCGCGGTGCTCGCGGTGGCGCTCACGGGGTACCCGCACAGGTCGAGCAGATCGAGCGTGTCGTCACGCACGGTCTCGTCGACGAGGCCCGCGTTGAGGTCGTGCAGGGTAAAGACGCCGTCCTCGTCGAAGTCGAGCGCCATCTCGATGGTCATCCCCGTCGACATGGGATCGAGCCCGCAGGTGGCCACCAGCCCGTCCGGGAACTCGTCCACGTTCACGTACAGGTTGTTCACGAGATCCGGATGGTTGTAGTCGAGCCCGCCGTCGATGAAGCCGAGCACCACGTCTCGACTGCCCTCGCTGTCGTCCCAAGCGTAGTCCGTGGACGAATCGTCCGAAGGCGCGACCCGGATGTCCCACAGGTGTCCCTGCTCGTCCGCGTACCAGTAGTCGTCCATGTAGCCCGGGTCGTGCTCGGTCATGTTGCGCATGTACGGGTCGAGGCTCACGAACTCGACGATCGGCGAGGCGCGGTACTGGAGGTACCGCTCCGTGATCGACCACCAGTCCGTGCCGTCGAACTCCACGGCCTTGAGCCCGGTGAAGCTGGTCCATACGGTCTCCGCCTCGGTCTGGTCCTCCAACGCCGCGATCGCCGTCGAGCTCGTGCCCGACGCGTACCGGACGACGAGGCGGCGCCTGGAGAACTCGAATGGGCGCGTGAACGTCGCCGCGTTGCCCTTCAGGTCGCTGTCCAGCCGGTATGTCCCGTCCAGCTGGAGGTGGAGCGACCCCGACGATCCCGCGGGGAGAACCATCTCCCAGCCCTTCAAGCCCGAGTTGGTGACTTCCATGGGAGTGGTGCCCGGAGGCGGCTTGAACCTGAGTACGCCGGTGGGGCTGGCGAGGGGGCCGAAGAGCACGTCGTGGTCGTCCCCGCTGGCGTCGGTCACCACAACCGAGCTCACGTCCGCCTCGATGCTCAGAAGCCTGCCCACGGGCACCGTCCACTCCCCCGCGAACAGCGGGCGCGGGCTCTGCGGCGCCCAGAGGACGATCGGCGCGGGCCCTGTCGCAAGCAGCACCGGCCCGGGCGCCTGGTAGACGCCGCCCACGAGCTTCGACATGATCGCCCGGAGCTGCCCGAGCTCGGCGCTTAGCTGCTGCGCGCCCGCCGCGGGCCCCAAGTTGAATTGGTCCACCCGGAGGTTCAGCCGGATCTTGCCGGCGGCCGAGTAGGTCTCGATGGTCGCGGCGCCGCTGAGGTCGAACTCGGTGTCGCAATCTCCGGTGTCCCCGGTGTCCGGCTTCTCCGGGGGCACGGCCCGGCAGCCGGCCAGGACCGTCGTGAGGAACACGGCGCCGATGACACCGGTGGTTGTGGGGAAGGCAAACTTGAAGTAGGCGGTCGGATAGTTGCGCATCGTGAGCTCCCGGCACAATGGTCGGGGTGGGACGTTCGGAGCGCAACCACGCACGTCGTCGTCAGACGGATCAACGCTGAATATTCTTGCGTGCGATCGACCCTGCACGCTCGCAGCCCGGAGGCGCGGGTGGCGCGTGGTTGGATTGGGTCGCCGGTCACCGCCCTTGAGGTGCCGCCCGCATCGTCACGCGAGGCTACCAGCTCCTTCGCGACAAGCGCGGTTGTGCCACCCGCCGCTGGTTCAGCAAGGGGTCGAGTGTTATCGTGCGCGCCGCCGGAGGTCTCATGCACTCTGAATCCTTCCTCTACCAGTTCGTGCTCGTGCCGCTCGGCATCTTCGGCACTGCGAGCGTCTGCTTGGCGTTCGCGTTCCTGCTGCCCGGCGTCGGCAACGCGCTCGCCGCGATCTGGACCTTCGTGACGCTCGACTGGTTCTATCAGCGCCACCTCGACCAGAAGGCGCCCCCCGCGCCTCCCAACCAGGCGCCCTGACCATGGCCGACGTGCTCGCTCCGCCACCCGGAAAGGTCCAGGCCATCGGGGTGATGCACCTCATCGGCGGCATCTTCAACCTCATGGGCGCCCTCGCCTGGACGCTCGCGGGCCTCTCCTGGGGCCTGGCCACGTTCGGCCTCGGGCTGGTGTTCTGCTGTCCGGTGTTCGTCCTCATCCCGATCGGGATCCTGGAGATCATCAGCGGCGCCAAGCACTTGTCCAGCAACCACGCTGGCCTCCGCCCGCCGAAGGGGATCGCCATCGCCGAGATCTGCTGCATCCTGACGTGCAGCACCTTCTCGATGATCTTCGGCATCCTGACGCTCGTGTTCCTGGGGGACCCCGAGGTCAAGGCCTACTACGCGTCCAAGCAGCTCACGGGGTAGGTCCGGCGGCCGCGAGCGTGATGGTCACGTTCGTGGTGCCCGGCTTCAACGGGGCGCTCTTGCCGACGAGGTCGTCGGCTGACTTGGTCATCGCGTTGCCGTCGCGGTCGATGCGCGCGGTGATGACGAGCTCGCCGGGGGTCGGGATTCCCTTGATCATCGCGTCGGCCGGGCCGAGGGCGAAGGTCAGCGGGAAGCTCTCGACGGTGACCTGCTTCTGGGTCCACGTCGGTGGGCCGCCGGTCACTCCGGGGGCGCGCGCGGAGAGGAACAGGACATCCCCGGGCTTCGTCTTGGCGGCGACGCTCGGGTCGAGCGTGAGGGTGCCGGTCACGGTCTCGGGCGAGGGGGCACCGGGCGGCTCCGTCGAGGCCGGCCCGGTGCTGGAGGCCGATCCCGCCGCGTTGGTGGCGGCCTTCGGGCCCGTTCCGGACCTCGCGGCGTCGATGAGGGGGCCGACCGAGGCCGTCAGGTCCGGGTCCGCCGTGATCGCGCGCTCGAGCAGGGCGATGGCCTGATCGCTCTCGCCCGCCTGGTAGTGGAGGGCGCCGCGATAGGCGAGCGCCTCGGCGAACGCGGGGTTGCCGGCGATCACCTTGTCGAGGGCGGTGGCGGCGGTGGCCGCGTTGCCGATGGCGATGAGCACGATCGCCTGGTGGGTGCGCGCCTCCGGATCGTCGGCACGCAGCTTCACTACGGCTTCACCCTCTTTGTACGCATCCATCAGCTTGCCCGCGTGGAGCAGCGCATGCCCGAACGCGTTGCGCGCGGCGACGTCGTCCGGCGTGGCGTCGACCGCGAGCTTGAGCCGGGCGAGCTGCGCCTCCTGCGCGGCGCTCAGCGCGGGCGCTCCGGCCTCTCCCGATCCGGCGCCTCCCGATCCGCCGGGGTTGTTGTTTCCGGTCATCGTGCCGCCCTCGGGCCGAGGCGCGGCGAATTCCTGCAACGTGAACGCGAGGCCGGACACGAACAGCACCGCTCCGCCGCCCCACAAGGCGCCCACGAGCCGCGGGTTCCTGGCGCTGAACCCGCTCGGGAGCGGCGCGGACGGGGCGGGGGAGGGGTCACCCACGTGCTGTTGGCGAAGGCTGTCCAGATCGCGCAGGACCCGCGCGGCTTCCAGCTCGAGGCGGTCCCGCTCGGCAGCCCACTCGGGGCCGCTGGCGGGGGTTCGCGCCGCGTTGTGCTCGCGCAGGAGGCCGTAGAAGGCGTCCTTCTGGCGGTCGAGCTCGTCGCGTCGGGTGTTCTGCACCGCGGGCAGGGAGGCGCCGCGGCGGCTCCACGCCACCACGATGGCGCCGAGGAAGAGCGCCGCGACGAGCACGGTGACGCCGGGCGTCCAATCGGTCGGGGGGGTCAACGGGACTCCTCGCGGACACGCCGCAGGTAGGCGGCCAGGGCATCGTCCTCGGGGGACGAGGGGGACGGCGCGGCGGACGCCTCCTTGGAGAGCGACACGGTCGGAGCCGACGGCGATGCCGAACGGCGGCGACCCGCCGCGAACACGGACCAGAAAATCCAGCCGCCTCCCCCGAGCAGCAGCAGGAGCGGCGCGCCCCACACGAGCAGGTTCACACCCTCGAACTTGGGCTCGAGACGAATGAACTCGCCGTAGCTCGCCTCGAAGTAGAGCAGCACCTGATCCGCGTCGTAGCCCTGCGCGACGAGATCCTGGACCTCGTCCTTCATCGCGAGGGCGCTCTCGGAGCGGCTGTCCGCCACGGAGAGGCCCTGGCAAACGGGGCAGCGCATGAGCTTGGCGATGGCGTGCGTCTTCTCGCGGAGGGCCTCTCCCGTGACGGGGGGGCCGGCGGGCGCACCGATGAGGTCGGAGGGGTCGATGGCGGGGGCCGCCGCCACCGCCGGCGCGGGCTCGGCGATCGGCGCGGGCTCGACAACGGGGGCGGGCGCCTGCGCGAAGACCGTGGCGACGAGGAGCAACATCACGATCCCACCAGCGGAGTGAGCTGTTCCATCAAGCTCTGGGGCTCGACGGGACCGGTGAACTTGTAGGTGATGACGCCGTTTCCATCCACGATGTAGGTCTCCGGGACGCCGTAGACTCCGTACGCGATGGCGGCCTTTGCCCCCACGTCCAAGAGCTGCGGATAGGCGCCGCCCATCTTGTCGAGCCAGGCCTGGATCTTCGCGGGTTCGTCTTGGTAGACGACCCCGAAAAACCTCACCTTGCCCTCCAGGCGCTGCGCGACGGCCACGAGGGTGCGGTGCTCGGTCTTGCACGGCACGCACCAGGTGGCCCAGAAGTTCACGACCGCGGGCTGCCCGCGCTGCTCCGACAGGCGTACGGGGGCGCCGCCGTCGATCGGCGAGAGGACGAAGTCGGGGGCCGGGCGGCCGATGAGCGGCGAGTCGATCTGGTGGGGATCGTTCTGGAACCCGAGCCCGAGGACCAGCACGAGCGGCGCGGTCACGACGATGCCGCCGATCCACACCTTGAGGTTCACGCGCTTCCGCATCGCGATGCCGAGCGCGAGGAGCACGGTCACTCCGAGCCCCCACACGAGCAGGGCCTCCATCATTTGCCCGCCGCCTCGGCCATCGCCGGATCCGCCGCGGCCACTCCCTTGGGAACGCGCGACGGCACCAGCGACATCATCGTGCCGAGCGCCGCGAGGGCCGCGCCGAGCCAGATCCACACCACCACGGGCTTGCGGAACATGTGGACGCCGACGGTCTCGCCGTTGATGCTCATGAGGGAGAGGTAGAGGTCGTAGCCGAGCGTGGTGTGCACGTCGGGGGAGCCGATGGGCGTCATCATGCCGGGGTACGTCGCGAGCGCCGGGGACATCAGGGCTGACTCACCCCCCTTGGTCGCGCGGAAGTCGGCCACCTGAAGGGTGCGGTTGGACTCGCTCACGGTGCGGGCCGCCTCGAAGCACACGTCGTAGCCCTCGAAGGCGACGCACTCACCCTTGGCCATCCGCGTCTCCGCGTCGACCCCGTAGGCGGACGACAGCGCGATCGCGAGGATCATGCAGATGATGCCGAGGTGCACGATGTAGCCGCCGATGCGGCGGTTGCTCTGGGCGAGCGCGCGGGGCAACGCGGAGAGCACGTTCCCGCCGGGGCCCATCGCCGCTGCCTGGGCGCGCACCGGCGCGCTCATCTCCCGCAGGGTGACGTAGATCGAGAAGCCGCCGCACCCGAGCGTGAGGAGCGGCCAGGGCTCGCGCAGCCCCACCGCCAGCCCGACGACGACCGCCGAGATGCCGAGGCCGAGGGGCGGAAGCACCTGCGCACGGACCTTCTCCATCGACGCCTGCCCCCAGGGGAGCGCCGGGCCGACGCCCATCAGGAACAGGATCGCGACGCCGATCGGGACGGCCATCCGGTTGAAGTAGGGCTCGCCGACCGAGAGCTTCACGCCTCGGATCGCCTCGGCCAGCAGCGGAAACGTGGTCCCGACCAGCACCGTGAAGGTGAGCGCCACGAACAGCAGGTTGTTGAGGAGGAACGCTGTCTCCCGGCTCACGACCGCCACGACCGCGCCTTCCCCCTCGAGCTTGTCGACGCGCAGGGCCAGGAGCACGACGGAGAAGACCAGGCAGAGGGACAAGAACGCGAGGATCGTCGGGCCGATGTCCGACTGGCTGAACGAGTGGACCGAGTTGAAGACGCCGCTGCGCGTCATGAACGTGCCGAGCAGCGTCAGGAGGAAGCTCGCGATCACGAGCGTCACGGTCCAGCCCTTGAGGGCTCCCCGGCGGTGGGGCAGCATCGCTGCGTGCAGCGCGGCCGTCGCGGTGAGCCAGGGGAGCAGCGAGGCGTTCTCGACCGGATCCCACGCCCAGTACCCGCCCCAGCCGAGCACCTCGTAGGCCCACCAGCCGCCGAGCGTGATCCCGACGGTCAGGAACCCCCACGCGACCATCAACCAGCGGCGCAGGGGCGCGATCTGCGCCGCCTCGAGGCGGCCGGCGAACAGCGCGCCGGCGGCGATACCGAACGGAATCGTCATCCCGACGTAGCCCAGGTAGAGCATCGGCGGGTGGATGATCATGAGGACGTGGTTCTGGAGGAGCGGGTTCGGGCCCGGACCGTCCATCGGGACCGGGAACGGCGCCGGGAGGAAGGCGTTGGCCGGCCCCGCGAGCAGGAAGCAGAAGAACGTGCCCACGGAGAGCCACACACCGGTGGCCCAGGGCATCGTGGAGGGGTTCTGGTCCTTGTTCGACCAGGTGGCCGCCGCCACGTACACCCCGAGGATCAGGCCCCAGAACAGGATCGAGCCCTCGAGCGAGGACCAGAGGCTCACGATCGTGATGTGCGTGGGGGAGTCGAGGCTGCCGACCTGGGCGACGTAGCGCACCGAGAAGTCGTGGGTGAGGAGCGCGTACTCCATGGTGAAGTTCGCCAATACCATGCACGCGGAGAATGCGTACGCGAGGCGACGCGCCCACATCCAGCCGGTCGCCGAGCGCATCGCCCCCGCGCCGAAGCCGGCGACGGCACCGGTCGCCGCGCAGGCGAGCCCCAGGAGGACGAAGGCCTGGCCGATGTAGCCGGTCATCCGCCTTCCAGCGTCGTGAGCGCGGGCTTCTCGCCGCCCTCGGGCGCGCGGTATTCGTTGTCGTGCTTCACCATCATGCGCTTGCTCTGGAACTGGCCCGCGCTGTCCACCGTGCCTTCCACCACGACGCCGATGCCCTCGCGGAACATCTGCGGAGGCACCTCGCGAGTGCTGACGGGGATGGTGGTCGTGCCGTCGGTCACGCGGAAGTTGAGCACCTGGCCGTCGGGCACGAGGCTGCCCGGCTCCACGAGCCCGCCGAGGCGGATCGTGGCGCCCACGGCCTTTTCCTTCGCGGCCACCATCTCGGTGGGGCTCCAGTAGTAGACGAGGTTCTCCCCGAGGTCCCCGACGGCGATGTAGGCCAGCGCGCTGCCGGAGAGGAGGAGCGCCGCGAGCGCCCACAGCTTGTTGGTCATGCCTGCTCCCTCAACGTGCTTTCTGTCGCAGCCGGAGCTGCATGGACACCGCGTACACCACGAGCACGGTGAAGCTGAGCCCGTAGGCCGCGATCACGTACTCCCAACCGCCCTGGATCATCCCGGTCATGCCGCCTCCAGGTCCGTCATCTCGGCCGCGAGGCGCTGCCGTGCGATTCGGTAGCGCCGGACCACCAACCAGATCGCGATGAAGAGCAACGCGAACGCGTTGATTCGCAAGGGGGTCACCATCGACCCGTCCACCGTCGACGGCGAGCTCTGCAGTTGGTGCAGCGATCGCCACCAGCGCACGGAGAAGTACACGATCGGCACGTCGACGTACGCGATGATCGAGGCCACCGCTGTCCAGGTGGCGCGGCGTCGCGGCTCGTCCACGAACGTGCGGAGCGCGAGGATCGCGGCGAACGCGAGCACCAGCACCGCCGTTGTCGTGAGGCGAGGATCCCAGTCCCACCAGACACCCCAGGTCGGACGGGCCCAGATGCTGCCCTGGCACAGGAGGAGGCATCCGAGCACCACGCCGACCTCGATGCCGGCCTCCTGCAGGGCGTCCCAGCCCCAGGTGCCCCGCCACAACCACCCGATCGCGACGAAGAAGACCATCGTGAAGACGAGCAGCGTGGACCACGCCGTCGGCACATGGACGTACATGATCCGCATCACGTCGCCCATGAAGCGATCGGGCGGCGCGAAGAACAGCCCCTCGACGCTGCCCCAGACGAGCAGCACGACCCCGAACAGGCCGACGACGTGTTCCCACCGCTGTTGCAACAGCTTGCCGCTCATCGAGTCAATCCTCCACCACGCGGCCGAAGAGCAGGCCGCAGAGGCTCCAGTAGATGACGTTGAAGGCCACGAGGAGCCCGACCCAGCTCCCGAGCTGGCTCATCGGGTCGCCCGAGAGGATGAGCGACGTGGCCTTGACGCACGACAATAGCGCCGGAACGACCAGCGGGAAGAGCAGGAGCGGGAGCAGCACGTCGCTTCCCCGCGCCCGGGCCGCGAGCGCCGAGTAGAGCGTGCCCGGCGCGACGAGCCCCGCCGCACCGAGGGCGATGACGCCCGCGAGCTTGTGGACCCCCAGCGGAATCGACGTGTCGTACAGCGCCACCATCACCGGGATCAGCGCCAGGCCGAGGCCGGTCAGCACCGCGAGGTTGGCCAGCGCCTTGCCGTAGTAGATCGCCCGCGGATCGGTGGGGAGGAGCAGCAGCCCCTCGAGCGCGCCGTTCTGCATTTCGATGCGGAAGGATTCGGCCAGCGACAGCGTGCTGCACAGGAGCAGCGCCAGCCAGAGGTAGCCGGCGGCGTTGGCGCGCAGCATCGTGCTGTCCGGCCCGTTCGCGAACGAGAACAGCAGGAGCGTCGTGAGCCCGAACACACCGACCGCGACCAGGCGGGCGCGCGAGCGCCACTGTTGCAGTAGATCCTTTCGGAGCACGCTGATGCATTGGTGGAGAAGCTCCATCGGGTGGCCCGCTACTCCTGGGATTCCCCGGCGTACCGGGGTGCGTCCGCGGCTTTCCCGCGCCACTTAACGCGGCCAGCCTCGAGGAGCACGGCATCGTCGCAGAGCGAGGCGCCGCGCGCGATCTGGTGGGTGGAGAGCACGACGGTCGTGCCGGTGGCCCGCAGATCGTGGACGAGGGTGTCGACGAGGCGCCCGCCCGCGGGGTCGAGCCCCGCATAGGGCTCGTCGAGCAGGACGAGGTCGGCGCGCTTCCACAGCAGGCGCGCGAACGCCAGCCGCTTCCGCATGCCGGCGGAGAAGGTGCGGACCACATCGTCCGCGCGGGCGGAGAGGCCCACGGTCGCGAGCACAGCCTCGATGTCGGGGCCGGGGGTGTTCGCGAACCGACGCCCGACGGACGAGGCCGCCAGGCGCGCGGAGACGAGGAGGTTCTCCCGGGCGGAGAGGTCGTCATAGTGGTTGTCGGCGTGGGACAGCATCGCAACGCGGGGGCGTGCGGCCTCTGCGGGGCCGCCGAACAGGCGAAGGGAACCGGAGGTCGGGGCGAGAGCGGTGCCGAGGAGACGGATGAGCGTTGTTTTTCCGGATCCGTTCGGCCCGACGATCATGAGCGCGCGGCCCGGCTCGAGCTCGAGGTCGACGCCGCGGAGGGCCCATCGGCCGGCGTGCCGCCGTGCCAGCTTCTGGGCAACGACCACGGGGGCGCGGGCTTGGGAGGGACCTGTGGGAGCGAGCAGGGCTTCCGACATCGGCAGCCCGGTTAACGCGTTAGATTCGGGCTCGCCGATGGACGCTCCAGCATCTACTGCACCCATCTTTCACCTCGCGTTGGTGCATCCCGAGATCCCTCAAAATGCGGGAAATGTTGGAAGGATGTGTCTCGGAGTAGGCGCGCGGCTGCACCTCGTCCACCCGCTGGGGTTTTCGACCCATGAGAGCGCGGTCCGCAGGGCGGGGCTGGACTACTGGAAGCACGTCGACCTGATGGAGCACGCGGACCTCGACGCCTTCTGGGCCTGGGTCGACACCCGTCGCGTCTGGTGTCTCTCGTCGCAGGGCTCGATGCCGTATACACAGGCGCCTTACGCCGCTGGGGACGTGCTCGTGTTCGGACGCGAGTCGGTAGGGCTGCCGCCCGAAGTGCTCGCCGGCCGGAACCTCCTCCAGATCCCGATGACCGGCCCCACGCGGAGCCTCAACCTCTCCAACGCCGCCGCCGTGGTGGCCTACGCCGCGCTCGCCCGCCTACGCCCGGAGCTGTTCTGATGTATCCGCCCGACTTCTTCGCGGTGGTGTTGGCCGGCGGGCGCGGCACGCGCTTCTGGCCGTTGTCCCGACGCAACGTCCCCAAGCAGTGCCTCTCGATCGACGGGGGGCCCACCCTCCTCCAGCGCACGGTGGCGCGCACCGGCCTGCCGCCCGAGCGGATCCTCGTCGTCACCGGCCCCGACATGGTGGATCCCGTCCGCGAGCAGGTGCCCGGGATCGAGATCCTGGTGGAGCCGAGCCCCCGGAACACCGCTCCCGCGATCGCCTGGGCAACCTGGGAGGTCGCGCGTCGGGGGGGCGCCAGCTGCGCCGTCCTGCCGTCGGATCACGTCATCGGGGACGAGCCTGCGTTCCGAGCCTCGCTCGCACGGGCGGCCGAGGTCGCGGCGGGCGGGGCCCTCGTCACGCTGGGGGTACGGCCGACGCGCCCCGAGACCGCCTACGGCTGGATCGAGCCCGAGGACCGCCCGGACGGGGCCCCCGACGCGACGGACCGGGCCGTGCGCCGCTTCGTCGAGAAGCCCCCCCTGGAGACAGCCGTGCGGCTCCTCGCCGGGGGCCGTCACCTCTGGAACGCGGGAATGTTCGTGTGGACGACCCGGTCGCTGCTCGAGGCGGTCGCGCTGCACCTCCCCGGCACCGCCGCGATGATCGCGAAGCTCGACGGCGGCGCCACCATCGCGGACGCCTGGGGGCTCTCCGACGCCACGAGCATCGACTACGGCGTCATGGAGCGCGCCCGGGACATCCGCGTGGTGCCGGTCGACTTCGGCTGGTCGGACGTGGGGAGCTGGCCGGCGCTCCTCGACGTGCTTCCCCTGGGGGAGGGCGGCGTGACCGTCGCGGACGCCGTCGTGGCCCGCCGCGCGGAGGGCAACATCGTGCACGCGCGGGGCAAGCTCGTGGCGCTCCTCGGTGTCGACGATCTCATCGTCGTGGACACGCCCGACGCCCTGCTCGTGGCGCGTCGCGAAGACGCCCAGGAGGTGCGCCTCCTGCTCGAGGAGGTCGAGCGCCGCGGTCTTGGCCGGTACGCTTGACAGAACGAACCGCGAAGGCGGTAGGATCCGCGCCCGCCCCCGCCGCGCCCCCTCTCCGCCATCGCCCCGAGGCCCTCATGTCCCTCGCGCTCCTCTTTCTCGCCGCATGCGCCGACCAGGTGACCATCACCCCCGGCCAGGGCGCCTGCACCGATTACGACCCGGCGGACCCCGCGGAGTCGACCGTCGAGTCGGACATCTCGAAGGATGGCAGCGCGCGGGTGTGGCGCTCGAACGCCCTTCGTGAGCAGACGGGCCTCATCTTCGACCCCGTCATCGAGGTCGGGGGCGACATCGTGAGCGTGTTCGAGGCGTGGACGGGCGGCGAGACAGACGACGCCCTCTGCTACGAGCCGATCGTCTCGTTCCAGGGCGTCACCCGCGATCTCCAGGTGCGCTGGTACCTGCAGGAGGGCGACCCCGCGCCGTTCGACTCCGTGGACATCGAGGCGCCGTAGTTCGGGCGCCGCGGTCCGGGCGCCGAAGTCCGGGCGCCGCGGTCCGGGCGGGCGGAACGGCGCGCCGGCGGTGCGCCGCCTACTGGTTGCGCGTGTCCATCGTGCCGTCCCCGTCGACGTCCTTGCCTACCTTCACGACCGTGCCGGTCTCGTCCAGGTACTCCCACGAGTCGATGCGGCCGTCCGCGTCGGAGTCGCGCTCCTTGCGACGGACCACGCCCGACTCGTAGTACTTGAAGAGGTCGAACGTTCCGTTGAAGTCGGTGTCGACCTCGGAGAAGGTCCGCTTCCCGCCGATGTAGTGATCGACCCAGTCCGCGCGCCCGTCGAAGTCACCGTCGAGCTGCTCCTTGACGCGCTGCCCGCCATCGTCGAACTCGGAGCGGACATCGATGCGGCCGTCGTGGTTCAGATCCGTGTCCTTCCGGAGGAGAAGGCGCGGCGCGTCGGTCCGCTCGCGAAAATAGTTCGTGATCTCGGGCTTGCCGTCCCGGTCGAGGTCGACCTTCACCTCGGTCAGGCCGTCCGCCGTGGTCGTGGTCGTGAGCTGTTCGGCCGGGGCGGTTTCCGGGGTATCTCCCGCCATGAACGTGCCTCCGGCCGGCTTCGGGCAACCGGTGAGCAGCGTCGAGAGGAGCAGCGTCGCGAGGGGGAACGTCGCGAGGGGGAACGGGGGGACCAGCAGCGTCCGCGAACGGTTCAAGTGCGCCTCCGTGGCGTCAGCGAGGAAAACATCACGCGCCGGTGCGTATCCTGTCAAACGCGACCTTGCCCTGCCAGGCGACCCTCACGGCACCGTGCTCGCCGAGGCGGGACGCGGCAGGGTCGACCTCATGGGGCCGCCGGATCGGGACCGTGTGATAGGGTGGCGGCTCGGAGGGGCATTGTCCGAAGATCGGCGCAAGCACCTGCTCGTTGTAGATGACGAGCCGGTCATCCTGCAAATTCTGAAGGCCGTCTTCGAGGATGAGCCTTACCGTCTCACGCTTTGCTCCTCCGGTCGCGACGCCATGCGCGTCATCGCCGAGGACCACGTCGATCTCCTCCTGACCGACAAAAACCTCCCCGACATCGGGGGGATGGAGCTCCTGCGCGCGGCCAAACAGAAGGACGTGCTGACGGAGGTGGTGATCATCACCGGCTACGGGTCGCTGGAGACGGCGCTCACCGCGCTCGAGTTCGACGCGTTCGACTACGTGTTGAAGCCGCTCAACAACGTCTTCGACATCCGCAAGAAGGTGCGCCAGGCCTTCCAGAAGCAGGAGATCGCCCTCGAAAATAGGCGGTTGATCGCGGAGCTTCAGAAAAAGAACGCGGAGCTCGAGGAGGCCCTGGAAGAAACGCGCGGCCTGCAGGCCGAGCTCATCCAGTCCGAGAAGCTGGCCGGCATCGGCACCCTCGCGGCCGGGATCGCCCACGAGATCAGCTCGCCGCTGTTCGGCATCATGGGGCTCGCGGAGGCCGTCGTGGACGAGCAGGACCTGGCGCTCGCCCAGGGCTATGCGCGCGATGTCGTCGAGTACTGCCGCACCATCCGCGACATCGTCGTCGAGCTCTCCAGTTATTCACGCGTCGCGACGAGCGAATACCTCACCACCGTCGAGCTCTCCCGCGTCGTGCTCGACGCGCTCCGGCTGGTCGAGCGCTCCGCGCCCGTCTCGGAGGTGCGCTTCGAGACCGATCTTGGCGCCGGGCTCTACCTCAATGCCCGCACGAACGAGATCCAGCAGGTCTTCGTCAACCTCGTGAAGAACGCCGCCGAGGCCGTGCTCGAGCGCCACCCGGGTGGCGGCGGCATCGTGCGCATCGCTTCCGGCTACGGGGACGGCTGGACATGGGCCACCGTCAGCGACAACGGTCCGGGGATCCCCGAGGACAAGCGGCGTCTCATCTTCGATCCGTTCTACACGACCAAGCCGCCGGGCAAAGGCACCGGTCTTGGCCTGAACATCGTGTACCGCATCGTGACGAAGTACCGCGGCAGCATCCAGGTCCAGAGCGCCGTCGGGGAGGGAACCACCTTCGAGCTGCGGTTCCCGGTCGACCGGTAGGGCGTCGATGCGGCTCGGTCTCCGCATCAGCTTTTTCGTGGCGTTTACCGCGATCCTTCCGCTATTGTTGCTCGCGTTGGCGGCCTCCCAGGTGGCCCGGAGCCAGGCCGAGCGCCAGATCGTCGACTTCCAGGTCGAGGCCGCGCGCTCCCTCGGAGCCTCGATCGCCCGCCAGTTGGACGACACCGAGCGCGTGCTGGTGCAGCAGGTCGCGAATTTCCGCCTGGACGTCGCGTCGGACGAAGCGCGCGCCTCGTTTCTCGTCGCGACCTACCGCTTGTTCCCCGAGATCGCAATCGCCGTGCTCCTGGACGAGGACGGAGGAGAGATCGCGCCGCCGTTGTTCCAGCCCGAGGGGAAAAGCGCCGAGCTGATCGAGCACGACAAGGTGTCGATCCCGCGCCTCGCCCAGTTCCGCGCGGCCCTCCCGCTCCCCTCGCGGGTGCCGGGCGGCGTGATCGTGGGGGAGCCGTACCGCCCCGAGGGCGCTGTGGCGGCGGTCCTCCCGATGGTGTTCACCTCCTCGTTGGGGGATGGCGTGGCGTTGGCGGTGGAGCTCTCCTTGACGCCCGTCGCGTCCCGCATGAGCACGTTGGCCGCCCAGCGGGAGATCAACCTGCTGGGCGCCGATGGCCAGGTGCTGCTCAGGGCGGGCCCGAACGGGCTCGTGGATCCCGGCCGCGCGCGCGCCTTCCTCCGGAACGCCGAGGTGGACCTCCGGTACGACACCGCCGAGGGGGTGGCGATCCTGGCGGCGCTGGCGAGCGTGCCCGGCCACGAATGGGCGGTCGTCGTCGCCGAGCCGGCCGACTCGGTGGGGGCGGCGATGTACGAGATCCAGCTCCGTACCTGGTACGTCGGGGGGGTGGCCCTCCTCATCGCCCTGGTCGGCGGCACGTTTCTCACGCGCTCGATCACCGGTCCGGTCGTGAAGCTACGCGATGCCTCGCACGCGGTCGGCCGGGGTGAGTTCGCTCTGCGCATGCCGATCGAGGGGCGGGACGAGCTCACGGAGCTCGCGACGGCGTTCAACCGGATGTCTGCCTCCCTCGAGCAGAACGCAGCGGAGATCGCGTCGAAGAACCACGAGATCGAGCGGTTCAACCTCGAACTCCAGGCGCGCGTGGAGCAGCGCACCACCCAGCTGCGCGAGGCGCAGGCGCGCCTGGTCCAGACCGGGCAGCTCGCGGCGGTGGGGGAGCTCTCCGCCGGCCTCGCGCACGAGCTCAACAACCCGCTCGCGGGGATCCTCGGCGTCGTCCAGATCCTCTCCGCCCGGATGGCGGACCGACCGGAGGCCGCGCTCCTCCACGCCGCCGAGCAGGAGGCGCTCCGGTGCAAGGAGATCGTCGCCAACCTCCTGCGCTTCACACGGTCGGGCCCGCCCCGCGAGCCCGGCGCCGAGGATGTGGTAGATTTGGGCGCCGTCGTGCGTGACGTGCTCGCGCTGGTGGGCGGGCACCTTCGCCAACGGGGAGTCGCGGTGGACCTCTCGACGACCGATGCGCCAATGTTGATGCGTGGCGACGCTTCGCAGCTCGGCCGTGCCCTGGGCCAGCTCCTCACGTCGCTCCGTGCCGTCGCGGAGCCCGGAACCACGCTGACGATCGAGGGCGCGTTGCCCGGCGCCGAGCTCGAGCTGAGGTTCGGGCTCGCCCGCACGGTGGCGGACACGGACGACTGGCGGGCTGCGGGCCTCGGGTTCTGGGTCGCGCGGCAGGTGTTCCAGGAGCACGGCGCGACCCTCGAGGAGCCCATCGGCGAGCGCGGCGCCAAGAGGACGTGGCTCCTGCGCGCCCCCAGCTGCCTCCTCGCCGTGGGAGGCGCGGCCTGATGTCCAAGGAGATCCAGGCCCTCGCGCTCCTCTTGCTCATCCTCGGCGTCGCCTGGCTCGGCTACGTTCGCCTGTTCGGAGGCGGCGGCGGGGAGCGCCTCGTCATCGCGGCGGTCGAGGGCACCGTTCGGCGGGTGGACGGGTACGGCGCCGAGATCGCGGCGGAGCCCGGCCTGGCCCTCCAGCCGAGGGACCGCATCGTGGCCGGTGCCGGCGGGCGCGCGGTGCTCGCCCTCGGCCCGGATTCGCGCGTGACCATCGAGGAGGAGTCCGCCGTGCGGGTGCTCGCCGCCGATGCTTCGGGGGTGAAGCTCGAGCTCGAAGGCGGGCGCGTGCAGGCGACGATCCGCCCCGGAGCCGGCCCGGTCGGAATCTCCTCCGAAGGAACATCTCTCATCGCGGACGACGCGGACTTCACGGTGGTCCGCGGGGAGGACGGCACGCTCGGTGTCATCGCGGAGCGTGGCCAGGTCGGCATCGAGGGCCTGCCGGGCACCGAGCGCCTCTCCGCCGGCGAACGCCTGGTCGCCGCGCGCGGGGGCACCGCCCTGGTCGCGCCGGTGTCCGAGGAGCTCCTGCTGAAGGTCGCGTGGCCCAACGCGGCGCGCACGCGTGAGGAGACCACCGAGGTGCGTGGGCACACGGAGCCGAACGCACGCGTGCGGCTCGGGCGAGCGGGAGCGTGGGTCGAGGTGAAGGCGGACCCCACGGGGGACTTCGTGACCCGCGTGCGCCTCGCCGAGGGGGCGAACGAGATCCACGTCGAGGCCACCTCCGTGCTGGGAACGTCGATCGCGGTGGTCCACACGGTGGTGCGCGACACGACCGCGCCCAGTGTCAGCACGCAGATACGGTACTGATCGTGCTGAGGCTGATCGTGCTGGCGAGGATCGGGCTCGAGCTGATCGGGGGCGCGCTCGCCGCGGATGTGCTCCTGTATGCGCCGAACGGCGCCCCCGAGCCGGGCCGCGTCGGCACCCTGGAGGTCGCCGTCATGGAGGGGGCCACGCCGGTGCAGGCCGCCCAGGTCGGCCTGGTCGGGCCGCCGGGCGCGGTGATCGCGCCGATCGGCGAGGTCGCTCCGGGGCGGTATCAGTTCCGGTACACCCCCGCGCGCGGTGCGCGGCCCGCAGACCAGAAGGGGGCGGGCACCGTGGCCATCCAGGTAGGGGGCGGTGCGCCGACCACGCACGCGCTCCCGCCGGCGGTGGCGCCCCATGCCACGTACGGCGCTTCTCCCGAGATCGACGCGCTGGTCGGAACACCCAGGATCGAGGTTCGGTTCCCTCGGATCGAGGCGCCTCGCGGCGAGGGGAGGGGCGTCGACGGGCCGGAGATGGTGGTGGAGCGGCTGCCCGGGGCACGCCTCGCGCGGGTCTCCGAGGGGCGCGTACTCGAGGTGCGGGACGATCCGGACGGGGTCGTGGTGGTGGTGGAGCCCGGCGCGGAGCGCACCGCCCGCATGCTCGCCGTCGCGCTGCTCGACGTTGAGGATCCGCGCGCCACGCCGACGTTCGGGCTCGTCCGGCTCCGGGCCCGCCCGCAGCTCTCGATCACGGCCGATCCGGGCACCACCGTCACGGTGCGGGTCGGGAAGCGCAGCTACGGGCCCTTCGTCGCGAGCGCGCACGGCACGGCCGCCGTGTCGTTCGACGCGTGGCCCGGGGAGGCCTCCTACGAGCTCGCCGTCGCCGACGACCTCGGGAACACCCAGCGGTCGCAAGGGCCGCTTCCCGTCGCGACCCGCCCCGTGCTGGTCGGCATCGAGGCCACGCTCTCCGGGCAGCGGGGCGCCGATCTCTGGCTCGCGGCCTGGACCCCGAGCGGGGCCGTGTGGCCGGGCGCAGCTCCGCTCTGCCGCACCGGAGCCGGCGTGCGGACGGAAGCCGAGGCGTTGGGTTCGGGGCTTTTCCGAGCTACGGTGCCGCTCCCCGACGCCGGCGCGTTGTTCGACCCCCGCGTCGAGTGTGGCCTCGCCGACGCCTCCGTGCCCCTCCGCGTGCCCCTCGGCTCGGAGCGCCCGACCCGGATCGATCTGCGCGTCTACCCCGACACGTTGTCCGCCGACTTCCCGATTGCCCAGGTGCAGGCCGTCCTGCTCGATCGTCGCGGCGAGCGCCTGCCGCCCGACGCCCTCCGGCTGACCGCGGCCACGGGCGAGCTCCAGCTCGAGGTGGCGGAGGGGGCCTTGCGTGGCGAGTATCGCGGCGCGGCCGCGGTCGCGGGCGGGGGGGACACCCTCGAGGCGGCGTGGGACCATCCAGCCGGTACCGGGCTGGCCTGGGGGCTCGAGATCCACGCGGCGGCGGATCAGAGCGAGAGCGTCCTGACCACGCTGGTCCGGGCGCTGGATCGGCAGGATCGACCGCTCGCCGGTGCTGCGGTCCACGTCTGGCTCGGCGAGCTCGAGGCCCGCGCCATCACGGATGACCGCGGCTGGGCCCGGGTGACGTTTCCGGCGGTTCCCCCCGCGGCGACGAGGGTGCGGGCGGAGACCGCGAGCGGCGTGGTGCGGGAGATCGCCTGGCTTCCGGGGCCGGAGCAGCTGCTCCCCGATCCGGCGGCGCCCGACGTGCACGCGCGCGTCGAGCTCCCCATCCGGGCCGGCCGGGTGCGCCAGGTGTTCCTCGACGTGTCCCCGCGCCCGCTCCTCACCGGCTCCGGTGCGACCGCGAACGTCGCCATCCGCATGCTCGACTTCAGCGGAAACCTCGTCACGGACGAGCCCGTCACCATCGTCGCGAGCGAGGGGCAGGTGGGCGCGATCCAGCCCCGGCCGGACGGGAGTCGGGTGGTGCAGTACCGGCCGCCTCCGAATGTGTTGGTCGACCGCACCGTGCGCATCACGGCCACCACCGCCGCGGGGACGGTCTCCACCGACCTCGCCTTGACGCCTCGGCCCGTGAACGGCTCCTTCGGCCTGTCCGCGGGCTGGATCGGGAACTTCGGCGTGGTGTCTTCGCCGGCCCTGTCGCTCACCCTCACCCAGCGCATCCCGTTCCTGCCGAAGCTCCTCTCCGCCCGGATCGGCGTGACCGCCTACACGTTCGACGCCCTCGTCGACGACCCCTTCGCCGACGACACCATCGGGGTGCGCGCGACGCTTCTGCCCCTCGATCTGGGGCTCGTGGCGACCGAGCGCTCCGGCCGTCGCTCCTTGAGCGCGGGCCTCGCCGCGGTGGTCGCGCCCTACGCCCTGACCGTCGACTTCGGGGATGACCGCGGGGTGGCCGGCGTGGGGCTCGCCTCGCCGGGGCTCGCGGTGACGGGAGGGGGCGGCTATCGGCTCGGGAACTCGGAGATCTTCGCCGAGGCGCGCTACTTGTTGTTCACGGCCAGCGGGGCGCAGGTGTCCTTCGAGGGTTCGATCGGCGGGCTCTCCCTGATGGGCGGATACAGGCTACTGTATTGACGAGATGACGCCCCGCTCGCCCGCTCGTGCGCTCTTCGCGGTGCTCGCGGGCCTGGCCGCGTGCACGCTGAACCCGGCGGCGCCGTCGATCGACGACGTGTCCCCCAACTGGGCCTACAACGGCGAGCCCACGAAGATCGAGATCATCGGTGCCCACTTCTTCCCCACCGTGATCGTGGGGGACACCATCGGTTCGGACGCGGACGGGGGGCGCATCGAGGGCACGTTTCAGGCCTGGCTGGTCGGCGAGGAGACCTACGCGCTCGACGGGGTGCAGCACATCGCCTACGACCGCGTCGGCGCCGAGGTCCCCGAGGGCTTGCCCACCGGCATCTACGACCTCCGGGTCGAGGTACCGTCAGGCCTCGTCGCCACGGCGGAGGGGGTCTTCACCGTCAGCGACACCCGCGCCGACCACCTCGACATCACGGTGGAGGACGGCGTCGCGTACACCGTCGGCGAGGAGGCGGGGCTCACCGTGCGCCTCCAGGATCCCGAGGACCAGGGGGTCACCCAGCCGCTCGAGGTCGAGATCGTCGCCACGCCGGACGATCCCGCGACAACGGTCGCGTTCGACGCGGACGGGCTAATCGATCAGGTGTCGATCCTCGACGGCGCCGGTGTGCGCGGCTGGCTCTCGAGCACCGGGATCGGCCTGGTGAAGGTGACGTCCGAGGCCGTGGACGACATCGACTTCGAGGTCACGGCGGTCGCTCCCACCACGGTCCGAGGCGACAAGCTCCGGCTCTCCTGGGCCGCGGGCGAGGTCGCCTCCGTGGAGGTGATCCTCCCCTCGGCGAACTTCCAGGCGACCGCCGGCGAGCCCTTCGACGTGACGATCCGCTTCCGCGATCCCTTCGACAACGTGCTCCCCTCCGAGGGCACCTCGGTCTCCCTGGTCGACGAATGCCGCAGCTGGTTCGAGCTCAACGCGGAGGTCGGCGCGGGGGACACGATCGACGTCGAGCTGACCGAGGCGTGCGCGGCCAACCGGATCATCGTGAATGCCTTCGCGAGGAACTGGGAGAGCGAGGTCTTCGAGGTCCGCCCCGCGTTGCACGCCGGGTACACGGTCGAGCCCGTGTTCTCCGCGGTGATCGCGGGCGAGGAATTGCCCGTGTTCGTGAACGCGGTGGACGCGTTCGGCAACCTCCTCCCCGACCACACCGCGACCCTCACCCTCTACGATGACCAGGGCGGGCTCGACCCGGGGCGGGCGCGCGGCGAACAATCCTGCTCCGGCTTCACGTCCGGCACCGCCTATTGCCGGGTCAGCCCGTGGACGGCCGGTCCGGCGGTGGTCCTCCGCGCGACGGATGAAGAGGGGAAGCTCGGCTTCGCCCCCGCCATCGAGGTGGTCCCCGCCGACGGGGCGACCGTCATGGTCCTGCTGGACGAGTCGTTGGTCGAAGCGGGAGAACACTTCGAGGCGCAGGTGCGCGTTCTCGACGTCTACGGCAACAGCGTGCAGTTCGACCCCGCCGGGATCGATCCGGTGTCGTGGGTGGACGACTCGGGCACGATCGACTGTGCCTGGACCGGCGCCGTCGAGGGCGCCCAGGGGTTCAGCTGCGCCATCTACGGCGCGGTGCCGGATGCGAGCATCGAGGCGCACGTGCTCGGGCTCACCGGCACCGTGGGCGATGCCCTCCAGGTGATCAACGCGGCGCTCGGGGACGTCGAGGTCGACCCCCAGGGCGCCAGCTTCGTGGCGGGCTCGGCGTTCACGGTCGAGCTGCGCGGGTTCGACGCCTACGGCAACGCCTACATCGTCCAGACCGACGCCGTCGTCGACCTGACCACGCGGAGCGACGAGGACGCGATCGAGACCATGGTTCCGAGTACGGCGGAGCTCGGCGTCGCGGGAGTCGTGCAGGTCTCGGTGGTCGTGTACCGCTCCGGGAGCGCGGTGCGGCTCTACGCGTCCCAGGGCGGCGCTCGCCTCGGTGCGAGCCGGCCCCTGCTGGTGACTCCGGACGTGATGGATGGCTTCGACATCGCGGCCCCCCCCTGGATCTCCGTCGACGAGCCGGGCGCGGTCGTCGTGACCGCCGCGGACGCGTACGGAAATGCGATCACGAACTACGTCGGCAGCGTGACCCTCTCCTCGGTGGGGCAGGCCTGCGACACGGTGGTGGTGGACGAGCTCTCGGCAGGGACCACCACCGTCGAGCTGATCTGCGCCACTCCGATGCTCGCGGAGGTCCTCCAGGCGATCGACACCACCGGCTTCGAGGGTGCCAGCGACGTGGTGGACATCGTCGATCTCGCGTGCGCGGGCGGACCCACCGCGGCGCTGGCGCTCGACGGCTACGAGGACACCCTGCGTTGCCTCGCCGACGGCGGCTCGGTCGAGGTCGACGCGGACTCCTCCGCGAGCGTCGCTGGCTCCGGCGGTGGCATCACCGTGCGCCACTATTCGGACGTGGAGTCCCCCTCGCTGCGCACCGCGGCCGCCGCGACAACCTTCACCTACGACACGACCGGCACCCGGTACCTCGAGGTGCTGGTCGCCGACGCGCAGGCGTGCGCCGACCTGGCAGGCGGGTACGCATACGTGGGTTCGGACGGAGGCGAGCCGACGGGGCCGGTCGCCATGTCCACCTCCGCGTCCACGGCGCCCACCGGCACCTCCGTCACGGTCACGGTCTCCGCCCGCGATTGCACCGAGGACATCGCCGCAGGGCAGGAGCTCCTGGTGCGCGCGGACCTCGGGAGCCTGACCGGCACGCCGACCGGGGAGGGGATGCTCGTCACGCTCGATGGGGCGGGGTCGGCGAGCGTCACGTGGACCTTCGACACCGGCTTCGACGGCACCGCCACCGTGTACGCCGGCGCCGCGGGCGGCGGCGCCATCGGCTCGAAGAGCGTGCAGGTGACCGGCGACATCGTTCTCCCCACCGTGATCGAGGTCATCCCCTCCGGGACCGAGCTCGGCAGCATCCCGACGATCGGTGTGACCTTCAGCGAGGCGATGAACACGAGCTTGTTCACGAGCGCCTACCTCGCGCTGAGCGGTCCCTCGGGGGTGATCCCGGCGGACTTCGCGTACTCCTCCGACCAGATGACGGTCGTGGTCACGCCCCACACGCCGATCGCGGGCGCGGAGGGCGCGTTCAGCCTCGTCCTGTCGCAGAACCTCCGGGATCACGCGGGAAACCGCCTGGACGGCGCGTGGTCCGGCAGCCGGGCGGCGGCGATTCTCCCCTTCGGGAACGTCGCCGAGTCCGTGCCCGACATCTCGTCGTGCAGCGCGACCGTGGACACGTTCACTCCCGATGGCGACAACGGCGAGGGTATCCAGGCCGACGCCGTGGGCGTGACCCCGACCGCGACCGCGGCCCCCCTCTGGTGGTGGCTCGCCGTGTACGACGAGGCCGGGACCCGCGTGAGAAGCCGCCGCGTCACCGGTACCGAGGCCTCGGTGTTTTGGGATGGGCGCGGAAACGACGGTATTCTGCGGGACGCAGGCCAGTACGGCCTGTCGCTCGCGCCCGTGGACAGCAGCGGCAACGTGGGAGGGCAGTGTGATGTCACCGTCGAGCTCCAACAAAACGTGGACGTCCCATGACGATCTCGAGGGCGGCTTGAGCGGCCCGTTGGAGGGCACCTCCCACGAGGCCCTGCGCCTCGCCGAGCTCGGGCTCCTCACCGCGGGGCTCATCCACGAGCTCCGCCAGCCCGTGTTCGCGCTCAAGGCGCTCGCGCAGCTCGCCGAGGGGCACCCCTCTCGCGCGCCGGAGTACCTGGCACAGGTGCTGGCGCAGGTGCACACGCTCGAGTCCCTGATCGAGGGCTACGCCGACTTCAGCCGGCGCCCCGTCGGGGACTGCGAGGTGTTCGAGCTCGCGGCGCCCGTCCGATCCGCGATGGTGATCCTCGACCACCGCGCCGTCGCGTCGCAGGTGCGCATCCTCGTCGATTTCGGGGAGCCCGTCGCCGTGCGCGGGTCGCTGCTGGCGGTGCAGCAGGCGCTCGTGAACCTCGGCCAGAACGCCATCGACGCGCTGCGTGGCCAGCCGGACGGGTGCCTGCTGATCACCGGGGCGAGGCAGGCGGATCTGGCGATCATCCGGGTCGAGGACAACGGTCCCGGCTTGCCCCCGCAGATCCGAGCCCACTTGTTCGAGCCCTTCCGCACCACCAAGGCGACCGGGACCGGGCTCGGCCTCTCCATCTCCCGCGACCTGATGGTGGCCTGCGGCGGCGAGCTGCGGCTCCTGGAGTCCGAACGAGGCACCTGCTGGGAGATCGTCGTCCCGCTGCCGAGCCAGGTCGCCTGAGGGAACCCGCCGCGGGCGGGCTGCTGCGGGTTAGAGGCGCCGCATGGACGACGACTCGAAGAACCTGCCGGAAGGCCACCTCGCCGCGCTCGGACCCCGCTTCCTCGCGGCGATGCAGAAGCGCACTGCCGGCCAGGTAGACGCCGCGCTCGAAGCGTTCGGCGACATCCTCAAGACGGAGCCGCGCATCGCGGAGCCGCGGATGGAGATTGCCCGCATCTACCTGGAGATGGGGCGCCTGGACGACGCGGAGGCCGAGGTCCGCGAGGCGATCCGCATCCTCGAGCTCGGCGGACAATGGACGGAGGACCTCCCCGAGCAGGTCGTCCTCGCCGTGGCGTGGGCGCTCTACGGGGAGATCCTCAAGGAGAAGGCCTCCTCCGACGAAGTGGTGTTCGGCGATCCCGCCGTCTTCACCGGCCTCATCGAGCAGAGCCGCGCCGCGTTCTCCCGCGCCGCCGAGCTCGACCCCTCTGACCGGAACAGCGCCGTCACGGCGATGGAGCTGGGAGAAGGGGCCGAGGAGGAAGACCCGGAGCCCGAGCCCGACAACTAGACGGGCGCGCCGGTCGTCACCGCGAGGCGGTCGAGGATCGCGTCGCAGAACGCGGCGAGATCGCCCGGGTTGCGCGAGGTGATGAGGTTGCCGTCCTCGACCACCGGGGCGTCCTCCCAGTGCGCCCCGGCGTTGACCAGGTCCGCGTGGATCGACGGCCAGGACGTGAGCCTTCGGCCGTCGACCAGGTCCGCCTCGATGAGGAGGCTCGGCCCGTGGCACACCGCGGCGATCAGACGGTCCTGCAGACCGAACTCGCGCACGAACTTCACCATCCCGATGTCCAGCCGCAGGTGATCGGGGGAGTAGCCGCCGGGGATCACGAGCAAGTCGAAGTCGTCGGCGCGGACCTCTCCGGGCGTGGCGCCGATGCCCACCTTCTCGCGGCCGCGCTTCCCTTCCACGAAGGCGTTTTTTTTCACGCCGACGAGCGTGATCTCGTGCCCGGCGTCGCGCAGGCGATCGTAGGGAACGCGGAACTCGTTGTCCTCAAAGTCCTCGCCGAGCACGAACGCAACCTTGGCCATGGTGCCTCCTGCCCCTCAATGTGGGGGCGGAGGCGGACGGCGCCGGTCACGAAATCACCCCGGGCACGTGCTCCCCTACGGCGCCCAGTCGCAGGTCTTGGCGCCGGGGGGCGTCCACACGCCGTCCCCGTCCGCATCGACGAAGATGGGGTTGACGATCACCCGCGGGACGGCGGAGGCGTCGTACCCCTCGAGGCCGCGAGGCATGGCGCCCTCGCCGACCGCGATCACGACGAGGTAGGCGTCCTGGGTGAGGGGCAGGGGAAGGGCCTGGTCCAGCTTCACGATCCCGGCGGGATCGGTGGAGGGGAAGGACTGGGCGAGATCACAATTCACGAGCACGTCCACGCGCGTGACGTCGATCTCGGGCAGGGCCTCGACGTGAAGCCAGAGGTCGGCGATACCGTCCGTCACGGTGGCCAGCTCGCCGGGGCCGGCGCCGTTCGCGGTCACGCGCGCGAAGGCGCCGGCGCTGATCTGGGCCGCGCCCGCGAGGGTGGCCTGCGCGGCGTCGTCCACGGTGAAGGTGGTGTCGTCGGCCACCGCCACGAAGGTGCGCGGCGTGCCCGGGGTGTCCATGCCGTGCACGTCGGTGACGCCGACGCCGGTGACCGGGTGCCCGAGGTTGTGGAACGCGAACCAGTCGGCGATGGCGCCCGTGTGGTTGGGGTCGGCGTTGTCGAGGTAGGGGCTCCGGAGGCCGTTCATGACCTCGAAGCTGTCGAAGTCCCAGGACCACACGGCGGCGCCGGGCGACAGGCCGAGCGCCTCGGGGTCGTCCATCGCGGGGGGCTCGGACATGCGGTCCCACTCGAGGATGCACAGGATGCCGCACTCGCCGTTGACGCGGGCGTGGTTGAGCTGGACCACCGAGGCGCCGCGGGCCCGCTCGGCCGCGTAGATGTCGCCGAAGGCGAGGGAGTACCACTGCACCGGATCGCCGCGCACGGAGTCCGTGACGGGGAACGGCCACGCGTTGGTGTGCTCGGGGAGGGAGGCCGTGATCTCGCTGCCGAGGGCGTAGAGGAGCCACTCGTCGAGGCCCGCGTCGGTGACGGCGCCCGACAGGTCGATGATCGCCTCGTGGTCGGTCGAGATGACCAGATCGAGGCCGCTACCCGCGGCGGTGCGCATGCGGTCGATGGGCAGAACGGTGCTGTCCGCGCTCGGGCCCGCGTGGACGTGGCTGTCGAAGCTGGCCCACCCGCTCGTGTCGAGAACGCGCGGGAGCTCGACCGCCACCTCGGTGACTCCGCCCGCGGGCACGTCCACCACCGTCGTGACCACAGAGTGCTCGTACCCGCGGCTCACGTAGGCGGTGTAGTGCCCGGGCGGCACGGGGACGTCGGCATCCTGGGGGGTGGGGAACGCAGTCGTGGTGTAGCCGTCGTCGCGCTCGAGCTCGATCCGGACGGGGAGGGGACCACCGTCGCCATCGGTCGCGAGCACGGTGATGCCGCCGACGGCGCCGATCTCCAGGGTCAGCTCGGTCGCGGCGGTCGCGGGCACCACCAGCGCGTCCCCGTCATCGCGCCCCGCGCCAGAGGCGAGCAGACGCCAGTCGCTCCCCGCGACGGTGACCGTGCGGCCCGCGAAGCCTCCCTCCGCGTCCGTGACCATCGTCGTGACGGTGCGCCACTCGCTCTCGGATCCCGTCGCGACCTCGATGCGTGCGCCGGCGACCGGCTCTCCCGCCGGATCGACGACCGTGCCCGCCAGATCGTGCCAGGTCGTCGTGAGCCCCGGCGCGGGGTCCTCGATGTGCGCTTCGAGCGCCGCGGCGGCGTTCGCCCCGTCCGTCGGGCCGACGGCGAGGGCGAACGCGGCGCTGTCCCCGACCTCGAGCGGGACGGCGACCTGGTTCACGTCGACCAGGACGGTCACGCCGGCGATCTCGGTGCGCGCCATGGCGGCGTCCGGCATCGCGAGGGCGGTCGAGCCCGTCGCGCTCGCGTCCCCCGACCAGAGCACGCCCGTATCGAACCCGATCCCCGAGAGATCCAGGCTCCCGGACGCCCACGCGGTGTTCTCGGTGTGGTCGCTGGGGAAGGCGACCGCGCCCACGAGGAAGCCCTCGGTGACGGGCTCGCCGCCGAGCAGCACCTCGATCTGGAGCGCGGCGTCGTCCGGAGCGAGGGTGTAGCGCAGCGTGATGTCCAGATCGTAGAGCTCCCCGAGCTCCTTGCGGCCACCCCCCTCGTACGCCCGCCGCATCAAGGTCAGCTCGATGAGCCAGAAGCGGTCGTCCGTGCCGTGTACGTCCACCACCGCGGGCCCCCCGTCGCTGCCGTCGGACACGATCTCGACGCTCTCGCCGCGGATCATGTGCATGCTGCTCTGCCCGAAGTCCGCCAGATCGAGCTGGCCGACGACGAGGCCGAGCTCGCCGAGGATCTCGGGCCCCGCCTGCTCGCAGCCGTCGACCGCCACCGCGTCGATCGGCATGCCGCCGTAGTGGTAGTAGGTGCGCGGATCGTCGGGGGCCTGGATCACGAAGGCGGCGCGCTCGTTGAGGAGCACGATGTCCCCCGGCGCGGCCAGGGCATCCGGGCCCCAGGGCTGTTCGGCGATGTCGGCGAGCGTGCGCGCGGCCGCGCGGCCGGCTTCGGGGCACCCCTGCTGAAAGAGGCCATCCCCCGTGAGCGGGACCGCCTTGTCGGGCACGGGATCGGGGGCACAACCGAGCAACAGGAGCGTGACGAACATGCGGCAATCCTACCGCGGTCGCGCTCGAGCCGACACCGGGAGCATTTCTCCCGAACGCTCCTAGTCGTCGCGCCGCCACCCGTCCCCGCCGCCGATGACCACCTGGGTCCCTCCGCTCGCGCCCACCAGCATGCGGCTCGAGCCGCGGAACAGCTCGGTCCACACGCCGGCTTCGTAGGCGAGGGTGACGGGCGCGTAGTCGTCGCCGTAGCCGTCGGTGCCCGAGACGAGCAGGGTGTCTCCCGTGCCGGCGAGGGCTTCGACCGCGAACGGCGCGCCCGCCACCTCGGTCATCGCGGTGCCGTCCCAGCGCAGGAGCGAGGCATCTCCTTCGCGGTCGCCGCGGCCGAGGTACAGGTCTGCGCCGTCGCGACCCCACAACACCTCGTAGCTGCGCCCGAGGTCATCGGTGAGGGCGGTCCACGCGGCGCCGTCCCAATGCAGCAGCTGGGTCGGCGCGTCCCAGCTGAGCGCATACACGTCATCGGCGGCGAACGCCTGGACGGCGATCAGCTCCGAGGCGCTCGTGGGGATCGCCGCCGCCTCCTCGATCCATCCAGCGTCGGTGCGACGCATGAACACGGGCGTCGTGTCCTCTTCCTCGTCCCTGCGCTGGCCGACCGCGAAGGCCGCGCCGTCCGGCGCCACGGAGACGCCGCGGAGGAGCACGCCCTCTCCGGGGGAGGCGAGCGTCCACGCGGCGCCGTCCCAGGTCGCGAGGGTCTCGTAGCCGACCGCGAGCAGATCGTCGGGCCCGCGCCCGCCCACCGCCAGGACCTCCCCGGGCACCTCCGCGGACCACACGGACAGGCCGTCGGCGTCCCACCGAGCGATCTCGTTGCTCCCGACGATCCAGGCGACGCCGTCCGCGCCGACGATCACACCCGCGGCGTCGACGGAGTCTTGGCGCCACGCCTCCGCAAAACCGCTCGCCCCCCCGGCAAGGCCGACGGGGCCGGCGTCCTCGCCGACGACCACGGCGCCCTCCCGCGTCGCGGCGAGGTCCCACCAGTCGCCCTCCGGGAGGGCCACGGAGGCCCATCCGGCGCCGTCATCTCTCCACGCGGCCGTCCTGCCGAGCGCCCACACGGTGCCGTCCTCGCCGATGTCGACGGACACGAGGTCCTCGGTGCCCGCGGACTCGACGGTGAGCGCGTCGACGGGCCCGCGGACGACCGCGCCGCCGGCCCCGACCGCCACGATGCCCGCGGCGTCCGCGGCGATGGACGCGAGGTGAGCCTCGGCGCCGCTCTCTCGGAGGGACCAGGCATCCCCGTCCCACACCGCGATCGCGCCGCCGGCGCCAGCGGCCACCAGGGTTCCGTCGGACGTCTCGGCGAGCGCGGTCAGCCAGACGGCGAGCAGCGGCGGTTCGATGACGGTCCAATCGGCGCCGTCCCACTCCGCGAGCCGGTTGGAGACGCTCGGGCCCTCGCAGTCGTCACAGTCGGTGTTGCTGTTCAACACGACCAGCGAGCCGTTCGCCCGCGCGAGGAGCGCCCCGCCGGCCCCGAGTTGGTCGGGGAGCGGCTCGCTCGTCCACACGCCATCCCAGCGTACGATCGCCTCCTGGGTGAGCGCCCAGAGCGCGCCGTCCAACGCGACCGCGGCGTAGGCCGTATCGAGGCCCTCGCCCCCTTCGTCGGACCACTCCGCGCCGATCGCCACGACCTGGCCCGTCCCGCCGACCGCCCAACCGAGGTCACCTTCCCAGGCGACGTTCCCGAGGCCCGGCCGGTACAGGAGGGTGTGCTCCCAAGCGCCGTCCGGTGTGTCGTCCGGCGGCGCGCCGGTGTCGGTCCCCGAGGGGCCGGTGCAGGCGAGGAAAATCGCGAACGAAGCAGGGACAAGGATCACGGGCGCCTCGAGCCCCCCGCACGTATCCGAGCGGGGCCTCGGCGACGCGTCACTCCGACGCGGCCGCGGTGTCTCCGGAGTCTCCGGGATCCCCCGTGTCGTCCAGGCCCGCGATGTCCATCGCGTCCCGCACCCCGCGGACGCGAAGCTCGTCGCTCGCGGCGACCCCGTCGAGATCGGTCACGTCCATGTGCAGCACGAGCTCCTTGCCCTCGAGCACCTCCGGGGGCGTGTCCGCCTCGCCCGACGCGAGCGCCGTGATGCTGAGGTACCCGAACATGCCCGCGTACGTGCCCGCGCACGGGCCATCCGCCTTGCGAACGACACGGTAGGTGTTGTCGGAGACGGTCGCGCCCAGCTCGGGCGCCTCGATCCAGTAGTGGATCGTCAGGTACTCCGACAGGTTCTCGACCCGGACGCTGCCGAGGAGATGCCATCCGCCCTGGGGGCCGTGCACGATGATGGCGTCATCGCCGTCCTCGACGGGCTCGAAGCTGTCGGCGCCGCCGCCGATGAGGACGGTGGCCGGACCACAGCTACACGTCGGCTCCTCGGTGGAGGCATCGTCCGAGACGCAGTCCGGAGCGGCGTCGCCGTCGGTACAGCCGGCGAGGAGGAGGAAGAGCAGCACGCCCCTGAGTATAGCCGCCGGAACGAGAGGAACGCATCGTTGACACTCTCCCCGCCTGCCGGGTAGGGAGTGAAATGTTGCTCCTCCTCGCCGCGTGTACCCCCAAGACGGAGCCGATCGGGCCGGGCACGCTCACCGAGGGGGAGCGGATCACCTGCGCGGACCCCTCCGCGCGCGACGCGGCCCCGTTCGACGTGGTCGCGCTCCCCGGCGAAATCGTGGCGTCGGAACCCCAGGATGACGTGGGCCAGTACGACGGCGCCGGCGTCGCCATCGACGACTTCGACAAGGACGGCCTCCTCGACCTCTTTCTCCCGAACACCGGCGCGGACCAGCTGTACCTCGGCGTGACCGGGGGCCTGTTCGCCAATGCCGACGATCGGCTGCCGGCCTCGGCCCTCGACGGGGATCGGTCCACCGGCGCCTCGGTGGCGGACGTCGATGGCGACGGGGACGGGGACCTGTTCATCGCGGATCTCGGCGCGCCGCAGGAGATCTGGCTGAACGACGCGGGGCGGTTCATCGAGTTCGACTCGGGCGTCGCGGGAGAAGGCTGGCACGGGGTCGGGGGCACCTTCGGCGACTACGATGGCGACGGCGATCTCGACCTGTTCGTCATCAACCACTACGAGGGCAGCGAGCTCGGAGAGGGCATGGTCACCGGGAACATGCCCCCCGGCCACCCGGACGCCCTCTACGAGAACGACGGTACGGGCTTCTTCACCGACGTCTCCGACCTGCTCCCCGCAAACCTGCTCGGTCCCCAGTTCAGCCTCGCGGCCGGCTGGTACGACATCGACGGCGACGATGTTCCCGAGCTGTACGTGGTCAACGACTTCGGCAGCTACACCGTCCCGAACCAGATGCTGCGCTGGCAGGGGGAGCGCTTCGAGGCGATCCCGGCGGCGGCCGGCTTGGATCTGCCCCTGTTCGGGATGGGGCTCGGCGTCGGGGACCTCAACGACGACGCCATCCCGGACTTCGCGCTCCCGAGCTGGGACCAGCTCGCCCTCCTCGTCAGCACGGGGGACGCCTGGTTCGACCACGCCCAGGTGAAGGAGTACCAACCCACCGGCGAGGACCGACACGTCGCATGGGGGGCCCTGCTCGTCGACATCGACAACGACGGCGATCTCGACGCCCCGGTCAACTTCGGGCAGCTCCAGATGCCCGACGACATCCGCGAACAGATGGACGCGCTCGGCCTCGGAAACCCGTTGAGCCAGCGGGATGCGCTCTACATCCAAGAGGCCGACGGCTCGTTCACGGAGTCGGCTGAGGCCTGGGGAGTCGCCGACGCCGGCGTGGGGCGCGGCGGCCTCGCGGTCGACCTGGATCGTGACGGCTGGCTCGACCTGGTGAAGCGAGACGTGCTCGGACCCACCCGGGTGTACCACGCTCGCTGCGGTGAAGAGACCTGGCTCGGGATCGACTTCGAGAGCCCGGCGGTGGGCGCGCGGGTCGAGGTGACGAGCGGAGATGTCACGCGACGCCGCTGGATCTCGGCGGGCGGCGAGGGCTTCGCGAGCGGCGGGCCGATGGAGGCCCACTTCGGCCTCGGCAGCGCCGAGTCGGTCGACGTGCGGGTGCACTGGCCGGACGGCGTCGAGAGCTGGTTCCCCGGGGTGGCCACGAACCAACGCGTGCGGATCTCGCGCGAGTAGTGCGGCTCGGTTCGGGTGCACACGCCCGCGCTGGCTACCGGTACACGACCCGGATCACGTTGTTGTACGTGTCGCCGATGTAGACGTTTCCGTCCGGATCGACCGACACGCCGTACGGCTTGTTGAGCCCCGCCTCGGTGGCCGGGCCGCCATCGCCGTCGCTGCCGGGGACGCCGCACTTGCCCGCGAAGGTCTCCATCGTTCCGTCGGGCTGCACCACGCGGATGCAGCTGTTCTCGGTGTCCGCGATGTACAGCTCGCCGTCGGGGCCCATGGCGATGTCGGTCGGGCCGAAGAGCCGCGCCGCTGTTGCCGGGCCGCCATCCCCGCTGGTGCCGGCGTTGCCCTCCCCCGCGAAGGTGTCGATGATGGTCGTCTCCAGATCGATGATGCGGATCCGGTGGTTCTCCGTGTCGGCGATGTACAGCTTGCCGTCATGGATCTCGATGCGGCTCGCCGGAGTCGCTTCCTGGCCGGAGCCCGACATGAACGAGGCCTCGCTGGCGGGGCCGCCGTCGCCCGCGAAGCCCTTCTCGCCGTTGCCCGCGAAGTTCTGGATGATGCCGTCCAGACCGACGGTGCGGATGCGCCAGTTCGCCATGTCCGAGATGTAGAGCACGCCTGCGTCGTCGAACGCGACCCCGCACGGCAGATCGAGCTCCGAGTCACGCGCGGGCCCGCCGTCTCCGCCGTAGGATCGCGTCCCATTTCCAGCGATGAACGAGAGCATGTTGGCGTTCATGTCCAACATGTCCACGCGGCTGTTGTGCCAGGCGGCGAAGTAGAGGTTTCCGTCCGGCCCGAAGGCGATGTGGGTGGGGTGGTTGAGCGCCGCGGACTCGGCGGGGCCCTCCGGGCCGTCTCCGATGAACGCGATCCCGAGGATGGTGTCGACCATGCCATCCGCGTCGACGCGACGCAGGCGGTGGTTGCTCCAATCCTCGAGGTAGCCCGCGCCGTCCGGACCGAACGTGATGTCCATCGGGAGGTAGAGGTGCGAGTCGACCGCGCGCACCTCGTCGCGACCGAGCGCCTGCGCGCCCGTGCCCGCGTACCGGCAGATCACGCCGGGGCCGGGCTCGCAGGAGTAGGCCGCCGTGTCGTCGACCTCGGGCCCGGTGCACGCGAGGAGCAGCAGCAGGGTCATGGGTACACCACCCGGATCATGTGGTTGTAGGTGTCCGCGATGAAGAGCCGACCGTCCTCCACGAGGCAGATGCCGTGGGGGAAGTTGAGCGCGGCGTCGACCGCGGGGCCGTCATCTCCGCTCCAGCTCGACTCACCTGTTCCGACCAGGGTCGAGATGGTGCCGGACGCGAGGTCGACCACGCGGATGCGGGAGTTGTCGGTGTCGGCGATGTAGAGCTTCCCCCCGCCGATCTCGATGTCGATGGGGCTGTTGAGCTGGGCGTCGACCGCGGGGCCGCCATCGCCCGAGGACCCGGCGATCCCGGTCCCGACGACGGTGTCGATCATGCCGGTCGCGAGGTTCACCGCGCGCACGCGGTGGTTCAGGCTGTCCGAGACGTAGAGCGTGTCACCGTCGAGCGCGAGACCCGCGCCGGGCCGGGGCGTGGCGCCGGTCGGGAAGTTGAACACCGCGCCGGACACGGGCCCGCCGTCCCCCGCGAAGCCCTGGGTGCCGTCCCCCCCGAGCGTGCTGATCGTGAGGTCGGGCGCGACCACCCGCACCCGGCCGTTCCGCATGTCCGTCAGGTAGATGCTGCCGTCTTCCGCGGCAACCACCGAGTGCGGCTGGCTGAACAACGCGTCCACCACGGGGCCGCCGTCTCCCGCGAACCCCGTCACGCCCCCACCGAGGATGTGGACCAGTCCGGTGTCGGGGTTCCACCTGCGCAGCTTGTGGTTGTGCCAGGCGGCGATGAGAAGCTCGCCGTCGGCCTGCCAGATCGCGTCGGTCGGGTGGTTCATCGCGGTCGACGTGCCGGGGGCGCCGCCGGGGTCGTTGTCGGAGTAGTCCGGCGGGCCGTCCCCCGCGTACCCGGTGCCGACCGCCAGCACCACGGTCTCCGAGGGTGTCACCTGCCGCACGCTGTTGTTGTTCCAGTCGAGGATGATCGTCGGCTTTCCCTCGCGGACCTCGATGTCCATCGGGAAGTAGAGCCACGTCTCCAGCCGGTGCTTCTCGTCGGGGTCATAGCCGGCGTCCCCCGTGCCCGCGTAGAGACAGATGGTCCCCGAGGTCTGGGAGCAGGTGTCGAGCAGGCCGGTGTCACCCGGCTCTCCTGTGCACGCGAGCAGGAGGGCGAGGATGGTCAAAGGGCCTCCAGGGGCGCGATGGTGCGGGCCCCCTTGTAGATGACGACGCCGTGGATGAGGGGCGGCGAGCTCAGGTGGCCACCGACCGCCCAGGTGCCACCCTCCGGATCGATCCACACCGCGTGCAGATCCTGGAGGGTCACGGCCTCCGCGGGATCGGGGTCCCAGCCCGCGTCGCCACGGAGGAAAACCTGCCCTTGCGTACCGACGGCGGTGGGCGTGTGCACCCCATCGTCCGAGATGCCCGTGAATTGGTAGGAGTAGAGCGGTGTCTCTTCGATGAACGCCGAGCCGTTCCACGCGAGGATCGCCCCGTTGAAGCTCCCACCTACCGCGTAGCGCCCCCGGATGCCGAAGAGGTTGGCCGTGATGCCGGTCGGCACGGTGGACCACGAGGATCCATCGTAGTGGCGCGCATTTCCTGCGTCACCCACCACCCAGACGTCATCGGCGGCGGTGCCCGACACCTTGAAGAAGGTGGCCTCCGCCGTAGGCTCCGACGCGATCCCGATGTCGGTCCACGCGGTGCCGTCGAAGTGGTAGATGACGGCCGGATCGGCGGAATCGTCGGGGCTGCCGCCGACGGCCCACGCGTCTGTCGGCGAGGCGGGCCAGACGCCGAAGAACACGAGGGCCGAGTCGAGCTGATCGGTGGAGAGCTGCCCCGAGGCGAGGTCGTACCGGAACAGGCGCCCGCCCGCTCCCGAGATCCACAGCGTCGTATCCGTGCCCTCGATCGCCCATGCGTCGCCTGGACCGAGATCCCCCACGCGCGCCCAGGCGGCCCCGTCGAAGTGGAGGAGGACTCCGCCCGAGCCGGAGTCCGCGCCGACGACCCAGACATCGTTCCAGGCGGTGCCCCAGATGGAGAGCAGCGCGGAGTCGAGGCCCTCTCCGACGACGGCCCAGCCTTGCTCCGCGGCGGTGTCGTCCGCGGTGGAGGTGCAGGCGGCGAGCAGCGGGAGGAGCTGGGACAGGAGCGGCATGGCGCCGAGGAGCATAGCCGCGCGCTCGCAGGATTGGGAGAGATTCCCGCCGTGCGCGAACGCGCCGAACGGGCCTCCCCATCCGGCGATGCGGGCGCCCGTGCGCCCGTGAAGCCGGCCCATTCAATCAGGCCTGGGGGTGGGTGAACACCTTTTTTTCCGCCTGGTGGCGCTCCTGCGCGCGCGGCCCCGGGACCGCCGTGCCGACCTTGACGCCGCGCTTCATGGCCCAGGCGAGCGCGGCGCGCTTCACCTTCGGGGCGAGCCAGCGCCGGAACGGGGGGATGAAGAGCAGGATGCCGGTCACGTCGGTCAGCACGCCCGGGGTGACGAGGAGCACGCTGCCCACGATGACCAGCGCGCCCTCGACCAGCTTGTCCGCCGGCGCGGCCTGCTCGCGGAGCGAGGCGAAGAGCTCGCGGAGCACCGCGAGGCCAGCGCGTGTCCCGAGCCAGGCGCCGAGCACGCCGATCGCGACCACGTAGAGCGTCGTCTCCAGGCCGCCGACCCGCTGGCCGATCTCGATGAGCATCCAGAGCTCGAGGGCGGGCACCACGGTGAAGAGCAGGAACAAGATGAGGAAGGTCATGCGCGCTTTGCCTCCTGCCACCACGCCTCGAGGCGGTCGAGCCCCGCGGCTTCCATCGCGACCCCGGCGGCGGCGGCCGCGGCCTCGACCTTGCGGAAGCGCCCCTCGAAGCGGGCGTTCGCCTCACGCAGCGCGTCCTCGCCCGCGATCCCGAGGAAGCGGCCCAGGCTCGCGGTCGCCAGCAGCACGTCCCCATATTCGTGGCGGATCGCGGCCGCATCTCCGCTGGCGATGGCCTCCTCGAGCTCGGCCCGCTCCTCGTCGATCTTGGCGAGCACCCCCGCGAGGTCGGGCCAGTCGAACCCGACGTGGGCCACCTTTTCGCCGACGCGGTGCGCGCGGAGCAGGGCCGGGAGCGAGCCGGGCACGCCGTCCACGCGGGACCCGCCCTTGCGACGCAGCGCCTTCCGAGCCTCCCAGGCGCCGATGGTCCCCGCCGCGGTGGCCTCGGCCTCGGGGCGCTCGAGGCCGCCGTAGACGTGCGGGTGGCGCTCGACCATCTTGGTCACGATCCCCTCGGCCACGGCCTCGATGTCGAAGGCGCCCTGCTCCTCGGCCAGCCGCGCGAGGAAGTAGACCTGGAACAGCAGGTCGCCGAGCTCCTCACGGAGCTTTCCGGGCTCGGACTCGAAGGCGCCGAGGGCGTCGAGGACCTCGTGGGTCTCCTCGAGGAGGTACGGGCGCATCGAGAGGAGATCCTGCGCGCGATCCCATGGGCACTCGGCCCGGAGCTTCGCGACCACGCTACGGAGCTCTTCTACTGACGACACGGGCGCCCTCGAGATAGACAACACCGCTAACCGCCGCCCCAAGACAATAAAAGCCGGAGCGCTCTTGACCCCATCGAGTCCGGCCACCCCCGAGATTTTCGGCAACTACCACCTCCTCGAGAAGATCGCGACGGGCGGGATGGCCGAGGTGTACCGGGCGCGCGCGCACGGGGCGATGGGCTTCGAGAAGATCCTGGTCATCAAGCGCATCCTCGACAGCCTCGCGAAGGACGAGGAGTTCAAGGAGCTGTTCAAGGTCGAGGCCCGCATCGCGGCCCTGCTCTCGCACGTGAACATCGTGCAGGTGTTCGAGCTCGGGCAGCAGGACGAGAGCCTGTACATCGCGATGGAGTACGTGCACGGCATCGATCTCGCGCGCCTCGTGAGCCGGGCCCGCGCGGTGGGCGAGTTTCCCGTGCCGCTCGCGCTGTTCGCGTGTGGCGAGGTGCTCAAGGCCTTGCAGTTCGCGCACCATTACACCGATGGCGATGGGCGCCCGCTGCACATCGTGCACTGTGACATCTCGCCCCAGAACATCCTCATCAGCTTCTCGGGTGAGGTGAAGATCACGGACTTCGGCATCAGCCGCGCCGCGATCCAGAAGGGCAACGCGGACGTGATCCGCGGCAAGTACGCCTACATGAGCCCGGAGCAGGTCGAGGGCAAGGCGCTGGACGGGCGGAGCGATCTGTTCTCGCTCGGGATCGTGCTCTACGAGCTCCTGACGGGCCGCCGCCTGTTCAAGTCGAAGAGCCGCGACGAGACGCTCGCGCGCGTGCGTCGCGCCGAAGTGCCGAGCCCCCGTGCGTACCGCCCGGAGATCAGCGAGGATCTCGAGGCGTTCCTGCTCCGCACGCTCTCCCGGCACCGCGAGGACCGCTTCGTCGACGCCGCCGAGATGATGGACGCCTTGTCCGCCCTCATCGTGCGGGAGGGGCACCGCGCCACCAACAACGACCTCGCCACGTACCTGCGCGAGGTGATCGAGGCCGCCAACGCCTCCGCCGAGCCGGCCGAGGCCGCCGCGCGCCCACGAGTGGCCCGCACGGTGCCGCCTTCCCCCGTCGTCGTGCTCGCGATGGAGGCCTCGCCGCCCCCCCGCAGCATCGCCACGCCGCGCGCGAGCCTGGCGGGGCTCACCCAGGAGTGGGCGGGCATCATCAGCGAGGGGGGAGGGGAGATCTGGGAGCGCGGCGAGGGCTCGCTGCTGATCTGTTGGACCGTGACCTCGGGGTTCCGTGACACCGTGAGCAAGGCCGTGCGGACCAGCATCGCCTTGCAGAAGGCCACGGCCGCCGCCGGATACCGCCTGTCGGTCGGCGTTGCCCCCGGGGTCGCCCGGGTGTTGCCGGAGACACGCCGGCCCGCGGAAGGGTGGGAGTTGGCCGGCCCGTTCTACCTCGCGCGCTGGATGATGAACCTCTCCGCGCACCGCGGGCGCGTGCTGCTCACCGAGGTCGGCGCGCGGCAGGTAGAGGAGGGGACGACCCTGTTGGGTCGGATTCCAATTCAGGGGAATAAATATATCAACCTGTATGAGGTTGGGTAGGTCTGGTCGCCGGTCCCAACCCACGGCGAAGCGTGATGAAACCTCCCGGAGCCGGCTTTCACCGCGCTTGCGGGGAGCCTGTGGCGCGCCGCGCCAAGGGGTGGGGCCGCTTAGGTGTCGAGCAAATGGAGTACGCATGATTGTCACCGCCAGGAATGCGGCCTTCCATGTGGATGGCGCCACTCCGGTCGTCACCGTCGAGCTGCTCGTCGATGGCTGCGTGGTCGACGACGTCCAGATGCACGGACACCCGAACGGAGACTGGAGTGCGGACGAGGCCGACCTCGCCCAGCTCTACGACGACTCCGACTTCCGGGCGCTCGGCATCGGCGTCGAGGCGGCCGTGGCGCTCCTCGCGCTGGAGGCCGGCTCCGGGAGGGGCTTCGCGCACCTCCCCCTTCGGAATCCGCGGGGGGAATGAGCCGGGAGGGGGCGGGCGCGGAGAACCCCAAAAAGATCTTTACCGGATGGTAAGGAGTGGCTAAGCAGGAGCCCTGCAGGGACGCTCCATGACCCGCCTGGCCATCCTCTTCCTTGCAGCCTGCGCCGGCGCCCCGGACGGGCTCGACACCGCGCCGCCGGTGGAGGTGCCGACCGAGGGCACCGCGTCGTTTCGTTTCGCGATCGACGAGGACTACGCGGCGGCGATGAGCGAGCCGCCGACGGGCATCTTCTACGGGGGCATCTTCCACGAGGCGGACGTCACCGCTGTCGGCGTGGAAGACGAGGGCTTGTCGATCGAGGACTTCGCGGTCGACCTCGCGCTCACGCTCGACGGCGCGTTCACCGAGCCCGCCCACACCAGTGGCCCCTTGCCGATCGGTAAGCTGTATGTGCTGGGCTACCTCGACTCCGACGTGAACGGCCCCGGGACCGGCCCCGACCAGGGCGACGCGGTCACCAAGCCCGGCACCGATCACCGCATCGAGATCCTCGGCGGCCAGGACATCCTCGCCGATGTCGTGCTCGACCTCCTGATGCCCTGAGCCCACTTCTCCCGCCCCCGGAGCCCCCATGCGTCATCTCGCTCTCCTCGCCCTCGCCGCGTGCGGCAACCCGGCCGGCATCACGGACACCGCCGATATCCCGGCGGTCGACGCCCGCTTCACCATCCCGGCGCCGCCGGAGGGGGGCCTGCAATGGGTGCTGCCCGACGCCGTCATTCCGCCGAGCACGGACTCCACCCGCTGCTACGTGGACAGCTACGACGGCGAGGACATCGGGGTGAACACCATCACGACCTACCAGGCGGAGGGGTACGGCCACCACCTGCTGTTCTGGACTGGCGACGTTGATCCCGAGCTGTACCCTGACGGCTCCGTATTCGACTGCGGGAACCCCGCCACGATGAGCGGCTGGATGCCGTTGTTCGTGGTGCACCCGGATCGGATCGAAGGCGGCGCCGTCATCGCGATGTCCGACCTTCCGGACGGGATGGGCATCTCGCTCGACGGGGGCACCCGGCTGATCATCCAGACCCACTACCTCAACACCACCCCCGACCCCCTGCTCGTGCGCGACGCGGTGAACTTCGCGGTGTTGCCCGAGGCCGAGGTCGAGGTCTGGGCCGCGGCGTGGGGGCACGGCGTCACCGACATGCCGGTGCCGCCCGGCGAGAGCTCGCTTGCGTTCGACTGCACCTGGGCGGAGGACGTAAACCTGCTCTGGGCGCTCGGGCACATGCACCAACGCGGCACCGCCCTCTCGCTCGACCACGTCACGCCCGGTGGCACGACTCGGATCTACGACGTACCGGAGTGGGATCCCGCCTACCGCGACACCCCGCCGCTCCTCGAGTGGGACATGCCCGGGTACCCGGTCGCGGCGGGTGACGTGTTCACCACCCGCTGCGCGTGGTTCAACGAGACCGACACCGAGCTGAACTACCCGGACGAGATGTGCGCCACGACCGGGATCGCCTGGCCCAGCAAGATCCCGATCATCTGCAACCCGATGCCCGCGGAGTAGCCGGGCCGGGTCAGCGCACCGACAGGCCCGCCTCGAGCATCCGCACCGCCTCGCGCAGCCGCCGCCGCCGCCACTCCTCGGTGGGGGCGTTCGCGGGCCAATCCGTGCCGCGCACGTGCAGGAGCGCGATGGTGCCGAGCAGGAGGGTGCCCATCCCCACGACGAAGGCCTCGGGGTCGACATCGGGCCGGAAGCTGCCCTCTCGCTGGCGCAAGCGGATGAAGTCGGCGGCGACCTGCATCCACGGGCGCACGTCGCCCTCGATGCGGGCACCGAGCGGGCCGGTGTCGTTCACGAGCTCCAACATCACCACGCGCGCCATGTCGGCGTGCTCCTCGAGGAAGGTGTACAGCTCGTCCGACACCAGATCCATGCGCTCGTGCGAGCTCGAGATCGCATCGAGCAGGCGCGGCAGGAACTCTGTCCAGGCGGTCGTGATCACGTCGACCACCGACTGCCGGAGCGCCTCCTTCGAGGGGTAATGGTAGAGCAGCAGCTGCTTGCTGATGCCCACGGCATCGGCCACCTGTTGGATCGAGGTGCCGAGGAAGCCGTGTTGGGCGAACAATCGGAGCGCCGCCTCGCGGATCTGCCCGCGGAGCTGTGGGAGGTCGTGTCGGCGGGCGGGAGAGGCCATCCTGCTCCGTAGCCGCTTGCCGGAGGCGGCGCCTCGCTTGGCACCGCGGGTTCGCGCTCCGCTGGTTAGCCCGTCCCGATGGCCACCCGCCCCGACACCGTGGAACGCATCCTCGCCGCCCTCCCTCCAGAGGCGCGAACCCGCCGGATGTTCGGTGAGTACGGGCTCTACCTGGGCGACCGCTTCATCGGCTGTGTGTGCGACGAGCAGCTGTTCGTGAAGATCACCCGCGGCTCGCGGCCGTTCCTCGACGAGTCCCACGACGCGCCGCCGTATCCGGGGGCGAGCCCCTCCCTTTGCGTCCCGGAGGCGCGGTGGCGCGACACCGCGTGGCTCGCCGCGCTGGTCACCGCCGTGGCGGCGGACGTGCCGGCCAAGAAGCCGAAGGGGCCGTCAAGGAAAGGGGCCGCTTCCTGAGGCAGACTTCGGGTCATCCCGAGTCCTCGCCCAGCGCCGCCTCCACCAGCTCCACGCAGAGCTCGTCGAGCGCGGCACGATCGGGCTCGCGGGGAAGGGGAGAGGCCCCGGCGCGGTAGAGCTTCTCGAGATCCTCCTCGACGCCGTCCGCGTAGGCGATGAGCCGATCGTACTCCCACGCGCCGCTCCGGATCTCCAGGAGCTCGGCGGCGTCGATGTCGCCGCGCCACACGCGCACATCCCCCGTGGTCAGGATCTCCTTCCCCATGCGTAGCAGCCGGACGAGGTGGGCGCCGTGCTTGGTGTCGTACCCGTGGCGCTCCTCCAGCGCCGCGCGCGCGGGGTTCCGGGTGAGCTTCCAATGTTGGTACTGCTCCCAATGGTTGCGTGACGCGCGGAAGTGCTTCTCCCGCTGGAGGAGCTCCAGGGCACCCGTGGACAGCCCGAGCTCCTCGGCCGTCATGCCCCGCTCCATCAGGGTGTCGAGGGCGCCGAGCTGGTCGCGCGGGAGCACGCCGCCTCCCTCGGGGAGGCCGTGGGCCGTGCGGGTCGGCTCCTCCTTGGGTGGGTGGAGCAGCCACTCGCGATGCGTCCGGATCCGCTTGAGCTGGGCATGCGCATAGCCGGCGAAGGTGTATCGACATTTCTGCGAGAGGAACGCGCCGCGCGCGGCGCGGAGGCGCTCCCCCAGGGGCGTTGCGACGCGCACCTCGGCGTCGCGGCAGAACAACACGTCGAGGATGTTGGGGTTGGCCTCGGCCGCGAGGCCCATGAACTTCCGCAGATCGTAGACGACGCCCTCGAGCTTGGACGTCGCGACGGCGGCGCGCTCCTCGTCGGAGAGGACGGGCGCGAAGGGGCCGAGTTGCTCGGGCTTGTCGGCCTGGTCGAAGCGGTGGAGGAAGCCGTGCAGGTAGCTCGCGGGCGGGACGGCCACGCCCTTCACGTCGACGTCGCTCGCGGCGGTGTGGATGCCGTAGGCGCGCGATCCGCCGATGGTGAGGAGCAGGGTGTGGCGGGGCAGATCGAAGTTCATCGGCTCGTCCATCTCGGTAGCGTCGCGCGGCTCGGCGCGGAGCCCCACGTTAACGTCGGGAGCGCAGCCCTCGAACCTCACGGAGCCCCCATGCTGATCCTCTCCCTCCTCCTCGCATGCACCGGCGCCCACGAAGACACGGCGGTCGAGGACGCGGCCACCCTCACCTTCCTCGATCCGGTCGACGGGGACACGGTCCCCGCGGGGGACGTAGCGGTCTCCGTCATCGTGGACGGCTTCACGTTGGAGGCCCCGGCGAAGCACAACGAGGGCGCGCCCGAAGGCTACATCACGGTGACGGTCGACGGCGCGGTGGCCCTCACCACGGCGGAGACCCAGTTCACCGTCACCCTGGCGGACGCCGGGAGCCACACGATCGGCGCCGAGCTGACGTTCGCCGACGGCGATCCGCTCGACCCCGCGGTCGGTGACGAGATCACGATCACGGTCGAGTAGGCCGTCAGGGGAAGGGGATCCCGTAGGCAGCGCCCCCGATGGGCGCCGCGTCGCGGTTGTAGGGCGCGCCGACGAGCAGCCCGGGCGTGCCGATCCCGTCGAGGTCCGCGAGGCCCACCAGGGCCGTCCCCGCGAGGTCGCCCGCGCCTTCTCCCGCCCAGCGCGCGTCGGCGTCCGCGAGGGCGTGGGTGCCGTCCGCGGGGGTGCGGAAGAGGGCGATCAGCCCGCTGTCCACGCGCACGCCGTCGCCGTCGGGACCGTCCGCCGAGGGGGCGCCGATGGCCACGCCGTCCCCGTCGGGATCCGGCACGAAGGACACGGCGTAGCCCGCCTGATCGCCATCGTCGGTGCCGACGAAGAGGGTGGGGGCCACGAAGTCCCCGCGCCACAGGTGGGCGCTCCCCGCGCCCGCCGCGTCCGCCCCGACGAGCAGCTCGCCGAGCCCATCCCCGTCGGTGTCGCCACCGCACGCGACGGCCCCGCCCAGGTAGGCGCCGGCCTCCGTGCCGAGGAGCCGCCGCTCGGCGTCGTCGAACGTCCACACCCCGGGAGCGATGGGCCCGCTGAAGATCCCGACGGCGCCGCCGTTCTCGCTCCCTCCGTCCTCCGGCCCTCCATCCCACCCGGGAAACCCGACGACAACGTCGTCCAGGCCGTCCCCGTCGAGGTCGCCGCCCCGGCAGAGGGCGGTGCCCACGCCGTCACCGGTGACGTTCTCGGCGTGCTTGCTCGGGCTCTCCACCGGGGCGCCGCCGCCCACGAACGTCGCGAGTGTCACGCCGGTGGTCGCCATCAGGAGCACGGCGCCCTCCTCGCGGGCGCCCAGATCGCTGCCCGGCGCGCCGAGCAGGATGTCGCCGGTGGCATCCCCATCCGCGTCGCCCGCGAACGCCACCGCGATCCCGAGGCTGTCGCCCGCGGCGGCCCCGGCCCAACTCACGGGCGCCTCCGCCACGGAGGTGACACCCAGCGGAAGCGGGCCGAAGAGGAGCCAGGCCGCGCCGCCCGCCTCCACGCCCAAATCGCTGCCCGGACCGCCCACCAGGAGCTCATCGGCGCCGTCTCCATCGAGGTCGACCCCGGCCGCGATCGCGTAGCCGGCGAAGTCGTAGTCGTCGGCCTGCCCGAGGCACGAGGGAGCGTCCCTGAGCACGCGCTCTCCGGTCACCGGGCCCGGCCACACGCAGGTCACCCGCCCGCCGAGCCCCGCCACGACGAGGTCCTCGGCTCCATCCCCGTCGAGGTCACCGCCGGCGACGGCGCTCCCCGCGAGGTCACCCGCGTCCCCCCGGAGGGCCGCCGAGGCCTCGACGAGCGAGGTGGGATCGGGTTCGTCGGGCTCGGGCTTCGGATCGCCGCCGGGGCAGCCGAGGAGGCCGGCGAAGAGGGTGGAGGCAACGATCGCGCGCATGACCCAACTTGCGCTGACGACCCGCACGCCGCAAGGGAGGTGACACCGCCCCGCCGCGCGGCTATCGGTGGGGCGTGACCCTGCTCTTCCTCCTCGCATGTACCGGCCCCGCCGACGACAGCGGCCCCGCCGACGACACCGGCCCCGCCGACGACACCGGCAGCGACGTGGCCACCATCTCCATCCTGGCCCCCGTGGACGAGGCGACCGTGTGCGGCACGCCGCTCGTGGTGACCACCGAGGTCACCGGCATCACGTTGGTCGATCCGTTTCCGGACGACACCGACGTGCCCGAGCCCGGCACTGGTCACATCGATCTCTCGCTGAACGGGCAGGAGGAGGACGACTGGATGTTCTCCGGCGAGCAGATCGTCGTGACGGACATCATCGACGGCTACTACCAGCTCAAGGTCGAGCTCTCGAGCGCGGACCACACGCCGATCGAGCCGTATGCGGGGGATCTCGTCTACATCACGGTCGACCAGTCGGTGTGCGAGTAGGCACCGCTACCCCAACGCCATCATCCGCTCGAGGGGCACCAGCGCGCGGCGGCGCAGGTCCTCGTCCATCTCGATGCGCGGCTGGAGGTCCCGCAGGGCGAGGAACATCTTCTCGAGCGTGTTGAGCCGCATGAAGGGGCACTCGTTGCAGGCGCAGTTTTCCTGCATGCCGGGCAGCGGGATGAGCTCCTTGCCCGGCGCCGCCTTCTTCATCTGGTGGAGGATGCCCGACTCGGTCGCGACGATGAACGCGGGGGCGTCGCTCGTCTCGACGTAGGTGAGCAGCGCCGAGGTCGACCCGATGAAGTCGGCCTTGTCGAGGATGTTCGGCTCACATTCGGGGTGGGCGACCACCTTGGCCTTCGGGTGGCGGACCCGGAGCTCGATGAGCTTCCGCTCGTTGAAGGTCTCGTGGACGATGCAGGTGCTCTGCCACAGCGCCATGGTGCGGCCGGTGCGCTTCTGGAGCCACGCGCCGAGGTTGCGATCGGGCGCGAACAGGATCTTCTCGTCGGGACCGAAGGAGTTGATCACGCGCTCGGCGTTCGACGAAGTGCAGATGATGTCGCTCTCGGCTTTGACGGCCGCGGAGCAGTTGATGTAGGAGACGACCTTGTGATCGGGCAGCCTCTCCTTCATCCGCCGGAGCGCCGGGGCCGGGCACCCGCTGGCGAGGGAGCACCCCGCGGCCATGTCGGGGATGACGACGATACGGTCGGGGTTGAGGATCTTCGCGGTCTCGGCCATGAAGTGCACGCCGCAGAACAGGATCACGTCCGCGTCGGCCTTCTGCGCCGCCTTGGCGAGCTGCAGCGAGTCCCCGATCACGTCCGCCACGTCCTGGATGTCGGGCTCCTGGTAGTAGTGCGCCAGGATGATGGCGTTGCGCTCGCGGCGGAGATCGTCGATCGCGCCGAGGAGGTCGGAGGGAAAGCGTTCCATGGCCCCTCTTATCCGGCGTGACTCCGCGTGGGCACGGAGGCGAGCGCGATCAGGGCGGCGGGCGCACGTACTCGAGGGTGCCCGCGCCGTTGGCCACGTAGGTGTTCTCGGTCGCCAGCAGGCCGCCGACGCCGAAGTGGAGGTCCTTGGGATCGCCGAGCCAGCGGGCCACCGACACCAGGGGGGAAGGAGCGCCGGGATCGACCCGCCAGAGCTCCTGGGGGTCTCCCTGGGCGACGTAGATGCGCCCCTTCACGTCGACGACCGCGGCGCGCGCGTCGACGAGGCCATCGATCACGGTCGTGACCGCCCCGTCCGCTCCCACGTTTTGAAGCGCATGTTCGCTCACGACGATCCAGCCGCCGTCGGGCCCCAGCGCGACGGCGCGGGCGTCGAGCGTTCCGCCGAGGCGCGCCAGGTGGCGTGGCGCCCCGCTCGGGTCACCCGGGCCGATGCGCTCGTAGTGATCCGGGTAGAGCACGACCAGCGCGTCGTGCCCCCCGAGGATGTCGACGGCGCCGGGCGCGTCGAGGCCGGCACCTCCGCCCCAGGTCACCCGCCCGTCGCGGAGCACGTAGGTGCGGTCCGGATGCGAGGCGACCGCGAGGGCGGGGGCCTCTTCGATGCGCTCGGCGCGGCCCTCCCCGTCGATCGCGTACACGCCGGTGGACGCGGCGACCCACAGCCGCCCATCCGTGCTCGGCGCGACGGAACGCACGTCCCCCAGGCCGGTGGCGAGCACGTAGGGGCTCTCGAGCAGGCGATCGAGGCAGCCCAGGAGCGCGAGGAGGATCACACCAGCCCGGCGACGACGCGGGAGACGAGATCGGGGATGTCCGCGGCCTCGATCGAGCAGAAGGCGATGCGGAGGGCGTTGGCGCGAGGCACCGCGATCACGCCGACCGACTGCTCCTTCAGGAGCCGTTGGCGCGCGGCCTCGGCGTTCTGGCCCTCGGCGAGGGGGAGCAGGGCGAAGCACCCGCTGTTGAACGGGAGCGCGTCGAGCCCGTTGGCCGCCAGGCTCTCCCGGAGCGCGCGGTATCGCTCGTCGAGCACGCGGAGCACGGCCGCCCGCTCCTCTGACAACGTGGCCGACGACAGGGCGCCGAGCACGGCCGCTTGCGACGGTGTGCACACGCTCGATACGGTTCCGCGGAGCACCGCGGCGGCCTTCTCCGCGAGCGCCTGCCCCGCGGCGCCGTCCGCCGAGAACGTGAGGAACCCGATGCGCCCGCCGAAGAACACGAGCTCTTTCGTCGCGCCGTCGACCTTGCACACCAGCGCACGCGCCTTGTCCACCGCGGCCGCCAGCGCGCCGTAGAGGCTCTTGCCGTAGAGGGCGGGGTCGAAGAACAGGCCGTTGTACGCGTCGTCACAGACGATGCACAGCGGGTGCGGGTGGGCGCTCAGGAGGCGCACCAGGGCCTGCACCTCGTCCGGGTACGGCGAGTAGCCGGTGGGGTTGGACGGGAAGTTGAGCAGCACCATCGCCGGGCCGTCGAGCCGCGCCAGCGTGGCGGCGAGCCCCGCGACGTTGAAGCGGCGATCGGGGCCGAAGAACGGGTACGTCAGCAGCGGGGCGCCGGTGCGCATGGTGAAGATCTGGTCGTAGTTGTCCCAGTAGGGGGTCGCGACGACGACGGGCACGTCCGGCCCGGTGAACAGATCCGCGCACAACGCGATGCCGTGCGTGATCCCGGACGCGACGACCGGCAGGCTCGCCGGCGTGCCGTCGGGCAGCGCCATCTGCCGCGCCCACGCCTGTCGGAGCGACAGCAGCCCGTACTGGGACGCGTAGAGCAGCGAGCTCGTGTCCGGAAAGCCCGAGAAGTACCGCACCAACGAGGGCAGGGCGAGGGGCTTGCCCGCGCCGTCCGTGATCTGCCCGATCGTGGCCTTCCGAAGCGCGCCGCGCGCCTGCTCGGCCTGTTGGGGGATCCCGAGCGGCATGGCCGCGCGGTGGCCGAGCGGCGAGAGCAGGCGAAGCGCACCGGGGTGGCCGTCCTGCAGCAACGAATGAAGTTCGGATGGGGTCATGGGCCGTCCCGCTGCTCGATGCCGCTCAGGGGCGGTGCCTGTGCGATGGCTGGGTGATGGGAAGGGGGGCTGGCCCTGAACCAGCGGTGGCCGCGGGCTCGAGCCCCGCATAGCTTCGAGGCGTGCGCCAGCTCACCCCCGCCGTAGAAGACTATCTCGTCCGCCGCGAACCATTCTATCTCCCCTCGTCGGACGAAGTGGGGTTGTTCGAGAGCGCGTGGCGGGCCCAGCTCCCCGTATTGCTCAAAGGGCCGACCGGTTGCGGAAAGACGCGGTTCGTGGCGCACATGGCGTGGCGCCTCGGGCGTCCGCTGATCACCGTGGCCTGCCACGAGGACCTCGCCGCGTCGGATCTGCTCGGGCGCTTTCTCCTCCAGGGAGACGAGACGGTTTGGGTGGATGGGCCGCTCACGACGGCGGTGCGCCACGGCGCGATCGTCTACCTGGACGAGGTGGTCGAGGCCCGGAAGGACTCGCTCGTGGTCATCCACCCCCTGACGGACGACCGCCGCATCCTCCCCATCGATCGCCTCGCCACCGTGCTGCGCGCGCCGGACGAGTTCATGATGGTGATCAGCTACAACCCCGGGTATCAGTCCATCCTCAAGGAGCTCAAGCCGTCCACCCGGCAGCGCTTCGTGAGCATCGACTTCAAGTATCCGAGCGCGGATGTAGAGCGTGACGTGCTCATCCGGGAGGCGGGCCTCGATTACGAGCGCGCCAGCCGCCTCGTGAAGGTGGCCGAGAAGATCCGCAACCTGACGGATCGCGGGTTGGAGGAGGGGGTGTCCACCCGGCTGCTCGTGTACTGCGCGAAGCTGTTCGCGCAGGGGGTCGAGCCGCGCGCGGCCTGCCGCGCCTCGTTCACCCGGACCCTCACGGACGACCGGGATCTCCAGCGCACGATCGAGGAGATCGCCGCGGACTTCTTCTGAGCGGGTGTCATCTTTGGCGGAGCAGCCGAGCGCGGCGCCGAGGGAGGATCGCTGGCCGAGCGTAAGAAGAACGTCTTCGCCGAGACGCTGGGCCGGATCGACACCCGGCTGCGCCAGGCGGGGCCGGCCGTGGGGCTCGCGCGGCTGCACGGCGGCGCGCTCAGGGCGTACCTACGCTACCGCGGGGCGGTGGAGTCGGGGCTGGGCGTGCGTGAGGCCGAGGCCTACGGGGAGCTGGTGGTGGCCGTCGCCAAGAAGGACGGTGACCTCGCCCGGGTGATGGCGCTGACGCTCCCCGATCAGCTCGCGCGGGTCGATCCGACGAGGCGGGTGCTCTACTTCCGGCTCCTTCGCGAGGTGCTCGCCGTGCGGTCGCCCGCCTTGGCGCTCGTGGCCCGCACGCTCCCCGATCTGCTCCCGTCCATGGAAGACGACCCCCTGCGCGCCTTCCTCGCCCGCGCCCTCGCGCTGCACGCCGAGTCGCACCAGAAGGCGGAGAGCTTCCTCCGACAGGAGTCGGGCGTCGGGCAGGCGGCCGCGCGCGAGCTCGAGCGGGGCGTCTGCCTGAGCGAGGTCAACCGCACGCTCACGCTCTACGCGCGCGCCCACTGCGGGGAGGACGTGCAGGTGCGCGCGGGGGCCGGCAGCGCCTTCTCCGATGGGCACCACGTCTACCTCCCCGAGCGGGTGGCCCGCTATGGGGACGATCGCGACTTCCTCGTCTACCGCGTCCAGACCGCGCTCTCGGTCGGCTACCTGGAGTTCGGCACGTTCGACCTCGAGCTCGGTCGGCTCGGCGGCCGGTGGCCGGAGCGCGCGGTCGGCGAGGGGGAGCTCGAGCGCTACTTCCGTGCGTTCCTGAACAAGTCGCTGGCGCGCGACCTGTTCCAGATCCTGGAGGACGCGCGGATCGAAGGTCGCATTCGCCGTGCCTATCCCGGCGTGGCGCGCGATCTCGACCGCCTCGGGGCGTCGTTCCGCGGCGAGCGTCCGGACCCCAAGGCGCCGGCCGCGCGCGCGATCGAGGCCCTGGCCCGGCATGCATGGGGGCTCGATCGGCTCCCGGTCAGCGTCGCGGAGGACGCCGCGATCGCGCCCCTCGTCGATCTGCTCGCCCGCATCCACGAGGTGGACGTGGCCGACATCGCGGCGGCGGTGCGCGCGGCCTACCCGGCGGTCGAAGGGCTCATGTCGCGGGCCGAGGAGGGGAGGCCGCCGCAGGGTGACGGCAGCCGGCGCCCCCAGCGTCCCGGGCCGGCGGGGGAGATCCCCCTGCCCGAGGCCCTCTTCGAGCCCCCGCCGCTCGCGCCGCGCATCCGCCCCGAGCACGCCGGCGGAGACGAGCGGCGCGTCGAGGAGGAAGCGCAGCGCCTGCTCCGCGAGATGCGCCAACATGGTGAAGACGCGACGCCCTCCGACGCCCGCCGACGGGCACGTGACGCGGAGCGGCGGGAAGCCGAGGGCACCAGCTACGAAGAGATGGAGGGGATGCTCGACCGCAACCCCTCGCCCGGCGGCGCCATCGTGGACGACAACGGGACGACGCCGGACGCGCCCACACGCGCCGCGGGAGGCGCTCCGGTCGACCCGGACGTCGTCGGCGGCGCCAAGACGTTCGTCTACCGCGAGTGGGACACCGGCATCGAGGACTACAAGCCACGGTGGGTCACGGTGCGCGAGCAACGCCTCAAGGAAGGCTCGCGCGACTTCGTGGACGACGTGATGCGCCGCGAGAAGCGCCACGTCGACGCCTTGCGCCGCCGCTTCGAGGCGATGCGGCCGCAGGGGCTCGTGAAGCACCGCGGCCTGGTGGACGGCGACGAGCTCGACATCGACCGGGTGATCGAGTCGCGCATCGCGCGCCGTCTCGGCCAGGAGCCGAGCGAACGCCTGTACGTCCGCCGGGTGCGCGAGCAGCGCGACGTGGCCGTGGCCTTCCTGATCGACATGTCGTCCTCCACGAACGAGTCGGCGGACGGATCGTCGCGACGCATCATCGACGTCGAGAAGCAGGCGCTGATCGTGGCCGCGGAGGCGCTCCACGCCCTCGGCGACCCGTTCGCGATCTGGGGCTTCTCCGGCTACGGCCGGGACCACGTGGCGTTCTACGTGGCGAAGGAGTTTGCCGAGCCCTACGACGACCGGGCGCGCCAACGCATCGGCCGGATCACGTTCAAGATGGAGAACCGGGACGGCGCGGCGATCCGCCATGCCACGGCCAAGCTGCAGAAACAGCCCGCGCGCGTGCGGATCCTGTTCCTGCTCTCGGACGGAAAGCCGCTCGATTGCGGGTGCGACCACTACTACGATCGCTACGCCCAGGACGACACGCGGGCCGCGCTGAGGGAGGCGCGGAAGCTCGGGATCCACCCGTACTGCGTCACGGTGGACCCCACCGGCCCGTCGTACCTCGCGCGAATGTACGGGGACGTGGCCTACACGGTCATCGACCGCCTCGACGCGCTGCCGGCGCGGTTGATGCGCCTGTACGGCCGCCTCGCGATGAGCGGGAACCGGACGTGACCGAGTCTTCGCCCGCCGAGCGCATCGTCGCGCCCTCCGGGTTCCGGGCCACGCGCACGATCCCTCCCGCGGCGCGGGGCGGGGTGGTGCTCGTCGTGGACGATGACGCCTCCGTCGCGCCCATCCTCCAGCCCCTCGTGAGCCTCGGCTTCGTCGTGGTCGTGCCCGATCTGGCCTGGCGCCACGGCCCTGCCGGCCTCTCGGATCCGGAGGTCATCCAGGACCTCGTGGCCGCGCGGAACCTGCTCCCGGCCGGCGCGCGATTCGTCGTCGGCACGGCATCGGGGGGCCTGTACGCGCGGGTTGCCGCGTGCGCCGTCCTCGGGCTCGCGGGCGCCGTCAGCTTTGGTGGACGCATCTCGTACGCGGGCGTGAACGCGCGGCACCCGATCCAGCCGATGGATCTCCTGCCCGGCTTGTCGTGTCCCCTCCAATGTCACTTCGAAGCGGACGATCCCGCCGCGCCGGCGGCGCATGTCGACGAGCTGGAGCGGCGGCTCGCCGGGACGTCGCAGCCGTGGCAGGTTTTCCGCTACGGCCCCCGGAGCGACGCGCACGCGGCGGAGGCCGAGACACGTACCGCGTGGGGCCGCGCAAGTAGCTTCCTTCTGCACCTCGCCGCCGAACGAGCTTGAGGGTTAGACGACCCTCGCACCACGGAGCCTCATGCTCGCCGATCTGCTCTCCCCGCTGCCGACGCTGCCGTTCCTGAACCTCGCACCCGAAGGGGACGATGTCGACAAGCCCGAAGAGGGCGATGACGACGATTGGGAGGACGAGGACTGGGAGGACGAGGACGAAGAGGAGTCCGAGGAAGAGGGGGATGACCCCGACAGCGACGAAGAGGACGACGAAGACACGGACGAAGACGACGACGATTGGGAAGACGACGACTGGGAAGACGACGAGGAGGAAGAGGACGAGGAAGAGGAGGAGAAGTAAGCCTCCTCGATCGGTCGCTCAGCGACCCGGTTGCTCCCGCGCGATCCGGGCCGCGACGCGATCGAGCAGCTGGTCGAGCTCCGCGTAGTCCCCGGCGGTCCAGTCGGGCAGCCGATGTAGCCGCCCGGTCCGCGTGAGCAGCACACCCGCCCGGGCCACCTGCTCGCCGTGGTTGGCCTGAAGCACGCGCGACGCGGCGGCGCTGTACGCCAGGAGCTGGTCCCGATGCTCGGCCAGCACCTCCGCCGCGTCGGCGGTGGCGCGCACGGACTTGTAGTCCACGACGATCCAGGCCCCGTCGAGCGGATCGCGGCACAGGCGGTCGAGCCGGCCATCGAGCGTCACGCTGCCGCGAACGAGGCGCACCTTGAGCTCTTCGTAGCCCTGGGCGGCCAGCACGGCCGCCACGTCGGGGCTCTGGCGGAGCACGCCGAGCTGGGCGGCTACGGTGTGCCAGCCCCGCTCCACCAGATCGGCGTCCAGGCCCTCTCCGTGGGCGGCGGCCTCCCAACGCGCCCGCGCGAAGGCGGGATCATCCAGCAGGTTGTCCTCCAGGAGGCCGTGCAGCACCTCCCCGCGGAGGCCCGCGAGCAAGGCGTGGTCGGCGATCCTCGGCGTGCCGCCGCCTGCTTGCGGCGCCGCGGCGGCTCCCGGCTCGCCGCCGGCTCCCGGCTCTCCGCCGGCCGCTTGTTCGGCGCCGCGCGGGCGCGTGAGGCGATCCGGAATTCGCAGGACGTGGCGCCGATACCAGGCGTCCGGATCCGCCGCGAACAACGACAGGGAGCTCGGGGACACCTCTACCCGCCACTCGGAGGCGACGGGCGCGAGGCGGAGGGCGAGATCGCTCGGGGGATGCAGCAGGGGCGGGGGCGGAGGCTGCGGGGCGGGCGCGGCGGGGGCCTCCTCGAGGACCTCTCGGGAGAGCCAGGTCGGATCCTCCGCATGGAGCGCCTCGTGCGCGTGCTGGAGATCCGACCACGAGCCCGCCCGCGCCATCTCGGGCGCCTTGGCCTTGCGCGCGCCGACCAGCACGAGGTGGTCGCGCGCGCGGGTGCACGCCACGTAGTAGAGGCGCCGCGCCTCGGCGGCCTCCACCTCGGCGCCGTGCGCGCGGAGGATGCCGAGGAGGCCGGGCTTCGCGAGCTGATCGATGGGCGCGAACCGATCCGGCACGGCGCAGGCGAGCTCCCATTGGTCGCCGACGCGGCGGCGCAACACCCCCCCCGCGTCGCCGTTGCTCGCCCAGCGCGTGCCCAGGTCGGGAAGGACGACAACCGGGTACTCGAGCCCCTTGCTGGCGTGCACGGTGAGGATCGCGACGCGGGCGGTGGTGTTGGGCGCGGCGGCCTCGGCGTCGGCCGAGTCGGACTCCACGCGCTCGACCAGGTGTGCGGCGAACGCGTCGAGGCTCGCGCCTCGCTGCTCGTAGCGGTCGGCGAGCGAGAGGAGGCGTTCGAGGTTGGCGGCGCCCCGGCCGCCGGGCGCGGCGATGCCCTGCGTCCAGGCCTGGCGCGTGCGCGTGATCACCGCGTGCACGAGCTCGGCGACGCTCAGATGATCCTTGAGGCGGACGAGCGCCGTCCAATCGGCCCGAGCGGCGCGGATCCGCGGGTTCTCGGCGAGGTGCGGCGGGAGGTCGTCCGCGGCCCCAGGCGCGGCAGCGGCGGCCCCGGCCGAGGCGGTGGCGGCCCCGGCCGAGGCAGCCCCGGCCGACAAACCGAAGTGGTCGAGCCTGCCGGCCGAGGCGAGATCCCAGAGGTCCTGGTCGGTCAGGCCGAAGAGCGGGGAGCGCAGCGCCGCGACCAGCGAGATGTCGTCCCGGCGGACGAACGCGTGGAGCACGTTCGCCACGTCCATCACCTCGGGGCGGCTCCAGAAGCCGACGCCGCCGACGACGACGTAGGCGATGCCGCGGGCGCGGAGCGCCGCCTCGAAGGTGAGCAGGTGGCGCCTGCGCCGGAGGAGGATCGCCACCGGAGGGCTGGGGTGCCTCGCGAGATCGTGGAGCCCGAGCCCCGCGTAGGCGCCCTGCTCCGGCAAGACCTCGTCGTGGAGGAGCCGCGCGATCCAGGCGGCCTCGCGCACGGCGTCTGTTCCCGAGCGCTCGTAGGTGCCGACGCGTACCGTGCCGCCGGCCTCGGCCCGCCCGGGCGCGAGCGCGGCGAACGGCGCCTCCCATGTGGGCGGATCGGGTGCGCCCGGGGGCGACGGCGGACCGAGCACGTCGGCGAACACCCGGTTGAAGAACTCGATGAGCTCGGGGCGGCTGCGGTAGTTGGTCGAGAGCTCGACCGAGTGGGCCACGGTGCGGCGGGCCGCGTTGAACACCTGCACGTCGCCGCCACGGAAGCCGTAGATTGCCTGCTTCACGTCCCCGACGAAGAACAGGCGGTCGTCCGGCGCCCCGTGGGGCCGCGCGAGCGCCTCGACGATCGACCACTGCAGGCCGTCGGTGTCCTGAAACTCGTCGACCATGACGAAGCGGTGGCGCCGCCGGAGCTCCTCGGCGATGAGCCCGCCCTGGGCGAACGCGGCGCGCACGCGGAGCTGGAGCTCCGTGAAGTCGACCCCACCCGCCGCGCGCAGGCCCACGCCGAGGCGCGCGATGGCGTCGAGCACGAGGCCCGTGAGCGCTCCGAGCACCTCGAGCAGGGTGCGATCGTGGCGGTTGGGGAGGCGGCGGATGGTGTCGAGGCGCGGGACCCACGCGTCGATCTGGTCCTGGAGCGACTGGATCGGGGCGCGGGAGGCCGCGTGGCCGGAGCCCCAATCGGCCTTCTTGCCCGTGGTGGAGTGGTGCCCGAGGCTCCGCACGCCCTTGGTGCCCTCGACCGCCTGAAGGGCCGTGGCGTAGGCCTCGTAGAGGACGAAGGGGTCGACCGGGAGCGGAAAGAGCGTGGCCTGGATCGTGGGGGTCGCGGCGCGGGCTTCGGGGAAGAGCGCCGCGCGTGTCTCCGCCAGCCGGGCGAGGAAGGGGGTGTCGATGCCGGCGGCGACACGGAGCAGGGTGTCGACGAACGGGCGCCACTCGTCGCGGAGGAAGGCGTGGGCCTGGGCCGCGGAGAGCGGGGCGCGGGCGAGCAGATCGGCCTCGCCGATCCGGCCGGCGTGGTGGGCGCGGAGCGTGGGTTCCACCTCGCCGCGCGCGCGGACGAGCGAGACGACCACGTCGATCAGCGCGGCGCGCCCGCCGAACGTGTGCAGCAGCAACCCGACGCCGCTCGCGCCGCCGACGGGGGGCTTGCCCTCGGCGAGGCTGTGGTCGACCGCCGCCACGGCGGACTCGAGGACGAGCGCGCTCGCGTCCCGCTCCTCGAGGATCGTGAAGCCGGGGGGCGTACCGGTCTCCGCCGGGAACTCGCGCAGGACACGCGCGCAGAAGCCGTGGAAGGTGGAGATGGCGGCGCCGGCGAACCGATCGCGCAGGGACTCCCACCGCGCGCGCAGACGGTTGAGCTCCCGCTCGGAGAGCCCCGCGGCGCCCAGCCGCTCGGCGTCGGTGCGGAGCTGCCGCGCGACCGCCGAGGTGGCCGCGTAGCACCGCTCGCGCATCTCCTGCGCGGCCTTCTCCGTGAAGGTGAGCACGAGGATGTCGGCGATGTCGGGCTTGCCGCCGTCCACGAGGCGCTGCAGCAGCGTCACGAAGCGGGCGGCGAGGGTCGAGGTCTTTCCGGCGCCGGCGCCGGCGCTCACGGCGACCTCGCGGTCGGAGACCAGCGCCCCGGCCTGCTCCTCGGAGAGCCGCTCGAACGTGATGACGAGCCGGCCGGCCTCGACGCCGAGCCGGATCAAGCGGACACCCGGGTGCTTTCGGGGATGACGCTCGGGCGATGCGTCGGGACGCTACGGGGCTTCGCGCGGTTCATTCGTCCTCTCCGGAAGCGACTACGGACGCGAGCGGCGCCTGCCATCGCGGATCGGGGGCCCCGTCGACTCCGGCCGCGATGGCCGCGTTGCGCACGTGGTCGACCCGGCACGAGCGGCGGAACTCGCACCAACCGCAGCCCGCGCGCTCGGGCCCCGCGAGGCTCGGGTGGAACACGCCCTCGCCGATGCGCTCGCCCGCCGCGACGAGGTGGCCCCGGAGGCGCTCGCGGTCGGCCTGGGAGAGCGGGACCGCGTCACGCTCTTTGGCGCCGAAGGCGCTCAACGTTTCCGGATCGCCTACCCAGCCGGCGTACTGGAGATCGGCGGCCCCCCGCAGCTCCTGGTAGACCGCGGCGCCCCGCAGCTCCGTGGACCGAGGCGGTTCGGAGCGGCTCGTGGCCAGGATCGCCTCGAGGTAGACGAACCCCTGCACCTTCAGGCCGGCGCGCACGTGCTCCGCCTTCGGGGCGTGCCCGGTCTTGTAGTCGATGATGAGGGCGCCCCCGTCCCCACCCTCGCCCGCGCCGTCGATCCGGTCGACACGGTCGATGCGGCCCTCGAGCGCGATGCGGCCCATCTTCAGCCCCTTGAACGGGTGCTCGGTGGCGTGCAGCGTCGTCGGCAGCGTGCTCTCCATCTCGGCGTCCAGCCAGGCCGCGAGGAGGCCCTTGGGGGCGTTGTCCACGAGCCCGGCGAGCCAGCGCCGACGGTGCCAGTCGGCGAGCGGAGCCACGAGGCCCACCACCTCGCGGTCGGCATCGAGTCGGGCAACCGCGGCCGCGTGGAGCGCGCGCGCGGTGATCTCCCGCTCCTGGGGCGTGAGGCCCCGCAGGTGGCGGCGCCCGTCCTTGCGGACCTGGTTCAAGAAGTCCTCGAGGATGCCGTGCAGGAGCTTCCCCTGCTCGGGGCGGCCGAGGTCCGGATCGTACCGGCCCTCCTTGGCGAGGTGCAGGAGCTGGTGGTGGAGGTACCGCGAGGGACACGCCAGGTACTCCTCGAAGCGCGTCACCGCGAGGCGTCCGGGCGCGTCGGGGGGCCGCGCGAGGATGCCGTCCCACGGGCCGAACCCCGTGAGGTCGCGACGCGCGAGCACGACCCTGCCGATGTGATCGAGGTGCTCGCCGTCCGCGACGAAGCCGCGCCACGCGCCCGCCTCGGCGCCCGCCGCCGCGGCCTCCCCGAGCAGCGCGTCCAGCTCGGACGGCGCGGCGGGGGTGGAAGGAACGATGCCCGCCTCGACCCGCTTCCGGAGGGACTCGCCGGCAAAGGACACCTCGAGCAGATCCTCCACCAGCGGCGAGACGGCGACGGGGCGATCGTCCCGCGTGGCGGGCCACGAGAGGGTGAGCGTGTGCCCCGCGTCCATCGCGTTCCGGAGTGCGGAGGCGAACAGGTACCGGGCCTCGTCGCCCGGGTCGAGGCGATCGAGCGCCGAGCGCGCCGTGCGGGAGAGGAGGAAGTCCTCCGCGGGACGCGCCGGAAAATCGTCCGCGACGAGCCCGCCGACCCAGAGCCACGGCGGGTGGATCCCGCGCAGCTCCAGCATGCCGACCACCTGCACCCGGCGCGGCCCCGCGTCGAGGTCGGGCATGCGCGCGGCCTCGATGCGCTCTTCGAGCAGGCGGGCGAGGCGCAGCGGGTCCCAGGGGCCGGAATCGACGCTCGTGGCGTCGTGGGCGGCCTCGTCCAGGGCGCCGAGCACGCGCCCGAGCGCCACGAGCGACGCGGCGCGGCCGACGGGGTCCGCGGCGGCGTCGGCGTGGAGCACCAGCCCCCACTCCGCGATGACCGCCGCGAGGTGGTTCCGCCAGGCACCGGGCGGCATCGCCAGGGCGAGGGGCGCGAGCTTGTCGCACGCCGCGGCGAGCGCGGTGAGCGCGACTTCGTGCCGCTCGAGCGCATCCTCGACGAGGCGGTGCCGCCACGTCGCCGGGTGGCCCTTCGCCACGCCGCATTCGCGGCACGTCCGCGCGAGGGCGAGCGCCAGATCCTGGGGCATCGCTCCCACGAGGTCCGACGCGAGCGCGGCGAGCAACGGCCCGAGCGGAAACCCCTCGGCGGCGGACTTCGCGGCCACCAGCACCACCTCCGCGGCGGGCCGGGCGCGGACCGGGCGCCCGGCCGAGAGCTCGACCGGGACCCCCAGCTCACCGAAGATCCGGCGGACCATCGGGAGGTACCCGGGCAGGCCCGGGAACGCGACCCAGAGGTCCTCGGGGGGCGTGCCCGCCAGGAGCCGCTCCTTCACCGCGTGAGCGATGCCCCGCACCTCGGCCGCGGGATCGGGCCACCGCACGAGGCGGGGAGCCGCCGGAGCGCCCGCCGCTCCCTCCTCGTCCGCACCGGGGTCGGAAGAGCCGGGGTCGGAAGAGTCGGGGTCGGAAGAGTCGGCGTTCGAAGAATCGGGTTCGGCATACAGCCGATCGGCGATGTCGGCGGGCTCGGACGGGCCGGGCTCCTCGCCGGGCCCCACGTCGTAGAGGCCGTCCCGACCGGCCACCACGAGATCCGCCTCGCCACCCTCGGCCACGAGCGCGGCGAACAGGCTGCGCCGGAAGGCGCGGGTGGCCTGGAAGGGCCGGAGGGGGAAGGCGACCGAGTCGTCGTCATCGTAGTCGAAGAACCGCCCCGCCTCCGCGCCCCCCAGATCGCGCCCGCTCTCGAAGGAGAAGACCACGTGCTTCCCGAGCGTGCTCCAGGCGCGGGCGAGCGCGATGACGACGCGGCGGCGGAGCGGGCTGGGATGGAGCACGTCATCGATGACGATGGCGTGGGGGGCCGCCAGCCACTGCGTCAGCGCGACACCGGGACGCGCGAGCGTGACGGCGAGCTGCCTGAGGGCCTCCCCGACGGGGCGGCGGGCGCGATCCGCCCCGAGGAGGGCAAGCAACCGGAGCAGGAACCGCGAGAGCTCGGGCCGCGCGTCGAGGACGGGGCGCTCCGCCTCGTCCCAGGCGCTCGCGAGGTCGGCGACGGCGCGGCCGACCCGCTCGGGGTCACCGAGCGCCGCGAGCCAGGGGAAGTCCTGTGGCGACGCGACGATCAGCCGCTCTGCCACCAGGGCCGCGCCCCCCGACGTCCAGCACGCGCGGCCGTCCCCGTGGCGGATGGCGAGGTCCTCCAGCAGGGCGGAGAGGGTGGTCACCGTGGGGATGAACGCCGCGCCCTCCCGGTAGTGGAGGAACTCGGCCTCGACCGTGTGGGCCTTGCGGATGGTGTCGGTGATGTAGAGGAAGTTCGGCCGCCCGTACCGATCGACCCCGGAGAGCTCGCCACGCGAGATGCCGCGGCGCCGGCGCACGCGTGTCTTTCCGAGGAGGATCTGGATGCTGCCCAACGCCGGCTCCGAGGGGTGGCGAGCGTAGCCTGACGGCGTGCCAGAATTTGTCCGCCCCATGGCCTTCGAGGGCTCGGGCCCCCTGGAGGTCAGGGAGGGGTGGCTCCCGAGCCGCCGGCGATCGCATCCCGGATGCGACGCGCCTCGGCGCGGATCCGCGCGTCCGGGTGCACGGACGCCTCGTCGAGGAGGGCGGTGTCCGCCGGCTTCGCCCGCCCCGCGGACTCGAGGAGGCAAAAGACGAGGTCGGTCCGCGCGTCGGCCCCGAGCGCCCGGCGGCTCGCGCCGAGGAAGAACGCGCTGGGGCCCTCGGCGGCCGGCGACCCGAGATCCTCGACGTACACCAGGTCGGGCGGGCGCCCGCGGCGCGAGCCGGGATCGCGCCGCGCGGCGAGGATCTGCTCCAGGTGCGCGAGCTGCGTCGCGAGCGGGCCCGAGAGGCGCCCGAGCGACCGGAGGCGCGTCGCAGCCGCCGCGCGCACGTGCGGCCATGCGGCCTCGGGATACCATGCGAGCGGCGTACCGTCCGGGGCCTCGGCTTCGCGGTACACGTTCGCGAAGTAGAGCGCCCAGAAGCGGTCCACGTGACGGTCCGCCACGGCTTCGTCGACCTCCAGCCACGCGCTCCGGATCGCCTCCGCGTCGTGAATGACGGACTTCACGCGCTCGGGCCCCGCGTCCAGGGGCAACACGCGCTTCGGGACGCGGGTCAGCACGTGGACGAGGCACTCCTGGGTGAAGGTCGTGGCCGCGCCGCACAGGGCGGCCGCGCCGCGGTAGGCGTCGCCGTGTCGTTCGCGGACGGACTGCTCGGCGGCGTTGAAGCGGCACTCGTCCGCCCAACGGAGCTCCGCGTGGAGGGAGCAGGTGTCGCTCGCCCGCGCCGCGTCGCCCTCGATTGCCACGTGGAGCGCCGTCTCGTCGAGGCACGCCGACCGATCGGGGGCGTCGGAGCAGGTCGACACCGGCACGGGCGTCGATCCGCGCGAAGGGGGGAGGGGCAGCCGATCCTCGGGCAGCCCCGCGAGGCGAGGGCCCGCCGGACGCGCCCCGAGGGGCCCCTCGTCGGCGGGTACGCCGCCGCTCGCGGCGGCTTGCGCCCCTACGACAGCGTGCGCGCCTGGATCGAACGCGAGGTGGGGCCGGTCGTTCAGCCGCTGGCAACGCTGGCGACTGAGCTCGTCCGGCAGCGATCTACACAGCGCCGCGGTGCGCCCCGGGAAGGCCTCGCCCAGCCGGCCGACCACGACGGTGCGGGTCAGGTCGTCCGGGAGGGCGATGATCCGCGCCGTCACGCCGATCTGGTCCGTGGGCCAGTCCTTGATCGCGGCGTCCGCGAGGCAGGTGGCCGTGGTGCAGTCCGCCGCGCAGCCGGCCAGCAGCGCCGCGACCAGGACCGACACGAGCATCAGCGGACCAGGCCGCGAAACACCTCGGGGAGCCGCGCCGGCAGCGCGTCCACCGCATCGAGCTTCAGGTATCGGCCCTTGCCGAAGATCTCCCCGAGGTAGCCGTCCGAGTCCTCGTTCGCGTCGAGGCTGATGCAGTGCACGTGCACGCCGAGGCGACGCACCTCGGCCACCGCCATCGCGGTGTCCCGGATGCCCTGCTTCCCGCGGTACTCGCCGCGATCTTCCGGCTTTCCGTCCGAGACGACGAGCAGCACCTTGCGCGCCTGGGGCCGGCTCCCGAGCAGCCAGCCGGCGTGCCGGAGGTAGGCGCCCAGGCGCGTGGCGCCGTTCGGGCGCAGGTTTCCCATTCGCTTGTAGACGGCGTCCCCGTAGGGCTCGTCGAACCCCTTGATCCGCTGAAGCTGGCACTCCTGGGGGTGGGTGTTCCCGAACCCGTAGAAGGCGTGTGGGAAGCCGAGGGTCTTGAGGCCCTCGGCAAACAGCACGATCGCCTCCTGCTCCAGGTGGATGACGTGCCCCTGGGTGGAGCCCGACAGGTCCACCAGCGTGAGGATGGCGACGGTCTGGCGCTGGCGCACGTACCGCTTGTAGACGCGATCGTCGGGCTGGTGCCCGGCCGCGATGTCGGTGAGCGCCGCGATCGCGCGGTTCATGTCGAGCTCGCTGCCGTCGGCCTGCCCGTGCAACCAGCGCTCCTCGACGCGGAGGGCCTCGAAGCGGCGGCGGAGCTCCTTGATCTGGCGTTGGTTCGCCGCGACCACCTTCTCGTAGCCGCCGAGCGGCCCGGTCGTCGCCTCGACCTCCGTGACCTTGACCGCCGCGAACCGGTAGACGCCGGCGGCGTCGTCCCACTCGTCGTATTCGCGGGAGCCGTCTGCGCCGGGCTTCGGGGGCGCCTCGAGCAGATCGTCCTCGGGGCGCGCCGCGGCCGCCGCGCGGGCATTCTCCACGTGCTCGTCCCGGAGGGCGCCGTAGGCCGGGGCCTTCGAGGAGGTGTCGGGGCCCGAGATTCGCGCGAGGAGCCGGGCGCGAAGGCCCTGACGGGGCGCTCCGGTGGGGCCCGAGGGATTGGGCGGGGCCGGGAGCGCACCCCCCTTGTTCCGTGCCATGGCCTCGAGGAGCTGCCGGAGCGGCTTGTTCCCTTTCTTCCACTCCTGCTCGTACGCGATGTCACGCGCGAGGTCGGCGAGGATCCACTCGGGGCGGATGATCCCGACGAACCAAGGGAGGGGAGGGGGGCCGAGTCGTAACCGGTGGAAGTGTTCGCGGAGGAGCTGGGCCTGGGCCATGAGCACGGTCACGATGCCGGGCCCGCCGCTGGCAGGGCTCTTGTAGCCATCGATCACGCGCACGGCCTGCCGCGCCGGATCTCCCTCGACGCCGGGGCTTCGCCAGTTCAGGCAGGTGGCCAGGCCCTCGTAGAGCGGAACGAACGCGGCCGGCATCCCGTCGCGGGGCACCGCGGTCACGTTCACGCGCATCGCCCCGGCCTTGTCGAGCAGGGCGACCTTGCGGAGGTCCTCCCGCAAGCCGGGGTACTCCTCTGCCCACTGGCGCAGGACGTAGCGGGCGGCGAGCAGGTGGAAGGCGCTGCGGAGCACCCAGTCACGATGGATCGCGGCGAGCACGGCGCGATCCTGGAGGATGCCGTGGCGGAGAAAACCGACCTGCACCAGCGCCATGGCCCGGTACAGCAGCAGGTCCTGCTCGTACGTCTCGGGCGCGGGTACCGCCTTCGGCAGGTAGATGTTCAGGTTGTCGGTGGCGGGCGGATCGCTGTAGGCGACCTGGAAGCTCCGCCCCGACAACATCCGCAGCAGCGCGGTGAGCTGCTTGACGATGCGATCGAGGGCGAGCCCGTTCCGCTCGCCGCCGATGGCCGTGCGCTTGGGGGGCTCGAACAGGAAGCGCGCGAGCAGCGCCTGCTCGGCGTCGTCGTCGGTCTCGGCGGCGAGCCCGAGCTCGGCCGCGGTGAGCCCGTACTCCTCCATCGTCTCCTTGAGCGTGTCGTCCCCGGAGACGGTGGGCGCGCCCACCCGCTACCCCAGCACCGAGCGGACCAGCTCGCGCAGCGCCTTGGTCATCTCGACGTCGTCGGTCAACGAGCCCACTAGCGTGGCCTCGGCGGACTCCTTGAGGGAGAGGCCCGCGACGACGAGCGTCGCCGCGTAGACGAGGAGGCGGGTGGACGCGCCCTCGCCGAGGCCGTGGGCGCGCAGGTTCCGGGAGCCCTGCCCGAGCTTCACGAGCGTCTGCGCGATGTCCGCGGAGCAGCCCGACTCGGCCGCCACGATCTCGGCTTCGACGCCGGGGGTCGGGTAGTCGAACGAGAGGGAGACGAAGCGCTGCCGCGTGCTCTCCTTGAGCTCCTTCGACACCGACTGATAGCCGGGGTTGTAGGAGATCACGACGAGGAACGAGTCGGGGGCGGCGAGCTCCTCGCCGGTGCGATCGAGCGGGAGCACCCGTCGGTCGTCGGTGAGCGGATGGAGCACCGTCATCACGTCGGCGCGGGCCTCGACCACCTCGTCCAGGTAGCAGATCGCGCCCTCGCGCACGGCCCGGGTGAGGGGGCCGTCCCTCCACACGGTCTGGCCGCCTTCGAGCAGGAACCGGCCCGTGAGATCGGCCGCGGCGAGGTCTTCCTGGCACGCGACGGTCACCAGCGGACGGCCCAGCTGCTCGGCCATGTAGCGGACGAAGCGGGTCTTCCCGCAGCCGGTCGGCCCCTTGAGCAGGATCGGGAGCTTGCGCGCGGCGGCCACGCGGAACACCTCGACCTCGTTGCCGTGTGGTCGGTAGTAGATCATCCGGGCAGATTACCGCGAACGGGGGCGGGGCGCCGCAGGCAAGGCCCGCTCCCAGTCCTCCGACAGCGTGAGCTCGAGGGGCTGCGTGAAGCGCGGGTAGACCGGGTGGGTGCGGATCGAGATCGCCCAGCTCAGGGCGAAAAGCAACCCGACCATCGCGACGGCCGGACGGCTCGGCCTGGCGTCCGCCGCGACCCGGGCCGCGACCGCGAGGAGGGCGAGCCACGTCACGTGGAAGAAGGTCTCCGGCTTGGCGATGCGCCAGAAGCCTGGAACGAGCTCGAACAGCAGGCGGTAGACGGGGTTGTGCGCGGGGCCGAGCGCCAGGAGGAAGAAGGCGAGCGCGACACCGCCGATCCAGAGGTTCTTCCGGCGGGTGAACCCGACCGCCGCCAGCGCGAGCGCCACGACGTTCAGCGCTCGCCACGCTTCGAGGCGGTTCCACTTCGGCGGCCAGAGCTCGAAGATGTCGAGCGCGGCGCGCTGCGTCAGGAACGTCTCGGGATCCCCGAGCGCCCCGTCCCCTCGCATCGCCAGGAGCTGCAACGCCACCAGCGGCAGCGCTGCGAGCGCGCTCGCCCCCACGGCCAGCCATACCTCGCGCTTCCGGGTGAGCAGCGCCATCGCGCCGATGCCCGCGCACAGGACACCCAGGTAGAAGTTGTAGAACAGCGTCGCGACGTAGATCAGCGCCGCGATGCCCACCCAACGTCCACCCTCTCGATACGCCTTGACCAGGGCCCATGCGTACAGCGGCACCCAGTACACGCCTGATTTTTCAATGGTATACCAGTTGATGTCTCGAAACAGGTGTAGGCCCATCCCGAAGGGGAAGGCGAACACCAGGCTGACCTCGCGGTCGCCCGAGAGCTCGTTCAGGAGCAGCCACGCGCAGTACCAGCCGAGCACCAGGTTCAGGAAGGCCTGGAGGTTGAAGGCGGCCGTGCTCGAGACGAGGAGATCGAAGAGCCCGGTGATCCACAGGTGCCCGACGTGGACGCCGATGAGGCGGATGGCGGGATCGGTGGGGTCCCAGAACCGCCACATCACGCCGTCCAGGTAGAACAGCAGGCTCCCGGCCTTGTCGATCGTCGGGAACTGGCCCCACACGTAGGTCGTCGCGAAGGCGCCGAAGGGCGTGGTCAGCGCGAGGGTGCACCCGACGATGAAGAGGAAGGGGCGCTTCGTGCCGGCGGCCCAGGCCAGGACGAGCCCGATGAGCAGGCACGCGAGCCACGCGCCGGGCTCGGACGCGATCCCGGTCGGCGCGTACACCTGCCGGGGATCGGGTGGCGGGCCATACATGGCGCGGAACGTAGCCGTCCGGGTGGGGGGCGGGGAGCGGGAATCGACGGAGTCGGGTCAGCGGTCCGCGGCCTCCTGGATCACAGCCAACATGCCTTCCACGACGCGCGCCATTCGTGTGTAGTCGAGATCCGCCGGATCGTCGGTAGCGTCGTGGTAGCTCGGATTCCGGAAGGGCGCGGTGTCCGTCACCATCAGCGCCGGGTAGCCGGCTTGCCAGTAGGACCAGTGGTCGGACCAGCCGATACCGGGGACGACATCCGGAAAGGCGACGCCCTCGCTGGGGATGCGTCCCACACCCCGAAACGCCGTCAGGGCGTGGTGGAGTGCGTCACGGCTCGCGACGTTTCCGACCATCCCGATGAAGTTCCCCACGTCCGGGTAGAAGAGTGAAAATGGGCTCGGGTAGTGCTGGCTTTCCGGCTCGTCCGTGAAGAACCCGACGGTCTCGAGCGAGAGGGCGAGGCGGATGTCCTCGCCACGCGCCCTGCTGGCTCGCGCCGATACCAGGCTGCCCATGCTCTCGGTCTGAAAACTGGGAGGTTCTTCGTTCACCCACGCCACGAAGCGCACGGTCCGCGCGTACCGCACCCCTACGGTCAGCCGTGCGAGCTCGATCAGCGCCGCGCACCCGCTCGCGTTGTCATCCGCGCCCGGTGTGCCGTCCACCGCGTCGTAGTGCGCTCCGATCACGATGATCTGCTCTGGCAGCGCGTTCCCTCGCCGCTCCATCACGAGGTTCGCGACCTCTCCCTTGCGTCCCGCGTAGGCCTCTCGGAGCACCGCGCCCGCAGAGACGGCGAGTCCGGCGCTGAGATATTGTTCAGCTTCCGCCAGTCCCTTCGGCGCGTTTTCACTCCGCGCGCCGATGGTGGTGGCGAGGTGGGTCACATGGGAGGCCAGCCGATCCGGAAGGTCGGCGAGCTCGGGCGGCAACGGGCCCGGGACACCGTCGAACGAGCGGCCGGGCATCCACGTCGCCAGGTGGACGATCCCCGCCGCGCTCCCGAGAGGGATGGCGAGCACCAGGGTCGCACGGAGCCGGCCTTTACGCCCTTTGGGGAGGATTTCCATGACTTTTCGTCTATCGCGTCGGCCACCGGCCCACGCGCTCGACGCGGCCGTCGGGCTGGAGGACGCCCCGAGCGCCCGCCCGCCCGCTCCGCGGGATACCTCGCTTCGTCCCTACACCCTCGCGTTTTGGAGCCCCCTTAAAACTCACCGGTCACACCATCCTGATCACGGGCGGAAGCGCCGGGATCGGCCTCGCGTTCGCCCAGAAATTCCTCGAGCTCGGCAACGAGGTGATCATCACCGGGCGTCGGCAATCGAAGCTCGACGAGGCCAAGGCGCAGTTCCCGAAGCTGCACATCATCCAGAGCGACGTCGCGAGCACCGCGGACATCGCCGACTTGGCCGCGGACGTGAAGGCGCGCTTCCCCAGGCTGGACGTGCTCATGAACAACGCGGGCATCTTCCTTCCGAAGAACCTTCGGTCGCCCGCGGCCGATCTCGAAGGCCTGATGGCGGAGATGAACATCAACTTCGGCGGCACCGTCCGCATGACGTCGGCGTTCATCGGCCTCCTCACCGCCAACAAGGGCACGATCATCAACGTGTCCTCCGGGCTCGCGTTCGCGCCGCTCACCGGCGCCCCGTTGTATTGCGCCACGAAGGCGGCGCTTCACTCCTACACGATCTCCCTCCGCTACCAGCTTGAGGGCACCGGCGTCCGGGTCATCGAGCTGATGCCCCCCGCGGTGAAGACCGAGCTCAGCGAAGTTCCCGAGAGCATCAAGGTCATCTCCACGGACGAGCTGGTCGCCGCGTCGGTCAAGGCGCTCAAGGCGGGCGAGGTCGAGATCCGGGTGGGCCAGTCGAACCAGCTTCACTGGATGTCCCGCATCGCACCGGGCTTCATCAACGGCGAGCTCCACAAGGGCTCGAAGGGCATGATCCCGCCGGCAGAGGGCTGAACGGCGTCGCGGCACGTCCCCGCCCAGGGCGGCGGGGCCGGGCTCCTCCGGGCGCGGCCTGCGGCCTTGGCTCCGCACGGCGGCGGCGCGCCGCCGGGTGCGGGAGCCGCCCGCGCTGGCGCGCGGCCGCCCTCCGTCCCCCTCGTGCACATGCTCTCGGCGTCGTCGTATTGCACGATCGCCTAACATCTCGCCGCACGCGAGTGTGCCCGTGCTGCCGGCGCGCCTCGAGCCACGTCGAAAACCGCGGGCCAATTTAGACGCTCGTGCGGTACGCGCCCACCCAGGTCGATCACCACGCGCTGCAGGCGCACCCGGCAACGTGGTTGGGAGCCTGCTTCGCCGATCTGGTGGGGCCCGCGTACGGCCGGGTGGAGCACGTACATCCGTGAAGCGTTGCTCCGCTTCCGAATCGCGGGCGCGAAGAAGGCGTGGGTTTTCCGGTATTTCTACCGGATCCGGTCGGTGACGCAGCGCTGAAGGTGGGGAACTACCCGCTCGTTTCTGCGGTCGCGGAGGCTGCGCGTGCGCGGCGGCCCGCCGTCCCTCTCTCGCGCATCCGCTCGGCTTCGTCGTTGCGCAAGCTCGCGCGGTGACTACCCGTTGCGCGTGCGGACCTTTCACCTGACCTACACCACCCGCGGACGGCAGCCCCTCTTCCCGGGGGAGGCGCTGCGCCGGGCTGCCGTGCGCTCCCTCGTGCGGGTGGGGGGCGGCTGGATCGTGCTCTTCTGCCTCGTGGACGAGCATGCCCACGTCGTGGTCCTGTGCGAGCCCGCCGCGCTTCGTCGCATCGCGCGCTCGCTGCACATGACCCTGTCGGCGCACGCGAGCGTGCCCGTGTTGCCGGCGCACGTCGAGCCCGTCGACAATCGCGGGCACATGACGACGCTCGTGCGGTACGCGCTCACCCAGGTCGATCACCACGCGCTGCACGCCCACCCGGCAACGTGGTCGGGCGCCTGCTTCCTCGATCTGGTGGGGGCCCGCATGCTGCCGGGATGGAGGATGAACATCCACGAGGCGTTGCCCCGCTTCGGAATCGCGGACGCGATGAAGGCCGTGGGCCTTCCGGGCTCGCTGCCCGAGCCGGTCGGTGACGCGGCGCTGAAGGAGGTCGGGGTCCACGCGCTCGTTGCCGCGGCCGCGGACGCTGCTGGTGCCGACCCGTCGCTCCCCGGCCGCACCACGGAGGTCGTTGCCGCGCGGCGCACCGCGATCTCCCTGGCGCGCAGCGCGGGTATCGGCCCCGCGGCCCTCGCCGAGGGCCTCGCCCTCTCGACGCGCGGGTGCGCCCTGCTCGGCGAGGCCTCCGCCTCGGAAGACCTGGTGAGAGCCGCCCGCGTTCGGATCGGCATCGTGCTCACGCTCGCCGAGCGCGGGGTGGCCATGTCGCAGGAGCGGGCCGTGGTCAGGGGGCGCCGGTGACGCTCGCGGGGGCGCGGGATCCCCTTCCTCGGAACCTACGGCCGTTGTTCGCCCGAACGAGCGGCGTAGCTTCCGGATCATCGGAAGCTATGGCCGTTGTTCACGCGAACGAGCGGCGTAGC
>JAUXQH010000049.1 GCA_030685065.1 Pseudomonadota bacterium | reverse complement strand
ACACCGTCGGAGGCCCGCGCAGCCCGGCGGCCGACCACGGGCTCGCTCCGCTGGTCGAGCGGCTCTGGGCCTGCCTCGGGGACACGCCGGGTGAGATCCGGCCGCGCCTCGCGCTCCTCGATGCCCGGCGCCAGGCGCTCGAGCACCCCGATCCCGGCCGCCGGGGCCTCGACGTGGCGCAGGGCCTCGCGGCGCTCGGGCACCCGGATGACCTCGCCCGCATCCAGGCGCGGCTCCGCAGCGCCGGCCGCCGCGGCGAGCACACGCTGTTCGTGGCCATGGGCCTCACCGGGGATCCCCGCGCCGCCGGCCCCCTGCGCGACGCCCTCCGCGCCACCGACGTCGACCCGGGGCGCGGCTTCGCCCAGCGGCGCATCGCCGCGACGGGCCTCGGCCGGCTCGGCCTGCGGCAAGGCGCGGGCTGGATCGCCAGCGCCCTGAAGGACGAGGTGGCCGACTTCGAGGGCCGCCCCGGCGCGGGCCTCGGCATCCAGTACCCGGTGCGCACCAACCTGCTCTGGGCCCTGGGCGAGATCAGCGCCCCGGCCAGCATCCCCACGCTGCTCGCCCACCTCGACGACACGCACGGCTCCGCCCTCGGCGGCTTCTACCTCCCCGCGATGGACGCGCTCTGGAAGATGGGCGCGATCGCGTTCCCCGCGCTCCGGAACGCCGCCCATGTCGCGACGGAGATCACCGCCGCGCACGCCGTGGCCGTGCTCGCGGCGGGGGGCGAGGACATCCGTGGGTGGGCCGCCGATCCGCGCCCGACCGTGCGCCGGATGGCGCAGCGAGCCCTCTCCTCCGAAGCGATCGGGTGATCGGATACACCGTCCCGATGCGGAACGACGCGCGCTACCACGAGGGCCTCCAGCTGTTCCGCGACCGCCAGTGGTTCGAGTGCCACGAGGTGCTCGAGGCGCTGTGGCGGGAGCTGCCCCATGGGCCCGGCCGCAGCTACGTGCAGGGCCTCATCCAGCTCGCGGTGTCGCTCGAGCACTGGCGCCGCGGCAACCCGCGCGGCGCGTTGGGCCAGTGGACCAAGGCGCGCGCCAAGTTCGAGGGCCTCCCCCCCACCTACGAGGGCGTCGCGCTCGCGGAGCTGTTGGCCTCTTTCGAGGGGCTATGGGGAGCCGTGCACCTGGAGGACGCCGTGGCCGCGCAGGCCGCGGGGCTGCCGTGCACCGCCACGGTCACCGAGTGGCCGACGCCGCGCCTCGTCGAGGAGCCCTCCCCGAGCTGACCCGATCGGCCGGAGCGCCCGCAGGCAGCCCTACGGCCCCCGGGCGGAACGCCCCTACGGGTTGTGGCCCGTGGCCGCGCTCGAGGTCCAGCCGGAGGCGCTCGGCGTGCCGCTCGGGCCCCCGACCGGCGCCTGGCGGTTCGATTCGAGGCGAACCAGCCCGCCGCGGGACACCATCACGGTCCACTCGTCGGTTTCGCCGCGCAGCCGCGCCGGCTTGTTCGCGAAGGTGATCTCGACGTAGCCCTCGGCGTTGAAGTCGCTCACGGGGTTCACCAGCCAGCCGCGGGGGCTGAAGACCAGGTCGTCCCCGTCGACACCGGCGATCGGGGCCCACTCCTTGATGCTCACCCCACGCAGCCCGTTCGGGGTGCCCTCGGAGATCTCGATCGTGCCCTCGCCGACGTTGGCATCCGACCCGTCCGCGTCCCACGGGAGGATGTCCCAGCTCGTGCTGTTCACCCCCGAGTTGCCGCGCTCGATGAAGTACTTCCCGACGCCGGGCCCCGATCCGTCCAGGTCGGTGTCGGCGTTCGCCATCCGGATGCGGTACTCCACCCCCTGGGCGACCGCGAGCTGCCGGCACTGGTTGAGCGACGCCGAAAATTCACGCGCGGCGCGGCGCGTGCGCCAGCTGGGCATCGTCTGGGTGACCATCGTGCCCGCGATCGCCGCGAGGATCCCGATGATCGCGACCACGATGGCGATCTCGAGCAGTGTCACGCCACGCCGACTCGACATTCCGACCCGCTCGAGCGGCATGGGACCTCCACCTGTGCACTATACGCCTTCCGGACACTCCTTGCCCCGGTGCCGCCCCTTACTTCTTCCCCGCCCCGACCGCGGGCCCGAGCTCGTCACGCAGGCGGGCCGCCCCCATCCCGCGAAGCTCCTCCGCGCGCTTGTTCGTCAGCCGGGCGAGGAGCTTGACCGGGTCGGCGTCCTCCTGCTTGAACGAGCGGTACGCCTTCTCCGGGAGCTCCAGCGCGGCGAAGCGGTCCTTCACCAGCGACCAGGCGCGCTTCTCCCTGTCGCGCACGAAGTCCTCGCGCGCCTTCTTCAGCGCCGCGGCGTCACGGCCCCGCCCGGCGTCCGCGAGCGCCTTGGCGCGCAGATCCGACCGCTGCGTGAGCTGGCCCATGGTCGGATCCTTCGGCACCTCGGCGCCGAGCTGCCGCATGAGCGCGACCCAGTCGCTCTTGAGCGGATCGGGCAGGCCGGGCACCTCGGGCGCGGGCGGGGGCGCCGCCGAAACGGGCACGCCGAGGGCGCCCTGGAGCGCGTTGCGGAGATGGTCCAGCGGATCCTCCTTGGCGGACAGAGAACGATCGATTAGCAGGGCGGGCTGCCCGGGATCGCCCCGGGCACCGTTCCCGGCCCACGAGTTCCTACTCGAACCCCCGGTAACGACTTCATGCCCGCAAGGGCATTCTCGCACCCCAAGGAGCCATCAACATGGCACGTTATCGTGGACCCCGGCTGAAGAAGTGCCGGCAGGTGGGCGTGGTGCTTCCCGGACTTACGAACAAGGGCGTCCTCAAGCGCCCGTTCCCCCCGGGACAGCACGGCACACGCCGCAAGGGCAAGCAGTCTGACTTCAAGGAACGCATGGTGGAGAAGCAGAAGATGCGCTTCCACTACGGCATTCTCGAGAAGCAGTTCCGTCGCTACGTCACCGAGGCCTCGCGCCGCCGCGGCCCGACCGGCCGCATCCTCGCGACCCTCCTCGAGAGCCGTCTCGACAGCGTCGTCTGGCGCCTCGGCCTCGGCGCGACCATCCCCGGCGCGCGTCAGCTCGTCGTGCACGGTCACGTCACCGTCAACGGCGTCCGTACGGACCGCCCGAGCTTCCAGGTCAAGGCGGGCGACACCATCGCCCTCCACCCGAAGAGCAAGGCCACCCCGTTCTTCGCCTCGATCCTCGAGCACGCGGCCGGCCGCGTCCGCCCGAGCTTCCTCGAGTTCGACCCCGCGCTCATGGCCGGCAAGATGGTCGTCGCGCCCGAGCGCGAGGACATCCCGTTCGCCTGTGATCCGCAGAAGATCGTCGAGTACTACAGCCAGATGATCTGAACTCGGGCGGCGTGCACGCTTCCTCTGGGAGCCGCGCACGCATCGCTTCCGAGATCGAATCGAGCCCCTCCCCGCGCAAGCGGCGGAGGGGTTCGTGTTTGGGGCACAACGTCCGCCGCGGCCTACCCTACGGGCCCGTCCATCAATACCCTGCGCATTCGGCCGCCCCTGGGCTCGCGTCCGCGGCGTCGCTCGGCGGTCACATGCCTACGGGCATGCTCCCTTCTCGCTCCTTGCGCCCGCGGCCCAGGGTCGCCCTCGGTGCTGCAGGTTCTTTCAGGACGGGCCCTACGGCAGCGCCTCGGCCCCGATCGCGGTGACCACGCACGGCAGCGGGTGCCGCAAGGCGACGGCGCGATCCGTCGCGAGCCGCAGCGCGTCGGTGCTCTGGGCCGCGCGCGCGGCGATCTGGAGCTCCACCCCGGTCACCTCCTCGACATCCGCCGGCTTGCCGTCGATCCACACCTCGACCCCGCGCTCCGGAAGCGCCTCCTCCAGCAGCAGCAGCGTGACCGGGGTGCCGCTGAACGCGAGCTGCACGCCGAGATCCTGGATGACGACGGGGCGGATCGCGCCGTCCACCCGGACCTCGAGCGTGCCGGGCGCGGCCAGGGCGGCGGGGACGTGCGCAAGGTCGTCCGGCAAGCCGGGCATGGTCACGTCGAACGCGAGGCCGCCCGTGTCCGGCGCGGGCTGTGCCGGGAGGCCATACTCCGCGAGGCGGGCCAGGATCACCGGGCGCGCCTCCGCGTCGCAAGTGCTCGTGAACGACACGCGGGCCCGCACGCCGCGCGCCTCGCCAGAGGTGCCCCGCACCGTGGCGTACCAGCCCACGGTCGCAAGCACGAGCCCGCCCGCCACCGCGATCGCCGCGGCGATCAGGGCGAGCGCGGCCTTGGGCCGGAGCGCGGCGGGGCGGACATCAGGGGGAGGAGGCGACATGGTTCTCCGAGCGCGGGATGTGGGGCGACAGCGACGACGGCCGTCCGACTTGATCGGTTCGACGAAGGCAGGCCGCTCCTGCGCCGAAGCACTAGCCGAGCGGCCAGTCCACCGGCACCGTGGGGGCGTATCCGAGCACTTCGCGGGCGCGGCGGCCGTCGAGCACCCCGCTGTAGTGGAAGCGGCGGCGATTCATGCCATACCGGAAGTCGTGCCCGCGTAGCTTGCGACGCCAGCGGTACAGGGGGGTCAGCCAGGACGAGGGCAACGCGATCCCCAACCGCCCCCACTTCCGGATGGCGAGCGCGAGCGGCAGCGTGTCGTAGCCCGGCACGTTGAAGACCCCCTGCTCCGGCGAGCGCACCGCGAACGCGAGCGCGCGCACGATGTCCTTGAGGCTCGCGACGTTGATCATCGGATCGTACCCGGCGGGGCGCAGGCACACGGGCGACTCGAGGTAGTCGAACAGCTGGGAGCCCGTGCCGGGCGCGAGCGACTCGGCACACCGGAGCACGACGATCTGAAGCGGCGAGAGCCCCATTCGCACGCACGCGTGCAGATCGGCCTCGACGCGATCCCGCACGTACTGGGGTGCGTGGGGGTGCAGGTTGAGGGGGTGGTCCTCCGCGATGAGCACGGGGAGGTCGTGCTGCACGGCGTAGACCTCCGCGTAGGACTTGAGCACGAAGCGGCGGATCGTCGGGTGCCGCTCGCAGAGCTGCAGCAGGGCGCGCGTGGCCTCGACGTTGAGCGCGTGGATGCCGCCGCCTTCGGCCATCGCGTTGCGGCTCATCGCGGTGTGGACGACGACCTCGACCCCGAGATCCCGCGCGGGGCCGAAGAGCAGATCGTGCACCTGCCGCTCACGGACGAGGTTCACCTGGAGGTAGGTGAGGCGCGAGGTGTGCGCGATGGGGAGCGCCTCTTCGGGGCGGCGCAAGCCGATGGCGAGCACGTGCCCCACGTTCGGGTCCGCCAGGAGCGCGCGCACGAGCAGCTCTCCCACGGGCGCGTCCGTACCGGTGACCAGCACTCCCTTGATGAAGTCGCTCACGCGAAGATCCCCTCGCGCTCGCGGAGCCCCTCTTCGAGGAGCGCCTGGACCGCGGCCTTCACACGCGCGGCGGCCTCCCGGACGGCCGAGGGATCATCCGCCTGGTCCGGGCGGTAGTCGAGGTGCACGGGGATCGGCGCACCGTAGCGGATGTGGTAGCGCACGGGCATCGGGATCGGGGTGAGCGTGATGGGGATGAAGGGGAGGCCCCCGACCGAGATGGGGATGCGGCCGATCTGGGGCATCTGCTCCTCGGCCCCGACGATCCCGACCGGCACGACCGGCGCGCCGTGGCGGATGGCGAGCTCGACGTGGCCCACGCGCCAGTCCTGCAGCTTGTACCGGTCGCGGAAGTGCTTGGCCACGCCCGGCACGCCCTCGGGAAAGATCATCAGCAGCTCGCCGCTCTCCAGCAACGTGCGGGCGTTGCCGCGGCTCCCGCCCACCATGCCCCCCCGGGCGAAAAGCGTGCCGAAGAGGGGGATCATCGGGACGAAGTGGTCGGCCACGGCGCGGGCGACGCGCGGCGGCTCGGTGTTCCGGAGGACGTCCGCCCAGAGCATCATCCCGTCGATCGGGATCGCGCCGGAGTGGTTCGCGGCGAGCACCGCGGCGCCCGAGGTGGGGATGTGCTCGTGGCCCTTCGACTTCACGCGAAAGTACCGGTCGTAGAGCGGCGCGGTGAGCACACGGCCGAACGCGACGTAGTCCGGGTGCAACCCGAACGCGTCGTACCCATGCCCCGCATCGGCATAGAGCAGCCGCTCGAGGCGCTTCTTCTCCCCTTCCGGGAGCATCACGGAGGCGATGATTCCCGCGAGGGAGGGGTGCGACGACATCGCGTGGACCTATCATGGCGGAGGTCGCGGCGGAGTCGTCTCGGAGGCCTCCGCCCGCGGCCCGGGCGCCCGGGTATCCCGTGGAATAGGCTGCCGATATGCCCGATAGCCCCCAGCCTCCGGAGATGATCGCCGCGCGGATCGCCCGCGAACTCGGCCTGGAGCCTCGCCTCGTCCGCGCGCGGGACGGCCGGGAACACCACCTGTTCCGCGTCGTCACGCCCGCGGGCTTGTGCGGCCCCGACGACCCCGGCGGGGAGCGGCTCATGAAGTTCCCCCGAGTCGACGCGCTGCCGGACCCCTTCGATGTCACCCGCCCCGCGGCCGACCGCCTGCGCGCGGAGGCGGTCGTGCTCACCACGCTCCGCGGCGTGAGCGTACCCGTACCGTACCGCGTGTTCCCGACGGACCCGGTGTGCGCGGTGATGGGCGTTCTCCCCGGCACCACCGCCGAGATCGCGTACGAGCGCGGGCAGCTCGACGAGCCCGGGTTGGTCGGCGTGTGCCTGCAGATGGGCCGCATGCTCTCCGCCATCCACGCCACGGCGCGCCCCCAACACGCGCGCTCCACCGGGATCCCCGACCTCGCCGACTGCGAGCTCCGCGGCGCTCGCCTCCTCCACCTCGACTACCACCTCGGCAACGTGCTCGGGCGCCCGCAGCTCCGGAGCGGCTGGACGATCACCGGCGTGGTGGACTGGACGTGCGCGCGATGGGGGCCGGTCGAGGCCGACCTGGTCGAGATGCAGGCCTGTGTCTTCATCTTGAACCCGCGGGCCCGCGATTCGTTCGTCGCGGGCTACCGCCAGGCCTCGGGGCGCGCCATCGACATGGCGGCGGTCGAGGAGCGCACCGCCTGGGAGATCCGGCGCCGGCTCGTGGCGGATCGCCCCGCGAGCGCCGAGCTCGCGCGGCGCTGGGAAGATTGGGTAGAACGTCACGGATGAGCGGTGGCGGCCCTCGCGCTCGAGGTTACTCAAAGCGGGCGAGGTGGCCGTGGTCGGCACGCTGTGGTTCCTGGCGATCGTGGGGGTCTCCGGAGGCGGGGTCGGAGCCGCGTTCGCGGCCGAACCTCCGGTGTTCACGCCCGCGCCCGACGCGGAGGGGACCTGGCGGACCCAGCTCGTCTTCCCCGTGCCCATCGAGGCCGTGCGTGCCGCCCTCGGGGATCCGATCGAGGCCGCCCGGTTCTCGCCCGACATCACCACGATCGCCTACGTTTCCCGCGAACAGTGCCCCACCATCCGCGTCGAAACAGGCATGACCTTCGCGCCGGTCGCCTATGACTACCGACGCTGCGCCACGTCTACCGGCTGGCACGAAACCCTCGTCGCCAGCAAGGCCCTCGAGATCTACGACGTGCGTTGGTCGTTCGAGAGCGTCGAGGCCGGCACCAAGGTCACGTACGACGTGCGCATCAAGCCGAGCTTCCCGGCGCCCGACTTCCTGCTGGCGCGCCAGATGCGCGGGTCCATCACGACGTTGCTTCAGCGGCTCTACCGGTCGGTCACCGGCGGGTAGTCCGTCAGGCTCTCAGCCCACCCCGCGGGTCTGGTGGACCATCTGGTCCTTCCCGGCGTTCTTCGCCTCGTACACCCGCGCGTCCACCAGCTGCATCAGGTCGCGCTCGTTCGCGGGAAGGCCCGCCCGGGGCACCTTGCGTACGGGGCCCTCGGCCTCGCGGAAGCTCACCGCGCCCACGCTGAAGGTCACCGGCCAGCCGCCGGCGGCCATCGCGTCGCACAGGGCGCCGCGAAGGCGAGCGAGCAGGAGCTGCGCGCCGCGCTCGTCGGTGTCGGGCAGGAGCAGCGCGAACTCGTCCCCGCCGCAGCGCGCGACGAAGTCGGTGCTCCGCACGGCACCCGCGAGGGTTTCCGCCACGGCGCGAAGCACGCGGTCCCCCTCGGCGTGCCCGAGCCGATCGTTCACCGCCTTGAATCCATCGAGATCGAGCCCAGCCGCGGTGAAGGGCCGCCCGGTGCGAGCGTGCTGTCGGAGGAGGGCGCGCGCCCGCTCCTCGAAGGCTCGCCGGTTCGGCGCGCCCGTGACCGCGTCGGTGCGCGCCAGCGCGCGCTCGTGCGCGTACGCGCCCCGCAAGGTCAGCACCAGCCAGGCTGCGGCCAGGTTCGCCAGCGTCGGCATCACCACGCGGGCCAGCGGCTCGGCACCGAACCCGCCTGCGATCGCGCTGGCCCCGGACGACACGGCCGCCGCGGCGAAGCCCAGCATCGGGCCGCCGAACCACGACGCCGCGACGACCGGCACCAGGTAGACGCTCGCGAAGGCGGGCCGCAAGGCAAGGTCTGCCGCGAATGCCGTCGCAACACCCAGAAGGCTCAGGGCGGCGGGCACCCATGGGAACCTGCGGCGGGGCGACATGCCTCGATCATAGACCATTGCGGCCCGCTTCGCCCCCTCGGCGCCCGTCACGGGCCTACTTCGCGTCCTCCAGGGCGGGAACGCGCTCGAACGTGAGGTCCTGACCCTCGACGTCGATCTTGACCGTGTCCCCCGGACCGTAGCCGCCGGCCACGATCGTCTTCGACATCGGATTGAGCAGGTACTGCTGGATCGAGCGCTTCAGCGGGCGGGCTCCGAACATGGGATCGAAGCCGGCCTCGGCGATCGCGTGCTTGGCGGCCGGCGTCAGCTCGAGCGTGAGCTGGCGATCGGCCAGCAGCTTCCGGACGCGGCGGAGCTGCACCTCGAGGATCTTGTCCATGTCCGCGCGCTTGAGCGCGTCGAAGATGATGATGTCGTCGATGCGGTTGAGGAACTCGGGCTTGAAGGTACGGCGCAGCTCGCCGAGCACCTCCTTCTCCATTCGCACGCGGTCGTCCTGGTGCTCCATGATGAGCCGGCTGCCGACGTTGCTCGTCAGGATGAGCACGGTGTTCTTGAAGTCGACCGTGCGGCCCTTGGAGTCGGTCAGGCGCCCGTCGTCCAACACCTGCAGCAGCACGTTGAACACGTCCGGGTGGGCCTTCTCGATCTCGTCGAGCAGCACCACGCTGTAGGGGCGCCGGCGCACGGCCTCGGTGAGCTGGCCGCCTTCGTCGTAACCGACGTACCCCGGGGGAGCGCCGATGAGCCGGGCCACCGTGTGCTTCTCCATGTACTCGGACATGTCGATCCGCACGATGTTGTTCTCGTCGTCGAACAGGAACTCCGCCAGCGCCTTCGCGAGCTCCGTCTTTCCGACGCCGGTAGGCCCGAGGAAGATGAAGCTGCCGATGGGGCGGTTCGGGTCCTGCAGGCCCGCGCGCGAGCGCCGGACCGCGTCGGACACGGCCACGATGGCGGTGTGCTGGCCGATGACCCGGTTGTGGAGGTTGTCCTCCATCTTCAGGAGCTTGGCCTGCTCGCCCTCCTTGAGCTTGGTGACGGGCACGCCGGTCCACTTGGAGACGACGAGCGCGATGTCCTCGTCGGTCACCACCTCGCGCAGCACGCCGCCGTCCTTCTGGAGGAGGGCGAGCCGCTCTTGCGCGGCGGCGAGCTGGCGCTGGGCCTCGGGCAGCTCTCCGAACTGCACGCGGCTGGCGGCCTCGTACTCGCCGGAGCGCTGCATGCGCTCCAGGTTGTGCTTGAGCTGATCGATCTTCTCGGAGTTCTCCCCGATCGCGTCGAGCGCGGACTTCTCCGCCTGCCACTGGCTGCGCAGGACGTTCGCCTGCTCCTCCTTGTCCGCGACCTCGGCCCGGAGCTTGTTCGCGCGCTCGATGGCTGCCTTGTCCGTCTCCCGGGCCAGCGCGGCGAGCTCGACCTTCATCCCGCGCACCGCGCGATCCAGCACGTCGATCGGCTGGGGCAGGCTCTCGATCTCCATCTTCAGGCGGCTCGCGGCCTCGTCGATGAGGTCGATCGCCTTGTCCGGCAGCTGGCGGTCGTTGATGTAGCGATCGGACATGACGGCGGCGGCGATGATCGCGTCGTCCGTGATGCGGATGCCGTGGTGCTGCTCGTACTTCTCCTTGATGCCGCGGAGGATGCGGATCGTGTCCTGCACGCTCGGCTCGTCCACGTACACGGGCTGGAAGCGACGCTCGAGCGCCTTGTCCTTCTCGATGTGCTTGCGGAACTCGTCGAGCGTGGTGGCGCCGAGGCAGCGCAGCTCGCCGCGCGCCAGCGCGGGCTTGAGCATGTTCCCCGCGTCCATCGAGCCCTCGGACTTCCCGGCGCCGACGACCATGTGGAGCTCGTCGATGAACAGGATGATCTCGCCCTTGCTGGCTTCGATCTCGTTGAGCACGGCCTTGAGCCGCTCCTCGAATTCGCCGCGGTACTTCGCGCCAGCGATGAGGGCCGCCATGTCGAGCGAGAGGACCTTCTTGTCCTTCAGGCTCTCCGGCACGTCCCCCGCGGCGATGCGCTGCGCGATGCCCTCGACGATGGCGGTCTTTCCGACGCCGGGGTCACCGATGAGCACGGGGTTGTTCTTCGTGCGGCGGGAGAGCACCTGCAGGGTGCGACGGATCTCCTCGTCGCGCCCGACGACCGGGTCGATCTTCCCCTCGCGGGCCTGCGCGGTCAGATCCCTCGTGTACTTCTTGAGGGCTTCGTACTGGCTCTCCGCTTCCTCGCCGGACACGTTCTTCCCGGCGCGCATGACCTGCATCGCGTTGAGGACGCGCTCGCGCGTGGCGCCGTAGTCCTTCAGCAACTGCTGGGGCTTGTCCTTCACGTCCGCGATGGCGAGGAGGAACAGCTCGGTGGCGATGTGGGTGTCACCCAGCGTCTTCGCCTCCTTCTCCGCGATGTTCAGCACCTCCTGCGCCTGGCGCGAGAGCTGGGCCTGGGCCCCGCCGGACACCTTCGGCAGCTCGTCGACAAGCTTGGCGGCTTCACGCGTGAGCCCCTGCACATCGACCCCGATCTGCGAGAGGAGGGTCGGCGCGATGCCCTTCTCCTGCGTCAGCAGGACGAGCAGGAAATGTTGGGGCCGAATCTCGGGATTCCCGAACTTTCCGGCAAGCTGCTGGGCATCGGAGATGACCTCGCGGGCCTTGACGGTGAAACGTTCGAACTTCATGGTTTCCTCGGTGCCGACGGAGCATACGCACGGATGGGGGGGGCGGGAAGGTGCCTCCACCGCTTGAGTCGCAGCCATTCTACGCGTCGTGAGCCTCTCGGGGCCCCGGGCGCGATAGCCGAACGCGCCATGCTCACGTTTCTGCTGCTGTCCGCCTGCTCTCCCCCCGAGGAGATCTCCCTGGCCCCCGAGACCCACACCTGGAAGCACGAGGGCGAGCTCGTGGTCGAGGGGCTCGAGGAAGTGGAGCGCCTCTGGAAGGCCGGCAACCGGGATGCCGCGCGCGTGCTGGCCGAGCGCGTGTACACCGAGCGGTGGGAGCCGCGCCTGGAGGAGGCCGCGCGCCGGCTGGGCGGCACCGGCCCCGCGGTCGACCTCGGGCGCGGCGATGCGGTGGGCGTGGGAGCCGCGGCGGAGCCGGGCGCGGGCGGGACGGGGCAGGTCGTCGAGATGGAGTACGCGTACTCCCTGCTGCTGGTCGAGCTGGAAGGAAACGGCCGCGATCTGGAGCGCAAGGTGCACGATCTGGAGGAGAAGACCCGCGCGGTCGCCGAGGCCGCGGCCCGCTCCTTTCCCCCTCCCGCGAGCGCCGGCCTCCCCCCTCCTCCGGCCGCCGCCACGGACGGGTCGAAGCCGATCGTGCCGAACGTGAAGCCCGCGTGGGAGTCGGGTGGGGGCGCGGCCGGCGCGGCCCCGATCGACGCGGAGGGCGGCTCGACGCGGTTATGACCGCGCTCCGCTTCGGAGTCCGATGTCCACCTGGTCCGCCCACGTGCAGCCCCACGGCCCGCTCACCCAGCTCGCGCCGCGCATCTGGCAGGTGACCGGCACGGCCAACCTGGGCCTGCCCCGCAACATGACGATCTGGCGGATGGAGGAGGGCGGGCTCTGGATCCACAGCGCCGTCGCCTGTGACGACGCGACCATGGCCCAGATCGAGGCGCTCGGACCGCCGACGGTGTTGGTGGTCCCCAACGGGTTCCACCGCCTCGATGCCGCGGTCTGGAAGGCGCGCTACCCGGCCCTGTTCGTGGTCTGCCCCGAGGACAGCCGGAAGAAGGTCGAGCAGGTGGTGAAGGTCGATGGCCTGGACACCGAGGTCCTCGGGGTGAACGTGCACGCGCCGCCGGGGCTGAAGCACACCGAGCACGTGTACGAGCTCGACGTGGGCGCCGGCCAGGCGCTCGTGGTGTGTGACGCGCTCTTCAACCTTCCGCACCTGCCCGGCTTCGGCGGCGTGGTGCTGCGCCTCGCCGGCAGCACCGGCGCCTTCGGGATGACGCGTGTGGGGCGCTTCGTCCTGCTCGAGGACGCGAAGGCCTACCGCGGGTGGCTCCAGGAGATGGCCGAGCACTCCGAGCTCGCGATGGTGGCGGTAGCGCACGGCGAGGCCGTCCTCGCGGACGCCGCGCGCAAGCTCAAGGAGGCGGCCGCGCGGCTGTGATCGGGCCGCCGTGACCGAGGTGGCGCGCCCTACCCGAGGTGCCCCGCCCCCGAATCGCCCATCGCCACCTTCCCGCTCGGGAAGTACTCGCTCCAGCGATCCGACACGCGCTTCTCCGTGTCGGGATCGCAGAACAGCTCCTTCGGGTAGGTCGGCTTCATGCGCGCGTCGAGCACGATCGAGCCCTCGAACACGAGGTGGTTGCGATGGATGCGCCGCTTCCCGTGCAGGTCCGCCGCCGGCTCGAAGCGGGTGAACGCCGTCCAGAGGAAGCGCGCGTCCGTACGGACGGTGGCCTCGGCGTCGTCCACGAGCACGACGAGCGGCCACTCCGGAAAGGCGGCCGCGAGGCGCGAGGCCTGGTCGGGCTCGTCGGAGTAGGGCACCCCTTCGACCACGAGACAACCGCCGCAATAGGGCCGGACGTCTTGAACGCCGATGGGGGGCTCGCCCCGGTAGACACGGAGCAGATCGCGGACCGGCTTCCCGACGCCGAGCATCACGCCCTTGCTCCCCTCGTTCACGGCGGGGCCCGCGTAGTCCAGCGTGTCCATCGAGAGGTTCGAGAGCACGTACAGGTCGGTCTCGGGCTTGAAGCGCGCGAGGATGTGCTCGAGAACCGGCTTGAAGTCCCGCAGATCCATCGGGGTGTCGAGCAGGAGCAGGAACTTGGTGAGGGAGAGCTGCCCCTCGCCGAGGATGCGGAACGCGCTCGCCATCGCCTCGCGGCCGTAGCGCTCCTGCACCACCGCCGCGGAGAGCGCGTGGTACCCGGTCTCGCCGTAGCTCCAGAGGTCCCGCACCTGCGGCATGACCAGCGGGAACAGGGGGGAGAGCAGCTCCTGGAGGTAGTCCCCGATGTAGAAGTCCTCCTGCCGCGGCTTGCCGACCACCGTGGCGGGCCAGATCGCGTCCTTCCGGTGGCACACCGCGTCCACCTCGAGGATCGGGTAGTCGTGCTGGAGCGAGTAGTAGCCGTAGTGGTCGCCGAAGGGGCCCTCCGGGCGGCGCACGTGCGGCGGCACCTTGCCGACGATCGCGAACTCGCAGTCCGACACCAGCGGCATCGGCCCGACCGGGTTGTCGCAACGCGGGAGGCGGTCGCCGAGGAGGAGAGACGCGAGGAGCAGCTCCGGCACGTTCTCGGGCAACGGCGCGATCGCGGACAGGATGAGGCCCGGGGGCCCGCCCACGAACAGGTTCACGGGGAGCGCCTTCCCCTCCTGCTCGGCGACGTGGTGGTGAAAGCCGCCCCCCTTTCCGATCTGCCAGTGCACGCCGGTCGTGCGGTCGTCGTGGCGCTGGATGCGGTACATCCCGAGGTTGTGGACGCCCGTCTTCGGGTGCTCGGTGTAGACGAGCGGGAGGGTGACGAAGGATCCGCCGTCCTCCGGCCAGCAGTGCAACATCGGGATGCGGGAGAGCTTCGGATCGCGCTCGACCACCTCCGTGACGGCGCCGCTCGCGCCGTGCTTGAGCCCCAACGAGAGGCCCTGCCAGGCGAGATCCCGCTGCGCCCAGAGCTTGCCGAGCGAGGGAGGCATCAGCTCGTGCGGCAACGCCGCCACCCGCCGGATGAACTCCCCCGGGCGCCCGCCGAAGGCGAGGTCGACCCGCTTCTTCGTGCCGAACAGGTTCGTCACCACCGGAAAATCGGCGCCGTTGGGACGCTTGAACAAGAGCGCGGGGCCATCCGCGGCGATCACGCGGCGGTGGATCTCGGCGATCTCGAGCATGGGATCGCAGGGGGCGTCGATCTCGACGAGGTCACCCTCGCGACGGAGGACATCGAGGAAGGCTCGCAGGTCGCGCATGGCGACGTTTAACACGCGGCGCCAGCGCTACGCGCTCGCAAACCCCGGCGCGAGGTGGCTCTCCGGCGCGTCGGACAGGACGCGCGCCAGGAGCGACTTGAGGGTGTCGCCGTCGATCACCTCGTGCTCGAGCAGGATCGTGGTCATCGCGTCCATCAGCTCACGGTTGACCCGGACCAGGGCCCGCGCGCGGACGTGGGCTTCGTCGAGCAGCTTGCGCACCTCGCCGTCGATGGCGCGCGCGGTCTCCTCGCTGATCGCGACGTCCCGCTGGGCGCCGCCCATGCCGAAGGGGTTGGGGCGATCCGCGCCGTAGTTCACCGCGCCGAGGAGCAGCGACATGCCGAACTGCGTGACCATGCGGCGCGCGAGGTCGCTCGCCTTGCTGATGTCGTCCGCCGCGCCGGTCGTGAAGTCACCGAACACCAGCTCCTCGGACGCGCGCCCGCCGTAGAGCACGACGAGCCGATTGATCAGCTCCTGCTTGCTCACGAGGTAGCGGTCCTCGAGCGGCATGGTCACGGTGTACCCGAGGGCGCCCACGCCGCGCGGGATGATGCTGATCTTCTGGACGGGGTCGGCGCCGGGGGAGCCCGCCGCGCACACCGCATGCCCGGCCTCGTGGTAGGCGACGACCCTCCGCTCCGCCTGGGAGAGCCTCCGCGACTTCTTCTCCAGGCCGACGACCATGCGCTCGACGGCGTCCTCGATGTCGACGAGGTGGATGTCCTCCTTGGCGCGCCGCGCGGCGAGCAGCGCCGCCTCGTTCAGCGCGTTCGCGAGGTCCGCGCCCGAGAACCCGGGCGTGCGCTGCGCGACGACCTTGAGGTCCACATCCTCGGCGAGGCGCATGTTGCGGGCATGCACGCGGAGGATGGCCTCGCGCCCCTTCACGTCCGGGCGATCGACCACGACCTGGCGATCGAAGCGGCCCGCGCGGAGGAGGGCGGGATCCAGGGTCTCGGGGCGGTTCGTGGCCGCGAGCATGATGATGCCCTTGCGCCCGTCGAACCCGTCCATCTCGACGAGGAGCTGGTTGAGCGTCTGGTGGCGCTCGTCCTGCCCGCCGACGATGCCGTTCGGCTCGCGCGCCTTGCCGATGGCGTCGAGCTCGTCGATGAAGATGATGCAGGGAGCGCGCTCGGCCGCCTGCTTGAACAGATCGCGGACGCGGGCGGCGCCCACGCCGACGAACATCTCCACGAAATCGCTGCCCGAGATGCTGAAGAAGGGCACCCCGGCCTCCCCCGCGACAGCGCGCGCGAGGAGGGTCTTTCCGGTGCCCGGAGGCCCGATGAGGAGCACGCCCTTCGGGATTCGGCCGCCGAGGCGGGTGAAGCGCTCGGGGGTCTTGAGGAACTGGACGATCTCCTTGAGCTCCTCTTCCGCCTCGTCGATGCCGGCCACGTCCTTGAACGTGACCCCGATGCCCTCTTCGGGTGCGAGCTTGGCCTGCGACTTTCCGAACGCGGCGATGCCCGGGGGCGCGCCGCCCGCCGGCCGGGCGAGCAGGAACCAGAGCCCCACCGAGAGCAGCAGCATCGTGAGCAGCATCGAGCCGCCCATGCAGCCGCTCACCGACTCCGCGCCGTAGGGGATGTTCTTGTCCTGGAGGAGCTTCACCAGCGACTCGTCCCCCGGGACGGCCACCGTACGGACCTCCTGGGGGATCTTGGTCTCCCCCTCTGTCGGCTTCACGTCGGCGGTGACGGACTCCCCGGTGAAGGTCACCGAGTCGACCTGACCGGACTCGATCATCGACTTGAATTCGGAGTATTTCACCGGCCGGGACTCGTTGAGCCCGAACACGATGAAGACGAGGCCCGCGATCGCGAGCGCGCTCAGGAGAAGGACGAGGTTGGCGCCAGCAGGCCGCATCCCCCATCGGTAGTCACGCGACTCCACCACGACAAGCATCAACGCCCAAGCGATGACGATGCGGGCTACTCCCGGCGGCGCACGATCCCGAGCCCGGCGAGGAGGATCATCCACCCGGCGATCGCGATCCCCGGCGTCGTGGCGCAGCCCTTCGCGTCCTCTTCGACCACGACCTCGTCCTCGCGCCGCGGGAGGAACGCGCAGGCGCCGTCGGCCTCGTCGGCCGCGCCCTCGTCCACGATGCCGTCGCAATCGTTGTCGTACCCGTCGCAGTACTCGAAGGCGCCCACGTAGACCCAGTAGTCCTGGTCGTCGCAGTCGTTCTGGGTGGGGTCGCCCTCGACCTCGAGCGTTCCGTCCACATCGTCGTCGTGGTCGGGGCCGCCTTCGTCCAGGACGCCGTCACAGTCGTTGTCTACGCCGTCGCTCGTCTCGGTGGAGGCTGGGGAGACGAGGCGGTTCGCGTCATCGCAGTCGCCCTGGCGCTCGGAGTAGCCGTCCTGATCGTCGTCGTACCAATCGGTCCCGTCGTCGATCTTGCCGTTGCAGTCGTCGTCGATCTGGTTGATCGTCTCCACGCCCTCGGGGGAGATGGTGGGATCGGCGTCGTCACAGTCCCCGGGCGTGTCGCCCTGCTCGCTGTAGCCGTCGCCGTCGTCGTCGGAGCCGACGGGGTTCCCTGTCTCGTCGATCGTGCCGTCACAGTCGTCATCCCTCCCGTTGCCAGCGCGCTCGGGGTCCGACGGGCTGGCGGTGGGATCGAGATCGTCGCAGTCCCGATGGCGGCCGTCCGCCACGACGCACCGGCTCCAGCCGTCCCCGTCGGCGTCCCAGCCCTCGTCGACCGACAGGTCACACGCGTTGCCGACGACCGTGAGCGTCGAGGCGTTGAGCGTGTCCGCCGCGTTCCCCTGGAACCCGATCTCGGCGGTCACGGGGGTCGGCTCGCCGTCCGTGAGGTTGCCGACGTGCCAGGCGACCGAGATGTCCTCCGAGAGTCCCGGGAGGACGTACACCGCCGGAATCGTCGTGACCCCGATCTCCTCGGCGCCGGTGCCGCTGTCGGGAAACGCAGAGACCTCGAGCGTCACGATGCCGCAGTTCTCGATGCGGGCGTTCGTGTTGAACTGGGCGCCGGGGGCCTCGCGCAGCCCCATGTCGATGAAGGTCGGCCAGACGCGCCCGCACGCCGGGCGCGCGAGGCCGCGGAGCTGCACCTTCCAGACGGGCTCCATCCGGTCGGGGTCCTCCGGAAGGGGCTCCTCGAGCGTGGTCTCGTTGTCGTTGGACCAGATGGTCAGCTCGCCCTGGTAGTAGCCCTCGACCATCGGCGCGAACGTGATGTCCAGCGCGAGCGTGTCCTCGTCGGACACGTCGTCGTAGCCCTCGAGCTTGCGGCAGTCCCCCTCGCCGCAGTCCGCTTCCATCCAGTACTCGTCCCGCACGATGAACGCGGACCCCTGGTCCCCCACGCCCCCCTCGGGAAAGCTGATGTCGGCGGCCGCGATGTCGAAGATCGTGACCTCGCCGCGTTCTTGGGAGAACAGCGGCACCGTACAGACCTGCCTTCCGCCGGGCGCCACGGCGCCACAGTCCACGTACGGAAAGCTGTCGAGCACTCTCGGCTGCTCCCGGACCTCGAACTCCGGGTTGCAACCGAGCAGGGGGCCGAGGAGCGAGAGCGACAGGAGGGAGAAGGACTTCATCGAGCCGTGCTTCATGGAAGACGCAGTGTACGCGCATCCGTGCCCCTGCTTCAACAAGAAGGGACGGATGAGCCTGGAGCCGTCAGGTCCGGCGCGTGGCCTGATCCAGTACGCTCCGGGTCTTGCGGTACAGGAACTCGGCCTGCTGCGGGTTGTCGCCGATGCAGACCATGCCGAGCTTTCCGTACTCCGACAGCGCGCCGATGAGGTGGAACACCACCCCCCGCTCGGTCGCGGCGTGGAAGTGCAGCTCGTGCAGGACCGCGATGTCCACCAGGTCCTGCGGGCAGAGCCCCTTGTACTGGTCGGACTGCACCGAGTCGCTGCCGTAGTAGAACTTGGGCCGGCCGCTCTGCGAGTAGAACAGGCCCGTCTCCTCGTCGTACGTGCCGTCCGTGAGGAAGCGCAGCGTGAGGAAGGGGTGGGTGGTGCCGCCCTTTCGCAGGTTGACCTCGATGGCGTGGTGCTGCCAGCTGCCGTCCGGCCCCTTCACCGACACGAAATCCGTCGCGAAGCGCCCGAGCGCCCCCTTCGACGCGAGGGCGTTGGCCACCTGGAGGCCGCAGCGCTGGATGTCGAGCCGGTACTCGTCGTCCGCCGGGAACGTGCACCCGAGGAACACCTGCCCGCTCGGCCCGCCCAGCACCTGGTCGTGCGTGGAGATCGCCATCGCCTGGCCCAGCGCGTTCACCCGGTTCTGCGAGGAGGGCGAGCGCTTGATCGCGCCCTCCACGAACATCTCGACGACGCCGCGCATCTCCTTGTACTTCGCGTGGTACCGCTCCCAGGTCTCGCCCGGGGCCTCGAAGCGCAGGTGCTGCAGGCGGTCCCGACACCACGCGGTGCGCTCGGTGTCCGACGTGGCGTCGCACCCGTCGAAGTAGAAGAGCGCGTTCCCCTCTCCCGAAAATCCGTCGTTGAGCTTCACGACCGCGCGGCGCATCTCGGGGTGCAGGCCCTTGAGCGCGGACAGGGAGGCCGCGATGTCGTCGCCATCCCGCAGGTGCTCGTAGCCGTCCGGAAAAAGGACGCCGGCCTCACGAAAGACCTCGCGGCAGCCCGACTTGGTCCCCAGGTGGTAGAGCGCGGGATCGCTCGCATAGAGCGGGATGCCGAGGCGCACGGCCAGCGAGCGCTCGAGCGGGGAGCTGTTGAAGCAGACGAGGTGGGCGGCCGCCGGATCGGGGATGGCGGCGCGGATGCGCTCCACGAGCCGGTGGCGGGCCAGCACCTTCGCGGTGAGCGGCTGACGACTCGCGTCGTTGCACCAGTACATCTCGAGGCGCTCGCGGGCGTGGCTCGCGGGGACGCCGGTGAGGAGGTGCAGGAAATAATCGACCACGATCGGGTCGATCTGCTGGCTCGTGACGAACACGACCCGCGTGCGCGGACGGCGGAGCAGCATCAACATGTAGAGCATGCGCTCTTCGTAGTGGTGCACGCCGGTGACCTTCGCCAGCTCCTGCGGGTCGAGCGAGAGGCTCGGCACCACCACCACGGTCTGGGGCTGGCGGCGATCCGCCGTGACCCGCCGGAACAGGTCCGGCATCTGGGCCTGGAGGCCGGCGAAAGCGGTCAGCTCTTCGGGGGAGCCGGGGATGGGCTGCATCCCACAAATCTACCGTGCCGCGCCCCTCCGCGGAACGCCCGAGGCATGACAAGTCACGAGGAACACGGGGCGGAAGCGCGTCAGCGGGCGCCCGAGCCGAGCAGTACGGCGGGAACGGTGCGGACCAGGAGCTTCACGTCGAGGAACAAGCTCCAGTTGTCGATGTACTGGAGGTCCAGCTTCATCCACGTCTCGAAGTCGACGTGGTTGCGACCGCTCACCTGCCAGATGCACGTCAGACCGGGCTTCATCGACAGACGACGCATCTGCCAGCGCACATACTGCGCCACCTCGGCGGGGATGGGCGGGCGCGGCCCCACGAGGCTCATCTCCCCCCGGAACACGTTCCAGAACTGCGGGAGCTCGTCGATCGACGTCTTGCGGATGAACGCGCCGACGCGGGTGATGCGCGGATCCCGCGTCATCTTGAACACCGGCCCGCTCATCTCGTTGAGCTTCTCGAGCTCGAACTTACGGGCCTCGGCGTCGATCACCATCGAGCGGAACTTGTACATCGAGAACTTGCGTCCGAAGAGCCCGCTGCGCTCCTGCGCGAACAGCACCGGACCGCCGTCCTCGAGCTTGATGGCGACGGCGGTGAGGAGGAACACCGGCGTGAGGAGCACGAGCGCGGCGGCCGCGCCCACGAGATCCATCACGCGCTTGATGACGAGGGCGTCGCCATTGGTGGGGGTGGAGGAGAACGACAACACGCTCCACCCGTCGAAGTCCTGCACGTCGGCCTGGGAAACCGAGAGGCCGAGGAAATTCGCGTCCATGGAGAAGGTGACGCCGAGCTCCTCGCACGCGTCGGCCACGCGACGGAGGGTCCCGGTGCTCCACGCGCGCCCCGTCATGAACACCTGCGCGATCGCCTCGCGCTCCAGCACGGACGGGAGCTGCGAGAGCGTGCCGAGCACCTTCACGCCGCCGATGCTGGTCACCTCCTCGTCGTCCGGCCGGATCACCCCCGCGACCCGCACGCCCCACCCGGGATGGCGCCGGAGCGCCTCCAGGAAGGGCTCCGCCTCGATCATGCTGCCGACGACGAGGATGTTCGACACCTCGTCCCTCGTCGCCGGGCGGCGCAACAGCCAGCGCCGCGCCAGAAACAGCGTCACGCTGCTCATGGCGGCGAACGAGACGAGGAACGTTCGTGACGGAGGGAGCGCGGGTTGGACGATGAACAGGAGCGCCAGCAGGAGCAGGACGGCCATGCCGACCGCGCGGAGCAACCGGATGAACAGCAGGTCGCTGCGGGTGCGACGCAGGTCGGCGTAGGCGCCGCCGACATGCAGCGAGAGGAGCCAGACCGGCACGATCAGCACGATGAGGTGCAGCTGGTTCTGGAGCGTGACCGCCTGCAGGACGGCGGGCCCGGGAATGATGTCGATCTTCCAGAAGCTACGGATCCACTCACGTAAAAGCGCGGTGAGGACGAACGTGCAGGCGATCACGGCCGTGTCGACCAGGCGCAGCGACCAGCGCATCGTGGCGGCGTGAACCACTTGCATCCGAAGGCTCCCGACCCTCGTATACATCGGTAGACGGGGAGCCGCCGCCCCTCCATGCCCCCGGGATCCGTCCAATTTCGGTAGGGTCTGTGCTCCCTACGGGCTGGGCTCGGGCTGAGCGCGCATCCGATCGGCGCCCGCCCGTCGGCTGGGGTATCTCTTGCGCCGCGAGAGGAGCTCCCATGCGCATCGGCCCCCACCCCGTCGGCCAGGGCCCCCTGGTGTGCCTCCTCGGGCCGTGCGTGCTCGAGAGTGAAGACGCGGCCGAGCGCATCGCCGAGGGGATCGCGGAGGTCTGCGCGCGCCTCGGCGTGGCATGGGTGTTCAAGGCGAGCTTCGACAAGGCCAACCGATCGAGCGCCGGGTCGTTCCGGGGCCCCGGGATCCACGAGGGGCTCGCGATGCTCGGCCGGATCGGCGCGCGGGTCGGCGTGCCGCTCACCACCGACATCCACCTGCCCGAGCACGCGGCCCTCGCGGCCGACGTGGTCGATCTGCTCCAGGTGCCCGCGTTCTTGTGCCGCCAGACCGATCTGCTCGAAGCGGCCGCCGCCACCGGCAAGCCCGTCAACGTGAAGAAGGGGCAGTTCGTGGCGCCGTCCGACATGGCGAACGTGCTCGGCAAGCTCGGCCCCGGCCTCGCGATGTTGACCGAGCGCGGCGCCTCCTTCGGCTACAACAACCTCGTCGTCGACTTTCGCTCGCTCCCGACGATGCGAGCGCTCGGGGTGCCCGTCTGCTTCGACGCGACCCACTCGGTCCAGATGCCGGGCGGGGCCACCACCGGCGGGGATCGGCGGTGGGTGCCGCCTCTCGCGCGCGCGGCCGCGGCCGTCGGCATCGATGCGCTGTTCTGCGAGGTGCACGACCGCCCCGAGGAGGCCCTGTCCGACGGGCCCAACATGGTGCGGCTCTCCGATCTCGAAGCGCTCCTGCGGGACGTGTTGGCCGTGCGAGCCGCGGTCGGAGCACCTGAGCCGCTGCCGTCGAGGTGAGCGGGACGGACATCGCCTCGGGCGTCGCGTTACCCCCCCTGCGATGCAGACCACGAGCTTCAAGAGGTACCGGCCGCCGGCGCTCCGCGCCTGGCATTGGCTCAACGCGCTCGCCCTGCTGGGAACGCTGGGCACCGTGCTGTTGCGCAAGACCTTCCTGAGCTGGCGGACGAACTCGGCCTACATCCAGGGCGAGCTCCAGGAGGCCGGCACCACGGTCACGCCGGAGCTCGCCAAGGCGATCGCCGTCGGCCTGCGCGACCGCATGTGGGAGTGGCACTACATCTTCGGCTTCACGCTGGCCGGGCTGCTGGTGGTGCGGCTCCTCACGTGGTTCTTCCTGCCGAAGGATCGCTCGCCCCCGCTCATGCAGGCGATCCGCGCCGTCGCGACCGCTCCAGCCGGCCAGAAGCGCAGCGCGACGCACAACGCCCTGGTGCGGACCGGCTACGCCCTGTTCTACGCGAGCCTCGTGTTCATGGCGACCACGGGCTTCTTGATGTACTGGAAGGCGTCGCTCGGCTTGGGCGAGGACCTGGTCCACTCCATCAAGGACGTCCACGAGCTGATGCTGTGGTTCTTCGTGGTCTTCGCGGGGGGCCACGTCCTCGGGGTCGTCTTCGCGGAGCACCGCGGGGACGCGGGGATCGTGTCGGACATGATCCAGGGCGGCCGGAGGGACTGACGGGCGGTGGGGTCCGGGGGCGTTGCGGGGGGCTGGCCCCCCGCCCCAGGATCACCAAGGACAAGGCCGGCAACTACCCCGCGAACCCGTACCGCTCCGGCGCCACGAGCGGCGGGAGCTGGTTCCGCGGCAGGAGCGTGGTCCGCACCGCCCAGAGCTCGGGGAAGATGCGCTGCTGCGTGGTCTTGTCGAGGTAGTCGACCCCGGAGGAGCCGCCCGTGCCGATGCGACGGCCGATGGTCCTCTCCACCATGCGGGCGTGGCGGTTGCGCCAGAGGAGGAGCTGCTCTTCGAGCTCGACCACCGTGTCGAGCAGGAGCCGCGGCCACGCGAGCAGCGGGAGCTCGCGGTAGGACTCGATGAACAGGAGCGCGGCGCGGGCGCGGCGGGCCTCGCGGTCGTCGGGGAGCAGGAACGTGCGAGAGCCGAGGAGGCCGGCCTCGACGCGCTCCGAGATGCGCGCACGCTCCTCTTCCCCCAACGTTCCGGCCAGCGCGTCCACACCACCGCGCTGGTGGACCTCCGCCTGGCCGAGGTAGGAGGCGACGAACGCGTCGACCGCGGCGTCGTCCCCGGCGTCCCCCGGCGAGGAACCCTGGATCGGGGTGCGCGCGAGCCAGCGGATCAGGGCGTCCCGGAGCGTGGTCTCCTCGGACGCCGCCTCGATGCGGGCGCGCGCGAGCAACGCGGCGGGAGTGGCCTCGCCGAAGGAGCGGATGTGCGCGAGGGGATGCACGTTTCCGTAGGGGATCCGCTGGCTCTCCGGGAGCCCGAGCACCATCTCCATCTCGCGCATCTGGAAGCTCTGAAACCCGCTCGAGGGCGTGAGCTTTTCGCGGAAATCGAGGAAGTCCTGCGGCGGGAGGGTCTCCATGACGCGGAACTGGTCGACGCAGAGCTTGAGGATCTCGTTCACCCGGCCGAGGTGATGCACCACGAAGGGCACGCGCTCTTCCGGGAGATGCGGCGCCGCGAGGTGGTCCCGCGCGAGGCGGAGCTGCGAGAGGATCAGCTTGAACCAGAGCTCGTACGCCTGGTGCACGATGATGAAGTGCAGCTCGTCCGGGGTGACCTCCCCCCCGAAGCCCCCCTGCTGGTCGAGGAGCTTGTCCAGCTGGAGATAGTCCCAATAGGTCGGCGTTGCCATCGCCAGAGCCTATCGCAGACGACATCCGCGGGGGGGTGACCGACCAGTCGCTCGCCAAGCTAGACGGTTAGTGCCCCCTACCCGCCCGAGATGCACATGTTGTTGACCCTCCTCGTCGCCTGCGCCCCCCCGATCGCGGGCACGTGGCTGTTCACCAAGGAAGTGACGCTCCCCACCGGGGACGAGTGCACGGACGACGTGATCCACAACTTCGTCGGCGCGTACGAGCCCATCGAGGCGGGTGACGATCCGTCGTGGACCGAGACCGAAACCGGCGAACAGAGCGCCGAGGTGTTGTTCGCCCGCATCGAGGAGACGCTCGACGGCGCCGTGCTCGTCATCGGCACCGAAGCGCTGCCCGGTGCGCTCCAGGACGACGGGAGCTGGCTCTTCTACTGGACCGGCGCCTCCACCGGCGCCGACGGCCTGGACCACGTCACCGGGTACGCCTTCGATCACTCCTACGAGTCCACGTCGACGCTGCGCGTGCAGGGGTCCTTCTCGAAGGGCACGTTCACCGGCTCGTTCGAGTCGGAGACCAGCACCATCGCCGCCTGGAGCGAGTCCGACACCTGGAGCGAGGAGGCCGCCACGATCGTCGGGGGCACCGGCAACCTCCCCGCCTCGACCTACCTCCTCCGCATCGACACGGGAGGCGCCGAGTCCGCCGCGGCCAACACCCAGCTCGAGTACGACTGCGGCGAGACCGGCTGCACGCTGACCGTCTCCGCCGCGTGCGCCTACCGCTACGTGCTCACGGGGGTCGCGACCGACTTCACGCCGGACGACTCGCGCTGGGTGGAAGATGCCGGGCAGGCCGCCGGGGACTGAGGGGTGCTGACGGCCCCGGTCGGAAGGCACGATCGGAACTCATGGTATGAAGGCGGGGCCACCCGAAGGTCCCCCCCGATGTTCTGGCTGCTCGCCACCCCCGCGTTTGCCTCCGGCTACTACTACATCGACTCCGGAGTGCGCGCGATCGGACGCGGCGGCGCCTACGTGGTGGGCGCTGACGACTTGTCGGCGCAGTACTACAACCCCGCGGCGCTGGGCAACATCAAGCGGCCGATGCTGAACATCCAGGGCTGGGCGGCCAACCAGGTCGTGAACTTCGACCGCGCGGACGAGCCCGAGAACGATCTCACGTTCGAGCCGGTGCACAACGAGTCCCCGCCCATCCTCGAGCCCCAGCTCGGGTACGCGGCGCCGCTCGGCGGCATCCATCCCGTGCTGAAGAACACGGTGCTCGCCGTCGGCCTCTACGTGCCGACCGCGCCGTACCTCACGTACCCGGAGGACGGCGCCCAGCGCTACCAGATGCAGAGCTCGCTGATCTGGCAGGCGTACGCCGGACCCAGCGTGTCGCAGAAGATCACGCCCTGGCTCACCATCGGTGCGGGCCTGCAGTACACCTTCCTCCGCGTCGAGGAGAGCCTCACCTCCACGCTCTGCCTGCTGCCGGATCCCGAGGACTGCTCCGATCCCGACAAGAACACGGAGGATCCCGCCAGCGATCTCGACCTTGCCGTCAAGAACTGGGATCCGTTCGAGCTGTCGTGGAACGCGGGGTTCATCGTCACGCCGGTCCCCTGGCTCCAGATCGGGGGGTCCATCCAGCCGCCCATCTCCTACTCGGCCCCCGGTTCGCTCACCGCGAGCTTCGACGAGGACTTCTCGCTGGCCAGCCAGATCGACGGGCTCGAATTCAGCGACCCCGACACCACGCTCAAGGTCACCGTGCCGCTCGTCCTGCGCGCGGGCGTGCAGATCACGCCGATCGAGTCCGTCCGCATCGAGGTGGACGGCGTGTTCCACCAGTGGTCGACGATGGACGAGTTCCTCATCACCGACATGAACATGGAAGTGAACGGTGCCGAGGGCGGGTTCATCGAAGGGCAGAAGATCCTCGTGGAGGACGACATCCACTTCCTCACCGGCTTTCAGGACGCGATCTCGGTCCGCCTCGGCGGCGACTGGCAGATCAACGAGTGGGCGCAGGTGCGGCTCGGCGGCCACTACGAGACCGGCGCGCTCCCCGACGCCACCCTCGGCGTGAACCTGCCCGACTCGAGCAAGATCGGCATCGGCGCCGGCGGCACGTTCACCATCGCAAAACGCGTGGCGCTCGACATCGCCTTCGCGCAGCAGTTCCTGGGAACGCGGAACATCACCGACTCCGAGGCGTCCCAGCAGGCGTTGTGGACCTCCCTGGCCAACCCGGAAGAGTCCGCCGTGGTGCCCGGAAAGGTCGTCGGCAACGGCGTGCTGTCGTCCTCCGTCACCTACGTCGGCATCGGCGCGAGCGTGTATTTTGGTGCAGCCGACTCGCGCGCCAACTGACGCCACGCCGGTTCGCGTGAGCCGCGCGGCCACGCCACCGGCGGTGAGCGTGCGCGGGGAGCTCGTCGAGCTGTGGCGGGCGCGTCAGCTGTTGTGGGCGTTCGTGCTGAACGATCTGCGCTCGCGCTACGTCGGCAGCTCCATCGGGTTCTTCTGGACCATCGTGAACCCGATCTTCGAGCTCGTGACGTTCACGTTCGTGTTCCACGGGCTGATCGGCATCAAGTTCCACCCCACGGGGAACACCAGCCACTACGTGCTGTTCCTGTTCTGCGGAATGCTCGCGTGGAGCGGGTTCGCGGACGGGATCACGCGCGCCACGACCTCGATCCGCACGCACGCCCACCTGCTCCGGAAGATCAACTTCCCCCCGATCGTCCTGCCGGCCCACGTCGTCGTCTCGTCGGTTGTCGCCCAGCTCTTTCGCCTGTTGATCCTTCTCTTCGGGATGGTGCTCATCGGGGATGGCATCTCGTGGCACGTGCTGCTGCTCGCGCCTTTCATCGTGTTGCAGGCCTGCTTCACGCTCGGCGTCGGGCTCTTGCTCGCCACCCTCAACGTGTACTTCCGCGACATGAGTCATTGGGTCGAAGCTGGGCTGCGTATCGGGATGTTCGTGACGCCCGTGTTCTACCCAGCCTCCGCCTACCCGCGCGAGTTCGTGCTGCTGCTCTACCCCAACCCCATGGCGCAGTTCGTCGGGATCTTCCAGGGCTTGCTGCTGAACCACCACATCCCCTACTACAACTCGATGTTGTGGGCGGGCCTGTCCGCGTTCGCGGCGCTGCTCGTCGGGGCGAGCGTGTTCGCGCACAATCGGCGCCAGTTCGCCGACCTCGTCTAGGAATCGGGAGCAGATGGCCCGCCGCCACCCAGGCGACGCCCTGATCGTCGGGCTCGCCGCGCTCGTGTCGTGCGGCCACGCGATGTGGTTGGCGGCGCACGCCGTCGGGGTGGACTCCCCCGACGTGGCCCGCACCTACGCCCTGGCGCTCGAGGCGATGCGGGCGTTCGGCGCGGGCGACCTCCGCTGGCTCATCGAGAACATCGGGCGCGCGGTGCCGAACCCCCAACTGGTGCCGATCTGGATGGGGCTCTGGATGGTGCCCTTCGGGGCCGCCCGCCTCGTGGCGGTGGGCGCGCTGCTGCCGTTCCACGTGCTCGCGGCCGCCGGGCTCTGGCGCGGAGGCTGCGCGTTCGGGGGCCGCGCGGGAGGCTCCTGGGCGCTCCTCGCGGGCCTCGGAGCGGCGGGGACGCTCGCGTCCGGGGGCGAGGTGCTCCTCGACTTCCCGCTCCTGGCGTGCGTGGCCTACGCCGCCGGCGAAGGGGCCGCGGGGCGCTGGAACCGTGCCGCCATGGGCATCGCGGGCGCCGCCCTCGTCAAGCTGATCGCGCTGCCCCTGCTCGCGGTGATGGCGGTCAACGTCGTGTGGTCGGGCCGCGCGCGGGTGCGCCTCGGGGCGGTGGCGATCGCGGCGCTCTACCTCCCGAACGTGGACGCGATCGCCGCCCACCTCTCGGACTCGATCGGGAGCGGCGCGGCCGCCACGATCGGGCAGCGGGTGGCCTACCTCCTACAGAGCACGGGCACGGTCGCGGGGCCGGCGCTGCTCGGCGGGGCCGTGCTCGTGCTGCTCACGCGGGGGGACGCGCTGACCTTGCGGGTGCTGGGCTGGGCCGCGGGCGCGCTGCTCGGGCTGCTCCCGCTCGCGCTCTACGGGGAGGTCCGGTACTTGCTGCCCGTGGTGCCGCTGCTCGCGGTCGCGTCCGCGGGTGCCGCGACCGTTCGCCCGGGGCGCTGGGGCCTCTGCGGGCTCGGGCTGCTCGCGCTCCTGCAGGTGGGTGGCTACCACACCGATCGCGAGGGGTGGCCCGGACGGCCTGTCGCGTTCCGCGGGCCCGTCGCGCTCCCGGCGGACGCGACCGAGCCGTTCGACGTCGACGCCGTCCTCGACTGGCTTCTGGCGCACGCCCCCCCCGCCGAGGGCGGGCGTACCCGCGTCGCCTTCTACCTCGCGGGCTCCGATCGCCTCCACGTCGGGCTCTTCGGCGTGCGTGCCCTGGAGCGCGGGTTGCCGATCGAGCTCGTGGTCGTCGACGACCTCCGTCCGCTCGACCAGCCCACCGAGCTCGGCGTGGTGATCGCCCCGAAGCGGGTCCCGACGGGCCGCCAGGGGTGGCGCTCCGGCCTACCGCCCGCCACCGCCACGCTCGACTGGCCGCAGAACTACGCGGTCGAGCTGTGGGACCGCGGCCTGCCGCCCGAGTCGCTCCTGGCCTCGCCCCAGGAAGCAGAGCGGCGCAACCACCCCTCCCGGCAGGCGTTGTGGGTGTACGTGGACGGCGAGGAGCGCGGCCCGCTCCTCGAAGGGGCGTCGAGCGCCGAGGTGGTCCGGACGGACACGGGGTGGGAGGCGTTGTTCGTACGGGAGCAGGCGCTCTGGCGGGCGTCCAGCGCCGACGGGTTCGTGTTCGGGGAGGCCCGGCCGCTCCGGGACGCGACTCCAGGCCAGGAAGCGCCGATCGCCGCGTTCGACCCGGCCGTCGTGCGCCTGGCGGACGGACGGCTTCGCCTCTACGCAGCCGAGCTCGAGGGAGACGCGCGCGACGTCGACCCCGCGGCGCACTCGACGCGCATCGTGAGCTGGATCGGGCCCACGTTGGACGCGCTCGTCCGCGAGCCGGGCGTACGGATCGAGGGGGTCGGGCTGGTCGATCCGAGCGTCATCGAGGAGGCAGGCGGCGCCTGGCGGATGTACCTCACGGAGGGGCGGCGCCGCGTCGTCACCGCGACCTCGGTCGACGGCGCGCGGTTCGAGCGCGATCCCAAAGGAACGCTCGAGGGGTACACCGTGCCAGGCGTCGCGCCGGCCGGCACGCTGTTCGTGCAGCTCCAGGTCATGGGGTGGGCCGTGCTCGCCCGAACCGGAGACCTCGGCACGGGAGCGGCACCCGAGCTCCTCGAGCTCTGCGGCACCGGGCCCGCGTTGGTCGGAGATCGCCTCTACTACACGCGCGCGGCCGACCCCTGCCCCGCACCCGTGGCGCTCCCGGAACGGCGCGGAAGCCTGGACGCGCTCCTCGCGCGCAACAAGACGCCGGAGACCGCCCTCGGCGGGGTAGGCGGTGAGGCGCCATGACCCTCCGCCCCGCCGCCGCCCTCCTCGCCGCCCTGCTCGCCCTCGCGGGCCTCGTGCGGATCGCCGAGTCCGAGATCATCGGCAATGCCGAGACGAGGGCCTCGGACGCGCTCCCGCTCTACCTCTCGGGCGCGGCGGTCGCGGCGGGCCTCGATCCCACGCGGGAGCGCTCGCTCTCCAAGGTGTACGACGAGCGTGGGCTCTCGGTCGGCGCGGCCACGTTCTCCACGCTCTACCCGGCCACCGCCGGCGTGGTGATGCGGATGCCGGCGGCGCTCTCGTGGCCCGCGTTCTCCACGCTCTGGCGGTGGATCCTGCTCGGCGCGGTCACGACGTTCGGGTTCGCGGCGGCGGGCGCTGTCGCGGGCGACCGTTGGACCCGTCTCCTCTGGGGCAGCGTCGTCACCGCGGTCCTCGCATGGCACCCTGTCACCGGCGAGTGTGTGCGGCTCGGGCAGGTCAACATGGTGCTCGGCGCGCTGTGCGCCGTCGCGATGGCCGGCGTCTCGGGCATCTCGACGGGGGGCGTCTCCCCCGGCCGCCGCGGGTGGGCGATCGATCTCGTGGTGGGCGCCGCCCTCGGCCTCGGCGGCGCGCTCAAGCTCGTCCCGGCGGCGCTGCTCCTCCCGCTCGTGGCCACGCGGCGCTGGCGTCCGACGGTCGGCGCGGCGGCGATCGGCCTGCTCGCCCTGGCGCTGGTCCTGCCGATCACGCCGCTCCCGCGCGTGATCGAGGCCATCCGGGAGACGCTCCGTTTCCAGGCGACGATCGATCCGGACTGGCTCGTCGGCCGCGATCCCGCCCCCGATTGGATGCGGCTCCTCGGGTTCATCCGTCACACGCCGCTCCAGTGGATCACGCTCGCGGCCGTCGCGATCGTGCCGGCAGCGCGGCCCTCGGCGCGCACGGCCCTCGCGGGGATGGCGCTGCTCTGCGCGTGGTTGGGCGCCGACGCCGCCGGGTTCCACGTCCTCTACGCGCCGCTCGCCTACCCGGTGTTCCTGCTGCTCGTGGGCCGCCCCGTCGCGTTCGTCGGGCTGGCGGCCACCTTCTACGTCCTCTCGGCCGCCCCCGCCTCGCTCGGCGCCGAGCCGCGGATGGTGCTCTTCGGTCTCGTCGCCTGGGTGGCGGCGGCCACCGCGCTCCTCCGCGACGCGGCGGCGGTGCCCGCCGGGGCCCTCGAGGCCGACGGAGAGGCGCGACAGGCCGCTCTCGCCATGGCGGGCGTCGCCACCGGGTTCATGTTGGCAGGGGCCGTGCCGGGCGAGGGGCCCGTCGCCGCGCCGCTCCCCGAGGGGCAGACCACGCCCGAGGGCGCGGGCTTCATCCGCCCGAGCGACCGGGTGCCGGGCGAGGTGCGCGCCCTCGGAGGGGGCCTCGACCGCCCCGCGTCCACTCTCGCGCGGCCGGGCACCGTGCGGGCGCTCCAGCTCTACTTGAGGGGCGCCTCGGTAGCGTGGGGGCAGCTCGCGGAGCGCTACCCCGCGCGGGCGGCGCTGTGCGCGGCGCGCGCCGGGGCGGCCCCCGCCGGGGACCTGCGCGACCACTCCGGGCGCGTCATCGCGGCGTGGCTGGTGGAGGAGCGGGCCACCGTGACGCGCCTCCAGGCCGAGGGCTTGGACCTGGGTGACCTCCCCACGGCCCTCACCGCGGCGCTGGCGTCGGGCCTCGCCGATCCCGATCTCGACACGAGAATCCCGAACGGAAACTGATCGCCGAGGCCTGCCGCCGCCACCTCGCGATCCGGACTACGGCAGGCGCCAAACCGCGACCACGCCGTCATCCCAGGAGGGCTTTCCCAGGCACGCGAGCAGCGGCGCCATCTCCCGCAGCGCACCCTCACGGCGCGCGACCACGGTGTGGAACCCGACGCTCGCCACGTCCGCGCAGCCGCCGGTCGAGAGCGTCGCGGAGAGCGCGGCGACCTCCGCCGTCGCATGGCCGGCCACGTCCGCCGCGATGGGCTGCCCGTGGCGGGTCTGGTACCAGAGGCCCCTCCGAGCCGCCCGGTGCGTGGCGGGCAGATCGAGCACGGGCCCCTCCGCGAGCTCGGTGACGGGCGCGGGATCGGACAGCGGAGCCAGCACGAGCGGCACCGCGGCCGCGACGCCTCGCCACCCCTCCGCGAGGAGGAGCGTGGCGATCCACACCGCGGCGGCGGGGGCCCAGCCCGGGGCGCGAGCCCGGACGACCGACAGCCCCCCCAGCACCGCCGCGAACGGCACGAGGTGCAAGAAGCGCTCGGGGACGGGGCTCGGCACGAGGGCCAGGGCGAGGGCCGCGAGGCCGACCCCGCCCCACACGCGGCCGAACCCGCGCCCGAGGACCAGGGCCAGCGCGATCAGCGCGGCAGCCCCGAACCCGACGTACACTTCCGACACGCGCTCGGGCTCGAACGCGGGAGCGAGCTGGACGAACCACGCACCGGCGCCAGCCCCGCCCCGGGCCTCCGGCCACCCCATCACGGTCGCCGCGACGAGGGCCACGGCCCACCCGACGAGGGGCCACCACCGCCAGGCCCCGGGCGCCTTCTCGATCGCCCGCCCCGCCCCGATCGCCACCGCCAACGCCGCTGGGAGCAGCGCCGCCGGCACCATCGTCGGCGCGGCGAGCGCCACGGCCAGGCCCACCCCGATGGCTGCGGGCCCCGACACCAGCGGCAGCGCGACCAGGGCCCAGCCCCCCGACGCGTCCAGCTCGCCGCCCGTGAGGCCCGCCACGACTGCCGGCGACGCCGCGAACACCGCGGCTGCGGCGGAGGCCGCGAAGTCGTCTCCCGTGATGCGCCGGGCGTAGCGCCACGCGAGCGCGACGGTCAGGATCGCGCCTGCGAGCATCACGCACTTCACCACGATCGCAGCGCCGAGCACGACCACCAGCGGGTGGAGCAGCCACGCCAGCGCGTCCGTCGGCAGGGCCGCGCCGGGCTCCGGAAACCGAGGTGGAGCGCCCCCGCCTACCGCCCACCACCGGTGGAGGAGCGGGTAGATGCCCGCCGTGGGCGCGCCCGCGATCGCCGTCGTGGAGAGCACGCCGGGCAGCACGAGCCAGGCCGCGGGCCCGGCCGCGAGGCCCACGAGCAAGACGCGACGCACCAGGGACGGGACGGACACGGCTACTGGGGCGCCGACCCGGCCCTGACACCGCCAGGGAACTTGCCGCGCGGCGGGCGCATCATCATGTCGATCTGGAGCGAGAGCTCCGCGACGTCCATTCCGGCCACCTGCATGCGATCGAGCAGGACGCGGCTGCTCGCGAGGTAGCCGGCCACCTCCTGCATCGGCGGCATGTGGTCGCCCACCGCCGGCACGCTCTGCGCGTGGGCCCCGAGGTCTGCCGCGAGCAGACGGACGGCCTCCTTGCTCGAGGCCTTCGCCAGCGCCTCCTGCGCCGACCAGAGCTCCGACGCGACGCGAAGGTGCTTCTCGAGGCGGCTCCCCGAGGTCTGGACGGACCCGTCCGGCGCCGCGGTCAGCTCACCGAGCGGGGGCCCCTCAGCGCCGCTGGCGGGGGGCAGCCCCGCGACCGGCAGGTTCTCCGCCGGCACGATCCCGCCGGGGATGGTGCCCGGGAGGAGACCAACCGCACCATCAGCGGGGAGCTGGGCGGCGCCAGGTTGGCCCATTCCGCCCGGCGCCATCCCATCCGGGCCGGGGGGCGGCACCCCCATCTGCCCTTCGGGCCCGGGGGGCACGGGGCCGCCGCTGGGTGCGGCGAGGCTGTCGGCGGCGGCGCCACCGGCGGGGGGCGAGAAGTACACCGCGCTCCCCCCGACGAGGACTCCCGCGATGAACGTTGCAACGGCACGGACTTGATCCATTCGCCGTGGCTATCGCGGGGAACACACAAACGCCCATCCCCGACGTGGTCGAAGATGGGCGCTGTTTTGTAGGTGCAGGGGCGCAGGGACTTGAACCCAGGACCTGCCGATTTGGAATCGGCTGCTCTACCAACTGAGCTACACCCCTACGGGGAGCCACAGCTTATCGTAGGACCGCCGAGCGCGCCAGCCCACAGAATTCTACAGATGCCGACTAGCCGGAGACGAGCACCCCAGCGGTGAGCAGGACGGCCACGACCCCGGCGAGCCCGATGCGCCAGACCGCGAAGACCTCCAGCCCATGCGATTGCAGCCAGGCCACGAGCCACTTCACGGACACCGCGGCGGCTACCGCGGACGCGACAAAACCGATGATCAGCGGCGCCATCCCGAACGCCGCGAGCATCTCGTCACCGTGCTTGAGCGCCGAGTACGACGTGGCCGCCCCGAGCGTGAGCAGCCCGAGCAGGAACGAGAACTCGACCGCGGCGGGCAGGGACACGCCGAGCAGCACGCCGCCGAGGATGGTGGCGAGGCTCCGGCTGGTCCCAGGCCACAACGCGAGGCACTGGCAGCACCCGATGAGCAGGGCGGTGCGCAGGTCGAGCGCTTCCAAGGCGCGCCCTCCCGAGCGCCCGCGCAGGAGGAAGATCGCCGCCCCGCCCACGGTCCAGGCGAAGACGATGGGCCAGAGGCCGAAGAGCAGGTCGTCGATGCGATCGTTGAACAGGAAACCGATCACCGCGGCGGGGACGAACGCCACGGCGAGCTGGATGGCGAGGCGCCTCCCGGCGGGATCGCGGCCGATCACCCCTTGGAGCATCTGGGCGACGCGCGCCCGGTAGAGCCCGAGGACCGCCAGGATCGCGCCGGCCTGGATGCAGATCGCGTACGCGTCCGCCGCGGGGCTGCGAGGGATCCCCAGGACCCGCTGCGCGAGGAGCAGGTGCCCGGTCGAGCTGACGGGCAGGTATTCGGTGAGCCCCTCGACGAGGCCTAGGACGAGCGCCTGGAACCAGGTCATGGGGCCGCGAACGTCCGCAGATAGGCGACGAGGTCCCCCACTTCGGCGTCGGAGAACTCGGTGAACGGCGCCATCGACGTGCCGGGGCGGCCGGCCCGGATGGCGACGGTGACCTGCTCGTCCGTCTTTCCGACCCACCAGGCCGCGGCGGTGAGATCGGTCGGCTTCGGCTTGAGCGCCACCGCGGCGGGGCCCTTCCCGTTGCCGGCGGCACCGTGGCACGCGGTGCAGCTCGCCGCGTAGAGGACCTTGCCCGCCGCGGGATCTGCGGCCAGGGCAACCGTCACGAGCATCCAGGTCAGCATGGGCGAGATGTATCGCCTGCTCGCGCCGCCTGCGAACCTCGACCGGTCGTCACACTCCGCCCGCCCGCGCGCTCTACTGGCCCTCGCCTCCCTCCTCTGCTTCCTTGTCCTTTTCCTTGTCCGGGTCGGGGGGCGGCGCCCGGCCCTCCAGCTTGCCCTCAAGGTACTGGAGGATGCGGCGGGTGTCGTGCTCGTCGATGTCCTCGCTGTAGGCGGGCATCGCCCCGCGGCCCGCCTGGACCACCTTCACGAGGCGGTCCAGGTCGTTGCCCCGCACCTTCCCCTCGAGCGACGGCACCCCCCCTACGAGCGCGGCGGCGGCGGGTCCGTCCCCCTTCCCGCTCTCCCCGTGGCACTGCCAGCACGACTGGGCCCACAGGCGCTTCCCGACCTCGTAGTCCACCGGGCGCTTCGTCGGCATCGTGCTGGTGCCATCGGGCTTCGCGAACGCCGCGCCCACGGAGAGCGCGACCGCTAGAATTACGGCCCAGGGGGCCACGGCGCGGAGGGTCATGGGTACTCCGAGGCGCCCCGCGGGAGCACCGGCCGATGAGACGGCGAGCGCACGAGCACGGAGTGGGAAGCCAAGACGGGGAGCACGGCCCCGAAATGGCGGGAACAGCGGATAACCCGCGCGGCGGGGCGGCACCCGGCGGGACTCGAAGCGCCTGCCCGCGATCTCGTAGGACCTCAGGTGACCACAACACTCCAACGAGGTCGCGCGCGGGAACTGGTCGAGATCGCGCAGCGTCGCGTCCGGCGCGAGCGCGAGGTGATCCACCACGTGCCTCGACGGCAGGCATCGGACCTCCTGGAGGTCGACCGGACGAGAGCGGGTATGGAGATCAGCGACAGGCCATGACCTGCCCGGTCGAGCGTCGCGCCCCGCATCCAGACGATCGCCTGTAGGGCCGCATGCCGACGTGGCGGGGCGAGGCATCTGGCATCGAAGTCCATCTATCCACCACGGCGATCCGGCTGGATCGGGTCGGGTCGCGCATCCGCGCTCGCTTCGTGCAGGCGCCGCATCATGACCCAAGCCCACATCCAAACGGCGACCACTGCGAACAGAAACACGCCGAGGCCAACAGGCCCACCGACAAACAGCGCGACGATCCCGTGCCAGATCACGTTGATCGCCATCAACGTGCCCCCGACGACCTTGAACACCCAGAATAGGGCTGTCGACTGAGGGCTGGGTCGCGACATCGTTGGGCAGCTAATACCCTTTGCGCACGGGCGGTGCGCATCGTCGAGGCGGGACGAGAGGGCTCGGCAGCGCGAGGAGATCGAGCGCCACGACCGGGCCGACCACACCTGCGCCGACTCGCTCGCGGTCCAGCTCAAAAAAACATTCGATGGACTTGCCGGATCCATCGAAGCCGCAAACCGTTCTTGAATGGCGTGCCGAAGCGGGACGTCATCGACACCTGGACCGACTGGCATCGAGCTACGACCCCTGAAGAGGTTGAGAGGATGAACCCCGACGAGGCTGCAGCGCTTGCGGAGCGAAGCGGGGCCTTCGGGCGGAGTTTGTCCTGCCTCGTCCCGCTGGGCTGCGGCGCGCTGTTCCTGCCGGCCCTGCTCTCCATCGGGGCGTGGGCGGTCTTCCAGGGACTGTCCGGAAACACAACGATCTACCTTTACCATTCTGACAACGAGGCGATGAGCGTCGACGTGGACGGCGTCGAAGTCGCCCGGCTGACCGTTCCCGGCGCGTACCCGGTGAGGGTAGCGGGGGGCGATCATGCGCTCGTGCTCCGTGGCGCTCGCGGCGAACAGCGGTTCTCCCTGCTGCGCACCAGCGGGCTCGACGAGCACCTGTTGCCGACGGACCCCGACATCTGCTTCGTGGATCTCGATGTGAGCGGCGCGCTGTACAAGCCGGGCATCCCCTTCCTTCCCGCGTCCGGCACCGCCTGCGCAGGCGCCTTGGACCTCGCTCGGCGCGTGAGCGTCTACGACCGGTTCCCGGTCGAGGTGGAGAGTCCCCACTTTCGCGTCGACGAATTGCCGACGACGATCGACCTCGGCACCCCCGTGTTCCTCCTTGTCCCCGTTGCCTGCGCCGAAGCCACGAGCGCGCGGCCCGGGGAGCTACTCCGTCGCGCGCTGGGCTGCTGAGTCGGAGCGACCGCCCCCGAGGCCAAAAACGAAGAACCCCCCTGCATTTCTGCAGGGGGGTTCAAGATGGCGGAGCGGACGGGACTTGAACCCGCGGCCTCCGGCGTGACAGGCCGGCGTTATAACCAACTTAACTACCGCTCCAAAACCGAAACTGACTCAACAGGCTGGTAGGCGGAACAGGGCTCGAACCTGCGACCCGTACCTTGTAAGGGTACTGCTCTACCAGCTGAGCTATCCGCCCGCGAGACCCCTGCCGAGCAAGCCCCAACCATTTACCCGGAGCCCTCCCGGGCGTCAAGGCGCGCGGGCGGTGAGGGCGAAGGTTTTTGGGGCCGGCGGCGCACCCGCCCGGGCGCTCGGGCTCACCCGGGCGGGTGCCTACCCGTCCGCGGACGGGATCACGAGGGCATCGGCCCCTCTTCCGCCAGGAGCGAAGCGGGCTGATCGCTGGCGCGGGCCCTCGCGAGGTTGGTGAAGATGTCGTCCGTGCCGCGCACGGCGAGCGCGAGCTTCAACACCTCGTCCATGTGCTCGACCGGCAGGATCTCGAGCCGCTCCTTGACCATCCGGGGGATGTCGCGGAGGTCCTTCTCGTTCTCCTTCGGGATGAGCACGCGCCGGACCCCGGCCGCAACCGCAGCGAGGAGCTTCTCCTTCAGCCCGCCGATGGGGCGTACGTGGCCGCGCAGGGTGATCTCCCCGGTCATGGCCACGTCCCGCCGCACGGGGAGATGGCACACCGCGCTCACGACGGCCGTGGCCAGGGTGATGCCCGCGCTCGGACCGTCCACGCCCCAGAGCTCGGGGACGTGCACGTGGACATCGAGGCGCGCCCAGAAGTCCTTCTCGAGCCCGAGCGGCTCGCTGCGGCTGCGCATGTAGGTGATGGCGGCCTCGCAGCTCTCGCGGAACACGCTTCCGAGCTGGCCGGTCATCGTGGTCTTGCCACCGCCCGGCACCACCATCGCCTCGATGGGCACCATCACGCCCCCCGCGCTGGTCCAGGCGAGGCCGTTGACGAAGCCGTACTCGTCGCTCGCGCTGATGCGCCCGAAGCGGAATCGCGGCACCCCCAGCAGCCGCTCCACTGCGGCGCTGTCGATCCGGATGCGGGTCTCCGGGCCCTTCAACACCACCTGGCGGGCCACCTTGCGGCAGAGGCCGGCGAGCTCGCGCTCCAAGCTCCGCACACCCGCCTCGCGGGTGTACTCGCGCACCACGCGGGCCACGGCCTCCTTCGACACGCGGATGTTCGTGGGCTTGAGCCCGTTCGCCTCCATCTGCTTCGGGATGAGGTAGCGCCGGGCGATCGCGAGCTTTTCCGCTTCGGTGTAGCCGGAGAGACGCACGATCTCGAGGCGATCCAGCAGCGGCGCCGGGATGCCCGACAGCGTGTTGGCGGTGCAGACGAACATGACCTTGGACAGATCGTAGTCCAGGTCGAGGTAGTGATCGTTGAACGTCCTGTTCTGCTCGGGATCGAGCACCTCGAGCAGCGCCGCGCTCGGATCGCCGCGGAAGTCGGAGCTCATCTTGTCGATCTCGTCGAGCAGGAACACCGGATTGCCCGTTCCCGCCTTCTTGAGGCCGTGCGCGATCTTTCCCGGCATCGCGCCGATGTAGGTGCGCCGGTGGCCGCGAATCTCGGCCTCGTCGCGCACTCCGCCCAGCGCCACGCGTACGAACTTGCGATCGGTGGCCCGGGCGATGGACCGCGCGAGCGAGGTCTTTCCGACGCCGGGGGGCCCCACCAGGCACAGGATCGGCCCGTTCATCTTCTGGACGAGGGACAGCACCGAGAGGTACTCGAGGATCCGCTGCTTCACCTTCCGGAGCCCGAAGTGGTCGGCGTCGAGGACGCGGCTCGCCTCGGCCACGTCCACGCGGTCCTCCGTGAAGTGATCCCACGGCATCGACACGATCCAGTCGATGTAGTTGCGGACGACGGCCGCCTCGGCGCTCATCGGGTTCATCATCTTGAGCTTGCGAAGCTCGCGCGCGACGCGATCGGCGGCCTCGTCGGAGAGCCTCTTCTCCGAGATCCGGGCCTCGAGCTCCTGGAGCTCCAGCCGGAACTCGTCCTTCTCGCCGAGCTCCTTCTGGATCGCCTGCATCTGCTCGTTCAGGTAGTGCTCCTTCTGGGAGCGCTCCATCTGCTTCTGCACGCGGGTCTTGATCTTGCGTTCGACCTGAAGGATCTCGATCTCGGCCTGGAGCAGCTTCTTCACGCGCTCGAGCCGCGGCATGGCCTCCTCGATCTCGAGGACCTCCTGGCAGAGCTCGGTCTTGAGCGACATGTGCCGCGCCAGCGTGTCGGCGAGGCGCCCGGGGTCGTCGATGGCGCCGACGGCCAGGAGCGTCTCCGGCGGGATGGTCTTGTTCAGGCGCCCGTACTCCTCGAAGGAGGCGCGCACGGCCCGGACGAGGGCATCCACCTCGGGGCCGCTGCTGGCGACCTCTTCGAGCTCCTCCACCTCGACGCGGAAGCAGTCCTCGTCGTTGGAGAACCGCACGATACGCCCGCGCCGGCGACCGTCGACCAGCACCTTGAGCTTGGCGTCCGGCAGGCGCATCACCTGGACGACCGTGGCGATCGTGCCGATCGCGTGCACGTCATCGGGGCCCGGCTCGCTGGTGAGCGCCTCCCGCTGCGCGGCCAGGAAGATCTCCTTGTCCGTGCGCACCGCTTCGTTCAGCGCCGCGATCGACCTCTCCCGACCGACGATGAACGATACGGCCGAGTGAGGGAAGACGACCAGCTCCCGTAGAGGGAGGAGCGGGAGCTTCCGGACTCCCCCAGGTGCTCCGGCCGTTCCAACCCCACCAGGCGTTGCGGCGTTGCGCCGCTCACGAAAGAACATCCATGCCCTCCCCTATCGGGCCCACTCGCCCTCGTTCTCATAGACCAAGATCGGGTCCTTCTTGCGCCCGACGACTTCGTCCGTGATGACACATTCGCGTACGTTGCTCTTCCCGGGCAATTCGTACATTACATCCAGCATCAGCTCTTCGAGGATGGCGCGGAGACCGCGCGCACCGGTCTTGCGCTTGACCGCCTCCTTGGCGATGGCGAAGAGCGCGGGCTCGGTGAGCTTGAGCGAGACGTTCTCCATCTCGAAGAGCTTCTGGTACTGCTTCACCAGCGCGTTGCGCGGGCGGGTGAGGATGTCGATGAGCGCGGCCTCGTCCAGCTCCTCGAGGGTCGCGACGACCGGGAGGCGGCCGATGAACTCGGGGATCATCCCGAAGCGAAGGAGGTCCTCGGTCTCGATGAGGCTCAGGAGCTCGCCGGTCTTGAGCTTCTCCTGCGACTTCACGCTGGCGCCGAAGCCGACTCCACCCTTGTTGATGCGCTGCTCGACGATCTTGTCGAGCCCGACGAACGCCCCGCCGCAGATGAACAGGATGTTCGAGGTGTCGATCTGCAGGAACTCCTGCTGAGGGTGCTTGCGACCGCCCTTGGGCGGCACGTTCGCGACCGTGCCCTCGATGATCTTGAGGAGAGCCTGCTGCACGCCTTCGCCCGACACGTCCCGGGTGATCGACGGATTTTCGCCCTTGCGGGCGATCTTGTCGATCTCGTCGATGTAGATGATGCCCTTGACCGCGCGCTCGACGTTGTACTCGGCCGCCTGGAACAAGGACAACACGACGTTCTCGACGTCCTCTCCGACGTAGCCGGCCTCCGTCAGCGAGGTCGCGTCACAGATGGTGAACGGCACGTTGAGGAAGCGGGCGAGGGTCTGCGCCAGCAGCGTCTTGCCGGTGCCGGTCGGCCCGATGAGCAGGATGTTGCTCTTCTGGAGCTCGACGTCATCCCGCGTGGAGCGGCTGTCGATGCGCTTGTAGTGGTTGTGCACCGCGACGGACAGGATCTTCTTCGCCCGCTCCTGGCCGACCACGTAGTCGTCCAGGTGGCGCTTGATCTCGACCGGCTTCGGGACCATCGCCCGGGTGGCGTAGTAGTCCTCCCGCTCGTACTCCTCCGTGATGATGTCGTTGCAGAGCTCGACACACTCATCGCAGATGTAGACGGACGGGCCCGCGATGAGCTTGCGCACGTCCTTCTGCGACTTGCCGCAGAAGGAGCACGTCAAGTCCTTCTCGCGCGATTTCCTGTTCACGGGCGGCCTCCTGGCCAATATTCGGAGCCAGCCCGTGGTGAGCGGGCTGGATGTTCATGCGGGAAGGCGGAAGATCGGGCTGACCTTCCTACCCCGAGCTCACTTGACGACGGGAGCGCCGCCCTTGGGCTGGATGATCTCGTCCACGATGCCGTACTTGAGCGACTCTTCCGCCGTCATGATGTAGTCGCGCTCGAGGTCCTTGGCGATCCGTTCGCGATCCTGGCCGGTGTGAAGCGCCAGGATGTCGTTCAGCTCACGCTTCACGCGGATGATCTCCTTGGCCTGGATCTCGATGTCCGTCGCCTGGCCCTGCGCGCCGCCGAGGGGCTGGTGGATGAGCACCCGCCCGTGGGGGAGGATGCGCCGCTTGCCCTTGGCGCCGGCCGCGAGGAGGATGGCTCCCATCGAGGCGGCCTGGCCCATGCAGATCGTCTGCACGTCGGGCTTGATGTAGTTCATGGTGTCGTAGATGGCCATGCCGGCCGTGATCACGCCACCCGGGCTGTGGATGTACAGGAACACGTCCCGCTCGGGATCCTGGGACTCCAGGAACAGGAGCTGGGCGACGATGACGTTGGCTACCTGATCGTTGATCGCGGAGCCGAGGAAGATGATGCGGTCCTTCAGCAGCATCGAGTAGATGTCCCACGCGCGCTCACCGCGGTGGGTCTGCTCGATGACGGTCGGGATCAGGTAGCTGTTCATAGGATCCATGGACAAAGCAGTTCCGTTGAATCCCGAGAACGTAACGCCCTTGCTTCCTGGTCGGCCATTGGCTGGGGGGTGAACGAAGAAGGCCGCACCCGGTGTCGGGCGCGGCCTTCTCTGTTTCGTCGTGGGGGAGGCCCCCCGCGGACTACTCCTCGGTCTTCTTCGCCTTGGACTTGGCCTTGGGCTTCGCGGGAGCGGCCTCGGCCGCCACCTCGGCGCCTTCTGCGGCCGCCGCTTCCGCCTTGGGGGCCTTGGCCTTCGGGGCGGCCTTCGCCTTGGCGGCCTTCGGAGCCTCCTCGGCCACCTCAGCCGCCGGAGCGGCCTCGATCGCGGGGGTTTCGGTCTCGAACGGCTCCATCGCGGGGGCCGAGTCGTTGTCCGTGCCGGTCACGTCGACCAGCTCGGCGCGCTCGAGCAACCAGTCGAGCGTGCGCTCCTCGAGGAGGCGCTTCTGCAGCTCACCGATGGCGTTGTCCTTGGCGAAGTAGCCGCGGATGGCCTCGACGCGCTGGCCGCGCATATCGGCGATCTCCTGGTACTTGGCCTCGAGATCCTCGTTCGTGATCTCGATCCCCTCGGCCTTGGCGACGCCCTCGAGGAGGAGCGAAGCGCGGGCCGCGAAGCTGGCACGCTGGCGGAGGTCGGCCATCTGCGCTTCGGAGTAGCGGATGGAGCGGGGGTCACGGCCGCGGTACGCCGCCTGGATGCGGAGCTCCTCGAGGAGGAGCTGCAGGTGGCTGTCCACCATGGCGGGAGGAACGTCGAAGCTGTGGGTACCGATGAGCTTCTGGAGCAGGTTCACGCGGGCGACGTTGCGGGACGCCTCGGTGGCGCGGCCCTCTTCTTCCATCCGCAGCGCAGAGCGCATGGCCTCGACGCCACCCTCGTAGCCGAGCTCGGTGGCGACGGCGTCCGTGAGCTCGGGAACCTGGGAGACCTGGATGCCGAGGACGGTGACCTTGAGCTCGACCGTGCGGCCACGAAGCGAGTCCATGCCGGCGTTCGCGGCGATGGTGACGGTGCCGGTCTTGGACTCGCCCTTGGCGAGGCCGATCAGGAGCGTTTCCGCGCCGGTGTAGTAGCGATCCCCGGCGGTGTTCACCATGGTGCCGCTCTCGATCGTCTTCTCGGTCCCGTCCTCGATGAGGACGATCTCGGTGAGGGCGAGGTCACCGCGAGCGACGACGCGATCGCCTTCGACCTCGACGAGGCGCGACTGGCCCTGGAGGCGGCGGGAGACGAGCAGGTCGACCTGGTCCTCCGTGACCGTGGGGACCGGGAAGTCGACCTTGATGCCCGTGTAGTCCTTGACCTCGACCGCGGGCTTGACCTGCACCGTGATGGAGAAGTTGAAGTCCGCGCCGTCCAGGAGGTCGGAGCGGTCGACCTCGGGCTGGCCCAGGAACTCGATGTCGAGCGCCGCCTGGCGGAACTCGGTGTTGATGAGGTCCGATGCCACATCGCTGCGGATCTGGCGACCGTAGCGCTGATCGAGGACCTTGCGCGGCACCTTGCCGCGGCGGAAGCCCGGGATGTTCACGCGGCCGGAGAGTACCCGGAAGGCCTCGCTGATCTTCTTGTCGACCTCGGTCGACGGGACCGAGAACTGAAGGCGCTTCTGGAACGCGGAGATCTGGTCCACCTGGTGGGACATCGGTGCCTCGCGGGAGCATGTAGAACGGGGATGGTGCGAGAAGGGGGAGTTGAACCCCCACGGGTTTCCCCACCGGATCCTAAGTCCGGCGCGTCTGCCAATTCCGCCATTCTCGCGGGAGAGACCAGACGCGGAGGCACGCGACGGTGCCGCCGCGAGTGCCCCGGACGCGCGTCAGACGCCCGAGCCCTGAGGGGCTCGGCGCGTCGGATCGGACGACGTTGGGGGAGAAAATGGTGGGCCCCCCGGGGATTGAACCCGGAACCTGCGGATTAAGAGTCCGATGCTCTACCAATTGAGCTAGAGGCCCGTATATGTCGATAGGGGATGCCTAAGACATCGACCATCGAAGCAGTAACAAAGAAAGGTGGGGTGGATGACGGGACTTGAACCCGCGACCACTGGTGCCACAAACCAGTGCTCTACCAACTGAGCTACACCCACCGTGAGGCGCGGCGAATATACTTCGCGCTGCAATCTGCGCAAGCCCCGGAGACTCAATTGCCTTTCAGTCGCCTCTCGTGGGCCCTCTTGCTGCTGGCGTGCGGATGCGGCCGCGCCGCCCGACCCGGGGGGGCTCCCCTCGCGGTCGAGGCCTCCGTCGAGCGGCAGGCCTTCGACCTGGCGACCGACGCCTTGCGTAGGGGCTACCTCGATCGCGACACCGTCCCCGGCCCCGTGGTCTCCTACGAAGCGCAGACCCAGCGGCAGGAGCACTTCTCGGTGACCGTGTCCCCCGTGCTCGCCGAGCGCCAGCCCTGGAACGAATGGCCCGACGGCACCGCCCGCCTCTTCAACGACGCGATCGGCTACCTCTGGCGAGTAGAGGTGCACTCCGACCAGGAGGCCCGCTGGAGCCCCGCGCACACGGTGCTCGCCGTGAACGACTCGGAGCAGACGTTCCTCGCGATCGCCCAGCCGGACGACCTCCTGGTGCACCTGCTGACCGGCGCCCGCGAAGAGCGGCGCGTGGGCGCCCCGGCGAACCTGTCCCTCCGCATCCGAAACGCGGACGACTTCCGCCACGCCTACCTCGGGACCGACGCGCGCGCGGGTGACCGCACCGGCGTGCTCGTCTTCCCCGCCCCGACGCGGAACCTCCAGGCCGTGGCCATGCAGCTCACGGTCGGGTTCTGGACGGAAGACGAGGGCGTGAAGCAGTACCGCTTCCTGTTCGAGTAGACGGGCCTTCCGGGCCTACTCGACCCGGAGCGCGGCCGGCAGCGAGGGCGTCAGCCCGGGGGCCGTGCGCAACCAGGTCGCGATGTCGGCGCCCAGGATCGCGGCGGTGAGGCTCTCGGGCGCGGCCGCGCGGGACGGCGCCCCCGCGTGGGCGAGGATCCAGGCCACGATGGGCTCCTCGTCGAACGGGGAGGCCAACGGATCGGGCACGGGCGCCGGGCGTGCGGAGACGAGGGACGCTGGGAGCCAGGGTAGGCCCGCCACGGATCGTGCCCGCGCGCCGCCGTCCGGGAGCTCGCCCGCCGCGACGAGCAGGGCCAGCGGATCCGACCAGGGGGAGGTCGCGGCCCAGGGCATCGGATCCCACGGGAGCCCGGTGGCGGACGTGTCGGCCTCCACCAACGGCGAGGCGGAGGGTCCGGCCTCCCAGGTCCGGGGCGCCCAAGGCCAGGTCATCCAGGGCCCGAGGGGCTGCCCGGACAGGGGGTCGAGGGCGTCCACGAGGCCGAGCAGCGCGCCATCGCCGGCCACCTGGAGCCGGCCCGCCGCGCCGGACTCGCGGGTGCCTTCAGCCTGGGGCGACCGGCCGCGAAGCGCGCCCGTCGGCGCGGACGACACGAGCCCGCCCGGGATCGTCATCAACGGCGTCCCGCGGGGATCGAGGAGCACCCCGCCGCCGAGCCGCGCCACCGCGATGCCCGGCACCTCCGCGCGCACCTCGCCCCCGACGGTGAGGAGGCCTCCCCAGCCTTCGACCTGGGCTCCTCCGAGCCGGGCGAGCCGGCCGAGCGGGTCCCGGAGCACGCTGCCGCTTCCGCCTGGGCCGTCCCACCCGACCAGGCGCCCGATGCCGTCATAGCCGAACGCCGTCGCGCCGATCGCCCGGATGGCCCCGTGTTGATCGAGCACGTAGTCCAACGGTTCATCGCGCGTGCCCCACGCCCCCCACCCGGCGGGCGCCCTGGCCGCGCGGGGGCGGCCCGCCGCGTCGTAGCGCACGTAGGCCCCATCGGGCCCCTCCACGCCGTCCGGCGCGCTGGACCACACCTCCGTGGCCGACTCGACGGCCACCAGCGTGTCGAGAGGATCCCTCCGAAAGAGCCACGTGGCCGCGGCGTCGAGGCGGCCCAGCAGGCCCGTACGGCCCACCATCGCGCCGGCGCGCGCGAGCACGGCGCCGTCGCGATCGGTGAGGGTGATCGCGACGCCCTCGTCGCTTCGCTCGAAGCGGGCCAGGGCGCCGGTGGCGAAGCGCACGAGCCCCGGGCGCCCCCCCACGTCGCGATCGATCCCGAGGCGGATCGCGCCGGGGGCGTCCATCGTGACGATGCGCCCGGGGGCGTCTCGCCCGACGGTCCAGACACGATCGCCGAGGACGAACCGCGCCGGGAGGCCTCGCATGTCGCGCTCGATCCGCAGCCGCGGGCTCCCCTCCCGCGCGACGCCCGTGACGCGCCCCGACGCGTCGCGCGTGAGGTCGACCGCGGTGTCGTCCTCCGCGCGCACCACGCGACCCTGGGCGTCACGTTGGAGCCGCACCGGCGAGCTCCCCGCCACCCGCACCTCCCGGATCGCCCCTCCCCGCTCGCGCACGAGCCCGAGCCCGACCCCGGGCGCGGTTACTCCCACCACGTACCCCGCCGCGTCGAGGTCCCAGTAGAGGCCGGAGGCGCCCTGCTCGACCGCGAGCGGCCGACCTGCTGCATCGCGACGCACCCGCACGTCATCGACCCCCACCAGGTCGCCCGCGCCGTCTCGATCGAGGCGGACAACGCTCCCATCCGCGCGGTGGACGGCGCGGGCGCGCCCCAGGGGGTCGCGCGCCCAACCCGTGGTCTGCCCCTGCGGATCGCGCAGGCCCGCGAGCGCGCCGGCCGCGTTCCAGAGCAGTCCCCAGGTGTCTTCGCCGAGGGTGATCCGCTCCGGGGCGCCGGTGTCTCGTCGGGTCCACCGCGCCCAGGCGCCCGTCGGATCGCGGACGGCGACCGGCCGCCCCAGCGAATCCTGGACGACCTCCCACCGCGCGGCCCCGGGATCGGTCACGGAGACCACGCGCCCGCGCCCGTCACGCGTGAGGCTCCATGCGCCTCCCGCCGCGTCGCGGATCTGGATCACGGCTCCCGACGCATCGCGGGACAGGTCCAACCGCACGCCGGCCGGGTCGGAGAGCGCGATGATCCGGCCCGAGGCGTCGCGAGTGAGGCCCCATCGGGACGCGCCCACGCGCACGCCCCGCGGACGGCCCGCCGCGTCCCTCTCCCACTCCGCGGATCGGCCCGACGGCTCGTCCACGCGCGTCACCGCCCCCGTCGCATCCCTCCCGATTACCCAGCGCGCGCCGTCCGGCGCCACGACCCCTCCGAGTCCCCCGCCCTGCTGCCACGCGGTCTCCCACCGAGCCCCCGACGGATCCGTCGCGCTGGTGACCCTCCCCTGCGGATCCCGCTCGAGGCGCGTCTCGCCGCCGCGTGGGTCGGTCCAGCCCGCGAGCCGCCCCTCGGCCCAACGGGTCCGCGTCGTCCCGCCCGCGGGGTCGGTGACGGAGCGGATCTCGCCGACCTGCTCCAAGGTCCAGGTGCCGGCCGGGCTCTCGATGCTCACGCGCCCCTGCGCGCTCCCCTCCGTCCCCGCGACGCGGCGCGCGCAGGTCCAGGTGCCGCCGGTGCCGTGGAGGCGGGTGCGTTCGTCGCCCGGCTCTATCGAGATCCGCCCACCGTCGGCCCACCCCACGGTCGAGAGCCGCCCGTCGGCGTAGGTGTAGAGGCTCCGGACGCCCCCCGCGTCGGCCACGCTTCGGAGCTCGGCGCCCTCCCACCGCCACCGCGCCGCACGCCCATCACTCGCGACGGCCCGGCTGGGGTCATCCGCGGCGAGGCGCACCTCGACCGTCCCGCTGCGCATGCCGCGGAACCCCCCGCCTTCATCCCGAAGGACCTCGACCAGGCGCCCCTCGCGCCGCCGCGACACGACGCGACCCGCGGCGTCGAGCGTGACCGCCTCGCCTCCCACCCGGCCTCCGGGCGTGAACGGCACCGGCGCCTGTCCAGGACGCAGCAGGCGTCCGTCGCGCACCTCCCAGTCGTCCGCCCAGCGCCAGGCCTCTCCGGTCCACACCCGCGCCAGCCGCACGTCGCGATGGCCGGGGCCCCCGTCGAGGTCGACCCGACTCACGTCGACCGCGCAGGTCGAGGGGTCGAAGACGACCGTGTCGCGGGGGCTGTCGCGGGAGGTGCCGTCGCCCACGGCCCCGGACTCCGGCGGGAGCGGGCCGAGCCAGGTCCACCCGGTCGGGCCGAGCACGGGCGACGCGGCGAACGCGATCCTCGTGACGACGGCGAGGAGGAGCGACGACGGCATTCCCTACCGGCTCAAGGGCGTCCGGACACGAAGTACGCGCCCCACGAGGCGGGGGTCGCCGGCGCCTCCTCGGCCTCGCGGAGCGCCAGCGTGCGGGCCTCGGAGAGCGAACGGCTCGCGCTGTACCGACGGTTCAGCCCCTCCCAGAAGTGCAACAGGATCGCGGCGCGCAAGTCGCCCTGGGTGGTCCAGCCCTCGACCATCACGTCGGTGACTCCAGCCTGGCGGAACGCGGCGATGCGGCCCGCGATGACCGAGGGCTCCTCTCCGCCGCCGATGAGCACGCCGCGCGCAACGAGCGGCAGCGCGGCGATGTCGCCGAGGGTGAGCGCGCCATCGGCGAGCTTGAACCCTCCGTCTGGCGTGGCGGGGAACCCGCCGACGTGGACGAACCGCGCGGTGCCGGCCTCGGCGCGGAACGCCGCGACCGTGGCCGCGGCGCCTTCGAGGATTCGGGCGTCCGGATACACGCGCCGCAAGGCCAGGGCCTCGACGGAATCGGAGCACAACGCGAACAGGGTCGTCGTCATCTCGGGTTCGATTCCCTCCACGGCAGGGACCACCGCGTCGAGGTCGGGCAGGTACCCGACGTGTCGGATGGACGCGAGGAATCGGAGACCGTCCGCCTGCTCGGGCATCGCGGCGATGGGGAGCAGGCCGAGGGGCGCCGGGCCCACCACCATGTAGCGGCCGACGCCGAGCAGCACGTCCATCGCGCCGTCGATCACGGTTTCGCGGAGGCGATCTCCCTTGGCCACGACCGACTCCCCGGCGCGGAGGGAGGCGAGCATCGCGGCGGTGTCGCGGGGCAAGGAGGCCGGGAGGAGGGCGAGCCTGCCCTTCTCTTCGCCCAGGTAGAGCGTCTCGACGCCGTCGGGCACGAGGCGGAACGACACGATGGCGTCGCCGTCGAGGGTCGCGCGCAGCGCGGCCAGGGAAGGCGGCGGGGTGCGGGTGAGCCCAGCGGCGCTCTCGGACGCGTCGAGCGCGATGGCGGCGGCCGCCGGGTAGTCGCCGTGCCCCATGAGCCAGGCGACCGTCTGGGCGCGGTAGGCGGCCGCGGCGTCCCACACGGCGGCGCGCTGCTCCGACGTGGCGCTCGCGGGGAAGGGCGCGATGCCGTGCGCCCAGCGCTGCTCGCTCGAGCGGACGCGGGCATCCCACCCGTGGTGGACGGTGGCGAACGGGAGCGGATCCACACCGCGGGCGTTGCGCGCGGCGTCGGCGTCGAGGTCCTCGGGGCGGGGACCGTCGAGCACGCTGACCGGCGCCCACGGGCCGGTTCGCCATGCGGGAACCACGGTCGAGAGGGTACCGAGCTCCTGGCCCGCGGCGGTGCCGTCCGCCGCATCGAGCTTGACGCGCACGCGGGACCAGGCCGCCATGCCGGGCGAGTCGGCGGCCGCGGGTTGGCCCGCGAACAGGGCGTTCCAGCCCGCCACGTTCGGATGGGGAAGCTCGGCGGGCAACGAAGCCGCGGCGCCGGAGGTGAGCCAGGCACGCGCCGCGTGTTCGGCGCGGAGCGAGGGCGCCGCGCCCTCCGGGAGGGCGAGGGGCGCCGTCCGAGACGCGAGCAACGCCCAGGCGGCGAGGTCGGGCGCGACGGACTCCGTCGCGAGCGCGGCGGCATGAGCGGTCGCGGGGTCGGCGAGCCAGCCGGCGCCGAGGAGCGCCTGGAGCGCGGAATCAGGGCCATCCAGGCCGGCCGAGGGGAGCTTGGGGGACTGTCCCCGAAGCGCCTTCGCGAGGTCGCGCGCGGCGGAGGCGCGGGGCTCGGCGAGGGTGAGAGCGGCGGCCTCGACGTCAGCCGGTTGGCCGAGTGCGGCGCCCGCGAGCGCGAGCGCCCAGCTCGCCCGGACCGAGAGGGCCGGGAGCGCGGCGGCGAGGCGCGCGGCGTCCCGTGCGCGGATCGGCATGCCCGCGCGGAGGGCGGCATCGGCCTCTACCGCGGCCACCCGCGCGGCCGCCTCGGTGTTTCCGGCCTCGGCGAGCTTGGCGCGGAGCTCGGTGGCGGCCGCCGCCAGACCGCTGGCCTTCCAGCCCGTCAGGGCGCTCGGCAACACGGCGTCGAGGATCTCGGCGACCCCGAGGCCGTCGCCGTCTTCGAGCGCGGCGCGGGCGCCGGGATCCGCGACGACCCAGGCCTCGTCCGCCGTCGTGGCGGCGCGGATCCGCACGAGGGAGCCCAGGCAGCGCGCGCGCGGCCCGCCCGCCTCGGCGATGGCCCCCTCGAGCGCCGCGCCGGCGCGATCGCCCTGTGCCAGGCGTGCCTCGGCCCGGACGAGCGCGATGCGCCACCCGGGAAGGGCCTCCACTTCGCTGTCGAACGCCACGCCCGCCCGCCGCGCCGCGAGCAGGCTCTTCTCGGCGGGTGTCAGGTCGTCCGGGGCCGGGGCTCCCTTGGCGATGGCCAGCGCCAGGATCGCCGCGGCGTCTCCCGGAGCGACGGGACGGAGCGCGCGGGCCGCGTTGATGGCGTCCCCGAGGCGGTTGGCCTCCACGGCGAGCACGCCGCGGAGCGCATGGTGGCGATCGACACGCCCGCCGATCGCCTGGTCGGCCGAGAGCCGATCGACGAGCTCCGCGGCCACGCCCGCCCGGATGGCGGCGAGCTCGAGGATCTCCCAGACCGCGTCCTCCTCCGGGTGGGCGGCGACGAGCGCCTCCGCGGCCTTCGCCGCCTCGGCGGACTTGCCCGAGCGGAGCAGCCCGCGGAGGTCCGCGACCTGCACGGCGAGATCCTTGGGCGGCGGGGCTACGGGCGCCGCGGGAGCGGGCTCGGCCGTGCCGAAGAGCGCTCCGAGATCGGGCATTTCGGGCAGGGCACTGTCGCACCCGAGCAACGGGAGGAGCAGGAGAACGTGCAGCATCCGGGCGCGAGCCTCTACTTGCAGGAAGGAGCGCGCCCACCGAAGCACGTGTAGCTCCGATCGGCGACGACGGTGACCATCGTGATGAGCGGAGCGTCGCCCCCGCGTCCGGTCACTCGACAATTACCCTTCGGCACCCGGTCGAGTACGACCGAGAGCCCCGCGCCGGTCCCCTCGACACACTTGACCTCGAGGCCCGTGATCGACGGATCGCCGGCCGTGAACTCGACCCGGAAGGAGGCGGTGGGGGCGGGCGTCACGGGATCGGGCGTGGGCGCGGCGACAGGATCGGGGGCGGGGGCGGGGGCGGGGGCGGGGGCGGGCGTGACCGGTGCGGGCGCGGCCTCGGGCACCCGCGCCGCGATGCGCACGGGGGCGTCGTCTACCGGCTCCGCGGGCGGCGCGCCCTTCGAGACCGCGCCCTTCGAAACCGCGCCCTTCGAAGCCGCGGCCTTCGAAGCCGCGACCTTCGAATCCGAGGTGGGCGGGGCGCTGGTGGACGAGGCCGGGCGGGTCGAGGGCGGGGGCGCCTCGGGCGCGGCGGAGCGAGCGGTGACGGGCGCCGGGGTGGTAGCGGGCGCCGGGGTGGCGAGCGCCGGGGTGGTGACGGGCGCCGGGGTGGCGGGCGCCGGCTCGGTCGGCGGTGAAACCGCAGGGTCGGCCGCGGCGGGGACCGCCGGGGGCACCGGGGCGGCCTCGAGCATGGGCTCGACCGGCGGCACGACGTCCGCCGGCGCAGGCAGCTCGACCTCCTCGATCGTCGGGCTCATCACGTACAGACCGATGCCGAGGATGATCAGGGCGGTGACGACGAGCGCGCCGAAGCCGACGAGCACCGACAGCACGAAGCGCCCGCCCTTGCCGACGGCGGCGTCCTCGTCGTCCAGCAGGCTCGCCGGGGACACCGGCGAAGACGAGGCCGGGGACGGAGAGCGAGGGCGGATCGG
>JAUXQH010000016.1 GCA_030685065.1 Pseudomonadota bacterium | reverse complement strand
TGGGGCGTGGCTGGCGATCGATCCGAGCTGCCACAAGTGGGGGGGCCTGCGCCAGGCCCCCCCACTTGTGGCATGTGATCCCGCCCTCTACCTGCCACTTCGTGGGGGGCCTGGGCGCAGGCCCCCCACGAAGTGGCAGCTTGCACCCCCATCCGCCTGCCACATCCGGGGGGGCCTGCGCCAGGCCCCCCCGGATGTGGCACCCCCCGAGACCGAGCCGCGAGCATCCCGACGACATCATCGTCACCGCCGCCCCTTGCCGCTCGAGAACCCGGTGTACAACCTCCGCCGCATGCCGCTGGCCTGGCAGGTCATCCACGCGCTCGACGATCGCCGCGTCCTCGCGACGTCACCCGCGGAGCTCCGCGCTCTCGCGCGCACGGTCCTCGATGCCGGGGGTGACGCGCTTCTCTGCTTCCGCGCGGCGGACAACCACCTCCACTCCGTGCTCCTCGCCGATCGCGCCACCGTCGGGGTGTTCGGCCGCCTCGTCGCGAACACGCTCCATCATCGCTTGCGTCTGCCCGTCCCCTTCGAGCCCACCCGCTTTCGCCCCGTGCACGACCAGGGGCACCTGCGGAGCGTCTTCGGCTACGTCCTCGGCAACGCCGAGCACCACGGCGCCGGTCACGACCCCTTCTTCGAGGCCAGCAACCTGCCCGATCTCCTCGGCCTGCGCGAGGTCGGGGCCGCCACGCGAACGCGCGTCCGCGCGGCCCTGCCGCGGGTCGACCGCGCCGCGCTGCTCACCCTGCTCGGGGTCGACGCGCTCGCGCCGCGCTTCGCCGCGGAGCACCTCCTCGCGTCGGCATGCGCCGTCGCGGGGCTGCCGTCGCTCGAGCAACGCACCTCCGAGGCCCTCGCCGCGCGGATCGCCGCCGCCCACCTCGCGGCCAGGCATGTCTCCGCCCACGACCTCGAGGCCATCCTGCACGTCTCGGCACGCACGGGCGCACGCCTGCGGGCCGCGGCGGCCAACCCCGCGCTCGTGACCGGCATCGCGCTTCAGATGGATCTGCGCGCGCGCAAGAACATCGCCGCGCTCACGGCGCCGTACGGGAGCGCCGGGCTCGCGTCCTGATCGCCGGTGTCGCCCGGCGGCGAGGAGCGAGGCGTCCGCCAGGCCGCTTCGACCCCTCCCACCTGGAGGAGGGGCTGTACGGCTCGAGGATGCGCGCGTCGGCGTCCGCGAGGGCCGACCACCCGGCGGGCCTGCAGCCCCGCGAGGCGTAGGCGGCCCGGCGGCGCGGACGCAGCCGTGGCCCCCGCCCCGGGCCGCACGATTCAGCTTCCGCGATGCGCCGAAGCTGGCTTTCGCGCGCCTTCGGCAGCGCTGCGCTCGGTCGCCTACCGCGCTGCGACGCGTGCGGGACCGCGCCCCGGAGGGCGCGCCCTCTGGGGCGCCTGCCGCGCGCGTGCCGTGGCGGTGTCGTGGCGGCCCCCGCGCGGCGGTGGTGGCGCGCGCCGCGGGCGGGGCCGTCGGAGCGTCGCCAGCCGCCACGCTCGCTCGAACCTGCCACAAGTGGGGGGCCTGCGCCAGGCCCCGACGAGACCGACACCGCCGGTTCAGGCTCCCCCAGGGTCAGCCGCGCGTCGGCGCCCTATGCCCCCCGAACCTTCCGCCGCCACGCCGTCAGCCCGAGCAGCCCGAGGATCCCAAAGGCCGTGTCCCCCGGGAAGGCCGTCTGGTAGGCGCCTTCCTCCATCAGGTACACGATCGTGGTCGCGGGGGTGCGGTCGTCCGAATCGGTGAAGCTTGGGTCTACCGAATTGGTCGACGGCGCCACGATCGCGTCGTAGCGCGTGAGCCACCGTTCGCCCGCGTCCGTCCGATACGTGCCGGCGAACGCGAGCCACATCCTGCGCTCGGCGCCGCCGTAGCCGAGGAGATGTTGGTAGTAGATCCCCGAGGGATCCACGTAGTCCGGGCCGACGGCGTCCCAGGTGTGGCCGCCCACCTCGTCGGGGTTGGCGACCGCCTCCCAACCGGACAAGGTCGCGGTGCCCTCGCCGAGCACGAAGATCTCGGTGCGGACGTGCTCCACGGTGGAGCTGACCCCGAGCTTCGCCGGGAAGATGGCGTGCAACGCGCCGTCGCTGCCGGCCCCGTAGGTGATCGCGAGCGGGGACAGGTCCACCCCGTTGTCCGCGGTCTCGGGCGCGTCCGGCACCAGCTGCACCGCCACGAATTCGTAGTCGAGGGGATCCGCGACGTAGGCTTCGATGGAGGCGCGGAGGAGCGAGATGTCGTAGCCGTGGTCGGTCAGCCACGTCGCGAGGCTGTCGGCGTCCGAGGCCGCGAGGGTGGTGTAGGTGTAGTCCCCCGCCAGGCCGGTGCCCGTGACCTCGACCCCGGTGTCGCTCAGGCCGCCTCGCACGCCGTCGTTCTTGCTGAACCCGGCCGAGGACCCGCACCCGCAGCCGCCCGAGTCCTCCGACGCGGGATCGATCTCGACCTGGGGCGCGGACGCGAGCGCGATGGCATCGAGCTCCTCCGCGTTGCCCTCGGCGACTGCGTCGATGCGTCCGGGCACCGCGAGCACCCACGCGAAGTCCGCGGCGTTGCCTTGATAGCGGGCGCGGTAGGTCACGGTGATGGCGTCCGCGCCGAGGTCGAAGAGGGCCTGCTGCGCGTCGGAGGCGGCGAGGGCGCCCTCGATGGGCGCGAACCCTCCGCACGCGAACGCTGGCTGGACCAAGAGCGACAGGAGAGTCATGGGTGCCTCGGAGACGGGGGGAGCCTGACGGCTGTAGCACACGGCGTGCCAGGGCCCCGGCTGCCGCCCTACGCCTACGTCCGCGGCTCGGGAGGCGCTACAAGCAGCGCACCACCTGGGGGAGCGCCTGGAGGTGCGCGTAGATCTCCAGCACCCGCGTCGCGGAGTCGCAGGGCAACGCCATCCGCAGCGACAGCCACTTTCCGGCGCTCGACGGCACCCGCACCACGCGATCCTCGAGGTCGGTGAGGCCGCAGAACGCGGCGACGGAGACCAGCACGGCGTCGACCTCCGCGGGGTCCGCGCGGACGATCGCGCGGAACGCGTGATCCGACGGAAACGTGTGGTGAGCATCGAGGAGCTCGGTGGCGGTGAGACGTTCCATCCGGGCTCCTAAACCGTCCGCGGCGTCGGCGCGCTCCCCGCCCGCTCGGCGGTCAGAACGTGAACCCCGTCGCGAAGTCGACCCTCGGCTCGAAGCTCAGCCCCGACTTCCCGACCTCCAGATCCGCCCCTCCGCGCGCCTCGACCGTGAAGATCGAGAGCGTCACCTTCAGGCCGCCCATCGGCCCGAAACGCGTGCCATCCGCCCGGAAGGTACGGAAGTCCGGGTTGATCAGGGCCATCCGTCCGCCCAGGAACAGGCCGTTGTCGAAGTTGCCCACCACGTAGTCGCGGATCTGCAGGCCCACCTCTACGGACGGGGTGGGGACGCCGTAGTAGCCTTGGGTGCCCCCGGGGGTCTCCTCGGCGCCCGGGTTCAGTTCGTGTCCCGGGATCCCCGTCCCCGGGATTCCGCTGGAGCGCGGCGCCGGCCCGATATCGTCGATCCCTCCGGTTGCTCGGGAGAGGCCGGTGGCGCTCGTGATGGCGAAGCTCTTCGTCTCCCCCGCGCGGAACTCTACCGACATGTCGAGCATCGGGACCCCGGTGCCGCCGAGCCCTCGCCCGATGAAGTCATGGCCCGCGAGCCGGAGCGGCGCCACCGTGATCGTGAGGTTGCCCGGGGTGTCGTACTCCCCCGACCAGCTGTTCTTCAGCGCGTCCGCGCTGCCCCAGTCGTCTTCGGCCCACGCCGTCCCGAGACACACGCACAAGAGGCCCAACAGCATCGTCTTCTCCTGGATTGTTGTGGACGTAGGCACTGGATCCCGCTCGTCGCGTCCCGCGGCGGCGCCGTGACATCTCGGCGCGCCAGCCGGGCTCGGCGCTCCTCTTGGACAAGGCGGCGATAGAGGGCGGCGATGCTCCTTGTCGCTCGACCGATGGATGCCTCGTGGCGGTGACGGAGCGAGCGCCCCAGCGCCCGGCGGACACCAGCGCGATCGACGGTGGCGCGGCCTGGAAGAGCGTTCCACGTACGGTCGCGCGCGCGCTTGGGCTCGTGGCGGGCACCAGCCCCGGCGCCACCGTTATCCTGGCCGTGCTCACCCTGATCGCGGGGGTGTTGCCCGCCGGCATCGCCTACGTCGGCAAGCTCATCGTCGACGGCGTGCTGGATGCGAAGGGGGACCCCACATCGGCGCTGCGCGCCCTCGCCCTCGAGGCCAGCCTCATCGTGACGCTCGCGGCCGTCCAGCGCGGCCTGTCGATCACCGAGTCGCTGCTCCGCGCACAGCTCGGCCAGCGCGTGAACGTGCTCATCCTCAAGAAGGCGCTCACCCTCGATCTGACGCACTTCGAGGATGCCACCGTCTACGACCGCATGTCCCGGGCCCGGCGCGAGGCCTCCTCCCGGCCGCTCGCGCTGGTGCGGCGCGTGTTCGGGCTCCTCCAGAACCTGGTGTCGCTCGTCGGCTTCGGCGTGCTGCTCGTCCCGTTCTCGCCGCTGTCCGTGTTCGTGCTGGTCCTGGCGGCCATCCCCGCCTTCTGGGCCGAGGCCAAGTTCTCGGGCGACGCCTTCCGCCTGTTCTCCTGGCGCACCCCCGAAACGCGCGAGCAGGCCTGGTACGAGACCGTCCTGGCGCGCGAGGACTACGCCAAGGAGGTCCAGCTCTACGGCCTCGGCCCCTTTTTCCTGTCACGTTACGAGGGCATCTTCGACGCCCTCTTCCAGGCCGACCGCCAGCTCACCATCCGGCGGGGCATCGGCGGGTTCCTCGTGGGGCTCGTGAGCACCGCCGCCTTCTACGGGGCCTACGCGTGGATCGCCGTCTCGGCGGTGCGCGGGCGCATCACGCTGGGCGAGATGACGATGTACCTCCTCCTGTTCAAGCAGGGGCAAAGCGCGCTCTCCGCGAGCCTCTCGGCCGTGGGCGGGATGTACGAGGACAGCCTGTACCTCGCCAACCTCTACGCCTTTCTCGAGATGCCGGTGCCCGTGTACGAGGGCGGCGCCACCGTGGGCCCCAACCCCAAGGACGGCCTCCGCTTCGAGGGTGTGTCTTTTGCCTACCCGGGCGCGTCCTCGCTCGCCATCGATGACGTGACGCTCCACATCCTCCCCGGCGCCAAGCTCGCCATCGTCGGTGAGAACGGGTCTGGCAAGACGACGCTCATCAAGCTCCTCACCCGGCTGTATCAGCCCGCGAGCGGCCGCATCCTCCTCGACGGACTGGATCTGCGCGAGTGGGACATCCGCACCCTGCGCGCGCGCATCGGCGTGATCTTCCAGGACTTCGTGCGCTACCACATCTCCGCGGGCGAGAACATCGGCGCGGGGGACGTGGCGGCCATCGCGGACGTCGAGCGCCAGCAGGAGGCGGCCGAGCGTGGCCAAGCGTGGTCGTTCCTCTCGGCCTTTCCCGAGGGCCTCAAGACGCGCCTCGGGCGTTGGTTCAAGGGCGGCCGCGAACTGTCCGGCGGCCAGTGGCAGAAGGTGGCGCTCGCCCGCGCGTTCATGCGCAAGGGGGCCGACATCCTCGTGCTCGACGAGCCGACCGCCGCCATGGACGCCGAGGCCGAGGCCCAGATCTTCGAGCAGTTCCAGGAGACGGCCAAGCACCAGATGGCCATCCTCATCTCCCACCGCTTCTCGACCGTTCGCCGCGCCGACCAGATCGTCGTCCTCGAGGGCGGCCGCATCACCGAGCGAGGCACGCACGAGGAGCTCCTCGAGCGCAACGGGCGGTATGCGCGGTTGTTCCGGTTGCAGGCGGAGGGGTATCGGTAGGTTAGGGTCTCGTCGTGCGCACACTCTTCGTCGGTGACCTCCACGGCTGCTCCACGTCCCTCCGGGCCCTCCTCGTCGAGGCGAAGCCCGACAGGCTGATCCTGCTGGGTGACCTCTTCGCCAAGGGCCCCGACCCGCGCGGCGTGTGGGACATCATCGTCGAGCACCAGGCCGAGGCCGTGCTCGGCAACCATGACGCGCGCGTGCTCGACGTGCTCAACATCCCCGGCGACAGCGCGCACCACCGCGCGGCGCGCGCCCTCCCGGAAGAGGCGCTCGTGTGGACCGCGAACCTGCCCCTCTTCCTGGAGGGCCCCTGTTGGATCGGCGTGCACGCCGGCCTCCACCCCGACCTCGGGATCGCGGGCACCACGCGCACCATGGCCATCACGCTGCGCCGGTGGCCGGACGACCTCGACCACGCCAACCCGTTCTGGTTCAACGTGTGGAAGGGCCCGGAGCGGGTATTCTACGGCCACGACGCGGTGCGCGGCCTCCAGGTACACCCACGATCGGTGGGGCTCGACAGCGGGTGTGTCTATGGCAATCCGCTGTCGGGGTATCTGCTCGAAGAGGAGCGGCTGATTCAGGTGGCGGGGAGGGGATAGGGGTTGGGTTGGGTGGGCGGGGAGCGGCGCGTGCCCTGCCAATGACGACGGGGCGCTGGCCTGCCGTTGGCCACCGTTTGGCCCTACCGTCCGATGCGCATCACGGTCGTGTCTCGACCCGCCGCGGCGTCACGGAACCCGAGGTAGAGCACGCCGTCCCCGGCCGCGAGCGTGAGATAGTCGTCGTTGCTGGTGGTGACGGTCGTCCCGCCGACGTAGCTCCACGCCGCGCCGTCCCACGCCATCACCGACGGCGCGAAGGATGCCTCGTCCTGGTTCTTGAAGGCGATGTACGGCGTTCCCTCGTGGACGACGAGATCGATCGCGGACTCCACCGTCGTCTCGCCAGGGTCGCCAACGTCTACCCACTGCGTGCCGTCGAAGGACTGCACCACCACGGCGCCGCCGACGCCGTCGAGGCTGTAGAGGACGTGCGGCACGCGGGCGTCCACCGCCAGCGTCACGAGGTGGACATCGGCACCCGCGAGCCCGCCCGCGCCGACGGACACCCAGCTCGTTCCGTCGAAGCGCTGGACAAACGCGTCCGTGCCGGTCGACGCGTCGTATTGGACGTAGGCGACGTACGCCGTGGTGCCGTCGAATGCGAGGCTCTGCGACCACGAGGCGTCACCCGAGGAGACCGCGTCCCCCACGTTGCTCCACGCGGTGCCGTCCCAGCGGCGGACCGTGGTCTTCCGGGCGTTGGCGTAGTCCTGGTACGCGAGGTGCAAGGTGCCGTCACCGTCGAACGCGAGGCTCGGCGTGGCCGCCTGCCCGGTGGACGCCGCCCCCCCGCCGAGCGGTGCCCACGCGGCGCCGTCGAAGCTCTCCACATACACGGTCTCGCCCGAACCCGTGCGATACGCCACGTAGGGCGTCCCGTCGTGCAGGGCGAGCGACACATGGGCCGTGCTGCCGAGCGTGGAGAACCCGGCGCCCCCCACCGTCTGCCAGTCGGTCCCGTCGAAGCGCCGCACCGTCACCTTGCCCCCCGCGGCGTTGTCACTGTAGGCGATCCAGGGCAGCCCGTCCGCGCCCACGGCGAGGCTCTGGTCGCTGCTGTCGCCCCCCGCGATGCCCGCGGCCCCGACGCTCCCCCACGCGTCGGTCGGCAGGTCGGTGTCGGTATCGGTATCGGTGTCGGTGTCGGTATCCGTATCGGTATCAGTATCGGTATCGGTATCGGTGTCGGTGTCGGTGTCGGTGTCGGTGTCGGTGTCGGTGTCGGTGTCGGTATCGGTGTCGGTGTCCGTGTCCGTATCGGTGTCCGCGACCTTGCCCGTGTCCGCCGAGGGGCCTCCGCAGCCGTGGAGCGAGGCGAGGGACGCGAGGACGAAGAGGCAGCGCATTGGGTTCCCGAGTGGATGCCCCGGTATGTACCGCGGCGCTTCGGCAACAGAACCTCTCAGCCGTCTCTCACGTGCCGCTCCTCTGACAGGGACTCCGGCGGCGCGGCCTGAAACGATCGGCGGAGCGTGACCACCGCGTCGCCGCGGGCCGCGTTCGCGCGCGACCGAGGTAGGGGGGACCTCGACGTCCCCCTCGAGTTCGGTCGCGCTTCGGTTCCAAATTGCGACCAAAGGTCGCGGAGACCTCGGCGTCCCCCCTGCGTTCGGTCGCGCTTCGGCTCCGGATTGCGACCAAAGGTGGGGGAGACCTCGGGGTCCCCGCGAGTTCGGTCGCGTGAAACGCTGGAGCGTAGCGGGCTCCGGACGCGCTCGCCGCCGGAGTCCTTGTCTGACCTTGCACGTCCACGAGTTCGCCCGCCTCCTCCTGGGCGGCTGCGGGGCGGACGACGGAAGACGCCTCGGGGCGAAGAAACCGGGGTGGACACGACGGCTGGGGGGTATGCGAGGGGGATTGTGACGACGCCGACCCGATCCGGAGGCCGGAGACCTTCGAGGTCTGCGATGGCGTGGACGACGACTGTGACGGGATCCCGGACGACGCCTGTCTTGCCTGCGACGTAGTCGTCCCCAGAGACCATGCGACGGTCCAGGACGCCATCGACGCCGCAATCACCGGGGACCGCGTGTGTGTCGGGCCGGGCACCTGGGTGGAGCACCTGGACTTCGGGGGGGCGGAGATCACGCTTCTTGGTGCCCTGGGTGCCGAGGCGACCACGATCGACGGCGACGAAACCACGGACGCGATGGAGCCGGTCGTTCGCTTCGCGTCCGGCGAGGGGTCATGACCGTGCTGAGCGGCTTCACGCTGACCGGCGGCTGGAGCGCATACGGGGGTGGCGTCGAGATCGCGCGTATGGGAAAATAGCGCGGGGCAGCTCGGCGGCGGCGGCATCTATATCGACGGCGGGGCGCCGCGCCTCACGAACGTGATCGTGGCCGACAATCGAGCCGCGGGAGACTGGGGCTACGCCCCCCCGGGCGGAGGGATCGACGTGACCGGCGGGGCCGCTCCCGTCCTGACAAACGTGGTCGTGGTCGGGAACCGCGCCGAGGGGCGCGGTGGTGGGCTGTGCGTGGACGACGGCGCACCGGTGCTCATCAACGTCGTGGTCACGTCGAACCGAGCGTCCACCGGCGCGGGCATCCACGGCGCTGCGGCGCTCTCCTTCGGCGACGTCTGGGGCAACACCCCCGACGACTTCGACGGCATGACCGACCCCACGGGCACCGACGGCAATCTCCCCGTGGACCCCCAATCCACGACCCTGGCTTCCACGTCGACCCGCTCTCTCCGCTCATCGACGCCGGCGATCCCGCTGTTCTCGATCCGGACGCCTCTTCCTCGGATATCGGCGCGTTCACAGAAAGTAACGGTCAACCTGCGGCACTTGCGGCGTGTCAAGCTGAGCGGGCTATACCCTCACCTCATGTCCTTTCCTGCCTCCTCGCTGCGACCGCGCCACGCCGAGATCAGCGCGCTTGTATTCGAGAACTCGAGCGTGGGCGTACCGCTCGGCCTTTACTGGAGTTTCAGGGTCGAGTTCGAGGCCCTGACATACTCCGAGTACGAGTTCAACTGCAACCTGTCGGCCGATTGGGCGAAGATTCCCCGAAGAGATTGGCGGGAGCTCGCAGGGTGCGAGATTGAAGGCGGAAACGATGTGATCGACGCCTCATTCTATACAACGGGCCACGACTCGGCGACCTACACGAGCATACGCATAGGCGGGCGTCAAGGCACACTGTTCGCCTTTGACTGGCAGTCGAGGATCGACTTTCTGGGGTTGATTGGTGACGATGCGGATCCGGACTTTCTCGTGCACGCATGCACGACGGCGGCCTTCACCGGCGTACTCGTCTATACCCCCCTCCTCCAGCGCTTTCCCTCCCCACGCGAAGGCGCCGAAGCTCTCCTCTGTCAGTTCATCGACCGCAACGCCTTCGGTCAACTTGTCAACCGTTCGAACGAGTTCGGCGTTGAAGAGTGGCGGCTCCTGCCAGAATAACCTTCGGACCAACGGCTTTCGTCGCACCTCGACGCCCATCACCCCGACGTTCCGTGGTCCCGCCCACCAGCGTGGCACCCTCGCGGCTTCGCGCCGGCGTACCTTCTGTGAACTGGCCGACATGCCGCTTCGCCGCGCGGACGCGGCTCGGTCCGGGCCAAAGCGCCCGGACACATGGCCTGCCCGCCCCGCGCGGCGGTCACCGCGCGCGGAGGCCGCCTGCGCACGTCTGCAGTCGTCTTCGCGTTCGGAGGCGGAGGTGCCGCCTCGTGGGATCTCGACGCCGACGGGGGGCCGGCGTGGTGGCTCCCGGGCGCCTACGATGCAATCCGCTCGCCGGAGACCGACTGCGACGACGACGACGACGAGGTGTACCCGGGGAGGGGCTGCTGAGGTCGCGGTGCCCCCGATCGCGGGCCCAGGGTCGAGCGGAGGACGACCCAGGCCTAAAACCCTCCCAACGCCTCCGCCGCCGCCAACCGAAAGGGCTGATGCCCATGCTCCGTGGCCCGCGCGGAGAGCTCCAGGAACCGTTGCCGCGCCCCGGCGATGTCGCCGCGATCCGAGCGCCGGTGACCATCCAAGGCCAGCACCCACAAGAACAGCTCCACCCACGACGCGCGCGACGCCTCCTCGAACAGCGCCGCCCAGACCGGGCCGGCGGGCGGGTCGAGCAGGGAGCGCTGCACCCGCGCGTACAGATCCAACTCTCGGAAGCCCGAGCAGGCGGCGATCGACTGGGCGTCGTCGAGGGTGGCCAGCGCGGTCTTTCGATCGTCTCGCCCCAGGCGCACGCGGGTGAGCTCCAGGCGCGTCTCGATCGCGTAGTAGCCGTGGGCGGGGGCGCGCTCGGCGGCGTGGAGGGCGCGCGAGGGCTCCTCCTGGGTGCGCCACCAGCGCGTGGCGGCGGCGGCGAAGGGGCCGCGGGGCTCGGCGCCGAGGGAGTCGTGCTCGTCCAATACGGCCGCCGCGGACGCCACGTCGCCGCGGGTGGTGGCGACGGCGAGCAGCACGGCCAGGGCGAGGCTGCGCACGTCGCGCAGGTTGAGGCGGCGCGCCACCACGAGGGCCTCCTGGCCGAGGAGCTGGGCCGTCGCGGCGTCCCCGCGCCCGACCAGCAGCCACCCGAGCCACGCCGCAGCCTCGGCCGCGCCGCCGCGCTCGCCCGCTTCGAGCCGGGCCCGGCGCGCGCGCTCGACCGCGGCCTCGGCCTGCGGAACGTCGCCGAGCCACGCGCAGAGGAGCCCGAGCCGCTGGCTGTGGTCCGCGACGCCCGGCATGTAGCCGAGGCCCGCCGCGAGCCGCAGGCCGCGCTGACACAAGACGAGGGCCTCCCGCAGGTCTCCGCGGGCGATGGCCACGTCCGTGCGCACGGCGTCCAGCGCGGTCTGCTCGATGTCGCCCTTCCACCCACCGCGCAGCTCCTCGGCGCGGTCGAGGCCGATGGTGGCGGCCTCGAACTCGCCCAGCTCGATCCGCACCGCCGCGGCACGCACCCCCGCGCGCACCGCGATCTCGGTCGCACCAGGGCCGATCCGCCCGTTGGCCCCGCCGGAGCGGCCGCCGACGGGCCCGGTGGCTCCTCCCAGCTCGGCCGCCGAAGCGGCGTGTGGCCCGGTGCCCCCGGCGCCGGCGGTACGGCTCGCCACGGTCAGCCAGGTCACCAGGGCGTTGCGGGCGTCGCCGTGGCGCAGGGCCAGCTCGGCGCCGAGGAGCGAGGCCTGGGCGCGCTCGAGCTCGGTGGAGGCGCGCGCGGCGGCCATGGCGACGAGATCGTCGCGCGGGCGCTCGGACCCGATGGCGGAGGCCACGGAGGCCCGGCACGCGGCGAGGGCGAAGCGGAGGCGGGCGTAGGCGTCGCTGGTACG
>JAUXQH010000026.1 GCA_030685065.1 Pseudomonadota bacterium | reverse complement strand
GCCCGTTTGACTTGACTCTCGGAATCCAATTCGAACGTCTACCACCATTCCTCTGCATCAATAATGGAACCCCAGCAGTGCCTTGGCACAGCGGGGATCCGACAATCTGGCCGGTGGCGATAGCGGAAGGGTCATACCCGTTCCCATTCCGAACACGGAAGTCAAGCCTTCTTGCGCCGATGGTACTGCAGCGGCAACGCTGTGGGAGAGTAGGTAACTGCCGGCCGCCTTATACGAGAAGCCCCTCTCAGCTCACGCTGAGAGGGGCTTTCTTCGTTTTCGCTCTCGCGTGCTGACGGATGCCTTCTCCCCGGGCTCGCGCGCCCTCTGACGGCTCCGATCCGGCGTAAAGGTCGCGTACTTGCGCTCCCGTTTCTGCGGAACCCTGTGGTATCCTTCGGGCCTCCGCGGATCCTCCATGCGCCCGATCGTCCTCCTGACCCTCCTCTCCACGGGCTGCAACGACTACAACCTCCAGGGCTCTGAGGACGCCAAGGGGAAGTACAACCCGCCGGACCTCGCGGCCAAGGAGCAGGTCGACCGCATTACGCAGGTGACCATCCCCGCGGTGGACGTGCTCTGGGTGGTCGACAACTCCTGCTCGATGGAGGAGGAGCAGCGCGCGTTGCGCGACAACTTCGGCTCCTTCATGCAGTACTTCACGGGATCCGGCTTGGACTACCACGTCGGCGTCGTGAGCACCGACATGGACAACCGAAACGAGAGCGGCAGGCTCATCCTCGATTACAGCGGGGACAGCCGGTACATCGACAACACGCTCACGGAGGACGAGGCGCTCGACAGCTTCGAGGACCGGACGCTCCTCGGGGTCAACGGCAGCGGCACCGAGTCCGGGTTGGACGCGGTGATGGCCGCGCTGACGACCGAGCGCTACTCCACCAATGACGGCTTCTACCGGGACGAGGCCTCCCTGTCGATCGTGATCATCTCGGACGAGCCGGACCAGAGCGACGTGTCCGTCAACGAGTTCACGTCCTGGTTCCAGGGCCTCAAGACCGACGAGGACTACACGGTCACGTTCTCGGCCATCGTGGGCCCGGATCGTTCGACCTGCCCCGCCGCCGAGCGTGGCACCTACTACATCGAAGTCGCCAACCAGATGGACGGGATCATCTGGCCCATCTGCACGGAGGACTGGAGCACGGTGCTCGAAGAGCTCGGACTGCGCGCGGCGGGGCTCAAGCGGGAGTTCTTCCTCTCGCTGGTGCCGGTCGAGGAGAGCATCGCCGTGACCGTCACCGACAGTGATGCCGTGGCCACGCCCTACGTCGCCGGCACGGACTGGACCTACAGCCGCACGCGCAACAGCATTTCGTTCGCCGAGTTCACGCCGCTCCCCCTCAACGTGGTGGAGATCACCTACGAGGTGCTGGCGTCCAAGCAGGGGGTCGACGAGGAAGAGGTCACGGAGACCGCCGAGTAGCGCGCGCGGGCTCGTCGCCGAGCCTCCTGCGCGCCCGGCTCGCTGCTCGCCCCGCGTCTACTCGCCCCGCTCCCGGAGTCGGCGCTCCCACCAGGCGAGCCGCTCGCGGATGATCTTCTCCGCGCCGGCGTCCACCGGCTCGTAGTAGACCCTCCCCACGAGCTCGTCCGGCAGGTACTGCTGGCGTGCGATGTGGTCGGGGAAGTCGTGCGGGTACCGATAGTCGGCGCCGTGGCCGAGCCCCTTCGCCAGCCCGGTCGGCGCGTTGCGGAGATGCAGCGGAACAGGGAGCGCTCCCGACGCGCGAACCTCGGCCAGCGCCGCGTTGATCGCCTTGTAGGACGCGTTGCTCTTTGGGGCGGTCGCCAGGTAGGTGACCGCCTGGCCGAGCAGGATGCGCGCCTCGGGCATCCCGATGCGAGCGGCGCCGTCCATCGCGGAGACGGCGAGCTCGAGCGCCCGGGGATCGGCGTTCCCGATGTCCTCCGATGCGAAGATGACCATCCGCCGCGCGACGAAGACCGGATCCTCGCCGCCTTCGAGCATTCGGGCCATCCAGTACACCGCGGCGTCGGGGTCCGAGCCCCGCATCGACTTGATGAAGGCCGAGACCACGTCGTAGTGGGCGTCGCCGTCCCGATCGTGGAACACGGAGATGCCGAGTCCCCGCAGCGCATCGAGCGTGAGGGCGCCGCGGTCGGCCATGCGCTCGAGGAGCCCGAGGGCGCGGCGTGCGTCGCCGTCGGAGGCCGCGGCGATGGCCGAGAGCAGGCCCTCCTCGACGGCGCCGGCCCGGCTCGCGACGCCCCGTTCGGTGTCGGCGAGCGCGCGCTCGAGCAGCAGCACGAGCTCTGGCCTGGAGATGCGCTCGAGGATGAGCAGCTCGGTGCGGGATCGGAGCGCGGGGATGAGGTGAAAGGCGGGGTTTTCGGTCGTCGCGCCCACGAGCACGATGCGACCGCTCTCGACGTGGGGCAGCAGCGCGTCCTGCTGGGCCTTGTTCCACCGGTGGATCTCGTCCACGAACAGGAGCGTGCCGCGCGGGTCGAGCGCCGGGATGGCCTCCACGACCTCCTTCAGATCCTTGGTGCCCGAGAGCACCGCGGAGAGCTGCACGAACCGCAGGTTGGCCACCGCGGCGAGGCACCGCGCGAGGGTGGTCTTGCCCGTGCCCGGCGGCCCCCACAACACGCAGGAGCGCAGGTGGCCGCTCTCCAGCGCGCGGCGGAACGGCGCGCCGGGGCCCACGAGGTGGGCCTGGCCGAGGATCTCGTCGAGTGTGCGCGGTCGCATGCGATCCGCGAGCGGAGTCATGGGCTAAGCCTATTCGCATGCGCGTCGCGTTGCTCTCGGATGCTCATCTCGCCGGCCCCGACGATCCGAACCAACACCGGCTCCTCCGCTTCCTCGACACGCTCGCGGTGGATCGTCTCTGCCTGCTCGGCGACATCTTCCAGCATTGGTGGCACTTCGGCGGCTCGCCGTTTCCTGCCTACGTCCCGGTCATCGAGGCACTGCGGCGCTTCCCTGTCACCTTCGTACCCGGCAACCACGACTTCCACGCGGCCCGGTTCTTTCGGGACGTCCTCCACGCCGAGGTCGCCCCGGTCGTGACGCCCCGGTGGGACGGCGTGGCGATCCACCTCTCGCACGGCGACGAGGTGGACACCTCGATCGGCTACCGCGCCCTGTCGGCCGTCCTGCGCGGGCGCTTGTTCGCGCGGGGGGTGGACGCGTTGGGTCCCGAGCGGGCCTGGCGCTTCCTCTCGAGCATGAGCGGGACCCCGTCCGGTACGCCGGACGCCGCCTTGTGTGCCGCCCAGCTCGCGGACGCGAGGGCGCGCGTGGCCGACGGAGTCGGGCTCGTCGTGTCGGGCCACACCCACGCGCCGTGCCACCACGAGCTTCCCGGCGGCGCCTATGTCAACCTCGGAGATTGGGTGACACACCACACCTGGCTGCTGGTCGAGGATGGCCGCCCAACGCTCTTGCAGCGAAGCGACGACGGCGCCGACCGCCCCTACTCCGCCTGACGCTCCGGGCGCCGCTTCAGAGCGCGATGCGCCGCAGGAGCTCGGGGTTCTCCAGGATCTCCCCGGCGCCCAGCGCCACGCAGCGCAGGGGATCCTCGGCGACCACCACCGCGAGGCCGGTCGCGTCGCGGAGGACCTCGTCGAGGTTGGTCAGCAGCGCGCCGCCGCCCGCGAGGACCAGGCCTTGGTCGATGATGTCCGCCGCGAGCTCGGGAGGGGTCTGCTCCAGGGTGGCGCGGACGGCCTCGATGATCTGGGCGACGCAGTCCTGCAGGGCCTCGGCGGCGTCGTCACTCGAGAGCTCGAACTGGCGCGGAACGCCCGTGCTCAGGTCCCGCCCCTTCACGTGGATCGTGCGGATCTCTCGCAAGGGCGAGGCGCAGCCGACGGCCAACTTGATCTCCTCGGCGGTGCGCTCGCCGATGAGGCAGTTGAAGCGCCGCTTGATGTAGCCGGAGATCGCCTCGTCCATCTGGTCGCCGGCGATGCGCAGGGACTGGCTGGTGGCGATGCCACCCAGGCTGATCACGGCCACCTCGGTGGTGCCACCGCCGATGTCGACGATCATGCTTCCGATCGGCTCGTTGACCGGCAAGCCGGCTCCGAGCGCGGCGGCGAGCGGCTCGGGGACGAGGAACACCTCGCGGGCACCCGCGGAGCGGGCGGACTCCTGGACGGCGCGCTTCTCCACCTCGGTGATGCCGAACGGGATGCACACGACCATGCGCGGATGCACGAACATGCGGCGACCGACCGCGGCTTCGATGAAGTAGCGGAGCATCGACTCGGTGATCGCGAAGTCGGCGATGACGCCGTCCTTCAGCGGGCGGAGCGCGACGATGTTGCCGGGCGTGCGCCCGACCATGCGCTTGGCCTCGGTTCCGACGGCGAGGACCTTGCCCACCGTCTGGCCGGGGCCCTTGATCACCGCGACCACGCTCGGCTCGTCCACCACGATGCCGCGCCCGGTCGCGTACACCAGCGTGTTCGCGGTTCCGAGATCGATGGCGATGTCGTTGTTGAAGAAGCCGAGGGCCTGTTCGAGCACGAGTATTCCCTTGACCTCGACGATACTACCGCGCGGACCTGCGCCGATGGGATCTCAGGGCGTGTTCTGCGGCGTTACGGGGCGGCGTTGTCCGTACCGGACTCGTCCTTGACGACGATCGGACGCTTGATCATGTCCGAGAGCTGCTGCGCCTGGTACTCGATCGGCTCGTCGGATTGCTGGTAGATGAACCGGCCGCCCTTGGTGGTCACGATGGCGACCTCGAACGGGCGCGGCGACGTGTTCTTGACGTACTCGACCATGCTCACGTCCTTCCAGAACACCCGGTCGGCCTCGGTGCGGTCGGAGAAGCGCGTGGTGAACACGATGGACTCTGTCTCCTGGTCGAGGGAGATCTTGAACGTCCGATTCTGGCCGTGGATGTAGCCATACACGCCGGCCGACACGAGCGCGGTGCCGACGGCGAGGAACAGAATCGTGAAGAGCGGCGACTTCTTTTTCGGCACGACCACGTGGAAGTCGTGAAAGCAGTGCTTGCACAGGTGCGCGACGCCCGGAACTTCGGCGTTGCAGTTGGGGCAGATCTTGGTGCTCACAAAGCTCCTGCGTCAGCGCCGGCAAGGGGCAGACCGCACACCGTCTAGAGGGGCCCCGGTGTCATGTCAAGCATGTTGACAAGGCTCTTACCGCTGGTTCGAGCAGGGCGCGCAGGTTGCAGGTGCGATACGGACTCGGCACCGATGGCTTCGTTCCCGTTCTCTCCTCGTTTGCTTGCTTTCCCCGCGTGGGGAGCGCTCGCGCTGCGTGAGCTCCTGTTGGAGCGTCGTCGCCCGGTGCTCGAACTGTACGTCGGCGGCCGCCACTCCCTGCCGGACGCGCGGGCCCTCCGCACCATCGCCGACGCGCCCGATGTCCGCGGCCTGCACGTGCAGATCGACGGCCTGGTCGAAGGGTGGGCCTCGCTGGCCGCGGCGCGAGAGGCGCTGCTCGCCATCCGCAAGGCCGGAAAGTTCGTCTCCATCGAGCTCGAGCGATGCAGCAACGCCGAGCTCTACCTGGCCTCCGCGGCGGATCGCGTGTGGGTCCGTCCGATGGTGCAGGTCCACCTGTTCGGCGTCGGGGCGGCGCTGCGCTTCGCGGGGGACGCCTTCGCGAGGTTCGGGCTCCGCTTCGACATGGAATCCGCGGGCGCCTACAAGAGCTTCGGTGAGACCTTCACGCGGGGCTTCGCGAGCCCCGAGAACCGCGAGGCGATGAGCGACATCGTGGCGGGGCTCGAGGCCGAGCTGGAACAAGCCATCGCGGACGGGCGCAGGCTCTCGCGCGAGGTGGTCCGGCAGGCCGTGCTCGACGCCCCGCTCGACCCGGAGGACGCCCAGCGGATCGGCCTGATCGACGGCGCGCTGTATCCGGACGCCGTCCGCACCGAGCTCGAGTCCCTCTTCGGCCGCGAATATGCCCGGGTCTCCTTCGGGAGCTGGCACCGGGCCCGCGCCGCGCGCGTTCGGATCGAGCGGTGGATGGAGGGGCGCCGGCGCATCGCCGTGGTCCACCTCGCCGGCGCGGTGGTCGACGGGGACGGAGCACCGGGCGCCCAGGTCATCGCGGCTCGGCCGGTGACCCGCGCGCTGGACGCGTTGGCCGAAGACGACCAGGTGGCGGCCGTGGTGCTCGACATCCGCTCCCCCGGAGGCAGCGCCACCGCGAGCGACGTGATCTGGCGTGCCGTAGAGCGGCTGGGCCGCCGAAAGCCGGTCGTGGCCGTGCTCGGAGACGTTGCGGCCAGCGGGGGGTACTACATCGCCGTGGCCGCCTCCGAGATCCTGACCGGGCCGAACACGCTGACCGGATCCATCGGCGTGGTCGGCGGGAAGCTCGTCATCGGGGAGGCGCTCTCCCGCCTCGGGGTGCACACGGAGCTCATCCTGGGCGCGCCGGGCGCGTCGACGTTCAGCGCCGAGACCCCCTTCGATCCGGTCCAGCGCGAGCGCTTCCGCGCCGGTCTGCTCCGCTTCTACCGCGCGTTCGTGGACCGCGTCGCCGCCGGCCGCCGCCGCCCGTTCGAAGTCATCGAGCCGCTCGCGCGGGGCCGGGTGTGGACCGGCCGGCGCGCGGTCGAGCTCGGCCTCGCCGACCGCATCGGCACCGTCGATGACGGGATCGCGCGCGCGGCCCTGCTCTCGGGCGTGACCACGCCGGCCGTGCGCGAGGTGCGCCTCGGGCTGCCCACGCCCCGCTGGATGCGCCTGGTCCGTGCGTTCACGGAGGAGCTCGCGCCGGAGCTGCGCCTGTTGCCCCGGCTGCCGGACTCCGCGCGCCTCCTCGCCGAACATCCCGGGGTCCCGCTGGTGCTGTGGCCGTGGGACGTCGAGATCCGCTGACACCGGCGATGGCTCTCGTCGCCCTGCTCGTGGTGGCGGGGCTGGCGGCCTGCCGATCGGCGCCCGACAGGGAGGGGCCGCCGAACATCCTCCTCCTCTCGCTGGATACCTTCCGCGCGGACCGCGTCGGCGCGCTCGGCAACCCCGACGGCCTGACCCCGAACCTCGACAGGTTCGCGGAGGAGGCGGTGATCTTCACCAACACCTACTCCCAGGCGACGATCACCGGGCCTTCGCACGCGAGCGTGTTCACGAGCCGCTACCCGTCCGAGGTGGCGGGGCCCAACCGGGCGCCCTCCATCCCGCGCGAGATGTACACGCTGCCCGAGGTGCTCGGCACGTACGGATTCCAGACCGCGGCGCGCGTGGCCGGGGGGGACCTGAACCCCGCGATGGCACCCAAGCGGGGCTTCGAGAGCTACGAGTCGTCGATCGACTTCGGCTCGCTCTGGCACACGACCCCGATGGCGCTCCAGTGGCTCGACGCCGCCGATCCCTCCAAGCCCTTCTTCCTGTTCCTGCATGGGTACGACACCCACCCGACCTACCTCAAGCCTACGCCGTTCGGCCTGATCTCCACCGGCCTCTCCGTGCTCACGCCGTCGCAACAGCAGACCGTGAACGCAACCGAGCGCGTGCTGGATGGCAACCGGCACGTGAGCTTCGACCTGCTCGACCGCGTGACCCGCAAGGTGTTGCGCCCGCGTACGGCCGAGGGGAAGGCGATGCTGGCGGACCTCGTCGCGAGCTCGCCGCAACAGCTGCCGGCAGTCCCCGCCTCGGACGAGGACCTGATCCGTCGTGTGTACGACGGCGCGGTGTCCTACGTCGACGTGCAGTTCGGCCTGCTCCTCGCGCGGCTCGAAGCCCGCGGTCGGCTCGACGACACCGTGATCGTGGTGATGGGCGACCACGGGGAGGCGCTCGGGGAGGACGGCCTGTTCCACCGTTGTTGCTCGCTGGATGACGGCCTGACCCGCGTGCCGCTCCTCATCCGCCTGCCGGGGGCCGAGGGCGGCGGCCAGCGAGTGGAGGCGATGGTCGAGCTCGTCGACATCATGCCCACGCTCCTCGAGCTTGCCGGCGCGACGCCGCCCGCGGGCATCCGCGGCGTTTCGCTCGCGCCCGCGCTCCGGGGGGAGCCGTTCCCCGGCCGCCGCGCCGCCCTGACCCAGGGAGGCTTCAGCAACCGCATGCTCTCCGCCCGGGGAGGCTCCGGCCGCCTCACCTACACCGGCGTCCAGGCCACGTCGGAGGTGCTCGCGGACATCGTGGCCGCGGCGCGGCTTCCCGGGCCGGCGTTCGTCGCCACGGCGGGCATGGATGCCGCCGAGCAGGCCGCGCTCCGTGACGAGATGGTGCGCTGGATCGGGACCCTCTCGGTGTCGCCGCTTCAGGCGGCCGTGGCCGTGCCCCCCGAGCTCATCGAGACCCTGCGCGCCAAGGGCTACTGGGACGCCCGGTGATGGGGCTGCTCTGGCTCCTGGCATGCGGCACACGATGGACGGAGGGCGACGCCGTCGCGCCGACCCTCGCGCGGCTGGATGCCGACAAGAACGGCACCGTCACGGGAGCCGAATACGACGCGGTGCTGTTTCGCGGCGCCCCGTTCGGAGAGGTCGACCGCGACAAGAACGGCGCGCTCTCGGCGGATGAGCTGCTCGCCATCGTGTCGGAGAACAACCCGGCGGACCTCACGGTGCCCCGCACGGGCCCGCAGGTCGTGCGCGGAGCGCGCAGCAAGGGGAAGGACAAGACGGACGGGCCGAGGCCCGTTCCGGGGACCGCGCCGAAGGGCGGGCCGTCGCTCGAGCCCTCGCAGGAGGACGCCAGGCGGGTTCGTTCGGAGGCCCAGTACGTGGTGCGGATGACCTTCGAGTCGCTGTGCGAGGAGGTGCGCGCCGTCGCGCCGACGCACGAGCTGCCTACCGACGAGGAGATCAAGTTCGCCGCGGGCACGTCCGACCTCCGCACGGCCGAGTCACGCGCCCTGCTGCTCCGGCTCGAGGCGGCCTCCGATGCGGTGGGCGCGGGCTTCCCCGCGTCCCTGCGCGCGGCGGTGCTCGTGACGCGGCCGGTCGTCGCGAGCTTCGTGCCGGCGGACGAGCCCGAGGACGTCGGGGGCGTGGGGCCGTGGGGGATGGGGCCCGGCGGAGGGCGCCCTCGCGGTGGCCAGCCGAATGGCCCGCCGGGAGGCGTGCGCGGCGTGCAGCCGGGCGGACGGGGAGGCGCCCCTACCGATCCCCGTACGCCCGCCGGTACGCCATGAGGAAGCCGAGGACCCGCCGGACGTAGCGGCGCGTCTCCGTGAAGGAGATGTCCTCCGCGAAGCGGTCGGGCTCCGGGGCCGTCGTGTAGGTGCCGAGCCAGCGGTCCACAGCGTCGCCGCCGCCGTTGTAGCCGGCGATGACCAACGGCAGCGACGGCTGGGTGCCGGCCCGGCCGAAGCGCGACTGGAGCAGCGAGAGCTCCAAGGTCCCCAGGCGCGCGTTCACGCCCGCCCGGTACAGGTCGTCTGGGGCGAAGCCGGGGACCGTGTCCTTCGCGAGCTGGGCGGCGAGCGCGGGCATGAGCTGCATGAGCCCCCGGGCGCCGGCCGGGGAGGTGACCGAGGGATCCAGGCCGCTCTCCGCGTTCATGATCGCGTAGGGAAGGAGCGGGTCGAGGCCGCGCTCGAGCGCCATCGCCTCGACGGCGTCGGAGTGCGGGCGGGGGAAGCACGCGGCGGCGGCGGCGGGCCCGGTGCCGCAGTACTTCGACGCGAGCCTGCGCGCGGCCGGGTAGTCCTCGGCGTCGATGAGGGCCCAGGCCATCGGGATCGCGGTGGCGGATCCGCCCGAGGCGGCGTCGGCCGTGGCGCTGGCCAGCAAGGGGCGCGCCCAGTCCGGCAGGCCGGCATGCGCCAGGAGCAGGCCGGTCTCCAGGGTGGGGTGGGACGCGAGGAACGCCGTCGGGAACGTGGGGCGCTCGGCCTTCGCGGGCTGCGGATACCTCACGCCGAGGCGGTCCGCGGCGAACCAGGCATAGCCGGAGTCGGGGGCGTCACGGAGGACGCCACGGAGCGCCTGCGCGTCGTCGCTGGCGCGCGCCTTCCAATAGCGGGCGGCCACGCCCTGCTCGGTGCCGCCGTCGTACTTCAGCACTTCATCGAAGCCGACGACGGCCCCCGGAACATCCCCACGGCGCCAGGCCGCCCAGGCGTGAAACCAGCGGGCGTCCCGCGCGAACTTGCCGTCTGGGCGGGCGTCGAGGTACGCGCGGAACCCCCCGCGGGCCTCCTCGAGGCGGCCCGCGTCGTAGTCCATGTACGGGATCTTGAAGAGGGCCTCTTCGGCCTGAGAGGTGCCGGGGAAGCGGGCGATCAGGGCGCGGTAGCGGGTAGCCGCCCCCGGATAGTCGCCCGCCCGCGCGGTCGCGAGCGCCTCGTCGAAGGCGGCACGGGCGGAGAGCGTGCCGGCGCCGGCCCGCGTGAACCAGTCGACCGCGCGCGGGTACAGCTTCGCGTCGAACAGGGCGTCCGCCATGTACAGGAGCTCGGACTGGGTCCCGAACGACCGGGCGGTGTGAACCCCATCCAGGAGCGGGATGGCGAGGTTCGCCTGCTTCAACGCGAGCAGCGTCTTCACGCGCTCCAGCGCCAGGGCGCGGCCGGCATCGTCCGCGTAGGCCGGCACGGGCGCGCCTGCCGCCGCCAACGCCTGCTCGGAGCGCGCGGACCAGGCCGAGGTGGGGTGCCGCGCCCAGACCGCGCGCCACGTCGCGATCGCGGCGGGCATGTCCCCGCGCATCCGCGCCCCCTCGGCGAGCCACCAGCGGGCCTCGTCGCCGACCGTCCCCTCGGTCAGGGCGCGCAGGCCGTCCCGCGCATCCAGGCCCTTGCCCGCCAACACCAGCGCGCGGCCGCGCAGGAGCTCATCCTCCGGCCCGGTGAGGGACACGCCCTCGAGCGCCCGGGCGGCGGCGGCGGGATCCCCCCGGTCGAGCGACGCGCGGGCTCTCACCAGCGCGGCGTACGCCGCCAACGGGCCTTCAATCGTGCCGAGCACCTCCAGGGCGCGGCCGTCCTGGTCGAGCCGCTCGAGGCAACGCGCGGCGGCGAGGCGCTCGACTGGCGCGGTCGGGGAGGGGAGCAGGCGCGTGACCTCCGCGCAGTCTCCCGACGCCATGTAGGCAGGCCAGCTGGCGGTTGTGGAGGCGAACGAGGCGGCGAACAGCAGCAGGTACATCAGAAGCTCGAACCCAACGTAGCGTAGAAGCCATCCAGCTCGCCGGGGGCGATGCCGCCGCCGGCCACCGACATCGCGTAGCCGAGGCGCGTCGTGAGCCCGACGCCGTAGCCGAGGATGGTGTAGAGGCGGAGCTCGCCCCCGACGCCGACCAGGGTTTGTTCGATGCCCGCGCCCTCGACATCATCGAAGGCGTTGCCTGCATCGACGACGACGGCGGCGGAGAGATTGCGGACGAACAGCGGGATGGTGCCGACGCCGCGGTCCACGTTCCAGATCGGGAAGCGGTACTCCCCCGACGTGAGCCAGTACCACTCGCCCGAGTCGGACGCAGGGTAGAACCCGCGAAGGCTCCGCCATTCGGAGGGGACGACCGTGATGCCGTTCTCGGAGAAGGTGCCTCCGAGGCGGAACGATCCGTACTTGAAGCGGTCCCCGAGCGAGGCGCCGCCGGCGAACTTGAGCGCCAGCACGTGGTTCGGGACCAATTGGTTGGTGATGTACTCCCGCCACTCGGCGGTCGCCTGCACCTGGTCGAACGGGACGCGGGCGCCCTCGTCGTCGAAGGTATAGCTGCCGAGCCAGCGGGTCGTGACCTCGGCCGAGACGGCGAGGCTGCGGGACTTCTCCGGCGAGATCGAGAGCGCGTACGCCTGGCCCTTGCTGTACCGCCAGGAGGCACCCACGCTCGAGAGGAAGCCGCGCGTCGGGAGCGACGGAATGTACGCGGCCTCCGGGAGGGGATCGAGCGGGGTGCGCAACGTCCCGTTGTAGTAGACGGCGACGCTCGCGCGCTCGCCCAGGGGGTAGCCGACCTGGGCGAAGCCACGCACGCGCCGATCCCAGTAGCGCTGCAGCGCGCTCTCGGTGCCGGGGAGCGTGGCCCCGCCGCCGTCCGGCGCGGAGGAGAGGAGCTGCACGTCCCCGTAGGGGCTCACCGACGTGCTCCCGCCGACGGTGATGGTCGGCCGCCACCGGTTGATGGTGAAGGAGCCGCCTCCGCCGAGGAAGGCGGCGTCGGTTCGATAGGAGAGGTAGGCGCTGTACGAGAAGTGCTGCAGCACGTCGTACCCCTGGGTCGCCGCGGTGCCGAGGAACCCGAACGAGTCGCCCGTGCTGGTGAGATAGCCGCCCGGCACCCAGAAGCGCGGCGGGAGCAGCGTCGGCAGGGGGTTGTAGGGGGTGGCGCCGGAGGCGGGGTAGGTCGGCGCGGGCGCCGGGACCGGGGCCACCTCGGGCGCGGAGCTCTCCATCACCGTCCGCCCCGCCGGCTGGCCCGGGAACGCCGGGAGGCGGCCCAGATCCTTCCAGGTCGCCCGGTCGAGATCCATGATCGCGATGCGCGTGCCGCGCGTGCTGAAGTACTGGAACGCTAGGCGCTTGCCGTCCGGATGCGGCGCGGCGCCGTACGCGCCCGTCAGCACGTTGGTGATCTTGTAGAGGTGGTCCGTCGCGAGCTCGAGGGCGTAGATCGAAAGGACGCCGGACCGGTCGGAGGTGAAGTACAACCACTGCCCGTCCGCCGACCAGACGGGGTCGCGATCGATGGCGGTGTCCGCGGTCAATCGCCGGAACGGCACCCCCTCCGGGGTGTAGAGCCAGAGGTCCCGGAGGCCCTCCTTCCACACCGAAACCGCGAGCAGGCGCCCGTCCGGCGAGTACCGCGGCGTCCCGAACTGGGTGTGGTCGGTGTACGTCGTGAGCGGGCGGAGGCGCTGATCGATCGTGAGCACCGCGAGCTGGTTGTCCTGGTGCTCGTTCGTGACCACCACCATCCGCGAGCCGTCCGGCGAGAACGACGGATCCCGCGCGCGTTCGCCCCCCGTCAACGCGCGCGAGGCCTTCTCCTCGAGCTCGTAGAGGTACACGTCCTCGTAGGAATTGTAGAGGTCGACCGTGTGGGTGGTGCTGTAGGCGAACGCTTCGCCGTCCGACCGCCACGCGATGTTGCGCGCGAACTTGTCCTTCACCAGGACCGTGGGGGCGGCGCCCTCTCCGTCGGCGATCATCACGCGGGAGCCCGATCGGGTGTCCGTGCAGGAATAGGCGATGGCCGTTCCGTCCGGCTTCCAGGCGGGGACGCCGCAGCTCTCGTCCTCGTCCGTGAGGAACCGCATCGGCGTGATCCCCTCGGCCTCGATCCGCGCCGCCTGCGCCCGGTAGCGCACCTCCAACGCGGCCTTCCAGTCGCGGTAGAGCCCGACGAAGCTCTCGCCGAAGATCTTCTTCGCGGGCAGCAGGTAGGGGACGGACGCGCCGTAGCGTTGCACCCACTCGGTCCACTTCTCCGCGCCCGTGCGATCGGCGATGAACTGGATGAAGTCCTGCCCGAACAGGTACCGCAGGTTTCCGCCGGGCGGGAGCACCTGGTACCCGTCCATGTTGCCGAGCGGCGGGAAGCGATTCTCGAGCACCGTCGCCCGCTTGACCATGTCGACCGCCGCGTTCCGCCCGCGGCCGGCGCCCGTGTGGCGCGTCTCCTGGAAGGTCGCGTAGCCCTCGACGATCCACCCCGGCGACACCTGGTGCGTGGAGATGAGGCTCCCCATGAGGAAGCGAGCCACCCGCGGGAGCCCGCGCACCGTGTCGATGTGGAGGATGTGGGTGAGCTCGTGGGTGACGATCGCGCTGTTCCAGTCCTCGTAGAGGCCCAGCGTGCTGTCCTCCTCGGGTGCGGTCACGTAGATGACGATCGTGTTCGCCGGGACGACGGTGGCGTAGCCGTTGGCCGAGTCGGTCCAGTCCACCAGCACCAACTGGATGGGCCGCTTGGGCGCGTAGGCGAGCTCGACGGTCAACGTGTCCCACGCGGCTTCGGCGGACTCGGCCATCTCCTCGGCGAGCTGCTCCTCCCCGTCGTGGAACGTGATCGCGAAGTGTTCGGTGCGCAGCGTTCGCCACGTCAACGCGGGGTCGTAGCTGGCGGCCGTCGCGGGGGTGGACCCGAAGAAGGGGAGGAGGAGCGCGAGGAGCACCTGGGGGGCTAACTCGGGCCGCCGACCCGGGCGGGGGACGCGCACCGAGGTTTCTCCGAGGTGCCCCCGAGGGGTGCCCGACGAAGGTGCCCCGCCCGAGGTGCTCCGGAGGCGCTTGTGGTTTAGGCTCGCGGCGTGTCGCGCCTGTCAAACGAATTCCTGGTCGGTCTCCTCGCAATCTTCTTCATCGCGGCGACGGTGTGGGGGGTGCTGAGGACCGATGACCGTCCGGGGGACGTGGGCGGCTCCTACGAGCTGTTCGCGAACTTCGCCACGGCGGAGGGGATCTACAAGGACACCCCGGTGCGCATCGCGGGCGTGCCGATCGGAAGCGTGGAGGAGGTCTCGTTGGAGGGGAGCACGGCCCGCGTGCGGCTCTCCGTGCTCGGCAACGTGCAGCTTCCGACGGACAGCTTCGCCGAGATGAAGGGCGAGGGCATGCTGGGCGACAAGTTCGTGCGCGTCACCCCGGGAACGGCGTCCACGTTCCTGCAGCCGGGAGAGACGCTCAACACCCGTGCTAGCGGCGCGGATCTCGACGCGGTCACCAGCCAGGTCTCCGACATCGCGGACGACGTCAAGGCGATCACCGCCGCCCTGCGCGGGGTCGCGGAGGACGACGCGACGCGGGAGGAGCTCACCGCCACGATCGAGAACATCCGGGCCCTCTCGGAGGAGCTGCGCTGGATCGCGGGGGACAACCGCGAGGATCTCGCGGCCATCGCCGACAACCTGCGCCTGGTCTCGGAGAGCCTCGGCCGGGTGATCGACACGACCGGCAAGAGCGTGGACGCCGAGATGACGGCCATCCAGGGCGCCACGGCGACGTTGGATCGCGCCGCGCAGAACCTCGAGTCGATCACCGACAAGCTCGATGACGGCCAGGGGACCATCGGGCAGCTGATCAACGACACCACGACGATCGACTCGGTGAACGCGACGTTGGCCTCGGTGAACGAGACGGTCGAGACCGTGGGCGGCCTGGTGGGGGACGTTTCGCGGATCCGCACGGAGGTCTACTACCGGGGCGACTACTTCTACGGGTCGGCCCCGAACGACGATGCGTTCGCCGGCAACCCGGTGTCCGGGCTCGCGCGCAACGTGGTGGGGATCCGGTTGATGCCGCGGGAGGACTACTGGTACGTCGCCGAGCTGGTCAGCCACCCGCTCGGCTCGATCTCCTACGAGGACCGCAGCGTCCCCTCCCTCGGCACCGCCTACCGCGAGTACGTCGCGCGTCCCGACTACCGGTTCACGTTCCAGTTCGCGAAGCGGTTCCGGGATCTCGTGCTGCGCTTCGGCGTCAAGGAGTCGAGCGGGGGCATCGGCGCGGATCTGCTGCTCTGGCGCGACCGTGTTCAGCTCTCAGCCGACGTGTACGACTTCACCTACGGGTCGTGGCCCGTCATGAACGGCATCCCCAACGTGCAGCTCACCGCGCGCGTCTACCCGTGGCGTCACCTGTACTTCGAGGGCGGGCTCGACAACGTCGTGTTGGGCGCCCGCTATGGCTACATGACCGGGTTCGCCGGCGGAGGGTTCACCTTCGACGACGACGACTTGAAGTTCGTGCTCGCCGCGCTGCCGGTCTCCCCGTAGACCGGCCGGCCTCCCGGATGCTATGACCCTTGGGCCGATCGGTACGTAGCCGGTCCCCCATCGCGTTCAGGGCGCATCCAGGAGCCTCCCGTCCATGTCCAAGAAGAATCCTCCGGTCGACTCCGGGTTCGGCTCGCTCGAGGACGATTTTTTCAATCAGGGAGGTGGCGGATGGGGAGAGACCCCCGCGCCGCCGGCGAACGATGCGCGTCGCGCGGAAGAAGCCCTTCGGGCTGAAGAAGCGGCCCGCGTCGCGGAGGCGGCCCGCGTCGCCGCCGCCCGCCAGGCCGAAGATGCCCGAATCGCGGCCGAGTCCGCACGCCGTGCCGAGGAGGCCCGGATCGCGGCCGAGTCCGCGCACCGTGCCGAGGAGGCCCGCATCGCGGCCGAGGCTGCACGCCAGGCGGAAGAGGCACGGATTGCCGCCCTCGCGGCCGCCCAGGCCGAGGAGGCGCGCCTCGCGGCGGAGGCTGTCCGCCAGGCGGAGAGCTCGAGGCTCTCGAGCGAGGAGAAAATTCGCGAGGAGCGGGCCGCGGCCGAGGCTGCCCGCGAGGCCGAGCAGGCGAGGCTCGCCTCCGAAGCCGCGCGTCAGGCGGAAGATCGCCGTCTCACCGCCGAGTCCGCGCGCGTGGCCGACGAGGCCCGCCTCGCCGCCGCAGCCAGCCTCGCTGCCGCAGCCGCGCGTGATGCGGACGAGGCCTGGCTGGCCGCGGAGCTGATCCGCGAGGGCGATGAGCGCCGGGTCGCCGCCGAGGGCGCACGCGCCGCGGAGCTCGCCGCCGAAGCTGGCCAGACGGAAGAGGTAAGTCGCGCGACAATCGATCTCCGGGCGGTCGTGTCCGTGCCCGAGGTCGTCGCGACGCCCAATCCCACCATCGTGGCCAACCGCGAGGAGCTCCTCGCGCAGTTCTCCGCCGATGCGACCGAGGACCTTCCGCTCTCGCAGGCCGAGTCCCGCCTCGACGACCCATCGGCCACCATCGACCTGGGTGTCGGAAGCGCCTCCGTGGCCGCGCGCCCGGCGAGCGTCGAGCCGTCGGCGCCCGCCGTCGAGATGACCGCAACGGGAACGTGGGCGGCCGCGATCTCGCTGATCCAGCGCGAAGCGGGCCGTGCGGAAGGGGGCGCGCGTGTCGCGCACTACACCGCCGCCGCCGAGCTCGCGCGCACACGCGCCGACAGCGCGGGTTCGGCCCGCTCCCTGCTCGACGCCGCGCGCGCGCTGCTCGACACGGAGCGTGGAGCGGACGGCAGCGGGGCCGCGTGGTGGACCGAGCGGGTCGCCGCGATGGCGGCCCTCTCGGACGAAGAGGGGCAGCGGAGCGCGCTCGAGGGGCTCGCGGGAGCTTCCACGGGTGGGGCCGCGAGCGACGCCCTGATCGCGGCGGCCGCGATGACCCGGCGCGGCGTGGCTCGCGACGACCGCGCCCTCGCCGATCTCGAACGCGCCGCCTCCGCCAACGGGGACGACGTGCGCGCGCTGCTCGCGCTGCTCGAGGTCCACCACGAGCGGGGCGACTTCGCGGGGCAGGCCTCCGTGCTCCAGCGGCTCGCGGGTCACTACCAGGGCACGTCCGCGGCCGTCCTGCTCGCCGAGCGCGCGCAGGTTCTGCAGCGCAGCGGCGCGCCCACGGCCGACGTGACCCGGGCCTGGCAGCAGGCCCTCGAGGCCGACCCGTCCTCATCGCCCGCGTTCCTGGCGATGGAGCGCAGTTACCGCCAGGCTGGCGAGTGGACCGCGCTCGGCGCGCTCTACCGCGCGGAAGCCGAGCGCCTCCTGATCGACGCGACCCTCCCCGAGCTCGCGCGCGGCGCCGAGGCCGCGTGGTGGTTCGGGCGTGCGGCGCGGGTCTACCGCCTCCAGCTCTTCGACGAAGCGCGGGCCGCCGAGTGCTACACGGCCGCCCTCGCGGCCGCTCCCGCGGCGCTCGACCTTCGGCACGAGTACGGCGTGTACTGCGCCGAGGCCGAACGTTGGGAGGACCTCGCCGCGTCCCTTCGCGTCGAGATCGAGCGCGCTCCGGCGCACAACCGCAGCTTCCTCCAGTACCGCCTCGCCCGGCTCACCGAGGAGCGGCTGGGCAAGCTCGAGGACGCCCTCGCGCTGTTCCGCCTGGCCGCGACCGACGCCGCCGCGGCCCCCGCCGCGGAAGCCGTCCTCCGCATCCTTCAACAGGGCGGGCGCTACGTCGAGCTCGTGGCGTTCCTCGACGAGCGCCTCGGGCACCTGGATGACCCGAGCCTGATGGTGACGGTCCTCTACCGCATGGGAGAGACCTGCGAGGGGCCCCTGGAAGACCAGGCCGGCGCGCGCAAGCACTTCGAGCGCATCCTCGACGTCGCGCCCGGATACCTCCCCGCCCTCGAGGGCCTCGAGCGTGTGTATACGCGTCTCGACGCCTGGGCTGACCTCGCCGCCGTCTACGAGCAGCGCGCGCTCCTCGCCGAGGAGCCCAACGGCATCGCGCTCCAACGACACCGCGCGGGCGCCGTGTACGACTTCCGGCTCAAGGACGTCGATCGCGCACGCGAGCAGTACCGCTTCGCGTTGGAAGCCGTCCCCGACTTCCTGCCGAGCCTGGACGCCTACGGGCGCTTGCTGGAGGACCGCAAGGAGTGGGGCTTGCTCGGCAGGACCCTCCGGGGCGCCGCCGCGGCCACGCGGGATCCCAACGAGGCTGTCAGCCTCTACTACCGGGCGGGCCGCGTCCTCGCGGATCGTACGGACGACATCGGCGCGGCCATGGGGTGCCTGCAGCGTTGCCTGGAGCTCTCGCCGGGCTTCCTCCCGGCCGTGCTCCTGTTGAAGGAGCTCGCGGCCCGCCAGGGGGACTGGGCCGAGTACTTCCGCCTCGAGCGTGGCCAGGCCGACATGGGCGAGGACCTCGATCGCCGTCACTGGCGCCTCCTGGCCGCGGCGGAGGCCGCCCAACGCCTCCCCGAGGCCGATCCCGCGCAGATCGCGGCCGAGGTCCTCCGCGAGGATCCGCTGCAGCCCGCGGCGATCGATCTGGCCGAGCGCGTGGCCATCGCCAACGGCGATCAGGCGGGGCTCGTGGAGCTCTACCTGCGGCTCGCGGCCGCGGTGACCGACGAGAGCGAGCGCGTGCGCTACTGCGGCCGGGTGACCGAGCTCGCGGCGGACCAGGGTGCCTCCGAGACCCTGCTGCGCGGGCTGTCCGAAGTGTTGGCGGCCTCGAACGTCGCCAGCCGTCCGCTCCGGTCGCTCGCCCGCGTGGCAGAGGCCGCCGGCTACCCCGAGGAGGCCCTCCGGGCGCTCGAAGAGGCCGGAGGCGAGGGCCGCGAAGGCGCCTGGCTGCGGACCTCGACGTTGGGGGACAACGTGGGCGCGGCCCGCGTCCTCACGCCGCTCGTGGAATCGCAGAAGGATCCGGCGGCCGCCGCGATGCTCCTCCGGCTGGTCGTGCCGGGGGCGTCCCGCGCGCGGGCCCACATGGTCCTGGCCGAAGCCGCCGTCGAGCCGTCGGTGCGCAGCCAGCATGCCCTGCTGGCGGCCCCGGCGTTCGCGTCGGCCGGACTGCCGGACGAAGCCCTCGAGGCGTGGCGCATGGCCTTCCGGGCCGACGCGCGGCCCGGCGATGCCCTCGACGGGCTCCGCAACGCGCTCGTGGCGCGGGGAGACGCGGACGGGCTCCGGGAGATCTACGCGGCGGTGCCTCCGGCGCACGCGGCCGCGCTCGGAGACGCCCTCGAGGCGGCGGGTGACCTGCGTGGCGCGGTCGCTGTGTGGCGCGAGCAGCTCGCGTCTTCCGACGTCCCGCTCGCCTGGAGCGTGCGCCTGGAGCACGCGCTCGGAGAGCTCGGCGAGTGGAAGCAGGTCTTCGAGCTTCTGCAGACGCGCCTCGACGGCGCCGGTCCCGACACGCGCGCCGAAGTGACGGCGCGTTCGCGCTGGCTGCTCGCCGAGAAGCTCGCCGACACGGTGGAGGCCTGGGATTTCTACCGGCAGCTCCACGCGGCGGCTCCCGACGACGTGGCGGTGCTCGAGGCGCTCGCGACCATCGCCGGCGCGCGCGGCGAGACCGCCCTCGCGTTGCAGTACCTCACCGGGCTGGCGGAGCACGCCGAGTCCCCACGGGACGCGGCGCGGTTCTACCGTCGCAGCGCCGTGGCGCTCGAGCAGAGCGCCGATGTCGAGGGCGCCCGGGCGGCCCTCACGCGCGCGCTCGACGTGCTTCCGGACGATCAGGAGGCCCTCAACGGCCTGCGCCGCCTCGCGGAAGCCGCGGGGGACTGGCAGGGTGTCGTCGGCGTGCTCGCGCGGCAGGCGGCCTTGTCCTCGGGCCGTGCCCAGATCGATCGGTTCGCCGAGATCGCCCGGCTCTGGGAGGCCCGCCTCTCCGACCGCGCCGTCGCGGCCGATGCCTGGCGCAAGGTCCTCGACCTGGCCTCCGACGACGAGGAGGCCCTCGGCCGCCTCGTGTCCCTGTCGGACGAGTCGGGTGACTGGGCCGGGTTCGTCGAACACGGGCAGGCCCTGCTCCGCCTGACCGAGGGCGCCGAGCGCTCCTCGCTTCAGCGTCGTATCGGTATTGCGTTCGCCGAGCACCTCCGCCGAGAGGACGAGGCCATCCGCTTCCTCGACGCCGCCAGCGGCGGCCCCGCGCCGGATGTCGAAGCCGCGCGGGTGCTCGAGCGCCTCCACCTCGGCCGTGGGGAGTGGGATCGCGTGGTCGACGCGCTGCTCCGTCGCGCCCGGGCCACCCAGGACAGCGCCGAGCGCGCCGACTGCCTCGCCAACGCCGCGCGCATCCGCGTCGAGACGCTGCGCGACCGCGCCGGTGCGGCGGAGATCTACGACGAGCTGCTCGTGGCGGCGCCCAGCCACCCCGAGGCGCTGCGGTACCGCGGCGAGTTCCTGTACGAGTCGGGTCGCTACGAGGACGCCATCGGCATCTTCGAGCGGATGGAGGGGCACGAGCTCGGCCGGGACGTCGACGACTTCGACGCCCAGGTCGAGGTCTCGATGTACTTCTACCGGTTCGCCGAGGCCTTCCGGCGGATGAGCCGGATCCCGGACGCCATCCTCCGGTACGAGCGCGCCCTGGCGCTCAACGCCACGCATCTCCCCTCGCTCGAGGCCGTGGGCCCGATGTACCTGGACGCCGGAGACTGGGCCAAGGCCGACAAGGTCTGGAAGCAGCTGCTCCAGCTCACCGGCGGACACGGCAACCCCGAGCAGCTCGCCCGGATCTACGCGAGCCTCGGCACCGTGGAGCACCGGCTGGGCCAGCCCGAGAAGGCCCGCAAGCGCTTCACCAAGGCGCTCGAGCTCCGCCCGAACGACATCAGCGCGCTCCGTGGCTACGGAGCGGTGTTGTTCGCGGCAGAAGACTGGAACAACCTGCTCAACATCTTCAACAACATCATCTACCACACCCAGGATCCGGCCGACGTCATCGACGCCTACCTGAACAAGGGCTTCGTGCTGGACGCGCGCCTCGGCCTCCCCGAGAAGGCCGCCCAGCACTACGAAAAGAGCCTGGCCTTCGACCCCGGTCAGCCCCAGGCCCTGCTGCGCCTCGCGGAGCTCGCGCTGCGTCGGCAGGACTGGCCCGAAGCCGCGAGCCTCGCGGATCGCGGGCTCCAGATCCAGGACGACTCCCCGTTGGTGCGCTCCTTCCTGCTCCTGGTACGCTCCATCGCCTACCAGGCGTGTGGGGACGGTCGCGCCGCCACCGACGGGTACAAGTCGGCGCTGGTGGCGGATCCCACCATCTCGACGACCCTCGGCGGCACGCCGATCGAGGACTACGAGAAGGTGCACGAGATCCTGCGGTCCCGCCTCCAGTCCGCGCAGCGGCTCTGATCCCGCCGGCGCACGGACCCGGAGACGTGGCCGTGCCCGAGGGCGGGCGCGTGGAGGCGGCGGGCCGGTGGCTGTTCGAGCGGCGGGGCTGGCTGCCGGTCCCTCTGCTCGCGGCCATGTTCGCCTTCCGCCCGACCGGGTGGGGCCCGGGCCTGCTGATCCTCGCGGCTGGAGAGGCCCTGCGCCTCCTTGCCGTCGGCCACATCGGGCTCCCGAGCCGCACCCGGGCCGGGAGCGTCGGGGCGCTGGTGCTCTCGGGGCCCTATGCCTGGGTCAGAAATCCGCTGTATCTGGGCAACATCCTCCTCTTCGCCGGGCTCGGCGTCGTGTTGTGGCCTTCCGTGTGCTTCGCGGTGCCGCTGCTCGCGGTGCACTACCAGCTCATCGTGCGGTGGGAGGAGAGCAACATCGCCGCCCGAACCGGGGCCCCGTACCGGCGGTATCTCGCGGAGGTGCCGCGCTGGCTGCCCCGCCCGCCCAGCGGCCCCACCACGGGGACGTGGAGCGCGGCCAAGGCGTTGCGTAGCGAGCGCAGCACGTTGATCGCCATCGTGGCGATCCTCCTGCTCTTGTGCGCGCGCGCGTCCGTCTGAGAGGGCAGGGGATCGGCGTCAGTGGGCCGGTGAAGGGACGGGGACAGAATACTGGGGGCCCGTCCGCGCCTCCGGGTGCTATGCTCCGCTCGAGGTGTGCGTGGAGCGAGCGACGAGGTTGCGTCGATACCTCCGAAAGGACTACACGCAGATCGTCGAGTTTCCCGTTGAGATCGTCGGGAGGGACGGTCTTGTTCGGCGGTACTCCTTCGACGACTCGGTTCGCCTGTATCAACGGCGGATCCACTCGGCGCCGATGCGCTACGACGACGGTGATCTCGTCGACGCGGAGGTGCGCCACTGCCGCCAGCGCATCGAGCAGCTCCGGCGCAGCTACCTCGAGCACTTCGGATGGGGCCCCCTGCGGGACGGGCAGCTCGGCGGCCTCTTCGCCGGGCCGCTGGCCGCGGAGATCGCGGCTTTCCTGAGGCGAGCGTTCGCCGCGGAGCGGGAGGGGCCGACGTCGCTGAAGCTCACGCTGGTCGAGTCCGGCGTGGGGGACACCCTCTACGTGGCGTGCCGGGAGAGCGGCCGGAGCTGGATGTTGTACGTCTGGCGCATCGATGGCGAGGGCCCCCCCGGCGCCCGCGAGGCCTGGCGTGAGGCTGTCTCGCGCCTCGCGAGCGCCCCGGTGGGCGACATGGTGGAGCGCCTGCTGCTGGCGAGCGACTCGCCGGACGTGGCGATGCTCCTGGCCGGCGCGGGCGAGTGGACCGGTCCGGTTTCGTCGGGCGGCAACGCGGTCGCGAGCGGCGGTGACGCCCTCGATCCTCTCCACGCCGGCGTCCGGGCCCTGTACGACGGCCACCCGACCCACGCCCTCCGCCTCCTCGAGGCGGGGCTCGACGCGCAGCCGGCGCGGCTGGTGCTCTCGCAGGCCACGGCGCTCGTCGCCCTGCTCGAGGGCGCCTTCGAGCGCGCGGAGTTCGCGGCGCGGTTCGGTCGCCTTCACCGTCCCATCGATCCGCTCCTGGCCTACCTCCTCGGGGTCTCGCTCGCGCGGCAGGGCCGCCACGACGAGGCCGCCGGTGTGGTGGCGGAGGCCCTGGCGTCCGCACCCCGCCACGCGCTGCTCTCCCTGCTCAACGGCGTCCTCGCGCTGCGAGCGGGCCGACTCTTCGCCGCGTGGCGGGCGTGCGGCGCCGCGATCGCATCGGATCGGGAGCTTCGGTATCCGGCGCGCTCGGCCCGCGCGGTTCGCAGCCTCCTCGCGCGTGCGGGGGCGTCCGTCGCGACCGGGCTTGTCTCCTTCGGCTTCGGCGCGACGTGGATGACCATGGGCCACCCCGCCACCGGTGTGCTCCTCATCGTCGCCGGGGCGCTGGCGGCCGGCTCGTCGGGCCTCGTCCTGGCCCAGCAGGCGCGCGCGCTCACCTCCGGCGAGAAGCGCCGTGGCCTCCCGCGCCTCGTCTCCCTCGAGCTGCTCCCCCGGGATCGGGAGATCGAGCAGCACAACTGACAGCCCCGGTTCGTCGCGAGCCGAGAACGAACCGCCTACGGGACCACGGCGTTCAAGGCGGACAGGGACTCGGCCGGGAGGCGGTACGCGGGACCGCCCGCGGCGTCCTTCGCGGCGCGGCCGCCCGCGGGAAGCTCCTGGCCGATGAGGAGGCCCTCGGAGCGGTCCCCGCCCTCCTTGAGGGTGATCGAGCCCCAGGTCTCCGTGAGGGCGACCGGCTCGCCCGTGCGGTCGGCTTTCGCGGCCTCCAGGGCGGCGAGGAGGGCGTCGGCGAGCGGCGTTTCGGCCCCCTGCGCGTCCAGCCACCCACCGTCACCGCGGGTGAACTGCGCGGTCTTGGGCCCGAGGGTGATGTCGAGGCCGTCGAGCTGTGCGCGGCGGATCGGCACGAGGCCCTCCGCGACCCAGCCGTCGAGCTTCACCAGGTCGGAGCCGTCGGCCCCGAGACGCACGAGGCCGGCGTCGGTCTGAGCGGCCACGCCCGCCTCGTCGCGCTGGCCGAGGCGGAGGGTGTGGGTGCCCGCGTCGTCCTCGACCACGATGCTCGTGGTCGGCGAGGCGAGCCCGACGGCAGCGGGATCCACGCCGTCCAGGAAGGACTCGGCGCGGAGCAGGCTCGCGCGGGACAGCCACTCGTCGACCGCTTCGGTCGCCGCGCGGTGCCCGTCGTCTCCCAGCCACCACCCGTGGTCGTCCTTGCGGAGCACGACGGTTCCGCCGGCGTCCTCGATGCGGATGCGGCGCGCCGAGCCGGTCGAGAGCTTCCACGGCTCCTTCGAACGGAAGTCGTCGGGCGTCCGCTTGACCAGCTCGCTGACGCGGGAGGAGGCGAGCAACGCCGGGCCCTCGGCCGACTCCGCGACGTAGCCGCGGTAGCCCACGGGGGCGTCACGGCCGACGTACAGGGTCAGGCTCTTGCCCTCCCCGGTGCCGACGGTCACGGTCACCCGGGCGGCCTCGTCGAGCCCGAAGTCGGCCAGCGCGCCGTCGAACCCCTTCTCCTGGACCTTGAGGTCCGAGATGCGGTCCACGATCTCGGTCACGCGCCGTTCATCGACCGCGATCTCGCGGGGCGCGGTCATCTTCCAGACGCCCTCCGCCTTGGCGAAGGAGAGCGTACCCGAGGCGTTGACGAGCGTGAGGGACTGCACCGCGTCCGCCTCGATCTCGAACAGATCCCGCTGCGCCGGCGCGTCGGGGTCGCCCGCGTCCTTCTCCGGCTTCTTGGCGAAGACGGCGATCGCCACGAGGACCAGCAACACGGTGGCGAGGATCGTGAGCAGTCGATTCTGTCGTTCCACTTGAGTCCCTCGCTTGACGTGACCGCTGCGGTGCCTATCCTCGCGCCGCACGCGGAGGCGACCTCATGAGCCAAACCCGAGACGATGAACCCCAGAGCGACGAAACCCCCGAGGTGCTCGGGGAGCCGTCGGCTGACGGCACGACCCTCGTCGACGAGGAGTCCGCACGCCTCGAAGCAAAGGTGTACGAGCTGGAGGCTCGCCTCCGCACCGTGAGCGCGGCCTACCGGCAGAAGCAGGAGGAGATCGAGTCCACCAAGCGTCGGCTCGAGGATCGCGCCGCCATGCAGGAGGAGATCCGCCGCGGCGAGGTCGTGGCGTCCTTGTTCGACCCGGTGGAGAACCTGCATCGGTCGCTCGAGTCCACCAAGGGCCTGCCCGCCGAGCAGGGGCTGCGCATGGTCTACCAGCAGTTCATGAGCGCCCTCCACAAGCTCGGCCTCGAGGAAGT
>JAUXQH010000021.1 GCA_030685065.1 Pseudomonadota bacterium | reverse complement strand
TTTTCGGTGTCACATTGCCCGTCGGCGATGGCGACCACGGCGCTGATGTTGGTCGAGGTCGAGAGGTTCGACCCGAACACCTGCAGCATCGTCGCGTGGACGCACACCCGCGTACAACGAGGCACGTCGAGGAGCGCCGACCGCTGCGCACCGCCGCCGCCGGACCAGACGAGGCGCGCCTCCCAGGGCGTGCCCTCGTCCGACCACAGGTCGACGATGCGCCAGTCGCCGTCGCCCTGCCCGAGCGAGTGGGCCGTGAGCACCTCCACCTCGGCCCCGGCCGAACCGGCAACCAACGAAGCGGGGAGCTTCGCGTTGCCGGAGCGGCGGGAGAGCTTGCAGGTGCCCACGACTCACCCCCCGATCAGCAGCTCGGGTTCTTGACGCGCGCCTTGCCGTAGAAGCTGAGCTTCAGGGCCGCGGTGGTCGAGCCCGCCGAGTAGTTGATCGTGACCGGCACGCCGGCCCGGAGCACGCGCCCGCCGAACGAGGGCCCGTGGTACGCCGAGGGCGAGATCAGCGCCGCGTCGAGGTTGTCGAGCACCACCGGGTCGTCGCCAGAGATGATGGTGTTGATGGTCGCGGCGGTGTCACCCGTGGCGAAGATCTTCGACAGGTGGAGGCTGGTACGCGGGGTGAGCGTCATGCTCATCGCCTGGCCGACCGAGGTGGCGACCGAGCCGGTGACGGTGACGTTGCGCTCCACGACCTTCCCCTTCTTCGCCTTCTTCAGGCGGCCCTCGAGCTGCTTGTTCTTGCGCGCGAGACGGGTCGCCCGGCGGGCGCGACGGCGGGTGCGGCGCTGCTTGGGGGTCAGGCCGATCTCGTCGCCCAGGTCGTCGTCCCCGAGGTCGTCGTCCCCGAGGTCGTCGCCCAGGTCGTCGTCGCCGAGGTCATCGTCGCCGAGGTCGTCGTCGCCGAAGTCGTCGTCGCCGAGATCGTCGTCGTCATCGTCGTCGAAGTCGGCGCCGAACGACGGATCGCCGGCCACGCGCATCGAGGCGCGGAGGGAGGTGCGGTCGACGAGGCATTCCCCGTCGGCGGTGAAGGTCACGAGGGCCCAGATGGGTGCCATGTTGGTGTTCCTTGGGTGGGAGATTCGGGAGCGGAGTTGGAGGGGGTGGGAGATCAGGCGCGGGCGCGGATGAAGCGGTCGGAGCGACCCTCACGCGCCTCGCGGCGGTGGCGGCGCCCGGCGACGTCCTCGCCCTCGGTGCCCGGCGTCATGCGGACCATGCGGGCGATCTCGCCGATGTCGTCGCCCTTGAGCTGCGCGGGAGCAGGGGCCGGCGCGGCGGCCGGAGCGGGGGCGGCGGCGGGCGCAGGTGCGTTGGAGGCGGCGCCCTTCTTCTCGGCGAGAGCGCGGCCGGCGCTGCGGCCGATGCGCCCGATGCCGGTCGCGAGGAGGCCGTTCCCGATGGCGAGCGCGTGGCTCCCGCCCTTGCCGGTCATCGTCTTGTAGAGGCCGTAGCCGCCCACGACGAGGCCGCCGCCGAGCCGCAGATCGACCGGACCCACGTCCATCTTCTCCTCGCCGAAGTACCCCTCGGCGAACGAGGCCGCGAAGACGGTGCCCTGCGTCTCCGCCGTGGCGATCACGGCGTCCGCGAGCGTCTCCGACATCTCTTTGGCCTTCGAGATGCGCCCGCCCAGGCTCTTGACCCGGTCGAGCGCCTCGGAGAGGACGCCGTTCTTCTTACTGTCGGGAACCTTCTCGCCTGCGACGGCCTTGGAGAGAGCGGTGCTCATGGGGGTGACTTCCTCGGGTATGGGACCAGCCGTGTGCCGGTCGGAGAGTTGGGGGCCGGCACAACCCGGCCGACACAAACCAACTATGGGCCCCGAACCAGCTTAGGAAGGGACTTCCGCTTACCGCTTCCTACCGCGCCCCGTCGACGTCCTGGCGGTAAGTGACACCCTCCCCGCGGTAGGCGATCGCATTCCCGCGGAAAGCGTGCGCGCCGCGCGGTAGGCGCCTCACGAGGCCGCGGTAAGCGCGCCTCCGAACCGTCCGTGGCGCGGTAGGCGACGCCCGGCGCGCGGTAAGCCAATTCAAAGCCGCGGAAACCACGGCGGTAAGGAATCGACAGGCCGCGGTAGGCGCCCGCGGTAAGCGCGGTAGGAGGCGGTAAGCGGTTTTTCGGCCCGTAGAAGCCGTGCTGAGATACTGTCTCTGCACGGTTGACGACCTCGCCGACCCGCCGGAAATCGACTGATGTCTCGATACGTGTACGACTCCCTGGAAACGATTGAGCGCCGCATCCGCCAAGTGCGCGCGGACATCGGCTACGTCTCCGTCTCCGAGGTGGTGGACCGCCACCACATCGAGGGCATCGGCCGCGTCGACTTCACGGAGATGGATCTCGCGCTATGCCTATCCGGTTCGCTACAGTAACCCCTACCGGTAGTCACAACCCCTCCTGCTACCGAACCGGCCGGTGACGACGGGAGCGCCGGGGCGATGATTCCGGGCCTCCCTCTGTCACCGGCGCTCGTTGACCCGCCGAACG
>JAUXQH010000020.1 GCA_030685065.1 Pseudomonadota bacterium | reverse complement strand
CCACGAGGGCGCGAGGGGCCGGCCGACCAGCTCATCCCATCTTTCTGGATCGATCCGGATGAGCGTTCGGTTTCGGAATTCGAGGAGTTAATGGCTGGGAAGTGACCGGTCGATCTCCGAAGGCCCCTTCGCCGGAAAACCGGCTTCGGGGTTCTAAGGGTTCTACACGGACCGGCCCGGAACGCCTTGCTGTCGCGACAGCCAATGCAATCGAAGGGAGCAGGGGGAAACGCCTCAACTACCGCTTACCCCGTCTGCTGGGGTCCGGCGGAGGGTCGGGAACGAGCCGTCTGCGAAGAGGTCGAAGGATCTCACCTCGGCCACCCAGGCCGACGCGGCGTGCCGGCATGCGCGGTCTCGACATCTCATCGACCCAATCCATGGCCCTGACAAGCACCCCACGGTCATCCGTACACCACTTGACACGACGCTACTCCCCTCACCCCCCGCTGATCAACCGCCACGCATCGCGCCAGCCGTCTTGGCGCGCAGTGACCACCTCCTGCAACCACGAGCGCGGGAGACGCTCGCCCGCCCGTAAGAGGAGCGGTGGGACGAGCTCAGACGGGGTGGCGGCCAGGCACCGCCGAGGCCCGTCCGCCGGCTCCTGGGAGAGCCGGGGCAGGAGCCACGCCGTCACCTGCTCTCCGCCGCGGTGCCACGCGGCGCGGAACGCATCGGTCGGGAGGGGCCTGTCGAGCAGCGAGCACAACACGTCGATCGGCATCTTCTCCCAAGCCGGCCCGTCGTTCCCGGCGAGGGCCCAGCTGCGCCACCCCTCGGCCGGGAGGACCTCCCACAGGGCCGGGATCTCCGACGCCCGCCGCCAGATATCGGGGTGGACCACCGCCGGGGCGGCCTGCCACACCAGCCGTGCATCCGCGAGGTCCGCGCGCCGCAAGAGCGCGATGGGCGGGAGGCTCCGGCCCTCGTTCGGAAGCTCGTTCCACCGGGCCCACAACCAGCGCAGCACGTCGTGGAAGTTCCCGCCCTGTGCCTCCACTTCCGCCTTGACCAGGGAGAACCGGGCGGAGGTGCCGCGCACGGTGTCGCGGATGGCCTGCTGGCGGGTACGCGCCTCGGGCGCATCCTCGGCCAACTTGAGCGTGACGGCTGCGAAGATTGCCCTCTGCGCCCCCTGAGTGTCCTCGACCGGCGTCGGGTGCTCGAGCCACTCCGCGACGCGCCGGGACTCGCCCTCGAAGTCCACGTCCGGGGCCTTCGCCCGCGCGATCTCCGCGGCCGTCTTCCCCGGCAGCGCGGCGCTCCCCTCGTCCGCGAGGCGAAGGAGGAGCGCGGGCACCTGGAAGGTCCACACCGCGCGGTCACTCGGGACGGGGAGGAGCCCCCGGGCGGTGAACAACCACGATCCCAAGCGGAACACCCGCCGCGCGAGGGTGTCGAACTCGGCCCGCCGGCCCTCCCCGACCTGCTCGTCCAGCGCCGTCTTCGCCCAGCGGTCCAACGCGTCGTCCAGCGACTGGATCGTGGTGAGGTCGTCCACCTCCCCACTCCACGGCCCGAATTGTGGGTCGGCGCTCCGCGCCCGGTAGCCCAACGCCCACTCGGCAGCGACGACCGCGGTGGGGTTGGTCACCCCGGACCCATGGGGCAACAGGCGTCCCGCACCCGACGCCGACCGGACGCGTGCCAGGACCCCGATCGTCTCCGCCGCGAGCTCGCGTGGGACCGGGTGACCGTCGAGCAGGTGGAAGCCGAGCGCCAGCGCGGTCGCCTCGATGGTCGCGACGCCCGGAGGAGTGGCCGCGTCCGCCGCCAGGAGCGTGCGCACGCGGTCCCAGCGGGCGGCGACGAACGTCTCCTTCAGCTCTCCCAGGGCGGCGGCCACTCCGGCGTCGCCCGCGAGGGCCGCCTCGCCGAGCCCGTCGCCGCCGCTCGCGAGCCGTCGCACGGCGCGGCGGGCCAACGCGGCGCCGAGCCACCGCGGCCACAACTCCCAGGTGCCCGCCGGCGCGTCGGCATCGGTACACGGCACGAGGAGATGGGTCTCCCGGAGCTGGTCGATCACCGAGCCAGGGTGGCACTTGACGAAGTCGTAGAGCGGCCCGGCGTCGAGCCACCTTCGGCCCCGGCCGAGGGTGGCTTTCCCTCCGGGCCGGACGCGCCTACTCGATCACGCCCTCGCCGCGCTCCAGCACCACCCCGTCCTCGACATCCATCGCGCCCCGCTTGGTGCCGCGGAGGTCGGTGGTCGCGATGGCGACGCGCGCGCCCGACTGGGCCAGGCTCGTAGCCGTTCTGGTTGAGGCGGGAGTCGCGGATGTCCACCCGGCCACCGTCGCGGACGAGCACCGCGGCCCGTCCGTTCACCCGAGCAGACTGGACGATCACAGCGTCTTTTTGAATCGATCCGAATGAGCTTTCGGTGGCGGAATGTGATGAACTGATGGCCAGGAAGTGAGCGCCGTCCCCCAACAGCCGTTCGCGGGAAAACAGGCTCCGAGGTTCGAGAGGTCTTACACGAGGCGCCCCGGAACGCCTTGCTCTCGCGACAGACCGAGACGATGAGGCGCACGTGAATCCACGCGGCACTCGCTGCCTCCGCCTTGCCCTTTGGAGCGCCGTGCGCAGCGGGCCACTCTCGCAGGCCTGGGCGTCGCGCACGCGCTCGTGCCGCTGGGCCGCGGGCCAGCGCGGCGGCCGGCCCCAACCTCCAACCTCTTTGCCCCAGGTTCCCGAACGCGAAGACCCGGCCTCAGGCCACTATCGGAAACTCCGACAGCGCCGCTCGAGAGTCACGAGCTCATCGCGCAATTCAAGGTTTGAGATAGCCATTTTTTCAATTTTCCGAACTCCGTACTGCGCAGTCGAACCATGCCTAAAAAACTTTCTACCGATTTCGTCAAATGTCAGACTTGTCAGGCGTCGAACCAGATACATTGCAATGTATCGTGGATACAGAATATCAGGCGATCTGCGGGCGTTTCCGAAATCACTGACACTGAGTTTGTAGTGTTCGGCAACGCACCGAATGACAGAGTCGGTGGCCGGACCCGCGGCAGGCGGTTGAAGCAAGTCGCCCATACGCTCGTGAATGACTGCCATCGTGATGGGCTCGGCGTCGGACAACCGGAGAGCAGCGAGGCGGTGCAGAAAGCGGTCGATATACCCGAGTTTGTTCCCGGCTCGCTGAGCAATGGCATACTGCACGTCTACAGGGATGTTGAGTCGCAGTTTGGATGCCTTCATCGCCAGGACCGCCATCTGTGTCTCGACATCTGGCGGCTGTACGTCGGCAAGCAGGCCGCTTTCGAAACACTGCCGTAGACGGGGCTCGATTCCCCAAATCCCTCTTGGGGCCTCTTCCGACGTGAGCACCACCTGCTTGCCTTCACTCAACATCCGCTGTAAGACCTCGAATAGCTTCGCCCCGAGTGAGCCAAGGCCCGACACGAGTTGAACATCCGCGAGAAGCAGCAGGTCGACGGAATGGAATTGCTCGCTAAAGACACGATCGGTACCAGTCTGCTTAGCTCGCGTCAACGCAGCAGAAAGCCGTTCGGCGGTGGAGCAGAAGACGCGCGTGCGACCTGCGCGAGCCGCGATCCGATTTCCGACAGCGTGGAGCAGGTGCGTGTTGGTGTCAGAGTCCGGCCCGTAGATGAACAGCGGATTGTGCAACCGTCCAGGAGCATCCGCAACGGCAATAGCGGCCGCGTGTGCGAACTCACTCGACTTGCCTACGGAGAAGGTCTCAAAGGTGAGGTACCTGTCCAGAATAATGCCGCTGCGCCAGAACTCAGATTTCGCGCTCCCGGGGTTGACCGCAGCCCGAATCGTCGCGACCACCTCAGTCCATGGTTCATCGCGATTCGCGTAAGTTGCTATCGCCCTAGCGGGGACTATCCGTAAGGAGCTAATTTCCGATCCTTGCCAGTCGCAGTCCCTGAGCAGGATGGGGATCACGCGCGCCGTTTCGTCTTCGAGTCTCCGCATCGCCGTGGACGCCTCGGCCCTGCAGCGCCCCGACCCGAGAAAATCGGGACTCACTAGGAACAGAAACAATACGGGAGCATCCTCTGGAACGTCGAAACTCCCGCGCCCTGACTGACTCGGCAATCCGATGAACCCTGCGCGCTCCAGCGGGGCAAGGCGCGCTTCGAGGATGTCGCGAAGCTTCGCGTCTGCATGAGCACTTAGGATAACTACCGTGACTGGCTTCTGAACGTCGGCCTGCGTCACATTGGGGAGCGAATTCCACAACTGACGCACCACAGCGATAGCATCAGCGTGTTGGGGGCGCTCCTCCTCAAGCCGATCGAACAACTCCGGCCCCAAGAGATCAAGCTTTGCGAGTGTCTGCGCAGCCACTTCGGCCACTACAGAGATGGCCTTCTTTCTGGGGAGCGCCTCTGCTACGACCCTTCCCTCTGGCCACTGCTCGAGAAAGCGTCGCAATCCGTCCGCACTGAAATATGAAGACAACAGCTCGTAAAGGGCCAGCAGAAGCGCGGTCGGCGGGGGGAGGTAGTAGGCGCCCTCGATGCCACGGATCCGTGCAAGGGCCCGCGGATGCACCCTTCCCAACGCGAGCATCGGGGACAGGAGTTCGATATCCGAGTCGGATGCCGCAAGATGGACTGCCAGAAAGTCCCGAGCGAGAAGGGCGTCAGCTGCCTCCGTCAATTCCGCCACGGGATCACTGTCGGCGCCAATCCACTTTAACACCGGCGCATGGTGCAAACGAACGGTTCCCTCACGGAACAGCCGCTCAAAGGCCCGAGCATAGGCGGCCATTCCTGCCGTACGCCCCCGCAGAGGCGGCGCCTCCAGCGGGAGTAGCACTTCAAGCGCCGCGTCGAGGCGTTCTAGTAGGTGAGGAAGAAGCGAGTCCGAGTACTCCGCGACGTCGAGCCAGCCCGCGGGGCCACCGACCGCTGAGCGAGCCCGCGCGCCCTCCGGCAACTCTGATGCACCCCCGGTCCAGCAGCACGGAAGCACCGGGATCCCGCGGTCTTCGGCCGTCCGGCGGGTCATCCCCCATTCCCGACCGCCAATGGTGATGACTAGGTGTACCCCTTCAAGCGCTGCGTCATCCCATCGCCCCTGAAACCCCACCTGGCGTCCGGCCGCCCACAAGGAATCGTTGTTCACGTCGAGCAGGCGGACCCGTTGGGCTGCCTCTCTCCCTGGCGGACAGGCCGCAGTGAAGGCTCGGCATACCGCCTCATCCACTCCCGCCCCGCCTCCCGAGACGAGCTCAACCCCCCTCCGAGCGAGCATCGCCCCCAAGGCATCGGCTGCAGCGTACTCCCGATCGTCGGCGGGTCGATTGCCCGTTCCGACCACGAGCACCCGCACTCGTTCTATGTGTGCCGGAGGAGGTGCCTCCGACCAAGGAACGGTGTCCTCCCAGTTGAACTCGAGGTCCGGATGGGCGTAGAGGACGCAGTTCGGGCCTGTATTCCTGACCTGCTCGGCGGAAAGAGGAGCCAAGCTCGCGAGGCCGCTAAGAAACGGAGGGGCGAGCCAGGGGTAGACCAACCGCTCCCCGGAACGCCCCGCCCAAGCGTGTTTGATGAAGACTGCCGCAGCGCCCTCGGCCAACAGGCGGTCAATCCAGCGCCCGGGTTGATCGAATGCACCCGTCAGGACGACGATTGCGGCTCCGTTCGCGTCCCGCACCACACGGGCCACGTGGCCGAGGGGCAAGCTTGGCAGGCGTGCCCCTTTCCAGTCGAGACCGGGCTCCGAGTCGGAGGTGGCGACGCACTCGTCGGCGTCCAGCGCGAGTAACGACACTCCGCGGGTGCGACGGCGAAGTTCTTCGGAGACTTCACTCCGCGTCCGTTGCGGGAGCTGTCCCGAACGCGACCCCTCTTCCGCGACCCAAACCCCCTCATAGCGAATCGACAGCTCGCGTTGTTGCACGCGATCCAGGGGTGCCCGGCTGCGCACGAGCGAAACAGATGCGACGCCTTCATCTTGCTGGGTGTCCGTTGACGCCACGGAAACGAGCGTCTCCCAATCCATATCATGCCAATTCGTCCGTATTACGAGCGAGCCCGCAGCCACGTCGCCCAGTACCTTCTGAAGCGCTCCTGGAAGCTGAAACGGTCGATCGTGAGCCGCGCCTGCCGTCCACGACCACTCCATCCGCCCGCCTCTCCAGAAGCGCAGCGTACACTCCTTGCCCTCATTAGCCGAGGTCCGCTGGATATCCAACGTCGGCCACTTCCAGTTCGGCCGTTGAACGTCGCCTGCGTTGGGTCCCGGCGGCTCGAATTGCGCGTCGTCCCGCAGCTGCGCCGCGACCTCCGGCCGAACCGTGATGCCCAAGTCCACTAACCCCCGTAAGGCATGCCGCGCCGTGCGCGTGAGCACCTCACCCTCGGGAGGGGGATCACCTCGCTGGATAGACCGCAGGAGTTGGAACGGAATACCGAGTCCAGCGAGACTCCCGGCGTCCTCCTCCACCTGCCGAACAAGAAACCCGATCACCGCAGCGGCTTTTTCGAGCGGCAACCAAGCGAAAGCCGCGTCGCGGCTCAGCGAATGGCCGTCTCCCTGCGGCTCGTGGAACCGCAGCATGGGGCGCTCCGGATCACCGAGCCGCTCCAGAAGCCCGCTCGTGAGCGCTTCGGCGATATCTACGGGGGTGGCCTCGCGCGAAGTGAGGCCACCGCCAACCAGCGCGGTGAGGAGCGAAAAGTCCAGATTGCCGGGCACTGCGGCGGCGAGGGCGAGAACCTGCCGCGCGACGGCCGGCAGCGCATGCTCCAGCCCCTCGAGGAACGCCTCACCGTCGGAGGGCGGTGCGACCTCCTCCGTCGCCGAAGCGCGCTCGAGCCGGACTCCGCCGAGGCCGCGAGCGCCCATCCCGCGCGCGAACGGAACGAGCCGATTGAGTTGCGGCGCCGAGAGCCCGATCCGCCCCGCCGCGAGGGTGCGCGCGCCAGGAAGGAAGGGAGCCGGACGTGCCGGCAGCAGATCGGCGAGCGGCGTCCGGTTCCACCGGCCGGGTCCCCAGGGGTGAACGACGACCACCTCAGCGGGGCCAGGCAAACCATCAAGCAAGGCGACGAGCCCACCGTCGGTGGTCCCCGGCGCGAGGGTGTCGGTGACGATCAGAACGAGCAGCGGCGCGCCCGGTTCGGCGCACCCCCGGAGCCCAGACGCTGGCTGCGCGCGCCGAATCTGCGGCTTGGCCCCCTCGAAGTCAACGCCCACCTCGGTCACCCGCGCGAACCGGCCGGAACGGTGCGCCGCCCGCACAAGCGCGACGACCTCCTGTCGCCAGGGGAGGAGCGGCAGCGCTTCATCGATGATCACCAGCAGGTTCGACACGACCTCCTCGCCCCGCGTCAGCACGACGGCAATGTCGTCGACGGCCGCCGACCATGCGACCGAACGCCCCACGTCGATGCGTGGCGCCCCCACCCAAGCCACCCGGCCGAGTCGGTTCGACACGCGCCGCACCGCGAGCGTCGGCTCTCCTGACACCTGCGGGGCCACGCGCCCGGCGATTCCGGCCGCAGGGTCCCCCAGGAGCCCAGCGTCCCGCTCTGGCCTATCCCCGCCGTCGAGTGAGATTTCCGCGGGACGATCCTGGTGCAGGCGATCCGCCAGGGACCTTTCGGATGCCAGACGACCAGTGCCGGTCTCGGGCGCGCGGGTCCTACGCGCATTGGTCGTGCCACGCGTAGCCTGACTTCCTTGCACGATCACTGCCAACCAAGCAAGCTCGGCTAGTTCCAATGCGTCAGGCTGGAGACTGTCTCGGGCCAAACGATCCCGTAGGCGCCCCCATTCGATCATCCGCTCTTTTCCCGCTTCACCGCGCTCACAGCCACGGCGCGCGGCGCCTCTGCCTGGACCTGGAGGTAGAGGGCCTGGAGCACAACGTCTGTTGCTTGTCGTGACATTTCGGGGAGCTCGAGCAACTCAGCGACCGCTGCTGCGTGGCTTGCGTCCGGCCCGCCTGCCCCAAACCAGCTGTCCACGATCTCGGCGAGGCGCGTGTTGTCAGGACGGCCGAACTCGAGCACGACGCAGCGCCGCAAGAAGGCCTCGGGGAACACGCGCTCGCCGTTCGTCGTGATCACAACAACGGGGGGGTGATGCCGGACTACCTCACCGCGCTCGACGCGCACCGTGTCTGTTTGATCTCGCGCGTCATGGGGGTACACATCAGCCCCTTCCTTTTCTCGCTTGAGTTCGGGCAGAACGAACCGGCCGTCCTCGAAGACGTGGAGGAGGTCGTTCGGAAGGTCGTACCCGGACTTGTCGAGCTCGTCGATCAGCAGCAGGCGCGGCCGCTCCGTGGGGAGGAGTGCCGTGCCGAGGGGTCCGAGGGTGACGAACGGACCGATCGACACCCGCTCCCCCGCAGTGGCGGCGCGCGTCGCCTGCAGATGCCCGATCGCGTCGTAGTGGTACAGACCGTCCTGAAGCGTAGTCCGCGAGCCGATCTCCCACTTTAGCGGCGGCCCTAAACCAAGGACCCAGGCGAGGTGCCATGCGAGTGAGGACTTCCCGACGCCCGGGTCCCCCGAGATGAGTATGGGCCGGCGAAGGTGTAATGCCGCATTGATTCGGTCCAGCGCCGCCTTGATCAGCTCTGCCGAGGAAACGGGCGGGGTGGATGCGATCACGGCGGGGGGCAGGCGGAAGCTCCGCGCGCGACCTGCGAGGACACCCTCCTCCTCCTCGGAAGCGGGAGGCCGGTCGACCTTGTCCGAGCGGTCCTTCCAGGGCTTCTGCGGGGCACGCCACGGGGGCGCCGACGCAAGCCAGGAATCCACTGCCTTGGTGGGCAGCCGCTTGGGCTTGTCGACGTACAAATGCCAAGTCATGAGGCTCTCCGGAGGGGCTTAGCGCGAACCGGAGCGCCGAAGCGCGGATCGGTCCAGACGACGTGGTAGCGAATGTCCACTAGGTCCTTTAAGCGATCGAAAAACGTGGGGAGGGGGAGCGACGTGTCGCTGCCAAAAAGGTCTCGGCCCACCGCGACCGTCTCCCCCGATACCAAGAGTAGAGTTAGCGGGTGCGCCCGATGATAGCTTACTAAATCTGATGGGTGAACCATACTGCAAGCCGACGAGGCACAGACGACCAGCGATACCGCGCGGCCCGCCTGGGCCAACATTGCGGGCGCGCGTCTCGCATCGTCACAGATGCGCACGCCGCCTGCGCCGCCCCACGCATCGATCGTCTCGGCCCCCTTTCTACCTGGCACGCGTACCTCTTCCCTGATCGGCCACCAGCACAGCGCTTGGTAGTAGTGAAGGAGGAAGACACCCTGAAATTCCGGTTCGGACCAATCCATCTCTAGCCCTTCGCGTTGAGGGCAGGCCACCAGGACGACGACGACCTCGCTGGGCGAGAGCTCGGCCTTGACGCTCGCGCGGTCGAGCCAAGCGTAAAGGCCGGCACCGTCAACAGGGGCGTCCGGAACCGCGAGGTCGATCCCTTCGCCGTCCTCCCCGCCCACCCGGAACACCCAGGGGTCGAGTAATCTCCACCCCCCCTCCTCGCGCACGAGCGGTTGGTGGAGCACGTTGAGTGCGGGGCGCGGAGGCAGGGCAGCCCAGGCGGTGCCGCCCGTCCCCCGGACGTTGGCGATCGCGGTCTTCACCGTGCGATGCCAGCACTCCGCATCAAGTGTCGTCAAGAGTACATCGAAGGCCCCCTCCTGGGACGCCCGATCGAAGATGTTTGCCCAGAATCTCGCGGACGCCCCAGACATATCCAGGTTCGCACGGTTCAACCCCGCGGTGAGGGCCAAGCGTTTGGCCTCCTCGCGGTCATCAATCAGCTCCGCCAGCAGCCGCTCGAGGAGACGCGCTGGCGGCTGATCGCGTCGGGGGTCTCCTGCGGAGAGGACGGGGTTCGACATCTGGCCAGTGCGCTCCTGTGACGACGCGATACTATCGCGGGCGGCGGCGCCTCATGCCGAGCAACGGAGAATTCGAATGGCTTCGTGGATCGACAATGCCCCCTTCCCCTGGCACGAGCCCCTCGCACGGGATCTCCTTAGCCGCCTGACGGACGCCTTCTTCGAGCCGGTCGAGGTCAAGGAGCTCGTTCGTGGCGCGAAGGCACCGAACGCCGCGCGAATCGCGTGGGGAAACGACATCCACCGTGTCTGGTCAGACACGCTCGATCGCGCCGCTGCGGAGGGTGCGCTGCGCGATCTACTGATGTTCATCAACGATCAAGGCTCCATCCCTAAGCACCTAGCGGCTTTCCTGAGCGACTTGCTGGCAGACAGGGCGCCCGCGACCGATCCCGGGCCCAGGGGTCAAGCCGGTCCGGACTTCCCTAGTACCGTGACCTTACCCGAAGCGCTCCTGTTCGGGGAGGATCTAAGCGAGCCCGTGGGTTCGATCCCGGAGCTCCTCGACTCGATCGGACGGGTGATGCGCTGGCGCACCTCGGTGTGCCGGCTTCGCGTCACCGCTGCTGATGGACGGCGCTTTTATGGAACGGGCACGCTCCTGAAGGGAGATCGCGTCCTCTCCAATCATCACGTGCTGTTCCCGGACGGAAGTGCCGCCATCGCCGTCGCCGTGGAGTTCAACGCCGAGGATGACGGGCTGGGGAAGCAGTTCGCCCCTATTGTCATCCAAGGCAACGCCGGGACGATCACGGGCGACAAGTCGGACGACTGGGCCGTCGTGACCGTGGTGAGCGCGCCCGCCATGGCGCTCCGCTTCGATCTCGCAGCGACGACGGCGACGGCTATCCCCGATGAGCGCGCGTTCATAATCCAGCACCCACGCGGTGAGTCGAAGCGACTCGCGTTCGTCCGGAATCGTGTAGCGACGGTTGTAGCGAGGCGCGTGTACTACTTGACCGACACCGACGGCGGCTCCTCCGGATCGCCGGTGTTTAACGGGCAAGGGCAGCTCATCGCGCTCCATCGCGCTGGCGGCAGCCCACAGAGGTTCGTCGGGCTTCCGCCCGTCAGGAAGAACGAGGGGGTCCGGATTGACATAATCGCGGCGGCGATCCTGGCCCTGTAGGCGCAAATTCATCCGCACAAGCTCCCCCGAATACGTGGCCTACGCCCGACGAAAGCACACCACCGCGCCGCCTTCCTCCAGCAGGGCGGGCTGGCGGGGAAAATGCGGCGCCCACCGCTCATCAACGCCGATAGTCCTACACCACGATGGGCTGGCCGCGAACTCGCGGCTTCTACCTCGCCTCCACCCCGATCTCCCCGAACCTCCCGAGCGGCACCGCCTTCCGCATCCCCGCCCGGAGCCGCACCGCGAACTCCGCGACCGTGCCGCCGCTCGCGCCCGCGGTGAACCGCGGCCCGAGCGCCTCGCCCGCGGCGATCTCGGTGGCGAGCTGCGCCGTCACCACGTCAACGACGGCCGGCGGCACGATGAGCACCAAAGCCCCACTCAGGTTGTAGAACCCGAGCTCGCCCATCAGCTTCACGGGGAGGGAGAGCCCCTCCCCCTCCGGGATCGCCAGCGGGTACACGTCGACCACGCCCGAACCGCCTGGCCGCTGATACTTCGGACCGATCATCAGCGGCGCGAGCGCCTCGGCGAGGTCCATGCCGACCAGCGCCTTGAGCCCGTCGAAGGAGAACGGTCCGATGCGCACGGCGGTCGTGGGCACGGTGAGGTTGACCCGGAGCGCCGTCGGGTCTGCCCGGAGGGCGGCGTTCACGCGACCTCCGATGCGGCCGTCGCCGGGCGGCGCGCACTCGCCGGCAGCACCTCAGGCACCAACGCCTCACCGTCGCCGTTCCCGTGATCCTCCTCCTCGACCTCGTCGAGATCGACGGCATCGGAGAGGTCGCTCCGTTCTTCGTCGTCCTCGTCCTCGTCCGGCTCTCCGCGGGCACTCTGCCCACCCGCTTCGAGCAGCTCGAGCATCTCCTCCTGCCCCTTCGCGATGACTACCAGCGCCTTCCGGATCCCGGGCAGGTGCAGGAGCGCCCTCACCGTCTTCGGATCGGGGAGCCCGGCCTCGATGCGGCGTAGGCAGCCGTAGATGTCCCCCAGCGCCTGGACCTGCCGGTAGGTCAAGTGCGCCTGGTGAAAGGCGCGGTCGGTGTCCGACAACTCGGCGAAGGCGTCGGCACAGTCGGTGAGCGCCTCGCTGGACGAGGCGTCGAAGCTGTTGGCGTAGAAGGTGTCGAGCACCTCGGCCCACACGGGCTTCTTGGGCTGAGAGGTGCGGGCGCGGGGCAGACGGGTAGCGGTCTCCGACATCGGAGCCTCCTTGGTGTTGAGCGTGAACGGGGTGGGTCAGGCCGCGGCGGACTGGTCCGGCGTCGGTGCGGGGGCGGCGGACCGGGCCGCCATCATGAGCAGCTCGGCCAGTTCCTTCCGAGTCTTCTCGTCGCGGAGCATCTTGCGGACCTCGGGGGCCTTCATCGCCTCCATGAGCTCCGGGGAGGCGTTGACGATCTCGGCGAGCTCCACCAGCTCGGGCGCCATGCCGAACTTCGCGGCGGCGACGACACGCCCGAAGGTGCCGATCTCGGAGATGAACTGCTTGCCGAGCTCCTCGCGCACGCGGCTCTCCTCGCCCTCGGTTCGGCGCGTGCCATCGGCCTCGAGGATACCGGCGCGCATCTTGATGTGCTCGCCGACGAGCTCCTCCACCACCTTCTGAAGCCGGAGCACCTGCGTGTTCTGGTTCTGGATCGTGGTGTTCTGGAGCGTGGCGAGGTGCGCGTAGGTCCTCTGCGCGAGCTCGATGAACTGGGAGTACCCGTTCCCGAGCGCGCTCCACACCCGCGCCTCCGGCACGTCCGCGAGCGCCGCCGTGAGCACGGGTGACTTCACGGTGGGCGCGAGCTCGGCCGAGGTGACGAGCGTGAGCGGCTGCGGGGCGCGAGCGGCCTCGGGGTTGTAGTTGGGGTCGGTGCAGCCGAAGCGAGCAGTGAACAGCACCTGCTCGCCCTTGGGCCTCCACACGAAGATGCGGAACCGGCCCTCCTCCTGGCCATGCATGTTGTTGGTCACCGTCTCCCGGACCCAGCGGCAGGCGGCCTCCGCGAAGCGGAGGGACTCGTCGCCGGGGAGCGCGTCGTCGCCGAGGTCGCCCAGGATGCCGGCCTCCTCGAACTCGGGGGGCTCGGGGTCGAAGGCGTAGGGCGCGAGGTCGGTCTCGGTGAAGTCGATGCGACCGAGGTTCTCCGACTTCACCCGGTCGACCACCTCGGAGAGGGTGATGTAGCCAATGTCGGCGCGCACCTGGCGGATGCGCTTTTCGAGGGGCTCGAGGGCGTCGAAGGAGAGGGTTGACATGAGATTCCGTTCCGGTGTGGCGGCAACCGTGCCAACCACGCCGAAACCCTATCTCAGGAAGCCGAAAAGGGGCCCGAATACCGCTTACCACCTCCTACAGCGTCAACAGCGGCGATCCTACAGCGGGACGCACATTCCTTACCGCGCGGGTTTCAGCACGTTGGAGATCGCCAACCACCCAGCAGCCTGCCGCCAACCACACGATGGACGCTCGCCTACAACATTCCGAGCGCCATCAACAGCGGGCCGCCGGCAGCCTACAGCGTGGCGCGCGGTGCCTACAGCGCCGCCCGGAACGCCAACCACCCGCCCGCCCCTACTTTCAGCGCGGGGAGCCGATCCCCGCTGTAGGAGGTGGTAGGCGGAAGTCCCTTCCAATGCCGGCTTGGCGCTCATAGTGGATTGCGTCGCCGGGCCTTCCCCGGCTCCCAACTCCCGACCGGCCCGCTGGTCCATCCCCGAGGAAGTCACCCCATGAGCACCGCCCTCTCCAAGGCCGTCGCAGGCGAAAAGATTCCCGACAGCAAGAAGACCGGCGTCCTGTCCGAAGCGCTCGACAAGCTCAAGAGCATGGGCGGGCGCATCACCAAGGCGAAGGAGATGTCCGAGACGCTCGCCGACGCCGTGATCGCCACGGCGGAGACCCAGGGCACCGTCTTCGCGGCCTCGTTCGCCGAGGGGTACTTCGGCGAGGAGAAGATGGACGTCGGCCCGGTGGATCTGCGGCTCGGCGGCGGTCTCGTGGTAGGCGGCTACGGCCTCTACAAGACGATGACCGGCAAGGGCGGCAGCCACGCGCTCGCCATCGGAAACGGCCTCCTCGCAACCGGCATCGGACGCATCGGCCGCAGCGCCGGCCGCGCGCTCGCGGAGAAGAAGGGCGCCGCCGCCACCGCCGCTGCGCCTGCTCCGGCCGCCGCGCCGGCCCCCGCTCCCGCGCAGCTCAAGGGCGACGACATCGGCGAGATCGCCCGCATGGTCCGCATGACGCCGGGCACCGAGGGTGAAGACGTCGCCGGCCGCCGCCACCGCCGCGAGCCGCGCGAGGGTCGCTCCGACCGCTTCATCCGCGCCCGCGCCTGATCTCCCACCCCTTCCAACTCCGCTCCCGCATCTCCCACCCAAGGAACACCAACATGGCACCCATCTGGGCCCTCGTGACCTTCACCGCCGACGGGGAATGCCTCGTCGACCGCACCTCCCTCCGCGCCTCGCTCCGCATGTCGGGCGACCCGTCGTTCGGCTCCGACCTCGACGGCGACGACGACTTCGGCGACGACGACTTCGGCGACGACTACTTCGGCGACGATGACCTCGGCGACGACGACCTCGGCGACGACGACCTCGGCGACGACGACCTCGGCGACGATGACCTCGGCGACGATGACCTCGGCGACGACGTGGGCGCGGCCCGGAAGCGGCGCCGCCGTGTGCGCCCGGGGTCCCGCCGGGCCACCCGACTCGCGCGCAGGAACAAGCAGCTCGAGGGTCGCCTGAAGAAGGCGAAGAAGGGGAAGGTCGTGGAGCGCAACGTCACCGTCAGCGGCTCGGTCGCCACCTCGGTCGGTCAGGCGATGAGCATGACGCTCACCCCGCGTACCAGCCTCCACCTGTTGAAGATCTTCGCCACGGGTGACACCGCGGCGACCATCAACACCATCATCTCCGGCGACGACCCGGTGGTGCTCGACAACCTCGACGCGGCGCTGATCTCGCCCACCGCGTACCACGGCCCCTCGTTCGGCGGGCGCGTGCTCCGGGCCGGCGTGCCGGTCACCATCAACTACTCGGCGGGTTCGACCACCGCGGCCCTGAAGCTCAGCTTCTACGGCAAGGCGCGCGTCAAGAACCCGAGCTGCTGATCGGGGGGTGAGTCATGGGCACCTGCAAACTCTCCCGCCGCTCCGGCAACGCGAAGCTCCCCGCTTCGTTGCTCGCCGGCTCGACCGGGTCCGAGGTGGAGGTGCTCACGGCTCATTCGCTCGGCCAGGGCGACGGCGACTGGCGCATCATCGACCTCTGGTCGGATGAGGGCACGCCTTGGGAGGCGCGGCTCGTTTGGTCCGGCGGCGGCGGTGCGCAGCGGTCGGCGCTCCTCGATGTGCCACGTTGTACGCGGGTGTGCGTCCACGCGACGATGCTGCAGGTGTTCGGGTCGAACCTCTCGACCTCGACCAACATCAGCGCCGTGGTCGCCATCGCCGACGGGCAATGTGACACCGAAAA